>JBEDES010000001.1:0-157243 GCA_041175545.1 Actinomycetota bacterium
ATGTCTCTGTTGCCGCTGCACATATCCTTGTTGAAAGTTCATCAAATAAAGATCATCAACCAACAGCAATTGTTGGTCAAGATTCTCGTGCATCTGGAGAATTTCTAGAAGCAGCAATTGTTGCAGGACTAACAAGTGCTGGCGTTAATGTTTATCGCGTTGGAGTGCTACCAACCCCTGCAATCGCTTACCTAGTTGCTGAATCCAAAGCAGATCTAGGAATCATGATCTCTGCTTCACATAATGCGATGCCAGATAATGGGATCAAACTCTTTGCCCGCGGTGGAGGAAAATTAGACGATGCAATTGAGGCGCGTATTGAAGCCCGTATGGGTGAAGATTGGGAACGACCAACAGGACGCAATGTAGGTCGAGTTTTTAATGACGAAACAGCTGCGCAGCGATATCTCACGCATCTACTTTCATCAGTTGATACACCACTTAAAGGATTAAAAATCGTCGTAGATTGCGCAAACGGTGCCTCTTCTTTCGTAGCTCCGCAGGCTTATCGCCAAGCCGGAGCAGAAGTTGTTGCAATTTTTAATTCACCCGATGGCTGGAACATCAATGAAGATTGTGGTTCGACCTATCTTCATCAGCTGAGATCAGCTGTTATAAAAGAGGGAGCCGACCTTGGTGTGGCACATGATGGTGATGCCGACCGTTGTTTGGCCATTGATGCAGCTGGTAATGAAATCGACGGTGATCACATCTTGACGATTTTGGCTAGAAGTTTTAAAGAAAGAGGCCTGCTAAAGGCAGACACAGTTGTTGGAACCGTAATGAGTAATTTAGGTTTTATGCATTCCATGAATGATTCTCAGATCAAAGTTGTAACTACTGCAGTTGGCGATCGTTATGTACTTGAAAACATGATTGCAAATGATTATGTACTAGGTGGAGAGCAGTCAGGCCATGTGATTATGCGCAACCTTGCTAACACTGGCGATGGGCTATTAACCGCCCTTCAGTTAATGCAAGAAGTAGTGAGAACCGGAAAAACACTTCAAGAGTTGAGTGCCACAATGGTTCGTTTCCCACAAGTTTTGATAAATGTAAAAAACGTTGACAAGAATAAATTGGACCAATCACAAGCAATCGCTCAAGCCGTGAAGAACGCAGAGGAACGGATGGGAGATTCTGGTCGAGTTTTATTGAGAGCATCAGGGACTGAGCCACTAGTAAGAGTCATGGTGGAAGCTTCCAGTGATAGCCTTGCTCAAGAGATAGCATCACAGCTTGCTGATCTGGTGAAGAGTGAACTTTCTTAATTGAAATCTCACTTTGAACTAAAGCTAGATTTAAAGGGCAGAACTAGGAGTTCCTAATATGTGCGGAATTGTGGGTTACACAGGACCGCAGTCTGCATCGGTTCCATTAATTGCGGGCCTACGGCGTTTGGAATATCGTGGATACGATTCAGCCGGACTAGCACTTGGAACACCCAACAAACTTTTTGTTGAGAAAAAAGCTGGGAAACTTTCCAACCTTGAAAGCGCACTTGATTCCTCTTTGCCATCTGTGCACTCAGGCATTGGGCATACGCGATGGGCAACACATGGTGGACCCACAGATCAAAACGCACATCCTCATTTAGACAATGAAGGAAAGCTGGCAGTAATTCATAATGGCATCATTGAAAATTACACACAACTTCGGATTGCATTGGAAGCAAAAGGCCATAAGTTTTCATCGCAGACCGACACAGAGTCAGTTGCGCATTTGCTCAGTGACTTACGTAAAGAACACAATGGCGATTTAACGAAGGCCATGCGAGATGCGGTAAAAGTTCTTCGGGGATCCTTTACTCTTTTGGCGATACATGCTGATAATCCCGATGAAATTGTTGGCGTTCGACGCAACTCCCCATTAGTTGTTGGGGTTGGCAAGGGCGAAAACTTTATGGCTTCGGATGTTGCTGCCTTTATTGAATACACAAAACAAGCAATCGAACTAGGTCAAGATGAAATTGTCACCATGACTCCAACTTCGGTTGTCATTACAGATTTAAATGGAAAAACGGTCACACCTAAAACTTATGAAATCTCGTGGGATGCAACGGCTGCAGAAAAAGGTGGCTTTGCACACTTTATGTTGAAGGAAATTTTTGAACAACCAAAGGCAGTTGCAGATACTTTAATTGGACGCCTTAGTGATAACAATCAGATACTTCTTGATGAGCTTCATATGAGTAAACAAGAGATTCAGTCACTTAAGAAAATCACGGTTATCGCATGTGGAACTGCCTACCATGCAGGCTTAGTTGCAAAGTATGCGATCGAAAAGTGGGCAAAAATTCCAGTCGATGTTGAGATTGCTAGTGAGTTTAGATATCGAGATCCAATAATCGATTCAACGACTCTGGTTATTGCCATCTCACAATCAGGTGAAACCATGGATACGTTAATGGCTGTAAGACATGCAAAAGCAGCCGGTGCCAGAGTGCTCTCTATTTGCAATACAAATAGTTCAACAATTCCTCGAGAATCTGATGCAGT
The DNA here is from genome assembly GCA_041175545.1 of Actinomycetota bacterium. Lineage (GTDB taxonomy): Bacteria > Actinomycetota > Actinomycetes > Nanopelagicales > Nanopelagicaceae > Planktophila. Next base: position 2,499 of record JBEDES010000001.1, read on the forward strand.
TTTATACACCCATGCTGGACCAGAGATAGCAGTTGCTTCAACTAAAGCCTTACTTACCCAAATAATCGCTGTCTACTTAATTGGATTGCATTTAGCCCAAGCCAATGGCTCACTTTCAGATAATCAGGTGCACGAGATTTATAACGAGCTTCTAGAACTACCAGGAAAGATTGAACAAATTTTAGAAACTGTTGAACCATTACGAGAGTTAACACGTAAATTTGCTAAAAACGATACTGTTTTATTCTTAGGAAGAAATATTGGATATCCAATTGCATTAGAAGGTGCGTTGAAATTAAAGGAGTTGGCCTACATTCATGCAGAAGGATTTGCTGGCGGTGAACTAAAGCATGGACCAATTGCATTGATCGATCAAGGCACTCCAGTCATTGCAATTTTGCCTGCAGGCAAGGAGCACGCCTTGGATGAAAAAATGCTCAGCAATATTCAAGAGGTCAAAGCACGTGGCGCACGGGTAATTGTTATTGCAGAAGAGGGCGTTGTAGTTGAAGGGGCAGAGCATGTGATTACCATTCCAACTGCGCGCCCAATCTTTCAGCCAATACTTGCAACAGTACCTTTACAAGTTTTTGCATACGAAATGGCTGTGACACGAGGCAACGACGTGGATCAACCTAGAAATCTGGCAAAGTCCGTAACGGTTGAATAATGTTGGTTAAAGCTGCAATTCGTAGAAAGCAAATGTTTCGAGCTTTTCGTTGGTCGTTACTTCTATTTTTTGGTTTCTTGCTTGTAACTCATCAAGTCATTATTAATGGTCCACTGGTTGCCTACGATGAAGAGATAGCCAGTCAACCTCAGCCTGAGTTTGAAGGGGTGCAGGGTTTTATTCTTAGGCGCTTAGATGACCTTGGACTTCGAAGTTTGACTGCAACGTTACTTTTAATTGCCGCATCATTTATCGCCTATAAATTTAAAACTTGGCGCCCACTTAATTTGGCCGTTTTGTCAGTGGTTCTACTCAATTTAGTTGTTGGAACTTTTAAGTTGATGTTGGGGCGCACAAAGCCACGTGATGGCTTTGACTTACTTCATGCAGGTGGAATGTCTTTTCCTAGTGGCCATGCATCAAATGCAGTTCTTTCATGGGGAATTTTGGCCTACATTATTTATCGCTATGCAAAAGTTGATAGATATCAAGGAAGATTGGCAAGTGCCGGAGTTATAACTATCAGTCTGACTGTCTGCATAGTTTCACTTATACGTCGTACTCACTGGTTTAGTGACTTACTGGGCGGTATTTTTATTGGTAGCGCGCTATTGGTGGCAGTAATTGCTATAGATAGGTATGTTCCTTCAAAAAGCCAGTTGCACTAGAGTTCATCCATGTTTGAAAACCGCGCTGAAGCACGGATTGATCTTTCACGATTAAGTGAAAACATAAAATTTTTAAAAGAGAAGAGTAAAACTAATCTGTTGGCAGTTGTTAAAGCCGATGCTTATGGACATGGATTAGTTGAAGTAGCCAAAGCTGCAGAAACCGCCGGTGCAGATTGGCTTGGTGTTGCATTACTAGAAGAAGCGATTACTTTGCGAAAAAACGGGATCAAGATTCCGGTTCTGGCTTGGCTGGTATCACCTGGTTCTGATTTTCATTCTGCCATGGAACTAAACATCGATGTTGCTATTGCAGACCTAAAAGCATTCAATCAAGTTTCAAAGCTGGCACAGGTTTCACAATTAACTCAAATGCCTCGCATACATATTGAGGTTGATACAGGTATGAGTCGAGGTGGCTTTCTAGATGAATGGGAAGAATTTCTGACCTCTGATTTTTCAAGGGTAGATATTGTTGGAATTTTTTCCCACTTTGCTCGAGCCGATGAGCCATTGGAGAAACAAAATAGCCAGCAGTTGGATCGATTTGAGAAGATGGTTAGCCAACTTGAATCAGTTGGCATCAAACCTAAGTTCAAACACTTATCAAATTCTGCTGCAACATTAATGAATCCAGATGCTAAATTCGATTTTGTTCGAACTGGAATCGCAATGTATGGCCTATCACCAGATGTTAAATCACTTGGCGATAGCAATAAACTTTCATTAAAACCTGTGATGCAAGTACGTGCAAAACTTCATCTTGTTAAGAACGTTCCAGCAGGTTCTGAAGTTGGTTATGGCGCTGTCCACGTAACAAAAAATGCGACCAAGCTGGGAGTCGTGGCGATGGGTTATGCAGATGGCATTCCTCGAATTGCACTTAACGCAGGTGTATTTGTAAATGGTCGTAAGGCGCCAATTGTCGGTCGAGTTTCTATGGATCAATTCGTTGTTGATTTAGGTCCTGACAGTTCTGCTAAATCTGGGGATTGGGTGATTATTTTTGGAGATGGATCACGTGGGGAGTACACAGCAGATGACTGGGGAGCGGCATCCTCGAGCATAAATTACGAGATAGTTACACGAATTGGGCCTCGTGTGCCTAGAATCTACGCACCTCATGTCTACTAATTCACCACTGCTACATGCCAAAGGCGTTTCAATATCCTTTGGTGGTTTGCGCGCACTCAATGACGTGCATTTGCAGTTAAACCATGGCGAAGTTGTCGGAGTCATCGGTCCAAATGGTGCAGGCAAGACCACACTATTTAATTCAATTTGTGGATTGGTTGAGCCAGATGCAGGCACACTCGAACTAGATGGCCATAAGCGCTCATGGCCAAAACCATATGAGTTAGCTGATTTAGGAATTGCAAGAACTCTCCAAGGAGTTGGTTTATTTCCAGAACTGACAGTCCTAGAGAACGTAATGATCGGCGCACAAAAATTTGCTAAAGCAGGTCTAATCTCGGCAGCACTTGGATTTGATGGTCGCGATGAAGCCGAACTCCGAAATCGATCAATTACTGCCCTTGAAAGAGTTTTTGGAACAACTCTGATGCACCGTAGAACCGACACACTTTCATATCCAGACACCAAACGGATTGCTATTGCCAGAGCTTTAGTCTCTGAGCCAAAGGTTTTAATGCTCGATGAGCCAGCAGGTGGACTCGGTCCACGCGACATCGAATGGATGAATAACCTCATTCGAAACCTGACATCCACAATGTCTGTATTGATCGTGGAACACCACATGGATGTAGTTATGTCCGTATGCGATCGCATCTATGTTTTAAATTTTGGTGAAGTAATTTCAAGTGGAACTCCAGATGTTGTTCGACGTGATCCAGGTGTTATCGCTGCCTACCTTGGGACTGGTGCTAAATGAGCCTTGTCATTAGGAATTTAACTGTCGATCATGGAGCAATCAGAGCAATCAATAATTTGTCATTTATTGTTGAAAAGAGAAGGTTGACTGCAGTTATTGGTGCAAATGGCGCTGGGAAGTCCACCTTGCTTCGAACTTTATCTGGTTTAAATCCAGCTACATCAGGAAAAGCCAGTTGGGGTGACCACAACTTGCTAAAGGGAAAAGCAGAAAAGCATGTTCGAAACGGTGTTAGTCATGTTTCTGAAGGAAAATCAGTAATTCCAGAGTTAACAGTTGAAGAAAATTTGGAGCTTGGAGCTTTGTGGCGCGGGAGCAAGAAAGAAGCAGAAGCTACAAAAAAGTATGTTCTGGAATTATTTCCACGGTTAGGTGAAAGATTAAAGCAACGCGCAGATACTTTATCTGGCGGTGAAAGACAGATGCTTGCAATCGGAAGATCACTCATGTCAAAGCCAGAGTTATTGCTTCTCGATGAACCTTCACTTGGATTAGCTCCACTTGTTGTTGAACAGATATTTCAAACAATTAGAGATGTTGTTAACTCCTCAAGTGTGACGGTTTTACTTGTAGAACAAAATGCAATGGGAGCACTAAAAATCGCCGATATCGGAGTTGTTTTAAACCTTGGAAGTATCGCTGCAATTGGTCCTGCAGCAGATCTCATTGCTGACCCAGCCATTCGTGCTGCGTATTTGGGGTTCTAAGATGTTAAAACTAATTAATACAATTCTTATTGGACTTTCAACTGGAGCAATTTACAGTTTGATGTCTATTTCTTTAGTTCTTGTCTGGCGTTCTACTCGGGTTATTAATTTTGCCCAAGCTGGACAAGCAGTTTTTTCAACATACATCGCATATGAAGTTGCGTTGCGAACTGGGAATTTTTGGCTTGCGCTACTGTGTGCAGTTCTTTCAGGTGCGATACTGGGTGCATTTGTAGATTTCTTCTTTATGCGCACGTTGTTTAAACGTGTTACATCTGGACCAATTAGGGCGATCGCACCAGTTGTTGCAACCCTTGGATTGCTAGGAATTATAAGAAGCGCTGTTGGTTATATTTGGGGTGTTGAAGTCAAGTCAATACCAGCTCCAGCCTCTACAGATGGAATTAAAATTGGCTCAGATGTTCTTCCATTCTCAACATATGATGCTCTAGTTCTATTGATTGTATTTGTAGTTTTAATGATCCTTACATTTATATTCCAACGCACAACTCTTGGTCTTTCTTTAAAGGCATCTGCTTTTTCACCCGAGATCGCACGATTATCTGGAGTAAGAGTTGACCTAACGCGAACAGTTGGTTGGGCAATTGCTGGAGCGTGCGGAGCGATTGCTGGCGTTCTTGCAACACCAAATTCACTCCTTTCTCCAAACTCTTTAGACATTCTTCTCGTCTTAGGATTTGCAGCCGCAGTAATCGGGGGACTTGAAAGTATGTTGGGAGCTGTTGTCGGTGGTTTGATTCTTGGATTAGGAGTCACATTTATTGCAAACTATGTTGGTTCGACATTAGTTTTCTTGTCGGCATTTGTTTTCTTGATCATCATTCTTCTTGTTAGACCATCTGGAATAATCTCTGGTAAACGGAGCCGAAATGCCTAAGAAACTAAAGACTCGTCTCAGCTTATTCATCCTTTTAGGATGGGCGCTGCTTTTATTGGGTGATCGCGTTGATGAACTTCGCGTATATCAAGGAGCAAGCATTGCAATCTATGCAATTGCAATTGGATCAATCGTTCTTTTAACTGGCTACTCTGGACAGATTTCACTTGGACACGGCGCACTTATGGCCGTGGGTGGATATGTTGCTGCTCTTGCTTCAGTTGAATTTGGTATTCCATTTTGGGCAGGATTCATTCTTGCCGCACTGATCTCTGGAATTTTCGGTGGTCTTTTAGGAATCGCTGCAGCTCGTTTGTCTGGTCCATATCTTGCTGGAACAACTCTCGCGCTTGCCGTTGGACTTCCATCACTTGCAAACCAGTTTCCAATTTTGGGTGGAGAACAAGGTCTCTATTTTGATATTGGTATGCCACCGCAACAATTAGGAGAAAGTTTTACCCAATACAAATGGTTTTACTGGATCGCAGCGTTAGCGGCTCTGATTGTTTTCTTCTTGCTTTCTAATTTATTGTCATCACGATACGGTCGAACATGGCGCGGAATTGGAAGTAATGAAACTGCAATTGCTCTATCTGGCTCGAACCCACAACGCCTCAAAATCGTGGCCTTCGCCTTAAGCTCGGCCCTGGCCGGTCTTTCTGGGGCTTTGCTGGTAATGACAATTAGTACAGCCTCCCCAAGCGCATTTCCGCTAGCTCTTTCACTTTCCGTAGTTACAGGGGCTGTCATTGCTGGCGTGTCGAGCCTAAAAGGTGTGATATTTGGCTCCGTGATATTGGTGGCCATCCCAGAAATCGCCGACGCTATTTCCCATCGGGTCGGGGATACATTAAGAATAAGTTCAACTTTGCCTGGGTTACTCATAAGTATTCTACTAGTCTTTGCAGTCTTAGTTACCCCAAACGGTCCGGGAGAGAATCTGCGCCACCTTCTTCACAAAGGGAAATCACACAAATGAGTTTTAACGCACGTTTAAAGGTCAGTTCTAATCACAGCTCAAACAAACACACTATGGAGGAAAACATGATGGGTAACACCACTAGGAAGCGCGCAATTCTTGCTTCTGCACTGCTTGCTCTCACAGGTCTGTTTGCAAGCGCCCTACCAGCTCAAGCAGCTGAAGTTGGCGTAACTGCAAAAGAGATCAAGTTAGGAATCACTTCACCACTCTCTGGAAGAGCGGCTGCTGTGTACGGAAAAGTCCCTGGAGCTATGGATGCATACTTCAAGCATGTCAACGCAAACGGTGGAGTCTACGGTCGCAGCATCAAGTTGATTTCAAAAGATGATGCTTACCTTCCAACATCAGCCGTAGCACAAACTAACCAATTGATTCTAAAAGATAAGGTCTTCGCAATTGTTGGAGCCCTTGGAACAGCAAATCACTTAGCAGCACTTCGCTCAACAAACCTAAGTGGTCGTGGAATTCCAGATCTTTTCGTCAACACGGGATTTAGCGCCTTTGCAGATCCTGCAAAGTACAAGACAACTTTTGCTGTATTGCCTTCTTACCGTATGGAAGCCAAAATCATGGCCAAGTACATCAAAGACAATCTAGCTAACAAGAAGATCGCACTTATTGTTCAAGACGATGACTTTGGTATCGATGCGGCAGCAGGATTTACACAAGCCGGTCTAACCTTCGAAAAGACAATTAAGTTCCCAGCTGGAAAAGACACAGCTGCAGATGCTCAGGGTTGGATCACAAATACTCTAAAGCCAGCAAACATTGATCTTGCAATCATCTTTGCAACAACCTCTACAACTGCTGCATTGCTAGGCACAGCAGCAGCACTTGCATACCGCCCAACAAATGGATGGATGCTTGGATCAGTGGGTGGAGATTCAAATACCCTGATTGCAGGAAAAGTTCCATTAGCAATTCTAAATGGAGCAATTGGATTTAACTTTGCACCAGACCCACAGGATCCAACAGATGAGTACGTAGCAGAATTCAAGAAGATTTATGCTAAGTATGTTCCGGGTTCAACATTTGACCTAACAGTTATTCAGGGAATGAACTCAGCGATGCTGACTGTTCAAGCTCTTCGTGCTGCTGGAACAAACCCAACTCGCAAGGGCCTAATCGCTGCGATCAAGGCAAAGGGTTCAACTTTTGCTCACGCAGGATTTACACCTCTTAACTACTCAAACTCTAGCCATGTTGGTTACAACGGCTACTGGATCGGTAAGTACAGTGCAACTGGCGCATTGCTTCCAATTGATGGAAAGCGCACCATTTACACAACAGACTCAGGATCAGGTGCAGTTAAAGTTATAACTTCAGCTCGTCCAAAGCTTCCTAAAGACGGATTGCCTACAAACAAATGAGGAGCCAATTAATGAATAAGTCACGTCTTGCAGTTTTCGCAACTGCAGCATCACTACTTGCGGCTATGTTGGTCTCAATACCAACAGCTGCACAGGCCACTACAGTCTGTGAATATGAGGTAAATGCAACCTCTGGTGATCTTTACAACCACTGTGTTGGAAAAACCGCAGATGGCTCTAACGTAGAACTACGTGAGCCAATTAATTACAACGGCACCGTTTTTGTTTGGTCCCATGGCTACCGTTACGCAACAAATCTGCCAGCAGGTATTTCACCTGCCGGTGGCACAACTCCTTACATCGTTGATATGAAAGCAGAAGCTGGACCATCAGTTGAAGTAATGGAAAAGTTGATGTCAATGGGTTATGCAGTAGCTGGTTCAAGTTATCCAGAGCAAGGTTGGGGCACTGAAAAAGCTATCCAAGCTAACGTTGAACTAATTGCTTGGGTTAAAAACAGTGCAACTGAGAAAACAAAGTCTGTTATTGCATGGGGCGCATCATTTGGTGGCTTCGTAACACAGGCACTTGCTGAAAAGTATCCAAAGCTCATTAAAGCAGCAGCACCTGTATGTACTGCAGCTGGAAGTGTTGAAGCCGAAATGGTTATGGCTCAAGACCTTCTTTGGGGACTTAAGACTTTCTTTGATCCAAGCATCACAGTGAGCGGTTATGCACCAGGGGCTGCGGGTGTGGGTCAAGCAGCATTGAACTTAGGCAAGGTTGCCGCTGTTCTTCGCAGCATCGGCGCAAACATTATGGAGACAGATAGCGCAAAGACATGGCCGGCAACATCAACAATGCCTGCTGCTGTTAAAGCGATTCCAGCTCGTAGCGCACTTGTTCTAGTGGGCTTAATGGCTGGTATCCCACTGCAGAGTCAAAACTTTGATGCAATTTCATTCCCTGGAACAGAGTTTGCTTTTGCACTTGCTTTAGCACCAGCTCTAGCCATGGCTGAAAACGCTGGTTATGCAGCCGGTCTTGGAATCTTCGCATCGCACGACCTAGAAATTCGTGCAGGTGGAGCGTTCTATGACAACACCAAGACAGATTATGCAGCTCGCGTAGCAGATGATCGTGCAAGTTATAACGTTGCACTTAGTGGAAATGCAGCAATTGATGCATTGCTAGGTATTCTTTCAACACCACTTGCACCTCGCGTTACTGCTCCTGCAGCTTCGTTGGCTAAGTTCCAAGCAAATATCAAGCACAAGGGTCTTGCAAAGGTCCCAACAATTACATTGACTGGTACTGCAGACATGATTACACCTGCAGGAAACTCACAGTGGTTAGCTGATAAGAATGCTAAGAACTCAAAGAAGTTCCTACCTCTATGGGTAACAACTCCAGAGAAGTGGACTAAGTTCACAGCTCTAGGTACTCCAGATACAACTCGCAAAGATTGGCCAAATGGAACAGGTCATTGCCAATTCACAACTGATCAGTTTATGTTGGTTGCCAACCTTGCAGCCGCATCTGCAAAGACTGGATCAGTTCCAAGCAATGCAGCAGTAACTAAGGCAGTGGACAAGGTTGAAGGAGTGGTCTTTGACCGCGAATTCTCTGTTCCGCTACTGAAGTTCTACCAAAAGTAAGTCATTACTTGTAAGCAATTACAAGCAAAGAAGGGCCCTCGAGAAATCGGGGGCCCTTCTTGTATTACCCTGTAACCATGCAACAAGTGGCAACTGCTGAAGAAATGTTTGATCTTGGAAAACAGATTGGCACGCAGTGCAAACCTGGAGATCAAATTCTGTTAGTCGGTCCATTGGGAGCGGGCAAAACACTTTTAGCTCAAGGCATAGGTGCAGCCCTTGGTATTGAGGAGCTCACTTCTCCAACTTTTGTAATTGCGCGAAAGCATGGGGGTCAGATTCCTATTGTTCATGTTGATCTTTATCGCTTATTAGATAGTCCTAATCCAGCGTTGGCAATTGAAGATCTAGATCTTGAAACGGACGCAGATAAATCAGTAACAATTATCGAATGGGCATCACCTGAGTATTCAGCCCTTCAGGCAGACAGGCTTGAAATTACTATTGATCGCACCAATGACGTTAGGCAAGTCAGTATTAAGCCAATTGGTCCTCGCTGGAGTAATTTCTCACTATGACAATTTCACTCGCAATAGATACAGCAACCTCTAGAACAATTGTTGGCGTTGTAGATAACGGGGTTGTGGTCTTTGAAGAATTTCATGAAGGAGCAACCGATCACGGGAAAGCAATTTCTCAATTAGTCGCGCAAGCATTAAAGAGCAGCAAACTTATTGACCAGGTTGTAATTGGTATGGGCCCAGGTCCATTTACCGGGTTACGAGTGGGAATAACCTTTGCACAATCCTTTGCATTGGCGCGCTCCATTCCATGGATTGGTGTCTGTTCTTTAGACGCAATTCGTATTGATTCCACAACTAATGATTTGAATAAAGATGACTACACAGTGGCTATCGATGCACGTCGCAAACAAATCTACTGGGCCAGTTATAAAGATGGAGTACGAATTAAAGGCCCAGCTGTTGATAAGCCAGAAGATGTAGCCCCATACATAACCAATGTTTATCCAGATATGGAAAAACTAGTACAGCTCAGTGCTACGCAAAATGTGAGAGAACCAATCTATCTTCGAAGCCCTGATGCAATACCAACGGCGCAGCGCACATGATTACTTATCGCCAGCCCATTGCACTTGATATTCCAACTCTTGTTGTACTTGATAAAGAGTACTTTCCATACTCTCCATGGAGTCCGGCTCAATTTAAAGAAGAGTTTGCAGGCATTCCATCCACTAGATTTTTTGAATTAGCCATTAGTGATAATCAAATAGTTGGCTATGCCGGAGTCATTGCTCCAGGGCCAGATACAGTGGCCGATATATTAACGGTCACTGTCATCGATGGTTTTAGACGCCAGGGCATAGCAAAGAGATTAATTGCAGATATCGAGGGTTATTGCCAATCAAAAGGATCTAGCGCAATTATGTTAGAAGTTGCTACAGACAATTCTGGTGCAATCGCTCTGTATGAAAACTTGGGTTATTCCCAAATTTCAAAACGAAGTAATTACTATGGTTCAAAAAAAGATGCTTTTGTTATGCAAAAGGAGTTCATCTGATGCAACCATTAGTCTTAGGAATTGAAACATCATGTGATGAAACTGCAATAGGAATTGTCCGCGGACGTACATTGCTTGCAAATGAAATAGCATCAAGTGTTGATGAACATGCACGCTTTGGTGGTGTGGTTCCAGAGATCGCCGCTCGTGCTCATTTAGAAGCAATCCTTCCTAGTATCGAGCGTGCAGTTAAAGCAGCAAATGTTTCACTGAGAGATATCGATGCTGTTGCAGTAACAGCCGGACCAGGATTAATCGGAGCATTACTTGTTGGAACCGCATCTGCAAGTGGCTTGGCCCAGGGACTTGGTCGACCACTTTATGGTGTGAATCATTTAGCATCCCATATAAGCGTTGATTACTTAACCCATAGCGATCCCTTAGAACCAACGATCGCACTTCTTGTCAGCGGTGGTCATTCATCACTTCTTCAAGTTGATGACATTACGGGTTCTATAACTAAATTGGGCGCGACTATGGATGATGCTGCAGGCGAAGCGTTCGATAAAATCGCGCGGATTATGGGAGTTGGATTTCCAGGCGGACCTGCAATTGATGCGTTAGCAAAATCTGGTAGTGCAACAGCAATTGATTTTCCACGTGGCTTAACAACTACAAATGATTGGCAAATAAGACCATTTGATTTTTCATTTTCAGGATTAAAGACAGCTGTTGCCCGATACTTAGAATCAACTCCAGATTATGCAAAGGGCGATGTTGCTGCATCTTTTCAAGAAGCAGTAGTTGATGTTCTTTTGTTAAAGGCGTTAGCTGCATGTAAAGAAACCGGTATCGATTCACTTGTTATTGCTGGAGGTGTTGCTGCAAATTCAAGATTGCGTGAGTTGGCAGTCCAACGCTGTGAAAAGGTTGGAATCAAACTTCGCATACCGTCCCCAGCTCTATGTACCGATAACGGCGCAATGGTTGCCGCCCTTGGTTCGCTGTTGGTTAGTGCGGGCCGAGCCCCAGCGGCCGGGGCCTTTGATGCCGACTCATCCATGCCTGTCACCAGCATTAACCTGCATTAAAGCCGGCCCTCCTGGCTTATGGGGATTGGGCCAAGGTAAAAGTGCTTTCAATTTGTGTCGGGCTTTAACCCAGCCTAGAGTTGGCTTTAGCACTCTCGACCCGAGTCTGCTAACTCGACAGTCGAATGAGGAAACCTCGAATCTGCGGAGGCTTTAATCCACGGATTCAAGAATTCATAGATGAAAGAACTAGAGAAGGAGTCACCACATGGCAATCAAGCCACTAGAAGATCGCATTGTGATTAAGGCAAATGAAGCAGAAACCACAACTGCATCAGGACTAGTAATTCCAGACACCGCAAAAGAAAAGCCACAAGAGGGAACTGTTATTGCAGTTGGACCAGGTCGTTTTGATGATGGTGTGCGCGTACCTATGGATGTCAAAGTTGGAGATGTAATTCTTTACAGCAAGTACGGCGGAACTGAAATCAAGCACGGCGGAGACGAATTTATTGTTTTGTCAGCACGTGACATTCTTGCTGTAATCGAGAAGTAAATGGGAAAAGCCCTTCAATTTGATGAGCAAGCTCGTCGTGCGATGGAGCGCGGCGTCAACATTCTTGCCGACACAGTAAAAGTAACTCTTGGACCAAAGGGTCGCAATGTTGTTATTGCTAAATCCTTTGGTGCACCAATCATCACAAATGACGGTGTAACAATTGCTAAAGAGATTGAACTGAGCGATCCAGCTGAAAACATGGGAGCACAGTTAGTTAAAGAAGTTGCGACAAAGACCAACGATGTTGCAGGAGATGGAACAACAACTGCAACTGTTCTTGCTCAAGCAATGGTGAAAGAGGGTCTTCGCAACCTTGCCGCTGGTGCTCAGCCAATGGATATCAAAATGGGTATTGAGGCAGCAGTTGCTGCAGTCTCTGAAAAACTAAAGTCACAAGCAACTCCTGTAAATGGAAAAGCGCAGATTGCAGATGTTGCAACTATTTCAGCTCAAGATCGTGCTATCGGTGAGTTAATTGCTGAAGCGATGGACAGAGTTGGTAAAGATGGCGTCATTACAGTCGAAGAGGCATCAACAACTGGATTGGATCTTGATTTCACAGAAGGTATGCAGTTCGACAAGGGCTACATTTCACCGTACTTTGTTACAGACCAAGATCGCATGGAAGCAATCCTTGAAGATGCTTACATTTTGATTTCAGCTAACAAAATCTCAGCATTGGCAGAGCTTCTACCTTTGCTTGAAAAGGTTGCACAGGCATCAAAGCCACTTTTGATCATCGCTGAAGACATTGAGGGAGAAGCACTTTCTACCTTGGTGGTTAACCGTATGCGTGGTGTGTTTACCTCTGTTGCTGTTAAGGCTCCAGGTTTTGGTGATCGTCGCAAAGCTATGTTGCAAGATTTAGCAATTCTCACAGGTGGTCAAGTGATCTCTTCAGAGCTTGGAATGAAGCTAGAGGGCGTAACACTTGAAGATCTAGGAAAAGCGCGTCGCGTTGTTGTAACAAAAGATGCAACAACAATTGTTGATGGTGCAGGCGATAAGGCTGCGGTTGCAGCTCGTGTGACTGAACTTCGCAAAGAGATTGAAACTAGTGACTCTTCTTGGGATAAGGAGAAGTTGCAAGAGCGTCTTGCAAAGTTAGCCGGTGGAGTTTGTGTCATTAAAGTTGGCGCACATACCGAAGTAGAACTTAACGAAAAGAAGCACCGCCTTGAGGATGCAATCTCTGCAACTCGAGCAGCAGTGGAAGAGGGAATCGTTGTTGGAGGAGGCGCAGCACTTGTACACGCAGCTGACTCACTCGAAGGTGATCTCGGATTTACTGGTGATAAGGCTGTTGGAGTTCGCTTAGTTCGCAAAGCTTGCGATGAGCCACTTCGATGGATCGCTGAAAATGCAGGGCTAGAGGGCTACGTTGTAGTTGCAAAGGTTCGTGCAATGAAGCACAACGAAGGCTTTAATGCTGCAACCGATGTTTACGGTGACCTAGCTGCTGATGGCGTAATTGATCCAGTGAAGGTAACGCGTTCTGCTCTTGCAAATGCCGCATCAATTGCTGCGATGTTCATTACTACTGAAGCAGTTGTGTATGAAAAGCCAGCCGAACAAGCTGCAGCTGATGCAGCGGGCGGACATGGACATTCTCATGGCCCAGGTGGACATCAACACTAATCAGTATGTAATTCTTGAAAGAAATCTTTACAAGAAATAAGCCCCGCGGGGAGTTGCTGCGGGGCTTTTTCTCTTCTTAGGAGGAAGAAATCTAGAAGACGTGATTCTTTATGACGCGTGCGAAATTCCAATTGGCTTACCGATAATCTCTAATCGATCATCTTCTGAAAGTCCGCCCCAAATTCCATATGGCTCTTGAACTGCAAGGGCATGCGCGCGACAAGCGGCAATTACTGGACACGATGCACAAACTGCCTTGGCAGTGTTTTCGCGATTTCTGCGGCGCGGGCCACGCTCTCCATCTGGATGAAAAAACATCTCTGATGGAAGATCTCTACAAGCACCCTGATACTGCCACTCCCATTCATCTGCAACGGGACGGGGTAAGCGTGAAGTTTCGGCCATGGCTGCACTCTACAACCGCGCCATAAGTTGTTCAAGTATCTTCGCTTCAAAACTTGTTCAAATGACCGTTTCGGGTGGTGAGATAGGCCACTTCACGCCACTATTACCCCGTGGAAGAAGAGCTGTTAACCGTTGCTGCCGTTGCAAGGCGCATAGGCGTTGCACCAGCCACCCTTCGCACGTGGGACCGCCGCTATGGCCTTGGACCAACTCTGCATGAAGCCGGATCCCATCGACGTTACTGTCCCGCCGATCTTGCAAAACTTACTCTGATGCGTCGATTGATATCAATCGGTGTTTCTCCTTCTGATGCAGCCGAGCAAGCAAAGGCACACAAAGGCGCCGTAAAGATTACAAAACTTGTAAGTAATTTTGAACACCGCGAAGAGTTAGTTGATGCAATTCACCGTGCTGCAAAAATTCTCGATAAGAGTTTTATCGAAACTGTTCTTCGAAAAGACATCGCCGAAAATGGCGTAATTGCTTCGTGGACAGAAGTCATTGTGCCGCTTTTGGTAATTGTTGGAGATGAGTGGGAACGAACAGGTGCTGGAATTGAAATAGAGCACATGCTTTCAGAGCTTTTAAAGAGCATCATGCGCGAGGGTGTCCCGGAGATAAAAAAGCCAAAAAATGCTCAGCCGGTTTTATTGGCAGCAGTTGGTGAAGAGGTCCACTGTCTTGCATTGCACGCGCTGGCCGCAGCACTTGCCGAAAGAGGGATTGAAAGCTTTTTCCTTGGGGCTCGAACTCCGTTAGAAGCTATCGATGCAATGGTGCGACGCTCTGCGCCACCTGCGATATTTTTGTGGGCTCAGTTAAAACACAATGGTGATGAAAAGTTCTTCCGTGAAATTCCAGCAATACGCCCGACTCCCCGCATCATCTTGGGTGGACCTGGCTGGAATCTAAAAGATGCCCGCGAGGTCACTTTTGTCCAAGATTTGAGCGTGGCATGTGCAGAGATCGAGAGTGCAGTCGGCTTCTAAAGCCCGGTTAGACTTGCCCCTTCACACAGATTGGGGATGGCTCATGAGCGATAGCGACAAAGTCGCAATGCTGGGCCTGACTTACGACGATGTACTTCTACTTCCAGATGCATCCGAAGTTGTTCCATCAGAAGTAAGTACTACAACACAATTAACTCGCAACATCTCCATCGACGTTCCACTTGTTTCATCTGCCATGGATACGGTTACCGAATCACAGATGGCCATTGCAATGGCTAAAGCAGGCGGTATCGGGATAATTCACCGTAATCTTCCAATCAAAGACCAAGTAACTCACGTTAAGTTAGTTAAAGGCGTGGGCCTAGCAGGTGCTGCAGTAGGTGTTGGAGATGATGGTTTTGCAAGAGCTCAGGCGTTAATCGAAGCTGGAGTTGACGTAGTCGTTGTAGATACAGCACATGGTCATCACCGCGCAGTATTAGATTCCATCGCACGAATTAAAAAATTCTCACCATCTACAGAAATTATTGGTGGAAACGTTGCCACCAGAGCAGGTGCACAGGCATTAATTAACGCCGGGGCAGACGCAGTAAAAGTTGGTGTAGGTCCAGGATCTATCTGTACAACTCGAATCGTTGCAGGAGTTGGCGTTCCACAGATCACTGCAATTCTTGAAGCGTCTAAGGCATGCAACAAAGCTGGCATTCCACTAATTGCAGATGGTGGGCTTGCATACTCTGGAGATATTGTTAAAGCCATTGTTGCCGGTGCTAACTCAGTAATGCTTGGTTCACTACTTGCAGGTTGCGAAGAAGCACCTGGCGAGTTAATTGAAATCAACGGAGTTAAGTACAAGGCATATCGTGGCATGGGTTCACTTGGCGCGATGCAATCTCGTGGTGATCAAAAGTCATATTCAAAAGATCGTTACTTACAAGATGATGTTTTGTCAGAAGATAAGTTGGTTCCAGAAGGAATCGAAGGCAAAGTTGTATTTCGAGGCAAAGTTGCAGAAGTTGTACATCAACTTGTCGGCGGGCTTCGCTCTGGAATGGGTTATGCAGGAGCACCTGACATTGAAACACTTCGACGCGAGGGTCGCCTTATTCAAATCACCGCAGCAGGTTTGCAAGAAAGTCATCCGCACGATGTGGCACATGTTTCCGATGCGCCTAATTATCAAGTGAAAGGCCGTTAATGACTCACATTGAAATTGCACCAGGAAAGCGCGCTCGCACAGCATATTCATTCGATGACATCGCTATTGTGCCAAGTCGCAGGACTCGTGACCCAGAAAACGTATCAACAGCATGGCAAATTGATGCTTATAAGTTTGATCTACCTATGTTGGCAGCCCCAATGGACTCAGTTGTTTCACCTGATACAGCAATTGCAATTGGAAAATTAGGTGGCCTTGCAGTTCTAAACCTTGAAGGGTTGTGGACTCGTTACGAGGATCCTCGTATTCCTCTTGGCGAAATTGCATCGATGCCTGACAAAAATGCAACACAGCGCATGCAGGAGATTTATACCGCTCCTATTCGTCCAGAGTTGATTAAAGAGCGAATTCAACAAATTCGAGATGCTGGTGTAACCGTTGCAGCTTCCTTGTCACCTGCACGAACCGCCGAACTGCATAAAGCAGTGATCGCAGCAGGTGTTGATATTTTCGTAATCCGTGGAACAACTGTCTCAGCAGAGCACGTTGCTGATGAAAACGAAGCTCTCAACTTGAAAAAGTTTATTTATGAACTAGATGTACCCGTAATTGTTGGAGGAGTTGCAACTGCAACTGCCGCACTTCACTTAATGCGCGCAGGTGCTGCGGGTGTATTAGTTGGTTTTGGTGGCGGCGCTGCGCACACAACACGTAAAGTTTTGGGAATCGAAGTTCCAATGGCATCTGCAGTTGCAGAAGTTGCATCTGCGCGCCGTGAATATTTAGATGAATCCGGTGGGCGATACGTTCATGTAATCGCCGATGGCGCAGTAGGCAGAAGTGGTGACATTGCCAAAGCGATTGCATGTGGAGCAGATGCAGTAATGATGGGTTCACCACTTGCTAAGGCTGTTGAATCACCAGGACTTGGATGGCACTGGGGATCAGAAGCTCACCATCAGGTACTGCCACGTGGAGAGAGAGTTTCAGTTGGAACAGTAGGAACTCTCGAAGAGATTTTGCTTGGACCTTCACACACTTCAGATGGATCAATGAATTTGTTTGGTGCACTTCGTCGAGCGATGGCAACGTGTGGGTACTCAGATGTAAAAGAGTTCCAACGCGTAGAGGTTCTTATAAATCGTGGCTAAATCTGGTGGCGTACTTGTAGTTGATTTTGGCGCACAATACGCCCAGTTAATTGCACGTAGAGTCAGAGAAGCACACATCTACTCGGAAATAGTTCCATCATCAATTAAGGCCGAAGAAATAAAAGAGAAAAATCCTAGCGCGATTATTTTATCTGGCGGTCCTTCAAGTGTTTACGCAGAAAATGCCCCGCAAATGGATCAGGCAATATTTGCTCTTGGAATCCCTATCTTTGGAATTTGCTACGGATTTCAAGTCATGGCAGCAGCTCTCGGGGGAGTTGTTAGTCGCACAAGCAAATCAGAGTTTGGGCGCACACAAACAACGGTTGTGGCGAACTCAAAAATATTTGCAGGTTTAAATCCAAAGTTAAATACGTGGATGTCACATGGTGATGCGGTTACAAAGGCCCCAGAGGGATTTGCCGTCAGCGCTCAGACTGAATCAACTCCAATTGCAGCATTTGAAAATAGTTCAGGCGAGTTAGCAGGCGTTCAGTTTCACCCAGAGGTATTGCACACAGAGCATGGCCAAAAAACCTTAGAAAATTGGTTACTCAATATCGCTAGGTGCGAATCAACATGGACTACAAAAAATATTGCAGAAACCGAAATTGGACGAGCGCGGAAAATAATTGGTGACAAGCGAGTAATTTGTGGTTTATCTGGTGGGGTTGATTCTGCAGTTGCCGCCGCAATAATTCAAAGAGCAGTCGGAGAACAGCTGACATGTGTATTCGTAAATCACGGCCTATTACGTAAAGATGAAGCCGAACAAGTCGAACGTGATTTTGTTGCAAGCACCGGGATAAAACTTGTCACAATCGATGCATCGAAACAGTTTTTAGCTGCGCTTAAAGGAATTACTGACCCAGAAGAAAAGCGAAAAATTATTGGCCGTGAATTTATTAGAGCATTTGAATTGGCAGCCCGTGAAATCGCTACCAATGGAGATGTTGAATTCCTAGTTCAGGGAACCTTGTATCCAGACGTAGTTGAATCAGGTGGAGGCACTGGCACAGCAAACATTAAATCTCATCACAACGTAGGTGGGCTCCCAGATGATTTGCAGTTTAAATTAGTTGAACCACTGCGGACATTGTTTAAAGACGAAGTTCGACAAGTGGGAATTGAATTAGGAATTCCTGAAGAGATTATCTGGCGGCAACCCTTTCCTGGCCCAGGTTTGGCAATAAGAATTGTTGGTGAAGTTACACAAGACCGGCTAGATCTTTTGCGCCAAGCAGATGCGATCTGTCGCGAAGAGTTAAAGCTTGCTGAATTAGATAGGGATATTTGGCAGTGCCCTGTTGTATTGCTTGCAGATGTGCGTTCAGTTGGAGTCCAAGGTGACGGCCGAACATATGGTCATCCAATTGTTTTGCGCCCTGTTTCATCCGAAGATGCCATGACAGCCGACTGGTCTCGATTGCCTTATGAGGTATTAGAGAAAATCTCTACACGAATAACCAACGAAGTAGCAGATGTAAATCGTGTAGTTTTGGATATCACCAGTAAGCCACCTGGCACCATTGAATGGGAATAAATTAAGGGTTTTCACAGGGTTTTAAATTATGCTGTCCCCATGTTTGGTCAGATACTTACGCGCAATCACAACGAAGCATTCCTAGCTAGAGTTATAGCAGCGCTATTCGTTTTGATGATGCTCACCGTTTCTGTAAATCCAGCGGATGCATCAACTAAATCTAAAACAACCAAAAGTTCAAAATCTGAAGAGATTAAATGCAAGCCAACAAAAGCAAAGGCTCACTCACCAAAAGAGGTAACCCCAGCTGAAGTAAAACCAAAACGTCTTCCAAGATCGATCACGTTAGAGACAAACTGTGGCGATATTCAGATCACAACATTGGCCAGTAAGGCACCAGTAACTGTTGCACACATGGCAAAACTTGCAAGAAATGGTTTCTTTGATGAATCAATTTGCCATCGCTTGATCAACCGTGGTGCATATGTTTTGCAGTGTGGTGACCCAACTGCCACAGGCAAGGGTGGACCAAAATTTGTTTTTCAAGATGAGAATCTTCCACTAGGCGCTGAAGGAAATTACCCTGAAGGCACAGTTGCGATGTGGAATAAAGGGCCAGGGACTAATGGAAGCCAGTTCTTTCTTGTTTATTCCGACACGACATTAATTAAAGCTAACTACACAATTTGGGGCACGATTACGCAGGGTCTAGAAATTGTTAAAGCAATTGCAAAAATGGGTGTGAGAGGTGGCGGATTAGAAGGAGCCCCAAGCCAAGTGATCTCAATTGAAAAGGTCGTCGTTTCGAACTAGTTGAATTACAAGTAAATGAACTACTTCGACTCAAAAATTAGGACGATACTTAAAATCAAAAGTATTGCCAGTTTTAGTCTGTGTGAATAATTTTAAAAGCTTCGGCTAAACGCCCATCAGGAAGTCCACCAAATCCTGCATTGCGTTTGCCCCAATCTCGCAACATATTCTCTAACTCTTTGTTTTGTGCAGTCTGCGAAACATGAGCATGGAGGGCTGCAAGTTTTAAATCAAATGTATCGGTGATATCAACCCAGTGATCTGGGTTTGCAAAGCCCATTAGCCAAATTTCTCTTACCCGCCAAGGCGCAAGATTCTCTTTTTCCAACAAATCTGTAAATGCAAAAGGATTTCGTGCATCCGGATAGACGGCTTGCACGGTTGCTTCACCTGCAGCTAAATGATCAGGGTGGCTGGCACCTATTCGATCCCAATTGCGTTCAGGACTTTGACACACAATGCGATCAGGGCGACTTCGTCGAATCTGTCGAACGATGTCTTTACGAAGTTCGATTGTTGGCTGCAAGTGACCATCTACATAATTTAAAAAAGTAATCTCAGTGACACCAATTTCTGCACCTGCTAAACGCTGCTCTCGCTGGCGAATAGCTGGCATCTCTTCTTTAGTAAATCCAGAGTCTTCGCCGCCTTGATCTCCATTTGTACAAAACACATAGGAAACTTCAATACCTTTTTTTACCCATTGTGCAATTGTTCCTGATGCACCAAAGTCTGAATCATCTGGGTGAGCGCTTATAACTAAGACGCGCTCAATTTCACTATCGGCGATCGGTTCCATAGTTGAACCCTAATAGAATGACTCCCATGAATGAAATCGATCCGTTGCTAGTGGGGCTAAACCCTCAACAAAGCGCGGCGGTTACACATGCCGGTGGCCCACTTTTAGTTGTCGCAGGTGCTGGCTCTGGAAAAACTAGAGTTTTAACTAGACGAATTGCATATTTGATGGCGCGTAGAAACGTTGCTCCTTATGAAATTCTGGCAATTACTTTTACAAATAAAGCAGCTGGTGAGATGAAAGAACGAGTTGGTGAATTAGTTGGCTCTGTTGCAAAATCGATGTGGGTCTCAACATTTCACTCAGCCTGTGTGCGGATTTTGCGACAAGAAGCTAATCGTCTGGGATATAGCAATACATTCAGCATCTATGACTCCGCGGATTCACAGCGTCTCATCACGATTGTGGCAAAAGAGTTAAACCTTGATCCTAAGCGTTATCCAGCCAGAGCGTTTCAGTCGATAATTTCTAATGCAAAAAATGAATTGCTCTCTCCTCAGGATTATTTGAAGGCCGCTTCCAATCAATTCGAACAAGTTGTCGCAGACGTCTATACGATCTATCAAGGGCGATTAATGCGAGCCAATGCTATGGATTTTGATGATTTGATTATGAAAACCGTAGAAGTTTTGCAGCGATATCCTGAAGCTAAAGCAAGGTTTAGATCTAGATTTCGCCATGTGCTAATTGATGAATACCAAGATACAAATCACGCACAGTACATCTTGGTTAAGGAGTTAGTTGGTACAGAGCTAGAGGGTTCAGCCCCTGCTGAGCTATGCGTTGTTGGAGATGCTGATCAATCAATCTATGGATTTCGTGGCGCAACAATTCGAAACATATTGCAATTTGAAATGGACTATCCAAACGCGACAACAGTTTTACTTGAGCAAAACTATCGATCCACTCAAAATATATTAAATGCTGCAAATGCAGTTATAACCAAAAATGAAAGCCGAAAAGAAAAAAACCTCTGGTCGGATGCTGGTGCTGGATCACCACTGACAGGCTATGTGGCAGAAAGTGAACACGACGAAGCTAACTTTATTGCTGATGAGATTAGATCACTTCAAAGAGACGGAAATTCAACTCCTGGCGAGACTGCAATTTTTTATCGCACAAATGCTCAATCACGCGTTTTTGAAGAAGTTTTTATGCGAATGGCGTTGCCTTACAAAGTTGTGGGTGGACTTCGATTCTATGAACGTCGAGAAGTAAAGGATTTACTGGCATATCTTCGCGTCCTAGCAAACTGTGAGGATGAAATATCGCTACGCAGAATCATTAATATTCCAAAACGCGGAATTGGCGATACTTCATTGGATTATGTGGATCAATTTGCACAAAGCTGTGGAATTTCATTCTGGCAAGGACTTCTAAGATGTAAAGAGATTTCTTCCGTACCTGCCCGGGCAGCACAGGCGATAAGTGAATTCACTTCGATGATTTCTGCGTTAAGCGTTTTGGTAGAGGCAAAAGTTAAGCCTTCAGTAATTGTTGAGGCCGCATTAGAACAATCTGGTCTTTTAAAGGAGTTAGCAGATAGTACAGATCCACAAGATGAAGTTCGGGTAGAAAACTTAAAGGAACTTGTAGCGGTTTCTATGGAGTATGAAGAGCGATCTTTTGAGGAGTTAGGTGAAGATGAAGAGATTTCACTTGCGGGATTTTTGGAAAAAGTCTCACTGGTCGCCGATGCAGATGAAATTCCAGAAGGAGAAGATCATGGTGGTGTTGTAACCATGATGACCTTACACACTGCTAAAGGTTTGGAATTTCCAACAGTGTTTTTAACTGGAATGGAGGATGGAATATTTCCACACTCTCGAACATTTGATGATAAAAATGAAATCGAAGAAGAACGCCGATTGGCATATGTTGGGTTAACTCGTGCACGAAAAAGACTTTATATTTCGCGCGCGGAATACCGATCAACATGGGGAGCTCCAAATTACAATCCGCCATCGCGCTTCCTAGATGAAATTCCAGAAGATGTCATTGTTTGGCGCAATCAATCATCGGACTCATTGATTTCATCAATGACTAAAAAAACTAGGTTTGCATCTGCTCCACCACCGAGGGCCACAGGTAAGAAGAGCATGGCGATGGAGTTAGCCGTTGGCGAGCGTGTGTCACATGACACATTTGGATTAGGTACAGTTGTCGCTGTTGCCGGTGCAGGTGACAAAGCAGAAGCGACAATTAATTTTGGCCAATATGGAGAGAAGCGTTTACTTCTGCGTTATGCACCCGTTGAGAAGCTCTAGGATTAGCCCGCAATAACTGATTGGCCCATTTCAACTGATTGGAAGATTTAGTGGATCTTTTCGAATACCAAGCCCGCGATATTTTTGAAAAGCATGGCGTGCCAGTTCTTGCCGCTGCGATTGCAACAACTGGTGATGAAGCAGAAAAAGCAGCAGAGACCATCGGTGGAAAAGTTGTTGTAAAGGCACAAGTAAAAGTTGGCGGACGTGGAAAAGCCGGTGGCGTAAAACTAGCTGAGAATCCAAAGGATGCACGAGAAAAAGCATCTGCAATTCTTGGCATGGATATAAAGGGTCACACCGTCCGCACCGTGATGATTGCTGCAGCTGCACCTATTGAGGCTGAATATTATTTAGCGATACTTCTTGATCGATCCAATAGAACATTTCTTGTTATGGCATCAGTCTCTGGGGGTATGGACATCGAAGAAGTAGCACATACTGCTCCTGAAAAATTAGCAAAAATTCCAGTCTCTGCTGTCGACGGAATTTCTTCTGCAAAAGCAAAAGAGATTGTTGCAGCAGCAAAGTTTCCTGCAGAAGTTGCAGACCAAGTAGCAGATGTATTGCTCAAACTTTGGGAGGTTTTCCAAAGCGAGGATGCAACTCTGGTTGAAGTTAATCCTTTAGTAAAAACTTCTGATGGAAAAATCATTGCTTTAGATGGCAAAGTTACTCTCGATGAAAATGCAGATTTTAGACAGCCAGATCATCAAGGTTTAGTAGATGAGGCCGGAGAGAACCCACTTGAAGCGGCTGCAAAGGAAAAAGGTCTTAACTACGTCAAACTAGAAGGCGAAGTTGGAATTATTGGCAATGGTGCAGGTTTAGTGATGAGCACCCTGGATGTAGTTGCATATGCCGGTGAAAAACACGGGGGAGTGCGACCAGCTAACTTCTTAGACATCGGTGGTGGAGCATCTGCTCAGATTATGGCCGATGGACTTTCAATTATTCTCGGCGATAAAGATGTAAAGAGTGTATTCGTCAATGTTTTTGGAGGAATAACCGCCTGTGATTCAGTTGCAAATGGAATCGTTCAAGCTCTTGAATTACTAGGTCCAAAAGCTACTAAACCAATTGTTGTTCGCTTGGATGGCAACAATGTTATAGAAGGTCGTGCAATTCTTAAAGCAGCAGCCCACCCTCTTGTGGAGCAGGCAGACACTATGGATGGCGCAGCTGATCGTGCTGCAGAATTGGCGGCAAAGTAATGACAATCTTTATCAACGAATCAAGCAAGGTAATTGTTCAGGGCATGACAGGTTCGGAAGGCACAAAACACACTAGGAGAATGTTGGTCTCTGGTACAAATATTGTTGGTGGAGTTACACCAGGAAAAGGTGGACAGGTTGTAGAAATTGAAGGTCACAATCTTCCCGTGTTTAACACTGTCGCCGAGGCAATGGTGGCAACTGGTGCAAATGTTTCCGTGATTTTCGTTCCACCAAAATTTGCTAAGGCAGCTGTGATCGATGCAATTAATGCCAAAATGCCTTTAGCAGTAGTCATTACTGAAGGTATTCCGGTTCATGACTCTGCAAGTTTTTATACTTACGCGCAAACCGTAGGAACAACACAGATCATTGGACCAAACTGTCCTGGGCTAATTAGTCCTGGAAAATCAAATGTTGGAATTATTCCTGCAGACATTACGGGCCCAGGACCAATTGGACTAGTCTCAAAATCAGGAACCTTGACCTATCAAATGATGTATGAACTTCGCGACATCGGATTTAGTACAGCAGTTGGAATTGGTGGCGATCCGGTTATTGGGACAACTCATATTGATTGCTTACGCGCATTTCAAGATGATCCCAACACAAAAGCAATCGTGATGATTGGTGAAATTGGTGGAGATGCAGAAGAGCGTGCAGCTGCATTTATCTCCGAGTATGTAACAAAACCAGTTGTTGGATACATCGCCGGCTTTACTGCGCCAGAAGGTAAAACAATGGGACATGCTGGTGCAATCGTTTCTGGATCATCTGGAACTGCGCAAGGTAAAAAAGATGCGCTAGAAGCAGCTGGAGTTAAAGTTGGTCAAACACCTAGTGAAACAGCCCGTTTGTTACGGGCAATAATGGGTCGATAACAATGGTGTTGCGCGTACTTGGAGCGGCATTTCCCCAAGTTTTGCGCAGCATTGCATGGTTGTTACTTCCAACATCTTTTATTGCACTCATTGCTTGGTCGACAGCTGGAAGTGCAACGGGAAACACAGGTGATCCATTACGTGCAGCGTTATGGATTTGGATCGGCGCTCACCAAATACCATTTGATTTAACTTTAGGTTCATCAGATTTAGCAGGTCATCTCTCCTACCTTCCTTTGGGAGCACTTATTTTTCCCATACTTGCTATTCGTAATGGGATCTCCCGTACGGTAGATCGTCTAGATGGAGATACATCTTTAATCGCTCCTGCTCGAATTGTGTTTTCGCTTCTTTACGCAATTTTTGCCTTACTTGCTTCTATTTTTTCAAAAACAGATGAAGTGATCCCTGTTTGGTATTTTGCCTTTATCTACGTATTCCCATTTGCACTTATCACCTCTGCAACAGTGGCTCGTCGAACTTCATTGGGTCAGGGATTTTTGTTTGGATCACGCATTATTGCGCTTTTGCTTGGGATAAGTGCGATCACACTTGGTATCGCACTTTTGATCAATTTAGATTTAGTAAGAAATCTAACGTTAGTACTTCAACCCGGAATCTTCGGCGGATTTCTCCTACTGTTACTCAACATTCTCTATCTTCCAAATGCAATTGTTTCGACTCTTGCCTATTTTTCAGGAGTCGGATTTGCTGTGGGCTCACAAACGATTGTTTCTCCAATTACTTTCGACTTAGACAAGATTCCAGCAATGCCGATTTTGGGTGCCTTACCAAAAAATGAGTCGCTAATTTCCTTGCTCGGTATTTCAGTCGTTGTCTTTGCGGGAGCATTGCTTGTCTCATGGACAGTAGAGCTTCCGCAAAAAGTATTGATCCAGAGTTTTGTGGTTGCAACATTAATTTCCGCATTTGTTGGATACTCTGCAAGTGGCGCATTGATCACAGAGGCTATGTCGGCTGTTGGAACATCTCCATGGAAGTTCACAACTGCAATCACTCTACAACTGGGGTTAGGAGCCCTTTTGGCGATTTACATACCTAGATTGTTTAAGCGGACTTGAGATCTGTCGTCTTAGTTAGCGCATAAAAACAAGGCAATAGCCTCGGCAAAACTTGAGCGGGGAATCATGCACTTCACTCTCGTTCGACATTAGGCACACCTTTGACTCGATACGATAGTGCCATGAGCGCACAGTTATTAGATGGCAAGGCATTAGCTGCCACCATCAAAACCGATCTTGCTAAGCGCGTATTAAAATTAAATTCAGAAGGTGTGTATCCAGGACTTGCAACAATTTTAGTAGGGGAAGATCCTGGCTCTCTTTCATACGTCTCAGGAAAACATCGTGACTGTAACGATGTTGGGATAAATTCCATTCGAATCGATCTACCTGCCACTGCAACTGAAAAAGACATCCTCGCAGCTATTTCAGATTTGAATAACTCAAAGGAGTGCACTGGATTCATTGTTCAACTTCCATTACCTACAGGAATTAGCACACAGAAAATAATTGAAGCGATCGATCCAAAAAAAGATGCTGATGGATTACATCCACTTAATTTGGGACGCTTAGTTGCAGGCTTTGATGGTCCAATTCCCTGCACACCTAGAGCAATTGTCGAACTACTTGAACATTATAAAATTCCAACACAAGGTGCAAAAGTTACGGTAATTGGTCGAGGCATAACAGTTGGTCGCCCACTTGGACTTTTGCTCACTCGCAAAAAAGAAAATGCAACGGTCACACTCACACATACTGGAACTAAGGATTTGAAGTTTCACACTCAATCGGCTGACATTGTGATTGCAGCAATTGGACAGGCAAACTTCCTTAAGGCAGAGATGATTAAGGATGGCGCAGTTGTGATCGATGTTGGAATTTCACGTCATGAATCTGGATTAATCGGTGACATTGATCCAAGCGCAATTGCGAAATCATCTTTTTATGCACCTATGCCTGGTGGTGTGGGACCAATGACTCGTGCAATGTTGCTGAAAAATGTGGTTGATGCATGCAGTTAAATGAGAGGTTCATTTCATTTTTAAGTTATGGGGCAGTTATCTTGGGAGTAGGACTTGGAGCCTTTGGAATAGTGCGAGGCGGATCACTCTTTATTGCCATTGGGACGGCCGGCATTGCACTTAAATCACGGAAATTTCGAAGCCTTGAGTTTTATATTCCGCTTGCAATCGCGATTGCCCTTTTTGTTCTGGCAATTGCACTTCCTCGCGGGCGGTAGAGTTCACCCATTCGCAGATTCACACGAACGGGGTCAGAATGGCTGGGAAAGTCACAGTAGTTGGTGCAGGGTTTTATGGTTCAACAACAGCTCTTCGTTTAGCTGAGTACGACATTTTCGATACTGTAGTTTTAACAGACATTCTCGAAGGTAAGTCAGAAGGCTTGGCTTTAGACATGAATCAGTCTCGCTCTATTGAAGGATTTGAAACAAAAATAATTGGAGCAACCACAACCCCCGAAGGTTCTGGCTATGAAGCAACTGCGAACTCAGATGTTGTAGTAATTACTGCAGGACTTCCCCGTAAACCTGGCATGAGCCGAATGGATCTAATTGGAGTAAATGCTGGAATCGTCCGTGGGGTAGCTGAAAATATTGCTAAGCACTCACCAAATGCCGTCATCATTGTTGTTTCAAATCCACTTGATGAAATGACAGCCCTTGCTCAGATTGCAACAAAGTTTCCAAAAAATCGCGTAATGGGCCAAGCGGGAATGTTGGATACAGCACGCTTTACAAATTTTGTTGCAGAAAAGCTTGGAGTAAAGGTCGGCGCAGTTAAGACTTTAACTTTGGGTTCACACGGTGACACCATGGTTCCAGTTCCAAGTCGTTGCACGGTAAACGGCAAGCAACTTACAGAACTACTTTCAGATAGTGATATTGCAGAACTAGTTGATCGCACACGTAATGGTGGGGCAGAAGTTGTTGCATTGCTAAAAACAGGATCTGCATATTACGCACCATCTGCAGCAGCAGCACGTATGGCAAAGGCAGTCATCGAAGATTCCGGCGCAGTAATGCCAGTGTGTGCATGGGTCGATGGTGAGTATGGAATTTCTGGTGTTTACCTTGGAGTGGAAGCTCAAATCGGTCGCGCAGGTGTTGTAAAAATCGTGGAAGGATCGCTCACAGATTTTGAAGTTGCGGCGCTAAAAGAGGCAGCTGAAGCTGTTCGCGCAAAACAAGCAGATGTTCAGACGCTGTAAGAATCTGTTTCACCGATAAGACTTGTAAGACAAGAAAGACAATCAGTAAAAAGTTAGTTTGATTAGCCGAAGAGAACACTAAGGAGTAAGTATGTCCAAGATTAAAGTTACAGGTACCGTCGTTGAATTAGATGGCGATGAAATGACTCGAATCATATGGCAATTTATCAAGGACTCATTGATATTGCCTTACTTGGATGTCAATCTTGAGTATTACGACTTAGGTATGGAAAATCGCGATGCAACTGATGATCAAGTAACAATTGACTCAGCCAAGGCAATTCAAAAGCACGGCGTTGGAATCAAGTGCGCCACAATCACACCTGATGAGGCACGTGTTGAAGAGTTTGGCTTAAAGAAGATGTGGAAGTCACCAAATGGAACGATTCGTAACATTCTTGGTGGAGTAATTTTTCGCGAACCAATCATCATTAGCAACGTTCCGCGCTTAGTCCCACACTGGTCAAAGCCAATTGTTATCGGCCGTCACGCATTTGGTGATCAGTACCGCGCCACTGATTTCAAAATACCAGGTCCAGGAAAGCTAACGATTTCATTTGTTCCAGAAGATGGTTCGGCTCCAACTACTCATGAGGTGTTTAACTTTGAGTCTTCAGGTGTAGCTATGGCTATGTATAACGTCGATGACTCAATTCGTGACTTTGCACGCGCATCACTTAACTACGGATTACTTAGAAAGTTTCCTGTGTATCTTTCGACAAAGAACACAATTCTTAAAGCATACGATGGTCGCTTTAAAGATATTTTCGAAGAGATCTTCCAAGCAGAGTTCAAAGCTAAATTTGATGCTGCCGGAATTTGGTATGAGCACCGCCTCATCGATGACATGGTTGCCATGTCACTTCGCCTAGAGGGTGGATATGTATGGGCATGTAAGAACTACGACGGTGATGTTCAATCTGACACAGTCGCACAGGGTTACGGATCATTAGGTTTAATGACATCAGTCTTGATGACTCCAGATGGAAAGATCTGCGAATCAGAGGCAGCGCACGGAACTGTTACTCGTCACTACCGCGATCACCAAGCAGGTAAAGCAACTTCAACAAATCCAATTGCTTCAATTTTTGCATGGACGCAAGGCTTGGCACATAGAGCGCTACTTGATAACAATCCTGAGTTGGCAAAATTCTGTGCAACTCTAGAACGCGTCTGCATTCAAACCGTTGAAGAAGGAAAGATGACAAAGGATCTTGCACTATTGATTTCCAAGGATGCCCCGTATCAAACGACGCAGGAATTCCTAAATTCAATCGATGCCAACCTCAAAGTTGCGATGGGTTAAGGGTAAAACTAACCCCACTAGGCAGAATTGATCGTATACTTAGAACATAATGGAGCCTGAATCGTTTACTTCACTTCTGTTTGATCTGGGTGTTATTGCCGTTCTTATTCTTATCGCCTCGTTTTTCGTGGCTGCCGAGATAGCTCTTATCTCATTGCGCGATAGCCAAATTAAACAGGTAGCTACTCGCGGAAAACGTGGCGCTCGTGTTGCTTCACTTGCCCAGCACCCCAATAGATTGTTGGCTGCTGTTCAAATTGGTGTGACTGTCAGCGGATTTCTCTCTGCAGCTTTGGGTGCAGATCAATTAGGTAACTACGTCATTCCTTGGTTGGAGTCACTCGGCATCTCCAATGGTTGGAGTACAACTATTTCACTCATTGGAGTGACTCTTGTAATTGCTTACTTCTCTCTTGTATTTGGTGAACTAGTTCCAAAGCGAATTGCTTATTTTAAAGCAGAAGAAATCGCAATGAATACTGCCGGATTCATTGACATTGTTGCTCGAGTTTTTCGTCCAATCATTTGGCTTCTTTCAAAGTCAACAGATTTTGTTGTCCGAGGATTTGGTGTTGATCCCAAAGAGGCAAGAACTCAAATGTCAGAAGAAGAGTTACTTGATCTTGTTACTGGTCATGCTGCATTAACTGATGAAGAACGAGATATTGTCGAAGAAGTCTTTAACGCCTCTGAGCGATCAGTTCACGAAGTAATGGTTCCTCGCACTGAAGTTGACTTCATGGACGCATCACTAACTGTTGGAAAAGCTATCGAACTAGCTGTCGATAAAGCGCATTCACGGTACCCAGTTGTGCGTGGCTCATCTGATGAAGTCGTTGGCTTTATCCACGTTCGAGATCTTCTAGACACATCTCTTGCCACTAAAGGCACAAAGATTGTTGAGCTTGTACGAAACATTATGTATCTGCCAGGAACAAAAGGTGTATTACCAGCACTCTCTGAAATGCGCACACAGGGTCAACACCTTGCAATTGTTTTAGATGAATACGGTGGTACTGATGGAATCGTTACGCTTGAAGATCTCGTTGAAGTTTTGATTGGTGATATTCGTGATGAATATGACGATCAGAACCAAGATGTTGCTATTGAAGATCATGCCGGTGATTTTGAAGTAGATGGACTTATCTCTATTGAAGATTTAATCGAACAAACACGTCTTGAAATTCCTGAAGGTCCCTATGAAACTGCGAGTGGTTTCGTAATGCATTTCTTAGGCAGAATCCCACATGAAAACGATGTGGTTAATGTAAACGGCATCAAAATCAAGGTTTTAACCATGGAAGGCAAACGCGCAGGTCAGTTATTGATCACTCCTAACACTTCTGTGTGAAAGAATTAGAGCCATGACCGACAAAAGAGTTCTCTCAGGTATCCAACCGACAAGCAACTCATTTCACCTCGGCAACTATCTGGGCGCACTACAGCAGTGGGTAGAGCTACAAGAGGGACATGACGCCTTTTATTGCATAGTTGATCTGCATGCCCTAACCGGTGAGATCGAACCAAAATTGTTGCGCGAGCGAACACTGGCCTCTGCGGCGCAGTTAATCGCCATTGGGATCTCTACAGAAAAATCCACTCTCTTTGTTCAGTCGCACGTTCCTCAACATAATCAATTGGGTTGGGTAATGGAGTGTCTTGCTGGTTTTGGTGAAGCCAGCCGTATGGTCCAATTCAAAGATAAGTCATCTAAAGCAGGTGCAGATTCTGCGCGCGTTGGACTCTTTACATATCCAATGTTGCAAGCCGCCGACATTCTTTTATACCAAGCACACTTTGTTCCAGTGGGTGAAGATCAACGCCAACACATTGAACTTACACGCGATTTAGCTACCCGTTTTAACGCACGATTTGGAGAGACTTTCAGAGTTCCAGAAGGACGTATTTTAAAAGCAGGAGCGAAGATTTATGATCTACAAGATCCCACATCCAAGATGAGTAAGTCATCAGAATCAACAGCAGGGGTATTGGAGATTATGGATGCTCCTGAGATCAACATAAAAAAGATTAAGAGTGCGGCAACAGATGCAGGTCGTGAAGTTGTTTTTGATGAAAAAGAAAAGCCTGGAATTAGTAACTTACTGACAATCCATTCATCTTTATCAGGACGTTCAATTGCAGAGCTTGAAAAAGAGTTTGCGGGTAAGGGTTATGGCGATTTTAAAGCGCAAGTAGCAGAAGTTGTTGTTGAGTATTTAAGGCCAATCAGAGATCATGCTTTAGAGCTACTTAAAGATGAAGCGCATTTGTTAACTCTGTTGCACCGAGGCGGAGAAAAAGCACAGAAAGCTGCTGCTACTACCCTCGAGATGACCTATAAGAATTTAGGGCTAGTCCAGTAAGAAAACTCACAAAAACCCTCTTGAATCTTTTTCCGATGGTGGCCGAAGTAAAAATCCCGTGTTTTGGACTCAATTAGTATCAACTATAACTTTAGAGTTTTCCCAAAGTTCACACAACAATCGAGTTGACCACGGCGGGTTATTGAGAAACCAAGGGCGAAAGCAATAGGCTCCCGACTACACAAATCTTCTCTATTTGCCCTTAAAAGCATGTATCGAAGGCCCAATTTACCATTTGGAGGAAAATTGAAGAGAGCATCGAAACTAGTAGCAGTTCTTGCTGCAGCAGTTTTAGTAACAACAGGCTGTTCAAGCTCATCATCTGATAACGCTGGAGCAGATGTAAAAGTTGGTCTTGCTTATGACATCGGCGGCCGTGGAGATAAGTCATTCAATGACTCAGCTGCACTTGGCTTAGATGAGGCAAAAGCAGAGTTTGGTGTTGAAGCCAAAGAAGTAACTGTTACAACAGGTTCTGATTCAGAGCGCGAAGACAAGCTTCGCTTATTAGCAGAAGCGGGTTACAACCCAATCATCGCAGTTGGTTATCTCTATGCAGGACCACTCAAGGCAGTATCAGCTGACTATCCAGAGATTAACTTTGGAATCATTGATGATTCATCTGTTGCAGCTCCTAACGTTGCATCACTTGTATTTGCTGAAGAGCAAGGTTCATACCTTGTTGGTATCGCTGCAGCTCTAGAGTCAAAGTCAGGAAAAGTTGGATACATCGGTGGAGTTCGTACTCCATTGCTACAAAAGTTTGAAGCAGGATTTGCTGCAGGCGTAAAGGCTGCGAAGCCATCTGCAACTGTTGATGTTAAGTACATCTCTGAGCCACCTGACTTCAGTGGTTTCAATGATCCTGCAAAGGCAAAAGTTATTGCTAAGGGAATGATCGATAAGGGTGCAGATGTGATTTACACTGCAGCTGGTGGTTCTGGTGCAGGTACTTTTGCTGCAGCAATTGATGCTGGAACAGCAGGCAAAAAGGTATGGACAATCGGAGTTGACTCTGATCAGTACCTAACTGCATCAGCAGCAGAGCAGGCAAACATGCTTACATCAATGTTAAAGCGTGTTGACCGCGCTGTTTACGATGTAATTGCAGCAGCAGTTAACGGAACATCTGTTAACGATGTACTAGATGCAGCTGCAGGTACTAATGGACGCGTATACAGCCTCGAACTTGATGGCGTTGGAGTTTCATACTCTGGCGATTACATCACCAAGTACAAGGATCAGATCGATAAGGCAGCTGCCGATATCAAGTCTGGTGCAATTACCGTTCCAACAAAGCCATAAAGGCTTCAAGGACAAAGCAGTAAGTAGTACAGAAAGATAAGAAGTGGCATTTGGCCCGACAATGGAGTTAGATCTCCTTGTTGGGCCAAATGTTTTTATCCAAGAAAGGGAGGCGATCAGTGTCTGTAGCGGTTGAACTACGCCACATCACCAAGCGCTTTCCTGGTGTAATTGCAAACAAAGATGTTTCACTAAAGGTTGAAAGTGGAACAGTCCACGCACTTGTTGGCGAAAATGGTGCTGGTAAATCAACCGTTATGAAGATTTTGTATGGAATGCAAAGTCCGGACAGCGGAGAAATCCTAGTAAATGGACAGCCAGTAGATTTTAAGAATCCAAATGAAGCAATCGCAGCCGGTATCGGAATGGTTCACCAGCACTTTATGCTGGCAGATAACTTTACTGTTCTAGAAAATATCATTTTAGGTTCAGAACCTAAGCATGGAATTACTATTGATTTTAAAGCCGCTCGTGCCAAAGTTCTTGAAATGGCCAATCAATATGGATTGGAAATTGACCCAGACTTAATGGTGGAAGAGCTTGGCGTCGGTGCCCGTCAAAGAGTTGAAATTTTAAAGGTACTTTTCCGCGGAGCACGTATTTTGATTTTTGATGAGCCAACCGCAGTGCTTGTTCCGCAAGAAGTTGATGATCTATTTGCAGCACTTAAGGGATTACGTGCACAGGGAATGGCGATTATCTTTATCTCTCACAAGTTAGATGAAGTTTTACGAGTTGCAGATGAAGTGACGGTTGTTCGGCAGGGTGCAACAGTTGCCCAAGTTCAATCCAAAGATGTCACCTCTCGAGAGCTTGCAGAACTGATGGTTGGAAGTGAACTTCCACAGCCAAATACTCAAGGACATACCAAGCGTGAAGAGGTAGTACTTAACCTTTCTGATGTCTGCGTTCCAGCTGCAACAGGAAGCCGAGATTTGATCTCGCACATTACTTTTAATTTACATGCAGGTGAAGTTGTTGGAATTGCAGGTGTAGAGGGAAATGGTCAAGCAGAACTTATTGAGGCGATTATGGGGCTTCGTGAATACACCGGACAAGTTTCCTTCCTCGGATCATCAATTGATCACATGAGCGTTGCAGACCGTCATGATTTAGGGATTGGATTAATCCCAGAAGATCGTCAAAGACAAGCGTTAATGATGAACTCACCATTATGGGAAAATCGAATTCTTGGTCATCAACGAGGTAAACCAGTAATGCGTGGATTTATCGTAGACAAACAAGCAACAATCGCAAGCACTCAAACCATAATGGAAGAGTTTGATGTCCGTGCA
This sequence comes from Actinomycetota bacterium, assembly GCA_041175545.1. GTDB lineage: Bacteria > Actinomycetota > Actinomycetes > Nanopelagicales > Nanopelagicaceae > Planktophila. The sequence continues at coordinate 36,611 of JBEDES010000001.1, forward strand.
CCTGGTCCACAAACATTGGCAGCTGCACTTTCTGGTGGAAACCAACAAAAATTCATCGTTGGTCGAGAGATGAGCAAAGCTCCAGCATTACTTCTTGCCTCACACCCAACGCGTGGTGTTGATGTTGGAGCGCAAGCGGCGATCTGGGATGTTCTTCGCAAAGCGCGCGAAAAAGGAATGGCGATAGTACTTATCTCGGCAGATCTCGAAGAGTTAATTGGAATGTCAGATCGCCTTTTGGTCATGTTACGCGGAACTATTACTGCAGAACTCAATCCTGCTACTACAACTCCGGAGCAACTAGGTTCTGCAATGACAGGTGCTGTATGAAAACACCACGTTTTTCAATGACAAAAATTGGCTTGGCAGTTGCAGCACCAGTATTTGCAGCAATCTTCTCAATCATTGTCTCTAGCATTGCTGTCATTGCAACGAAGAAATCTCCAATCGATGCCTTCTCGGCAATGCTTGAGTATGGATTTCGACCAGGATCTTTGATGGAGATTGTTAACATTGCAACTCCTTATTACATAGCTGCAATTGCAATCGCTGTTACGTTTCGAGCTGGGTTGTTTAATATTGGAGTTGAAGGACAACTGCGCCTAGGTGCACTATTTAGTTGTTATATCGGTGCCATGTTTGTTTTACCTCCAGTCTTGCACGTACTAATTGTTTTCATTATTGCAATGACTTTTGGTGGGCTTTGGGCAGCAATTGCGGCGTACTTGAAGGTTAGACGTGGCGTTAATGAAGTTATCTCAACAATTATGCTTAATAGCTTGGCAGGTGGGCTCTCTGCATACTTGCTGTCAAAGCATTTTGCAGTCATTGAAGAGGGCTCAAATAATTTGCAGACAAAACAACTTCCAGCATCTGCTCAGGTTCCAGATCTCATGCCTATTCTGCGCAAACTCGGAGTAGAAGATCAGCCAGGCGGCGGAGTCTACGGAATGTTTTTTGTTGCAGTTGCACTTGGCTTTATTTTTTGGTTTGTAGTAAATCGCACTCGATTTGGTTTTGAACTTCGTGCATCTGGAAGTAATCCGATTGCTGCTCGTGTTAGTGGTGTTAACTCCAAAAAGATGACGTTTCTGGCACTGGTTATTTCTGGCGCAATTGCAGGTTTAGCAGGATTACCTGAAGTATTAGGCCAAACACACACCTACAACTTAGGTTTTAGGGCAGGGATTGGTTTCTCAGCAATTGCAGTTGCTTTGTTAGGTCGCAACTCTGCTGGTGGAATGGCTTTTAGTGCACTGTTGTTTGGCTTCTTAGAGGTTAGTGCTAGATCACTAGAACTCATCGAAATCGCACCTGAAACCTACGTCATCATGCAAGGCTCAATTCTGCTCAGTGCAGTCGTTGCATACGAAGTGGTCCGTAGATTCAAGCTGACTTTACAGAGCAAAGAACTTGCAAAAGTTGCTGCTCAAGTGACAACAACGGGGGTTGCAAAGTGAAAGCAATGAAAGCTTTACGTTATGCAACGATTCTTCTTTTTGCGCTTGCCTCAATTAGGGTCATTACGGGCGCATCAAACTTAACGAGTACTGGTACTGCATCTGCGGCGCTTTTACTCTCTGTTCCAATTGTTTTGGCCGCACTTGGTGGTTTGTTCTCCGAACGTGCAGGTGTTGTAAACATCGGCCTTGAAGGCATGATGATTATGGGTGCCTGGGCAGGCGGATTTATTGGAGCTAAATATGGACCTTGGTATGGATTACTTGCTGCAATCATTTTCGGTGCGGTCGGAGCATTAGTTCACGCAATAGCAACTGTTACATTCGGCGTAGATCACGTTGTATCAGGTGTTGCGATAAATATTATCGCCGCTGGTTTGGTCCGCTACCTTTCAACGTTGATGTACAAAGGTGGATCGTGGCCAGGTCCATCACAATCACCACCAATTGACCCAATTCCAGTAAATGGTCTACCTGTTTTGTCTGGCGGTCGCTTTTTTGGTTGGCAAAGTCCCGATGTATTAATGTGGATTTCAGAGAAGAACTGGTTCTTTGTTTCTGATGTTTCATCGGTTCTTAGAGGAGTAACTGGCGATCTTTCTTATGTAACTATTGTTGCAATCGCATTTGTTCCACTTGCTTACTTCATTTTATGGAAGACCGCCTTTGGGCTTCGATTACGAAGTGCTGGTGAGGCACCAATTGCTGCCGAATCTCTTGGCGTTAATGTCTATGCCATGAAGTACGCCGGAGTTGTTATCTCCGGTGGTTTAGCAGGTCTAGGTGGCGGCTTCTTAGCAATTGTTGCCGCAAGTAACTATCAAGAGAATCAAGTAGCAGGTCGAGGCTATGTTGGATTGGCAGCGTTGATATTTGGAAACTATCGCCCAGGCGGGCTATTAGCAGGTGCGGGTTTATTTGGTTTTGCCGATGCACTACAGCTTCGAGATTCCGAAGCAATTCATGCCTTACTGATTCTTATTGCGTTGATTTTGATTTTTGTAGCTTTCCGAAACTTCAAAAAAGGAAACATGCTCTCTGCAGGTTTAAGCCTTGCTTTTGCTGCAGGTTCACTCTGGTTCTACTTTGCAGTCGATGAACTTCCTGGACAGTTAGTGACAATGACTCCATACATTGCAACACTTCTTGTAATGGCACTTGCATCTCAGCGACTTCGAATGCCAGCAGCAGATGGAATACCGTATCGACGCGGCGGCATGGGATGAGTACCTTAAATTGGGATTTACTGCACAAAGAAGCAATCTCTGCAATGAAAACTGCATATGCTCCATATTCAAAATTTCCTGTTGGAGTTTCAGCTCTTGTTAACGATGGACGAATTGTAAAGGGATGTAACGTTGAAAACGCCAGCTACGGTGTTGGTTTATGCGCAGAGTGTGGTTTGGTTTCTAATTTAATTTCATCCGGTGGTGGGCGTCTTGTTGCAATAGTTTGCGTTGATGGTCAAGGAGATTATTTAGCACCTTGTGGTCGTTGTCGCCAACTTTTATATGAGCATGGCGGTCCTGATGCATTGTTAATGACAGATGATGGCCCTCAAAAAATGTCCGCAATGCTTCCATGGGCATTTGGCCCCGATGATTTAGATCGTAACGAGCGCTAAGTGGTTGAAACTTTTTCAGCTGCAGAAGTTATTGCAGCTAAGCGTGATAAGCATGTTTTAACCGATGCCCAAATTGATTGGGTAATCGATGCATACACGCGAGGCGCCGTTGCTGATGAACAGATGTCAGCACTACTCATGGCAATTCTTCTAAATGGAATGCAAAGCCAAGAGATTTCACGTTGGACTGATGCGATGATCAATAGCGGTGAGCGAATGAATTGGTCAGCTCTTTCTCGCCCCACCGTTGATAAACACTCAACTGGTGGAGTGGGAGACAAAATAACTTTGCCCCTTGCACCGCTAGTTGCAGCATGTGGAGCAGCAGTTCCTCAACTATCTGGTCGCGGTCTTGGCCATACTGGGGGAACGTTAGATAAATTGGAATCGATTCCAGGATGGAGAGCGTCATTATCTAATGATGAAATGCTCAAAGTTTTGCAGGATTGCGGCGCAGTAATCTGTGCTGCAGGTGCTGGTTTAGCACCTGCAGACAAAAAGCTTTACGCACTTCGGGATGTAACTGCAACCGTTGAGTCAATTCCACTTATTGCATCATCAATTATGAGTAAAAAAATTGCTGAGGGAACAAGTGCTTTAGTGCTTGATGTAAAAACTGGAAAGGGTGCATTTATGAGCGATCCAGAAAAAGCAAAAGAGCTTGCCCGTGTAATGGTTGACCTAGGAAAGCGCGCAGGAGTAAATACAGTGGCATTGGTAACTGCTATGGATATCCCTCTTGGTTTAACAGCAGGAAATGCACTTGAAGTTCGTGAATCGATAGAAGTTCTCTCTGGCGGCGGACCAGAAGATATTGTGAAGCTAACGGTTTTGCTTGCACAAGAAATGCTTGATCTTGCAGGAATAAAAGATGCCGATCCTGCCGCTGCGCTCAAAAATGGAAAAGCAATGGATGTATGGCGCGCAATGATCTCCTCTCAAGGTGGAGATCCAGATGCAAAACTTCCTATTGCACAAGAAAACACAGTCGTTCGTGCAGACAAAGATGGAACTATTCTTTCTATGGATGCAATGAAAGTTGGAATGGCCGCTTGGAGATTAGGAGCAGGTCGTTCGCGACAAGGAGAAAAAGTTCAAGCAGGCGCCGGAATTGAAATTCATGCTAAACCAGGAGAGCACATTAAGGCAGGTTCGCCTCTCTACACCCTTCACACAGACGTTGAAGCCACCTTTAACCGCGCTTTAGAGAGCCTTCAAGATTCCGTTGAAATTGGTGAGCTACCAGCAGGTGGAATCGACAGATTGCCTTTGATTATAGAAAAAATCGTTTAAGGTTAGCCATTAGTGAGTTTAAAACTCTAAGGTCGATTTAATTGCTGTTCGTGGACTAATTTTAATAAGATTCGTGTAGTGAATTAAACAAGAAGTGTAGTAAATCGAATATGAGGTAGAGCAGATGGCTTTAAATAGCGTTCCGACAAAGGATCAGATTAAAGCCGTGCCGAAAGTCCTATTGCATGATCATTTAGACGGCGGTCTTCGACCACAAACTATTATCGATATCGCACAAGAGATTGGTTATGACCAACTTCCAACTCATGATGCAGCTGAACTGGCAATCTGGTTTCGTGAAGCCTGTGATTCGGGATCACTCGTACGTTACCTAGAAACCTTTTCGCACACCATTGCCGTTATGCAACGACGAGAAGATATTGTGCGAGTCGCCAGCGAATGCGCACTTGATCTTGCTCGTGATGGCGTCGTCTATGCAGAGGTTCGTGGAGCTCCAGAACTCTTTACTTTAAAGGGTCTAACAATGTCTGAGGTTGTTGAAGCAACTATTGAAGGCTTTGAATTAGGAACCAAAGATGCAAAAAATGAAGGTTTCACAATTATTGTCCGCTCACTATTGTGTGGCATGCGTCAAAATAATAAATCTCAAGAAGTTGCTGAGTTAGTAGTTAAATACAGAGACAGGGGGGTTGTTGGCTTTGATATCGCTGGTCCTGAAGATGGTTTTCCGCCGAGTGATCAAAAAGATACTTTTGACTATCTTCGTAAAGAAGATGCCCATTTTACTATCCATGCTGGTGAAGCCTACGGACTCCCGTCGATCTGGGAAGCGATCCAACTCTGCGGAGCCGAAAGACTAGGTCATGGAGTTCGTATCATCGATGACATTGATTTCTCTGGCCCTACTCCAAAACTAGGTCGACTTGCATCATACGTTCGAGATCGAAGAATTCCATTAGAGCTGTGCCCAACTTCAAACTTGCAAACAGGTGCTGCAGCAAGTTATGCAGAACATCCAATTGGAAAACTTGCACAGTTACGCTTTCGAGTGACCCTTAATACAGATAACAGGTTAATGAGCCAAACCTCAATGTCATTTGAGATGGAAGAAGCAGTAAAGGCTTTTAATTGGAATTTCACAGAACTACAGCGAGTAACAATTAATGCCATGAAAAGTGCATTTATTCCATATCCAGAGAGATTAGAGATTATCGAAAAGGTAATTAAGCCTGGTTATGCAAAGATTTCATCGGAAACATGACCCACTCAGCACTTGATTTTACTGATCCAGATTTCATCGCTGACCCCTATCCTGCGTTAAAGGAGTTACGCAAAGGGGATGGACCTGTATGGCATGAAGGAATGCAAATCTTTTTGGCTGCAAAACATGGTGATGCCAATGATGTGTTTCGAAATAAATCTCTAGGGCGAATATTCGCGCCAAAAACTCCAGAGTTTGAATGGGAGATTTTTAACTGGCTACATGCCGATTCAATTCTAGATAGCGAGCCACCTAAGCACACTCGGTTGCGCTCACTTGTTGCAAAGGCATTTAACCGTCAGAAAATTGAAGGAATGCGGCCTTCTGTTGAGCGAATTACTCAGAATTTACTGAATGCGATAGATGAAAAAGTTAAATCAGGTGTGAGTTTTGACCTCATTGCAGACTATGCCGAACCATTGCCAGTAAAAATTATTGCCGATCTTTTGGGTTTTCCTGAAAGCGATGAACACTTACTTCGTCCATGGTCACAAGCGATAGTAAAGATGTATGAAGTTAATCCAACTCTGCAATATCAAGCAGATGCTAAAAAAGCCGGACATGAGTTTTCAGAGTATGTGCGTGGGCTTGCTGAACAGCGTAAAAAGACTCCCGGGCAGGATTTAATCTCAGAGCTAGCAACCGTTGAAGAAAACGGAGAGAAGCTCAATATGCAGGAGTTGGTAGCAACGTGTGTATTGCTTCTTAACGCAGGTCATGAAGCAAGCGTGAATGCTTTTGGAAATGGAATGGTTGCAGTTTTGGAACGCCCGGACCAAACAAAACTCCTGCGGGAAAAGCCTAGAGAGCTAACAAATACTGCTCTAGAGGAGTTCATGCGCTTTGATGCACCGCTGCATTTGTTTGAGCGAACCGCAACTGCCGATACCCAAATAGGGGGAGTAGAGATTAAGCAGGGGCAAAAAATTGCCGCATTGATTGGTTCAGCAAACCGTGATGACTTCGTTTTCTCTTCAGCAGAATCAATGGATGTAACCCGAGATCCAAATCCTCATATTGGCTTTGGTGCTGGTATCCATTTCTGTCTCGGTGCACCATTAGCAAGGCTTGAAATGAGTGTTTCACTTCCTGCGTTGTGGGAAAAGTATCCAGAGATGCAACTTTCAACCAAGCCGTTGCGCCGTCCAACTTTTGTTTTGCGTGGTTACGAAAACGTTTTTATCTCTGCTTGATCAGGGTATGAAGACTGGGCGCCTTTTTTCGTGACGCTTATAGAGGCAACCTGTACACCAAAACTCATAGCAGTTGCTGGATCTTCACCCTTAGCTAAGGCAAAGGCAAAACTGCCAACAAAACTATCTCCGGCACCTGTTGTATCAACTGCTGTTACTTGTGGAGCCGGACATTTAACTAGAGAGCCATCAGAATCGATATAAATAGCGCCCTGACTTCCCACAGTTACAATCGAACTCTTTCCAGGTCTAAAGCTCTTAAGAATCTCATCACTAGTTGGTAAAGAACCATGAAGTTCGCGAAACTCAGTTTCGTTTGGAATGATCCAGTCGCACAAGTCGATTAACTCTTGGGATAGCTTTTCAAAAGGAGCAGGATTTAAAATCGTAGTGCACCCCCGGCTCTTAGCCGCTTTAAAAGCCGCAACAGTTACTTCCTGCTTAATTTCACATTGAGCGATGACAATTTTGAGATCAGCAATGCCCTTAATTGCATCAACTGCTCTACTGACTTCAATCTCGTGATTTGCTCCCGGAATGATAATAATTCTGTTTTCACCTTCGCCATCAACCCAAATGTGTGCAACTCCAGTAGGTGAATCACTGCGATCTACATAAGTTGTCTTTATCCCAACATCATTAAAGTTTTCAGCTATGGCTTCTCCAAAAACATCTTTTCCAAGTTTGCCAATAAAGTGAACATTCGCTCCGCACAGGGCTGCCATTACTGCTTGGTTTGCACCTTTGCCACCAAATCCAGTTGTAAAGAGTTCTCCAACAAGAGTTTGACCTGGCTCTGGTAGGACATTGGCATAGGCTGTTAAATCCATCATCGCACTTCCAACGACGGCAATAACAGCGTCCTGATTTTGGCTCATTGCGCTAGGGTAGTGGTTATGGAAAAAACTTCAATCATTTTGGATGTAGATACAGGCATCGACGATGCATTTGCAGTTTTATTCGCAGCAATGCACCCAGCCATTAATCTGCTTGGCATAACCTGCGTAGATGGAAATACAAATATTGATAACGTAGTTGCAAATACTCTTAAAGTTCTAGATGCCGCGCAAGCACCAGATATTCCAGTAGCACGCGGTGCACTTCGGCCACTACTCGGCGAGAGTCAATATGCAGAGTATGTACACGGAGCTGATGGCATGGGGGATTTGGGTATCTCACCGTCCAGCAGGAAAGTTGATCCACGATCTGCTGTTGAATTACTACGAGATCTAATCGAAAACTCTTTAGAACCCGTAACGATCGTTCCACTTGCCCCACTTACAAATATTGCTTTGTTCTTGCGAGCATTCCCTGAAACGGCAAAGAAAATCCATCGAATTGTTTTAATGGGAGGTTCAGCCTCTGCCGGCAATGCCACTGCAGCTGCAGAATTTAATGTCTGGCACGATCCAGAAGCGGCAGCAATTGTTTTTCAAAGTGGTGTTCCAATAACAATGTATGGACTCGATGTCTTCATGCGCCCTGGAATCACTCGGGAACAGGCCCTGGAACTTAAGGAGTTGGACTCAAAATCAGCTCAGTTTGGTGGCGACCTAGCATTGGCATTTATGGAGCGCTTGGGAGTATCTCCAATAACACTTGGTGATTACGGAGCAGTTGCCAGCGTCATTCGTCCTGATTTATTTACAACTGCGATGTTTGATGTAGTTGTCGATACTTCATCAGGTCCGGCACGTGGTCAGACAATTGTTGATAGACGTGATGCTTTTTTACGTGAACTTGAACCTATTGATTTAGAAGATTCAGCAAAAGTTCGCGTTACTTTAGATTTAGATGTAGATGCTGTAGTAAAACTGTGGCTTGAAACAATACGGAGTTAAACTCCGATCGTATGCCAAACAGTTTTGCTCTCTGTAAAGGCTGTGATGCGATGAGGAGTAGTGCCTTTAAAGGTATGAATTCTCTTTAGATTTTCCGCTCCAGCAACTTTAACTTCTGAAGTTAGTTTGGAAGGTAATCCAGAGATATCCATGGCATCAATATCCATATGAGATGCCATCCAAGGGGCAATTTCATCTTTTTTGCCGGTCAAGATATTAATCACTCCCGCTGGTAGATCGCTTGTTGCTAGAACTTCAGCAAAGCTAATCGCAGGTAATGGCGCCTTTGTGCTTGCGAGAATAATTACTGTATTTCCAGAAGTTATTACTGGTGCAATAGATTCGATAAATCCCAGAAGAGATGGGTTCTCAGGTGCTATGCACGCCACAACTCCCATGCTTTCAGGAATTGTAAAGTTGTAAAAAGGTCCAGCAACAGGATTATTTGAGCCAGTCAGAGAAGAAATCTTATCGCTCCACCCTGCATACCAAACTAATGTATCAATAGCTTGTAGAACTTCTTTCTCTGCTTTTACTTTTGTAACACCAGTTGTCATCATGATTTCTTGGATGAACTCACCTGTTCGAGCTTGCAGCATCTCAGCAATTCGATACAAAATCTGTCCACGGTTATATGCCGTAGCTTTACTCCAGCCATTGTGAGCCGCGCGTGCTGCAACAACAGCCTCTCGTAAATCTTTTCTTGATGATAGACAGGCATTAGCAAGGAATGTTCCTTTAGAAGTTTTCACTTCGTATGTACGGCCTGATTCACTGCGAGGAAATGCTCCGTTGATAAAGAGTTTGTAGGTTTTTTTCACATCAATGTGATCACTCACCAGAAACCCCCTTCAAATATGCAGTCAAACCATGGCGTCCACCTTCGCGACCCCAGCCCGACTCTTTATATCCGCCAAATGGCGATGTTGGATCAAACTTGTTAAATGAATTGGTCCAGATGACTCCGGCCCTTAGTTGTTGAGCCGCCCACAATGTTCGCGAGCCTTTCTCGCCCCAAACTCCGGCAGATAGGCCAAAGGGGGTGTTATTTGCCTTTTCAATTGCCTCTTGAGGTGTACGGAAAGTTAGAACTGAAAGAACTGGCCCAAATATCTCTTCCCGTGCAATTCGGTGAGCCGAAGTAACTCCAGTAAAAATTGTGGGCGCAAACCAATAACCCTTCTTAGGTAAATCACATGCTGGGCTCCAACGTTGCCCACCCTCGGAATCTCCAACTTGTGCAAGCTCTACTATTTTTGCAAGTTGCTCTTTGCTATTGATCGCACCAACATCTGTGTTTTTATCCATGGGATCACCAACTCGGATTTTCTCCATACGCTTTTTTAGCTTATGTAAAACCTCTTCTGCGATGTTTTCCTGGAGAAGCAATCGAGAGCCAGCACAACAAACATGCCCTTGATTAAAGAAGATTCCATCAATTATCCCCTCCACTGTTTCATCGACAGCTGCATCTTCAAAAACAATATTTGCCCCTTTGCCACCTAATTCAAGAGTCACGCTCTTTTTTGTGGGTGCAACGGATCGAGCAATTATCTTTCCAACTTCCGTAGATCCAGTAAAGGCAATTTTGTCGATGCCTGGATGGTTAACTATTAGCGCACCTGTGGTTCCATCACCGGTCACAATATTTACAACACCAGCAGGGAGCTCTGCCTGTTGGCATACTTCTGCAAACAAAAGAGCAGTTAGTGATGTTGATTCTGCAGGCTTTAATACAACCGTATTTCCCGTAGCTAACGCCGGTGCAACTTTCCATGCCAACATTAGTAGCGGAAAGTTCCAAGGAATAATCTGACCTGCAACACCAAGCGGTTTGGGAGAACTACCAAGACCTGCGTATTCAAGTTTGTCTGCCCAACCTGCGTGATAGAAAAAGTGTGCGGCGGCCAAAGGAATATCAGTATCACGCGATTCGCGGATTGGCTTTCCATTATCTAAAGTTTCTAAGACTGCAAATTCACGAGCGCGCTCTTGCAAGATACGTGCAATTCTAAAAAGATATTTCCCACGTTCCTTGCCGGAAGTCTTTGACCATGTAGAGGTATATGCCTTGCGGGCTGCTTTAACAGCTGCATCAACTTCGGCTTTGCCAGCTAGGGCAATCTGACTTAAGACCTCTTCAGTGGCGGGATTAATCGTTGGAAAATGCTTACTTCCAGCAACAAATTTTCCACCTATGAAATGACCATACTTTGGTTTAATTGTTGTGATCGCACGAGATTCTGGTGCTGGTGCATATTCAAAACTCATCGATCTCTCCAATCCTTCTTCATTCTCCTCATGGATTTCATTGGACTAATCCATGCTCACATAGGTAGGACTAGCGTAGTAGCCACTATCCATTTTCATGCGCTGCATCAATAGATCATTGAGCAAGGCACTGGCTCCGATGCGAAATAACTTAGAATTGAGCCATTCTTCACCGGCAACTTCCTTAACAAGTACCAGTTGCTTAATCGCATCCTTTGTATTGCGAATTCCACCAGCAGGCTTGACTCCAATTCGCTTTTGGGTCAATTCGTAAAAATCTCGAACTGCTTCAAGCATGACTAAAACAACTGGGGCAGTGGCAGCCGGTGCTACTTTTCCTGTTGATGTCTTGATGAAGTCAGCACCTGCAGCCATTGCTAAAAAAGATGCCTTTCGAACATTGTCATATGTAACTAGCTCGCCAGTTTCAAAAATAACCTTCAAGTGTGCTTTATCTCCGCATACTTGGCGGATCGCGACAATCTCATTAAAGACATCAATTAATCTACCCTCAAGAAATGCACCGCGATCAATCACCATGTCTATTTCGCTTGCCCCAGCATTAATTGCATCCTGAGTATCTAGGACTTTAACTTCAATTGATGCGCGTCCGGATGGAAATGCCGTCGATACTGCAGCAACGGGGACGTGCTTTCCACCGATTAAATCAAGATGCTTGCGTGCAACAGCAACCATGTCGTTATAGACACACACAGCACCAACACTTGGAACGCTTGAATCAGTTGGGTCGGGCCGCACAGCTTTTGAGCAAATAGCTTCAACTTTTCCGACAGTATCTGCACCTTCTAAAGTTGTCAGGTCTACCATCGAAATTGCAGTATCTATTGCCCATCGCTTGGAAGTCGTCTTTATGCTTCTGGTTGAAAGCATCGCTGCACGAGCATTAGCTCCCACTTGATCGACACCCGAAAGGGTTTTCAAGTATTTTTTTAGCGACGCCTCACTTCCATCGACTAACCCATAAAAATTCACGATAGCAATTCCTTCAACGATGGTCGTAGCTGATTCAAAATCTCTTCTGCGTTCTCTTTATTTTTTTCAATGACCTCAATGTAACACTTGAGTTTTGGTTCTGTTCCACTTGGACGAATAATGACGCGAATCGATCCCTCTAACCACATCCTTAAACCATCAGTTGGAGGCAGCCCATCTTTTGGTTGTGATAAATCCTCAAATAGCGTTACTTTCCGTCCAGATATATGACGCGGTGGTGAATTTCGCAGAGAGTTGAGCAACTCCTTAACCTGCGATATTTCTTTTACTCTGATCGAAATCTGCTCCGTCGCATGGTAACCATACATACTCCAGATTTGATCAAGGAGATCCTGAATAGTTTTGCCTTCGCGTGCTAAATCAGATGCAATCTGTGCAATAAAAATAGCGGCAGAGATCCCATCTTTATCATTAACTGTTAGAGGATCTACGCAATATCCAAGAGCTTCCTCATAGCCAAATGAGAGATTGGGAATTTTTGAAATCCATTTAAACCCTGTCAATGTCTCCTGAAACTTAATGGAGTGGGTTTCGGCAATTTTTTTCACAATCGTTGAGGAGACAATCGAATTTGCAAATACTCCTTTTGGATTTTTCTGTGAGATTACATGGGCAAAAACCGCCCCCAACTCATCGCCATGAAGAATTCTCCAACCAACCTTCGAATCTTTAACTGCAACTGCGCAACGATCAGCATCAGGATCGGTTGCAATAACCAAATCAGCATTAGTTTTTTGTGCCACCTCTATGGCTAAATCCATCGCACCTGGTTCTTCCGGATTCGGAAAAGCTACCGTTGGAAAATCTGGATCAGGTTCGGCCTGTGCTTCAACCAAAATTGGAAGATCAAAATTCGCCTTTTTGAACACAGCTAGCAATGTTTCTTTTCCTACTCCATGCATAGCGGTGTACACAATTTTTAATGTGCCTGGGCTCTTTGCCAGCTGTCCTGTTTGAGAAATGTAGTTCTCGAGCAGATGATCATCAACTGTGCTCCAATTATGTGCCCGTGGAAGATTTCTTGCCGAAACAACTTTTGTAATCTCATCTGCAATGAAAGAATCAGTAGGTGAGGTTATTTGAGAGCCTCTATATGTAATCGAATCTACTGTTCCACCGAGATAAACCTTTATACCATTATCTTGCGCCGGATTATGACTTGCAGTCACCATGATTCCAACGTCACATCCGAGTTCATTTGTTGCAAATGCAAGAACAGGTGTGGGTAGAGGATGGGATAAAACAACTGTTGTTAGACCGGCGCCAGAGAAAATCTCTGCCGCCTCTCGTGCAAACTCATTAGAACCATGTCGGGCATCTCGTCCGATTACTACAGATGTCAGACCACGAGCCTTCATATATGCAACTATTCCAGCTGCTGTTCTGGCGACAACTGCTCTATTCATACCTGAGGGGCCTGGACGTACCGGACCACGTAGACCTGCGGTTCCGAACTCTAGAAAACCATTGAAAGATGTCTTTAGCTCATGTTCATTACTCGTATCGACCCAGTTTTGAAGTTTCGCAGCCGAATCTGCATCTGGATCATCGAGAATCCACTCATTAACAGCTCGTAAAAATTCTTTGTCCATAGTTTTACAGCAGCTTTGGAATTACGCCTTTAAGCAGTGTGCCCATTCGATCGGCAGCAGCTTTACCAGCTGCAATAACTTCTTCATGATTTAACTTCTCACCAGTTACTCCAGCTGCAGCATTTGTAACGAGTGAAATTCCTAGAACTTCTGCACCAAGTGCGTGAGCAGCAATTGCCTCTGGCACCGTAGACATTCCAACTAAATCTGCTCCCATAGTTCTCATCATAAGGATTTCTGCAGGTGTTTCATAGGTTGGTCCACGCCAATGAACATAAACCCCCTCTTGAAGTGATGCATCTTCTTTTTTTACTATCTCTCGAATCCTCTTACTGTATAGATCAGTTAAATCTACAAAAGTTGCACCAGATAACGGTGATACTGCAGTTAAAGAAATGTGATCGCGTATTAAAACAGGCTGTCCAACTTTATACGCCGTATTTATCCCGCCGCATGCATTTGTCAAAATAATTACTTTACATCCGGCTTTAACCGCAGTTCGCACTCCATGAACTACTGGCTCAATTCCTTTGCCTTCATACAAATGAGTTCGCCCAAGAAAAACCAATGCACGCATTTTTTTACCGTTGGCATCAATTTCATATGATCGAACTTTCCCCGAATGACCTTCAACAGCCGGAGGTAAAAATCCTTCAATCTCTTCTGCATTACATTCAAAAACCGGAGCGCCAAGTGCATCTACGGCGCTTACCCACCCAGAGCCCATCACGAGTGCTACATCATGACTAGCAACACCCGTTTTTTTAGCAATCTCTCCTGCGGCAACAACTGCCGCAGCAAGTGGATCACTATATAAAAGCTCAGTTTTTCCCATGGCCTAATACTGTCATAAACTTTGATTTCATTTTTAAAAACCCTTTACCTGAGGCCATGTGTATCCAAGTTGAGAACAGGCCTTTCTCAAAAATGGCATTGATATCCCAACTACATTCGTATAGTCACCTTCAATGCTTGAGATAAAAGGTGAACTAAATCCATCTAGTGTAAATCCACCAGCAACATGCAATGGCTCCTCCGTTGCCACATAATCATTAATTTCTTCATCACTCATATCTGCAAAGTTAACGCGAGTTGTAACTCGGTCTGAAATCTCTATGTCTTTGGAAGTATCGATTATGCAGTGTCCGGTATGAAGTAGTCCGCTGTTGCCTCGAACATTCCGAGCGCGCTCGATTGCGATTTCAGGTGTACCGGGCTTACCAAGTGATTTGCCATCAAAATCGAAAGTTGAATCGCAGCCAATAATGATTGCTGGAAAATCGATTTGTTCGCGCACGGTGTGCGCCTTGGTGATTGCAAGCGCAATGACCATATCGGCAGGAGTCATTGAGTTGAAGAAATCAGTTTCTTCATCGACATGGCTAATTACAATGGTTGGTGAGAGTCCTGCAGATTCAAGTAATCGACGACGGCTCTTTGACTGTGATGCTAGAACTATTCTCGGCAGATTTGAATTCACGGGTTAAAGGTACTCGCTTAATGACATAAATCAATTAATCAAATCTGGCTTATCCCATTCAAACTACTAGGATTATTGCGTGAACAATTCATTTCCTACCGTAGGAGTAATTGGTGGTGGAGAGCTTGCCCGAATGTTTGTGGCTCCTTCTACAGCTTTAGGCCTTGATCTTTTGATATATGTATCTGATCCAAATGATTCAGCTGCCCAAATTTGTAAACACGAGATCGGAAATTACAAAGACTTAGATTCAATTCGTGAATTTGCAAAAAAATGTGATGTGGTTACTTTTGCAAATACCTTTATTCCACTGAGTATTATCCGAGCAATCGAAGCCGATGGTGTAGTTGTTCGACCATCTTCAGCAGCTTTAGAGCTCTTACAAAATAAAGAAGCTTTGACCTTGAAACTAATCAATACTCTTGGTCCAGAATACAAAGCAAAAACCGGAAAAGTTCTCATTGAGCGACCACTTGATTTTGATTATGAGATTACAGTCATCGTTGCTCGCTCACCACACGGCCAGGCAACAACATGGTCACCAACTATTGAAGTCAAAAAAGATGGAATAAGCGTTATGACTATCACGCCCGTGCCAAAACTTTCTCATGATCTAAGTGAGCGAGTACAAAAGTTGGCCCTTGAAATAGCAAAAATTTCGGGTGTAGTTGGTATTGCAGTTGTGAAAATTTTCGTGAAGGATGAAGAAATATTTATCAGCGATCTTGTTATGGGTCCCCATAATTCAGGGTTGTGGACAATGGATGGCGCCCAGACAAATCAATTCGAACAACACTTAAGAGCTGTACTTGATCTGCCTCTAGGAGATCCAACAATGGCTGCTCCATTTGCCGTGACAGGAAATCTTGTTGCAGGTAATAAATCAAATATGTATCGACCGTACCTGCACTTAATGGCAAGGTCTCCTGCACTTCGTTTTCATCAATATAGGAATGAAGTAATCCCAGGTGAAAGTATCGGACATGTAACTTTGAAGGGTGAGAACCTCAATGAGTTAATTGATGAGATTGAACATGCTATTGACTATATGAGTGGAAAAATCGACGAGTGAACTTTCAGGGTTAGTCAGTTCGACCTAACGCCCGAAACTTCCAGCCAGCATTTCGCCATAAATTTCTGTCCAACATATTTCGACCATCAATCATAATTTTGTTTTTGACCAATGGTGCAATTTCAAGTGGATCAATCTGTCGATACTCTTTCCATTCAGTTAGATGTAATACTAAATCTGCATCCTTAAGTGCCTCATTAACACTGTCGGCATAGAGTAAATGTGGAAAGCGTTTTCGTGCAGGTTCAATTCCTTTTGGGTCATGAACAGTTACAAGTGCACCAGCAGCATTTAACTGTGCTGCAATATCTAAGGCTGGGGAATCACGCACATCATCACTATCTGGCTTAAAGGTTGCACCCAACACGGCAATTTTGCGTCCAGTTAGATCGTCAGAGAGTTCACTTCGAACAACATCAATTACGCGCAGGCGGGCACGAAGATTGATTGCATCGATTTCTCGCAGAAATTCCAATGCTTGCTTAGCACCTAACTCTTCAGCTCTAGCCATAAATGCACGAATATCTTTCGGTAGGCAACCACCACCAAATCCAATTCCCGCTTGTAAAAACTTATTTCCAATTCGTGGGTCATAACCAATTGCTTGAGCAAGCACTGTGACATCTCCACCTGCAGCCTCACACACTTCGGCCATAGCATTAATAAATGAAATCTTTGTTGCTAGAAATGAGTTTGCGGCGACTTTAACTAATTCAGAAGTTGGCAAATCTGCTCGGATCCATGGAGTACCAAGATCAAGGATTGGTTTGTAAACTTTTTGTAGAACCTCTTCAGCCGCATCATTAGCCACGCCAACAACTAATCTATTCGGTGTCAATGTATCTTCAACTGCAAAACCTTCACGTAAAAACTCTGGGTTCCATGCCAAATCTGATTGTGGCGCAATCTTCATCAATTCTTCACGAAGTGACTGAGCCGTTCCTACTGGAACCGTTGATTTACCTACTACCAGTGAACCTTTTTTAAGGTGTGGCGCAATAGCTGCAACTGCTGACTTTACGTAGGTTAAATCAGCAGCAAGTCCATCTTTACTCTGTGGGGTTCCAACACAAATAAAGTGAACATCTGCCTCTGCTACGGCAGAAAAATCAGTTGTAAAGGATAAACGCCCTGACTTCATCTCTTTTGCTAACAATGTGTCTAAACCAGGTTCATAGAATGGCAAATTACCACTTTGTAGCATTGCAACTTTTTCAGGATCAGTATCCACACCGACAACCGTGAAGCCAAGTGAAGACATGCAGGCTGCATGGGTTGCACCTAGATAGCCACAACCAACAACTGAAAGTGTTAACTCCATGGTGCCACTTTACTTCAATGCTCCGCAAGGATTTTCATCAGCAGTACGAGTCTTAAACTTATCGATGACTGTAGGAGTTGGGCTTCCTGAAGCCGACGGATCTGGCTCCACAATATCTGTTAAGGGTAGATCTTCCCTTAGTCGATTAAACAATTCGGGTGCTAAAACTGGATCCCACTTTACAACTGAACCAAGTCCATCAACTCGAGCGTTTGCATTTCCAAGTGGAATTGTCAAAGTGCGAACATTGCTTGCAGATAAATTCTTTAATTGCTTAGCAAGGGTCAACAAATCACTCTTATCTAATTGCGCATCAGTTTTAATCGTTGCAATAAGAGAGTTAAAGAAGTTAACGAGTTTAACTGGATTTAACAAAACCCCTGTACTTGTTACTTTTCTTAAAACCGCGCTCATAAACTGTTGTTGACGTTGCATTCGACCAATATCACCAAGTCCATCAAAATCTCTAGTTCTTACGTATTTCAATGCCTCAATTCCATTGAGCGTGTGAACTCCGGCCGGTAAAACTAAGTGACTTCCTGGATCGTCAATATCTTTCTTTGTGCACACTTCTATACCACCCAATGAATCAACTATTCCAGCAAAACCTGCAAAACCAATTTCAATATAATGATCTATTCGGACACCAGTTTCATTCTCAATAGTCTGAATTAGCAATGGAGCGCCCCCAAATGCAAAGGCAGCATTAATTTTTCCTAGTGCAGGAGAAATAATTTTTCCACTACCTGAGGATGAAGGGTGTTCTGGAATTGTTACTAAAGAATCTCGGGGAATAGAGATGATTGTTGCTTTGTCTCTCGATTTTGAAATGTGAACTATTAACATTGTGTCAGACCTAGAACCCGCAGCTGTTTTGGTACTTCCTACGCGAAGTAACTTTCTCTGTTCTTTAGTTAAGCCTTCGCGAGTATCTGCACCGACAATCAGGTAATTAAGTGCTGAAGTTGGTTTGTCTGGTCTATCGACAACCGCGCCGAATGCATCGATGCGTGAAATTGCACCGCTAACCTGACCAAGTCCCAACCAAGAAATGCTTGAAATTACAACGATGCCCACAGATAGTGAGGTAAAAATACGAATTGCCCGCGTTGATTTCACTAGGAGAGAGTACTTCAACGGTACCGTGTACGGGTTATGTCGACATCAGCAAACTCTATGTATGGCTTACCGAGAGCGGAAATCTCGGTAATTTTACCCATCCTCAATGAAGAAAAGTATTTAGCAGAATCTGTCGGCGCCATACTTAATCAAAACTTTGAAGGGCCGATAGAGGTAATACTTGCAGTTGGACCCTCACAGGATAAGACAATGGAAATTGCGCGTAAATTGCAGAATCAAGATTCACGCGTGGTAGTTATTGAAAATCCAACTGGACGAACAGCCGCAGGTCTAAATCTAGCGATTGCAGCTTCGAATTATTCAATAATCGTTCGAGTTGATGGACATGCAAATATTCCAACCAACTATTGCCAGACTGCTTTTGAAACATTAAAGAAAACGGGCGCAGTAAATGTTGGTGGCATTATGGATGCAAGTGGCACATCGATTTTTGAAAAATCTGTTGCAAGAGCAATGAAGAGTCCTCTGGGTGTTGGCGCTTCTCGTTTTCACACTGGTGGAAATTCAGGCGAAGTTGATACCGTTTATTTAGGTGTTTTTAGAAAAGAAGCTTTAATAGCTGCTGGTGGATTTGATGAGAGATTTACCAGAGCCCAAGACTGGGAATTAAATTATCGCTTACGCGAATTGGGCGGTGTAATCTATTTTGATCCTCGCCTAGTTGTCTCATATCGTCCACGTTCGACATTATCTGCACTTGCTAAACAGTATTTTCAATATGGTCGTTGGAGAAGAGTTGTATCGCGGCGTCATCAAGGAACCATTAATTACAGGTATTTAGCTCCACCATTTACAGTAGTAGCAACCTTTATTTCACTATTAACTGGTTGGTTAATCACTCCACTTCTGTTTTTGCCAGCAGTAATTTATGGAACATTTATCCTGATTTCCTCAATTTCAATTGGAAAATCCCCGAGTGAAGTTCTATGCCTACCTGCAATTTTGCTCACAATGCACATTTCATGGGGAATCGGATTTCTTACTTCGCCGAACTCACTTGTTCCTGCGGTAACCTTGCATCCGTGAGTACCCCATTACAGGTTTATGAGCCCTTTAAAGCAGGCCTTCCTAAACTAGGTAAGTATTGGAAGTCGCTCTGGTCAAGACGTACCTTTATTGCAGAGCATTCAAAATCCGAGCTACGCGAACAGCACTATGACTCTGTCTTTGGACAACTGTGGTTAGTGATAAATCCGCTTTTACTATCCGGGGTCTATTTCATTTTGATTGTGATTATCGGGGGCCAGACAGATACCACTCGATACGTGCATTTAACTGGAACACTCTTCCTATTTTATTTAGTTTCAAATAGTTTAACTTCGGGTGTTAAATCCGTAACTTCAGGACAGAGATTGATTCTAAACACGGCTTTTCCACGAATAATGTTGCCGCTTTCTTCTGTCGTCATCGCACTATTTAAGTTTTTTCCAACAGTTATTGTCTTCATTATTATTAAGGCTGTTGTCGGTTCTCCATTTACCATTCAGATGCTCTGGGCGCTACCAATTCTTTTCATCACCACGCTTTTGGCACTTGGGCTAGCGATCACGATTTCATGTATAAACGTTTATTTCCGAGATATTGCAAGTTTCTTGCCGTATATGACACGGACACTTTTATATTTGTCTCCTATTCTGTACGAAGCCTCAACTTTGAAGCCTGGATTACGAATTTTGGAGTACATAAATCCTCTGTTTCCAATTTTAGATTCGTGGTCAAGTGCCTTGGTACATGGCGAAAGTCCCGAAATTTCTAGCGTTCTTGCAGGCTTAGGATGGGCAACTGGAATTTTCTTTTTTGGTACATACTTTTTCTTATCGAGGGAGCGTGAGTTCGCTGTCCGCCTCTAATTTACATAAAACTAACGAGATTGCCGTTTCGGTAAGAGACTTATCTCTTACGTATTCGACAACAATTGATCGCAGGCCAACATTTAAAGTAAGAGCTAAAGCGCTCATGCGAGGAAAAAAACAAACTCGAGTTGTCAACGCGTTAAAAAATGTAAATCTAGATGTTGAATACGGTCACGTTTTAGGAGTTATCGGTGCAAATGGTGCTGGTAAATCTTCTCTCATGCGATGTATTGCAGGAATTTTGCCACCAACTCAAGGGCGAATAGAAGTCTATGGATCTGTAAGTACCTTGCTTGCACTCGGAGTTGGATTTAATCCATCAATGTCTGGCCGCGACAATGTCTACCTAGGTGGTTTAGCTGCCGGCATGACGCGTGATGAAATTAATGGACACTTTGATGAGATCGCTTCCTTCTCTGAATTAGGCGATGCTATTGATGCACCAATGCGAACTTATTCATCTGGAATGTATGCCCGCCTTGCCTTTTCTGTTGCAGCAACTGTTCGCCCAGATATTTTGATAATTGATGAAGCGCTAAGCACCGGTGATGCTAAATTTAAAGAAAAGAGCTTGAATCGTGTCAAAGAGCTTCGCAGTGATGATCGAGCCTTAATTTTGGTGAGCCATGCTATGCAGACATTACGAGAAACTTGTAACGATGTAGTTTGGTTAGACAAAGGAAAAGTAATTTTAAGAGGCGAACCAAACAAGGTAATCGACGCGTATCAAGAGTTTTTACAAGTTGGAAAGAGTGCAGCAATCGATGAGGATGTTTAAGCAACTTTCTTTCGCTATTTCTCTTGCTCTGCCAATTTCTTTGATTTCACCATTGCACTCCAGCGCTATTGATGTTCCAGCCACTTTTCAATTCTCGGGCGCTGGATATGGCCATGGTGTTGGAATGAGCCAAATGGGAGCACGATCTAAAGCTTTGGCTGGTGAGAACGCTGCATCTATTTTAAATTATTACTATAAGGATGTTGCACTAGAAGCAGTCGATGATACGAAGATACTTCGAGTAAATATAGGGCATCAATTAACTTCTGCAAGGATGCTAACTCGTACCCAAGGCGCAACAATGCAGATTTTTAGTGGCGATATTGGTGATGCTC
The DNA here is from genome assembly GCA_041175545.1 of Actinomycetota bacterium. Classification (GTDB taxonomy): domain Bacteria; phylum Actinomycetota; class Actinomycetes; order Nanopelagicales; family Nanopelagicaceae; genus Planktophila. Next base: position 58,100 of record JBEDES010000001.1, read on the forward strand.
AAGGCATTCAACCCCTTGCAACTATTCCGGCAATGAGTACGCTCAATTTTTCTATTTTAGGTACAACAGTGATTCCAAGTATCACCACAGGTAAAAACGTTTCAAGTATTTCAGGCAATCGAATCTTTACGGTTCGCTGGAGCGGAACGAGATATCTTGCAGGAGTAGATGCAGTCATGACTTTGTCTCACGCAAACAGAAAAAGTAACTACCGCTACGGGCAGGTTCAAGTGCGAGCAATTAAGGCAGGCTCTCTTGGTTTCCGATTAGCGATTACCAACTCTGTTCGACTGGCAGATGAGTACCTTTGGGGAGTTAGCGAGATGCCTTCATTCTGGCCGATCGCAGCACTTGAAGCACAAGCAATCGCATCGCGTTCTTATGCATTAAGTAAAGCCGGTGTTGTGCGAACCGCTTGTGATTGTGATTTATATGGTGAAATTACCGATCAAAAATTTCTGGGTTATGCCAAAGAAATAGAGAAAAAATGGGGAGTAGTTTGGAAAGCGGCAGTTACAAATACAGCCGGAATGGTTTTAACGCAAGCAGGCAAGCCAATAACTGCCTGGTTTGGTAGTTCAAGTGGTGGCATAACTGAAACGGCGCTTAATGCGTGGGGAAGTGAACGCACTTTTACTCACAGCGTTGAAGATGTAGCAAGTTTAGATCCAACACTCAACCCCAATTTTTTTAAGTGGGAGAGAAGTATTACTCAATCAGTTGTCGCTACTGCTTATTTACTTCCAGATGTAGTCAATCTTGAAATCTTGACTAGAAATCCAAGTGGAACTGTTGGAATGATTAGAGCAACATCAAGTAATGGAAAGCAAGTTTCTATTCGAGGTGAAGCATTTAGAAGTCGAACAAAGATTCCATCGGCCTACTTCAATTTAATTGGCGTGCAAAACGCTGTTGAGCCCGCCCCAAGTCCCAGTTCGTAATACAACTTCAAGTCCACCATCTACTGAGTTACGTCTAAAAAGAAGATTGCTTGCACCAGAAAGTGATTTAGCTTTTACAATCTCGCCATCTGGCAGTTTAATTTTTGCAGAAGCCGTTATATAAACGCCAGCTTCGATAACGCAGTTGTTACCCAATGAAATGCCCGTACCTGAATTTGCACCCAATAAGCATTTTTCTCCAATTGAGATGACTTCTTTTCCACCACCACTTAGCGTGCCCATAATTGACGCTCCGCCACCAATATCGGTTCCATCTCCAACTATTACTCCAGCAGAAATTCGTCCTTCAACCATGGAAGTTCCAAGCGTGCCTGCATTAAAGTTCACAAAACCTTCATGCATGACTGTTGTTCCAGATGCAAGATGCGCTCCCAATCGAACACGATCTGCATCTGCAATACGCACACCGCTTGGCACTACATAATCGAGCATTCTCGGAAACTTATCGACACCAAAGACAGTGACATGTCCATGCGCTGCGATTAATCGCGCACGTGTAGTTTCGAAACCTTCAATGCCGCATGGACCAACAGATGTCCATACGACATTGTTGAGAATCCCGAAAATTCCATCTAGAGAAATACTCTGTGGCTTAACAAGTCGATGTGAGAGCAGATGTAAGCGAAGATAAACATCAGCAACATTTTCTGGTGCTTTATTAAGATTAATTTCAATACTTACTAATTCGCGCTGAACACCTCTGTTTTTATCTTCACCTTGAAGAGCCAATAACTCGGCTGGAATGTTTCCTGATAAAGGTGAAAGAGCTGGCGTTGGAAACCAAACATCTAAGGTTGCTCCCTGAGAAACTGTTGCGATTCCATGTCCGGATGCAATTGTCTGAGTTGCCTTAGTAGCGCCATTTGGGTTACCAGTTGCTGAGGTAGTCATGTGCTAAGCCTAACCCCTATTCTAAGCAGCATGCGTATTGCCGTCTTTTGCTCATCTTCGCCAACTATCGATAACAAATATGTGGAGCTGGCATATCAACTTGGACAAGGCATCGCCGCTGACTCACACGAACTTGTTACAGGTGGCGGACATATTTCCATGATGGGTGCGGTTTCTAGAGGAGCACGAGATGGCGGAGGAAAAACAGTTGGTGTGATTCCTCAGGCTTTAGTAGAAATTGAATTTGCCGACCATGATAATGATGAACTTCATGTTGTTGAGACTATGGGTCAACGAAAGCACATGATCACAGATTTATCTGATGCTTTTATAACGCTGCCTGGCGGTGCAGGAACTTTAGAAGAGTTCTTTGAAATTTGGGTAGGTCACTACTTAAAGTTCCACTCGAAACCAGTAGTGATTTTGGATCCATATGGAATTTATAAGCCACTACATGAGTTAATCGTTCATCTTGAGGAAGAGAGATTTATTAAACCAGGAATGCGTGAAATCGTAAGATGGACAACAACTGTTGAAGATGCTCTAAATGAATGTAGAGGTGCGTAAGAGATGAATAGCAATCACATTGCAATGAGTTTAGTTATTAATGCACCCATCGAAAAAGTCTGGCAATCCCTTGGGCAGTGGGAAAAACAGGGCGAGTGGATGTTGCTAACAAAAGTACAAGTCACATCAAAAATTCGTGAGGGAGTTGGAACATCAATTGCTGCTTTCACAGGACTTGGAAAAATAGGTCTCATGGATCACATGACAGTGACTGCATGGCAGCCACCAAATATTTGCGATGTAGTTCATACAGGCAGAATAATTAAAGGGACAGGAAGATTTGAGTTATCCAAGATCGATGCCTTCACTACTCGATTTGATTGGTCTGAAGAGATTCAAGCCCCAAGAGCAATCTTTTTGTTAATTGCCCCTGGTTTGTATGCGGGAGTGAGAATCTCGCTCATGGCTTTTCGCCGACAACTCCAATCAATTTAGTAACCTAGGTGTATGAGCCCTTCATCCCAAAGCCTTTCGGATGCTATTGCTGGCTTGCCTGAAGAAGAGCGAATAATTTTGACGATGCATTATTTGCGCTCTATGTCGGCACATGACATAGCTCAGGTCCTAGGGGCCCCTGAGCGCTCGGTGAAAGCCATTATTGAGCAGGGCAGGGCTCGTTTACTGACAATCATGGGTATGTAGGCCTCGATTTCTACTAATGCCAAATGTGCGAGATACTTAACCTCCGCATTTAGAAACACGACCGTGATCCACTCAAGTTCTTTTAGAGGAGTAACACATGGCAGCCATGAAACCCCGCACAGGCGATGGTCCAATGGAGGTTACTAAGGAGGCTCGTTCCCTCGTCATGCGAATTCCGCTTGAGGGCGGCGGTCGCCTGGTTGTCGAAATGAATGCAGAAGAGGCCAACAATTTAAGCGCGGCTTTACACGCGGCAGTTGGTCTAGTTAAGAAGTAAATCCGATTCCAAAGCGATAGCCTTTGGTAATCATGTCCGCACTACCCATCGCATCCTCAATAGACATCAATAATGCTGTCAAAGCAGACTCTATTGCTCTCGGATACATCAAAAACAATGATGGTGAATATGAATTCGTAGGCTCACTCATAACAGAGCTAGAAAGACATTTCGAAATAAACCTCCTTGATGAATTAGTTTTTTTCTCTCCCACAGGTAAAGCAGGCGAACTCTTTGAAATTCCCGTTCATGCACCTGGTGCAAAGACGGAGCGAGTATTTTTAGTTGGCCTTGGCGATCAAAGTTCCTCTGCATACAGATCGGCCGGAGCTGTGATTGGTCGCAAAGTTCGTGGGAAAGCCACAACCGTGTATTCAACAATTTCGCAAGAAAAAGACCATGCAATCTCGATGACTCTTGGTGCATGGATGTGGAATATGAAAACTGGCAAGAAAGATGAAATTCCGATAATTCATATTGCAACAAAAGATAAAAAAACAATAGAGGTTGCCTCTGTCATTGCTAAGGCTGTTTGTCGCGCTCGCGATCTAATACATACGCCGTCTAACATTAAAAATCCGGCATGGATGGCAAAGCAGGCTGAAGATTTTGCGCAAGGAACTGGATTGAAAGTGCAAACACTGTCTGGTTCGCAGTTAAAAGAGTTTGGCGGACTAAGAGCTGTTGGTGGATCATCTCCAAAACCTGGACCACGAATGATTCAAGTTTCATATACTCCAAAGCGTGCAGTTAAATCTGTCCGCGCATTGCCTCATGTAGTTTTGGTTGGAAAAGGAATTACTTTTGACACTGGCGGAATCTCACTCAAACGCCCTTACGACACGATGATGGCAATGAAATCTGACATGGCAGGATCCGCAGCAGTTCTTGCAACGTTGACGGCATTAGTTGAGTTGCAGCCAATGGTAAAAGTTACGGCTTTAATGATGATGGCAGAAAATTCTTTTTCCGGTACGGCTCAACGTCCAAGTGATGTCATAAAACACTACGGTGGTACAACAGTTGAAGTTCTTAACACTGATGCCGAAGGCCGATTGGTTTTGGCAGACGGACTTGCATTTGCTGATGCAACCCTAGATCCAGATTACTTAATTGATATTGCAACGCTAACAGGTGCGGCAACACTTGGTTTGGGACGACAGTATGCAGCCATGTACACACGCGATGATCAACTTGCTGAGGATTTTATAGAGGCTGGTGAAGCATCTGGAGACCGTGTTTGGCGTATGCCGTTGATAGATGACTACAAAGAAGCTCTAGAAAGTGATATCGCAGATTTAAATCACACAGCTGATAAGGGAGATTTCTCAGCCGGGTCAGTAACCGCGGCTTTGTTTTTAGAGCATTTTGCAGGCGATCGGCGTTGGTTACATTTAGATATTGCAGGTACTGCGCGAAGTGAAGTAGATGCTGGTGAAAACTCAAAAGGTGGAACAGGTTTTGGTGTTCGCCTTCTAACGCAATGGATCACATCATTATGATTCGAATAGATCCACACTCTTTTTCTGAAAACTTTATTCCAGAGGATTACTTTAAATCTCAAGCACGTGCACGGGGAATCGAGCTAGGAGTAAATGATTCAACTCCGGGAGCCGGTGCGTTTCTACGCTTCCTTGCCTTTTCTCTTCAAGCTCAATCAGTTGTAGAAGTTGGAACAGGCTCTGGCGTCGGAAGTTTATGGATTCTAGACGGAATGCGCTCAACAGGAACGCTTACGTCCATAGATGATGAAATGGAACATACACAGATTGCCAAACTTGCTTTTGCTGAAGCAGATATCGCACAAAACAGAGTCCGTTTGATTACAAATTCTGTAATTGATGTAATTTCAAAATTGACCGATACTGCATATGACATGGTTGTACTACGTCATAACCCTGAAGACTTAAGTTTTGTTATTGGAGAGAGCTTAAGAATCTTAAGAAGTGGCGGAGTTTTAGTAATCGATAATTACTTTGGGGGCGGGAAAACTCCTGATGCCGCGCAGCGCGATCCACGCACAGTTGCACTTCGTGATGCTGGGAAAATCATTAAGAATGACACAGAGCATTGGGTCAGTTCTATGCTCCCCGTTGGCGACGGATTATTACTTGCGACGAAGTTGTAGCAAAATAATCCCATGATCTTTCCACGCAAGAAAAATCTTCCACCTGCACCATGGTGGCAAGCGACACAAAAACCAGCCAAGGGCAACATAGTTTTAATCGCCCTGCTTGCTGGAAGTGTTGGAGGGTTCTTAGGAATAACTGCAACGGGTGCATCCATATTTAATGGAGCCACTTTAGTTTCATCAAACAGCGTTATTGAGCGCGCGCCAGATTCTGTGGCAGGAATTGCACAAAGAGTATTGCCATCTGTTGTGTCAATCAGTACCTCTTCAGTTATCGGCGGAGGTACGGGATCGGGATTTGTTATCGATAGTGATGGTTTTATTCTCACCAATAACCACGTCATTGATGGAGCAGCTCGCTCTTCCGGAACAATTCGCGTCACTTTAAACGACGGCTCTGTTTACAGAGCAGAAGTAGTTGGCCGTGACGCCCCATATGACTTAGCAGTATTAAAAATTAAAGCATCAGGTTTAAAGGCCTTGCAGTTTGGAGACAGTGACACAATTGCTGTCGGTGATTCCGTGATTGCAATTGGTTCACCACTTGGTTTATCTGGAACAGTAACGACTGGAATTATCAGCGCAAAAGATCGCGCCGTTACTGCCGGTGATGCAAATACTGAAAGCTCTTATATAAATGCACTTCAAACCGATGCTGCAATAAATCCCGGAAACTCTGGTGGCCCACTCGTCGATGCAACTGGGGCAGTAATTGGAGTTAACTCTGCAATAGCTTCACTTGGAATTAACTCACAAGTTGGTTCCATTGGATTAGGTTTTGCTATCCCAATTAATCAAGCTCGCAAAACTGCAGAGCAACTAATTAAAAATGGAGTTGCAACATATCCAGTAATTGGTGTGACTTTGGATATGAACTTCAATGGGATTGGCGCGAAAATAACCACAACCGAAAATGCGATATTGCCAGGTAGTCCCGCCCAAGTTGCAGGATTACGCGCTGGTGATGTGATTACATCTTTTGAAGGCAAAGCAATTAGCGGTGCTGAAGAATTAATTGTTGCCGTTCGTGCTAAAAGTGTGGGAGATAGGGTCACCTTGGACTACAAGCGTGGGGGCGTAAGCAAGACAGCTTCATTAACTCTGACTGCGGCTAAGAACTAAGTACCGTAGGCTAACGCTATGTTCTTTGATATCGGCCTTGGGGAGATATTTGGTCTTGCAGTTCTGGCCATGTTTTTGGTTGGTCCAGAGAGATTGCCTAAAGTGGCCGGTGAAGCTGCGAAGTGGGTTAAAAAGATTCGCGAATTAGCAAATTCTGCAACGGCTGAATTAAAAGACAATCTTGGTCCAGGCTTTGAAGATTTACAACCAAAAGATTTAAATCCTAAGACTTTTGTAAAGAAGCAGATTTCTGAACTCTTAGATGAAGAAAATCCAAAAGCGCAATCCAACGCATCCAAGGCAATGATCGACCCTGATTTGTTATGACCATCACCGATCAAGTCTTAGAAGCATTATCACGCGTACAGGATCCAGAACTTCGCCGATCGATAACCGAACTAGAAATGGTTCAGGACCTCAAAGAATCTCAAGGTCAAGTTTCGCTCACTATTTTGTTAACTATTGCAGCCTGCCCAATGCAAGATCGCCTGCGCAAAGATGTTACAGATGCGGTCGCTGCCGTTGATGGTGTTAAGAATGTTGAAATGTCTTTTGGTGTTATGAGTGAAGAGCAAAGAAATAACGTAAAAAAAATTGTGCGTGGGGGCAGGGAAAAATTCATTCCATTTGCACAACCTGACTCATTGACTCGAGTCATTGGAGTTGCATCCGGAAAAGGTGGAGTTGGAAAATCTTCAGTAACAGCAAATCTTGCAGTTGCTGCAGCAAAAAAGGGATTAAGTGTTGGAATTTTAGATGCAGATGTCTATGGTCACTCGATACCGCGACTTATGGGTTTAATGGGAAAGCGTCCAACTGCAATTGATCAAATGTTTATTCCATTGGAGTCATTTGGAGTTAAAACAGTTTCAATGGAAATGTTTAAACCCGAAAGATCAGATCCAGTTGCATATCGTGGACCGTTACTGCACCGAGTTTTAGAACAACTTTTATCTGATGCTTACTGGGGCGATTTAGATCTATTACTTATTGACCTTCCACCGGGAACAGGGGATCTTGCAATTTCCCTCGGTCAATTAATTCCGAATTCAGAAATTGTGGTTGTTACTACTCCACAAATTGCCGCAGCAGAAGTTGCCGAACGAGCCGGACGAATCGCTCATCAAATACACCAACAAGTAATTGGTGTTATAGAAAATATGTCAGCCTTCCCATGTCCAACCTGTGATGAGTCAATTTCATTATTTGGCGAAGGTGGAGGAGAAGAAACTTCCAAACGTCTTTCTCAGTTAGTTGGATCAGATGTTCCGTTATTGGGGAAAATTCCTTTTAGTCCACAATTGCGTACTGGTGGAGATGATGGCTCTCCAATTGTTGATGAACAACCAGATTCAGCAGCAGCTGTGGCAATTACAGAAATTGCCGTCAAGCTAATAAAAAGAAGTAAGTCTTTACTCGGAGTCCGATTGGGAGTCTCTACGTAATTCCTTTGAGATTTCTTGCGCTAAATCAGAAAGCTCACTTCTCATGAAGTCACGTGTTGCAACCTCTCCTAAAGAATTTCGTAATGAAGCCAGTTCACGAGTGAGGTACTCCGTATCAGCAATTGATCGCTCATTTTGTTCGCGATCTTCATTAATCTGTATGCGGTCTCTGTCTGCTTGGCGATTTTGAGCAAGAAGAATCAAAGGTGCGGCATAGGATGCTTGAAGAGACAAAATTAAAGTCAGAAAAATAAATGGGTAGTCATCAAAACGTAGATCAACCGGCGCGGTGAAATTCCAAATTACCCAACTAGCAACAAAAACAGTCATGTAAACAAGAAAACGAGCCGTACCCAAAAATCGTGCAAACCGCTCAGATAGACGGCCGAAAGCCTCGCTATCGATGTGAGGGCGCAACGAACGTCGCGTTTGACGAGGAGTATCTAAACCAAAATCGCGTGCCATTTCTCCTCCTTAAAGATTTTCTGTTTCGAAAGTGATGGGTGTTTTTTCTCGATGGTCATGACGCCAGTTTTCTGGCAATAAGTGATCCAGTACGTCATCAACAGTAACTGCGCCAAGTAGTCTTTCATTGCTGTCAACAACTGGCAAAGAGAGCATGTTGTAACTTGCTAAGTGTGAAGAAACTTCATGCAAAGTTGCATCAGGGCTAATTCCCTTAGAATCATGATCAACGATTGCTCCAAGCAGAGTTGCTGGTGGCTCACGCAATAATCGTTGGTAATGCACAACTCCAATAAAACGACCTGTTGGCGTCTCTGTTGGTTGACGACAGATATAAATCTGAGATGCAAGTGCTGGTGAAATCTCTTTTTGTCGAACCGATGCCAGTGCATCTGCAACTGTTGAGTTTGCAGTTAAAACTATTGGCTCGGTTGTCATCATTCCACCGGCTGAATAATCCTCGTATGTCATAAGGCGCAAAACATCTTCTGCATCATCAGGTTCCATTAATTCAAGAAGTGCATTTGCTCGCTCTTCTCCAATTTCACGAAGCAAATCTGCTGCATCGTCTGGATCCATTTCACCTAATACATCTGCGGCTCTTTCGCCTTCTAATTCTGCCAACAAAGAGACACGATCTGTTTCATCCATCTCTTCTAGTACATCTGCAAGGCGCTCATCATTTAAGCCACTTGCAACTTCAATTCGACGCTTTGGTGCTAGTTCCTGAAGCACTGCAGCTAAATCAGCAGCACGTAGATTGGCAAGCGTGGACAAGAGATTAACAACGCCTTGATTCTGTTCGGGAAATGCAAAACCTGTAACTTCTTCCCAGGCAACAGTTGATGTTGCACCTTTACGACGAAGTCCACGACCACGACGCATGATATGAACGCGCTTAATTAACCAATCACCAGAAGGAGTTTGCTCCATTGCCATGTCTTCAACAACCACTGCTTCATTATTTTCAATAAGTGTTATAGATCGATCAAGCATTTCACCCAGCACAAGTACTTCTCCAGGGCGTGTATCAAAACGTCGCATATTTAGTAAACCGGTTATTACAACTGCTCCATTTTCAATTGAGGTCACTCGTGTTATGGGAACAAAAATTCTTCTGCGAAGTGGAACTTCAACAACTAGACCTAAAATTCTTGGAGGTTCATTATTTGTTCTAAGGGTCGCGACAGCATCTCGCACCTTTCCTACTGGATCACCGTTTGGATCAAAGACCGCAGTCCCAGCAAGACGGGCAAGAAATACTCGGTTTAGGAGATTGCTGCTCATAGGTTAAGGGTACCTTTGTCCTATGAGCGCAAGCCAATCAATTAGTCGAGATCACCACACAGCAATCCCTGCCAAACCAGATCTCATTCGTTTGTGCATCGGAATGATTGGAATAGGTACTTCTGGCCCACTTATTGCACTGAGCAGCATGCCAATTCTGACACTGATTTTTTGGCGAAATCTTGGAGGAGCGTTATTTACTCTTCCATTCGCATTACGTCATGCACGCGATCGATCTGGTGTGAGGTGGGCAGTAATTGCAGGAGTTTTATTGGCACTTCATTTCATTGGATTTTTTATGGCGATGCGAATGACATCTGTAGCAGCAGGAACTGCATTAGTTGCATTGCAGCCAATTTTTACCGCACTGTTTGTAAAGCTAAGTGGTGGACATATTCCATCATCGGCATGGCTGGGAATGGTTGTATGTTTTATAGGAGTTGGTCTTGTATCTGGAGTTGATCTTCAAATTTCAGTTAGGGCATTTACTGGTGATGTCGCCGCAATAATTTCTGCAGCACTCGCTGCTGCTTACATTATGGCTGGAGCAAAAGCGCAAAGAACATTAGAAACTTCGACATACACAACTATTTGTTATTTTGTTTGTTCTATGACCGCGCTTCCAATGGCCTTAATCGCTGGAAATGAGCTAACTAATTTCTCAGGAAAAGAGTGGTTAATTCTTCTAGGCTTAATTGTTGGAGCGCAATTGCTGGGACACACGATGTTCAACTCCGTTTTAAAACGAGTTTCACCAGCAATTGTTTCGTTAATTGTTTTCTTTGAAGTTCCACTCAGCGCTTTACTTGCCGTGTGGTGGCTAGGGCAAAAACCGCCAATTGGTATCATTCCTGGAATTGTTTTAATTTTGATTGGCTGTGTACTTGTTGTGACTCGGACTAGAGGTGCCGGTAATGATTGATCTACACACTCATACAATCGCTAGCGATGGAACTGATTCACCTCGTGAGTTGGTCAACAAAGCTATTGTTCAAGGTCTGGAAGTTTTAGGAATCAGTGATCATGACACAACATCGGGGTGGCAAGAAGCTACTGAAAGTCTTCGTGGAAATCTAAAACTTGCTTTAGGAGCCGAAATCTCGTGTCTAACTGACGATGGAATTAGTGTTCATATGCTCGGACTCTTGTTTGATCCTTTGCACCAAGAAATGCAAACAGTTCTTGAAGAGACTCGTGACGGCCGGCTTCCACGAATGAGAAAAATGATTCAGAAAATGCAGGCAGAAGGTTTTGATATCTCGATTGAAGATGTTGAAGAAGCAATGCCAGCTGGTGCGACTATGGGTCGCCCGCACCTTGCCGATGCACTTGTAAACAAAAAAATTGTTAAGTCACGGGATGAGGCTTTTACCGATTTACTTCACAACGATTCACGATTTTATGTTTCACATGCAGCACCCACTCCAATTGAGGCAATCAAATTAATCCGTCGGGCTGGGGGAGTTGCCGTAATCGCCCACCCATTTGCTTCTAGGCGGGGACTGATTTTGGGTACTGATGATTTTGCAGATTTAGTAACTGCTGGTTTAAATGGAATTGAAGTTGATCACCGTGATCAGAATCCATCAGAACGGGCAATGTTGCGTGCAATTGCCACAGAATTAGATTTAGTTATTACTGGAAGTAGTGATTATCACGGTACCGGAAAACTTAATTCATTAGCAGAGAATCACACCGATAGGGCACAATGGGAGAGGTTAGAATCGCAGGCAAATGCTAGAAGGGTTGTTTCACTATGAGCGAGATCAGTGCAATAACTTTTGCGGTTCAGTCCTTCGTAACATTATTTGTCATCATGGATCCACCAGGTGCAACACCAATTTTCTTAGGGTTAGTAGCAGATAAGACTCCGCGAGTACGTAGAATTTTGGCAATTCAGGCTGCAGCAGTTTCTTTACTTGTTATTTCGATCTTCGCTCTTTTCGGTCGATTTATTCTTGGTTATCTCAATATTTCAATGGAGGCACTACAAGCTGCTGGTGCACTTTTACTTCTATTGGTCGCATTAGAACTCTTAACTGGTAACACATCAAAATACGGCGAAGACTCAGATTCAAATGTTGCTTTGGTTCCACTCGGTACACCAATTTTGGCAGGACCGGGTGCAATTGTTGCAACAATGATTTTCGTGCAACAAGCAAACACACCAGAAATGGCAGTTGGACTAATAGCCGCTGTGATTGCTGTTCACGTTGCTATTGCAGCTGCATTGATGGCTTCGACGACAATTTTAAAAGTAATTAAAGAAGCTGGTGTCACACTAGTCGCAAGAATTGCAGGCTTACTTCTTGCGGCAATTGCTGTTCAGATGTTGGTTGATGCAATAAGAGTTTTTGCTGCAAACTAGATTTACATCTTTTCGAGTTAATTAACTCTCTTTAAATTTTTTCGTCCGAACACGCGAGCGTTCAGTTTTTACCTTTGGGGCATCTTTCTTTAACGGTGATGAGCCTTTATTTGTTCGACTTTCAACTTTCGCATCAGTTTTAGCATCAGATCTAGAATTAGATTTAGAAACAGAATTAGTAACAGGTTTTGCTTTTACAATTCGTCCAGTTGAACCAGCTGGAATATCAAGTGCTTTGTAGAGATGCTCCGAAGATGAGTAAGTTTCTTCAGGTTCGGCGAGTCCAAGATCTAAAACAGTATTAATCATTTTCCATCGAGCAAGTTCATCCCAATCGACAAATGTCACTGCTATCCCATGAGCTCCTGCTCGAGCAGTACGACCAATGCGGTGAACGTAAGTCTTTTCATCCTCTGGACATTGATAATTAATTACGTGAGTGATTCCATCAATATCGATTCCACGCGCTGCAACATCTGTGGCTACGAGTACATCTGACTTTCCAGCTTTAAAATCATTGAGAGCTTTTTCGCGCGCCCCTTGTCCTAAGTCACCATGAATTGGCGCTGCTTTAAAACCACGTTCGAGTAGATCCTCTGCGGTTTTTTGTGCTGTTCGTTTAGTTCGACAGAAAACCATTGTCGGTCCTCTGCCATTGGCCTGCAAAATTCTTGCAAGCATTTCAATCTTATCCATCGCATGTGCTCGCAGAACATGCTGTGCAATTCGCGTAACAACGGCGCCTTCGTCTTCACTATCTTGAGTTCGAATATGAATTGGTTGATTCATGAATCGTCGCGCTAATGCAATGATGTCTCCAGGCATGGTTGCCGAAAACAACATTGTCTGTGCGCGGTTTGGTGTGCTGGCTAAAATCTTTTCTACATCCGGTAAGAATCCTAAGTCCAACATTTCATCTGCTTCATCTAATACCAAACGGGATACTTCTTTGAGTTTTAATTGACCCTGTCTAGAAAGATCAAGCAAACGCCCTGGAGTTCCAACTACGATTTCAACACCGGCCTGCAACGCTTCGATCTGTGGTTCAAATGCTCGTCCACCATACACAGCCAACGTTCTAATTCCACGATTGGTAGCAAGCTCTTCGATGTCTCGTGTGACTTGAGTACAGAGTTCGCGAGTTGGTACAACAATTAAAACCTGAGGCAGACCTTTTTTTTCAAAAGCACCCCACTCGACATCATGTGGCGCAATAACACGTTCGATGACAGGGATGCCAAATGCAAGAGTTTTGCCAGTTCCAGTTTTTGCCTGACCAATCACATCACCATCGGCCAATGCAATTGGAAGAACCATCTCTTGAATTGCAAACGGTGCCAAAAAGCCATGGGCATGCAAAGCTTCGATCGTTAAGCTGCGAAGTGGTAGCTCTGCAAAAGTTAATGCCACGTTATAAAACGCCGCAATTGAAAGAATGCGGATTTAGAGTTGAACACATAAAGCCCATCCTATCGGGTTTAAGTCAGTGGGAACCCTGAAATACCTCGCCACATGAGGCTATGAACAAGTTCGACTGCATTTTCTTTGGTTAATTTGCTATCGCGCTCTAACCAATGACGAGCCGTAACTTGGGCATATCCAATCATTCCGACACCTATAAGCATTGATGCCTCTTTTGATAATCCAGTATCAATTGCAATGACGGCACTTACCGCTGCTGCACAGTCATAGGTCATTCGGTTTAGACGCTCATGTACTTGAGGCTCAACACTCATGTCACTTTCAAACAAAAGTCTAAATGCTTCACCTTCTTTTTCAATGAAGGAAAAGTAAGTGTTAACCGTTGCATAAACACGATCTTTATTATCTGGAGTCGAAGCAATAGCTTTCTGAATTTCAAAGACTAATGAGTCAATATGAAGGTCAAGAACTGCCAGATACAAATCTAATTTTGAAGGAAAATGCTGATACAGAACAGGTTTAGAGACTTTTGCACGATCTGCAATTTCATCCATTGCAGCAGAGTGATAGCCCGCTGTAGTAAACACTTCCAAGGCTGCCGACAGCAATAAAGCCCGACGCTCATCTCTTGGTAAGCGCGACTTGTTAACTATCTCTGCATTACTCATTTGCGCAATCCTACGGCAGAATTACCCATTATGAACCGCTCTTATGAAGGAATTCGTATCCTCTTGGTACATGCACACCCTGATGATGAAACGATCAACAACGGGGCGACTATGGCCAAGTACGCCGCAGGGGGCGCAGGTATCACCCTAGTTACTTGTACACGTGGTGAAGAAGGTGAAGTTCTTGTACCTGAGCTTTCCCATCTTGCAAGTAATAAAGACGATCAACTTGGTATTCATCGTGAAGGCGAACTTGCATTAGCAATGAAGGAATTAGGAATTAGTGATTTTAGATTTCTTGGTGCGCCAAAGGTAAAGTTTCGCGATAGTGGCATGATGGGGACAGAGCCAAACAATAGACCAGATGTTTTTTGGCAGGCAGAAATTGATACTGCAGCGCAGTATTTGGTTGAAGTAATTGAAGAAATCAAGCCACAGATAATGATTACATATGATGAATTTGGCGGTTACGGTCACCCTGACCATATTCAAGCGCATCGGATTGCAATGCGAGCTTCTGAAATTTCAGATTGGAAGATTCAAAAAATCTATTGGAACACTATGCCCAAGTCAGTTTTAGCTCAGGGGATTGCCAAGATGAAAGAAGTTGGATCTGATTTTTTTGGAGCAGAAACAGTCGATGACTTGCCCTTTGCAAAAGATGATGCATTTGTTACGACCTTAATTGATGGAAGCAAATTTGTTGATCAAAAACTTGCTGCAATGAAAGCGCATGAAACTCAAATCTCACTGGATGGCCCATTTTTTGCGCTTTCCAACAACTTGGGGTTACAGATTTGGGGAGATGAGTACTACACGCTTGTAAAGGGTGAAAAGAGTGAGCCCTTTGATAATCAAGGCCGAGAAACCGATTTAGCATCCGGAGTTGTTACAAAATGAAGTACATCTATTCCATTCTTTTTGGACTGGCATTGGGTGCAAGCTCTGTATTCGTTCACAGCATGTATCCACCCTTTGGTTTAATTCTTTCAATCGCAGGTGCCAGTTTTGGAGTTTGGGCAGCAGGAAGACAATGGGGTGGTCGAACATTTCGATTTATTGTTGCCATTGTTTGGGCAATCGTAGTTTTACGTGCAGGATTTCCAGGATTAAATGATGAGTATTTGATTCAAGGTGATGGTTTAGGTACTTCACTGTTAAACATCGGTTTCATTGCAATTGTCATTGCAATCATTATGCCTCTGTAGTTTTTCTATGTGCGTAGCCAGAGGTTAAGACCAGGTTTGTCCCTCTGGGGTATCTTTGATGATCAGACCTAAATCCTCTAGTTGAACTCGCAAATCATCACTGTCTGCCCAGCGTTTTTCATTTCTTGCAATAGATCGGGCATCTAAGAGCTCTTTCATCTGAGTTGTGAGTGTTTTTTGCTCTATACCTGCATCTAAATTCAATCCTAGAATTTGATCTGCATGCAAAAAGAGTGCGCGCTTATTTTTCTGATCACTTTTTTCTATGGCGCGCAAGCGAAGAAGGATTTTGGGAGTATCAATATCGTTGTAGATCGCTGACTCTACTTCTGGGTCAATTTCCCAATCTTGCTCACTCGATTCTACTTGCGCCCATTCAAAGATCTTGCCTCGCCAACGAAGCAGAAGTTCATGGGCGGCTTGAATAGAAGTCCAGGTTAAATCCATTTGAGATCGATACCGATTTTCCAAAAGACAAAGCCGAAGTGCCAGTGGATCCAAACCACGGTCAATTACATCCTGAAGCAGAAGTACGTTTCCAGAACTCTTTGACATTTTGCGACCTTCAAATAAAAGATGCTCCCCATGAACCCAAATATCAACACTTTCTTTTCCAGTGATTGCATTTGATTGCGCGCGTTCATTTTCATGATGTGGAAAACGAAGATCTATTCCTCCAACATGAACATCAACATGAGAATTTAAAAGCTCCATAGACATCGCCGAACACTCGATATGCCAACCAGGAAACCCTGGTCCCCATGGTGACGGCCAAATCATTTGCGATCTGTTGCCTGCTGCTTTCCAAAGTGCCCAATCGGCATGAAACTTTTTGGCGGTATCTTCCGATACTTCGTGCTTGTGTCCAGGTTTAAGTGCATCTAGTCGGTTACCGCTCAACTCTCCGTAACCCGCATAGCTATGGGCATCGAAATAAACAGAACCATCACTTCCGATGTATGCAGCATTTTTTTCTATTAATTCCGAAATCATTGACTGCATCATGTCAATTGATTCACTTGCCTTTGGATAAACCATTGCTTTTTTAATGTTTAAACGTGCAAGATCTTGATGGAATCTCTCTTCATATTTTCGAGCGATTTCGTGAGGATCAATTTTTTCGATGTTTGCCTGAGTTAGAATTTTGTCGTCTTCCTGAAAATCCTCACTCATATGTCCAACATCAGTAATATTCTGGACGAGCGAAACCTTGATCCCTGAAAGAGTCAAGGCACGTGAGATCAAGTCAGCTAGAAGGAAAGTTCGCAGATTTCCTACATGCGCATCTCTATAAACCGTAGGTCCACAGCAATACATAGAAGTAGCCCCATTGTGACTTGCAACTTCTTTAAGTTGGCGCGATTGGGTGTCATACAAACGAAGTGTCATTTCTTTGCAATGACCTCTCTCCAGATGAAAATCTGATCATGCGAGAATTCAATTAACTCTTCATGGCGATTTTTTAATGATGTGGGGCTCTGAAGATATCCGACGATGTCGCGAAAGCCACCTTCGGGATCGTGCAAACGAATACTCACCCTTTTTCCAATGAGGGCAGCAAAGGTGGATTCCAGCTCTTTGGGCATGTGACAACGATAAACCGAAGCAGCAAATCTGGCGATGTAGGTGAGGTACGCGTTAGAATTACGCCAATCAAATCACCATAAAATCTGGAGGCCTGTTGTGACCTATGTGATCGCCCAACCTTGTGTCGATGTTAAAGATAAATCCTGCATCGAAGAATGTCCGGTGGATTGCATTTATGAAGGTGATCGCATGCTTTACATTCAACCTGATGAATGCGTGGATTGCGGTGCATGTGAACCAGTTTGTCCAGTAGAAGCAATTTATTACGAAGACGATGTTCCAGGAGTATGGAAAGAATTCAGTTCAGTTAATACAGAATTTTTCGTCGAGATTGGTTCACCAGGTGGTGCAAGTAAAGTTGGAGCAACCGGGAGCGATCATCAGATTGTTGCCGCCCTTCCGCCAAAGAGCGAGTAAAAATTGAGAGCACAGCTCCCAGATTTTCCATGGGATGCGTTGGTGCCATTTGGTGACAAAGCTCGTGCACATCCCAATGGGATAATTGATCTGTCACAAGGTACACCAGTTGATCCAACTCCAGAGTTCATACAAAAAGCTTTTCGTGAAGCATCTAACTCTCCAGGATATCCATTTACTGCAGGAACCAATGAGCTACGAGCTGCAATCAAAGACTGGGCAATTAAGCGTTTAGGTGCAACAGGGGATTTTGATGTTTTGCCTGTTATTGGTTCTAAAGAGTTAGTTGCTTGGCTTCCAACAATTATCGAAGCTGAAAAAGTTTTAATACCTGAAATTGCTTATCCCACGTATCACGTAGGTGCATTGCTAGCTAACGCACAATCTATTCCTGTTTCCGTCGATGCAGCAACGTGGCCGGTTGCAGATCTTGCGTGGTTGAACTCACCATCGAATCCAACCGGGCGCGTACATAGCGCCCAAGAGATTAAAGCGTGCATTAACTGGTCTAGAGAAAATAACTCAGTTTTAGTTTCTGATGAGTGCTATCTAGAGTTTGATCAGAGCGCACATTCACTTTCGGTTTTATCCCAAACAGATGGAAACAACACAAACATTCTTGCTATTCATTCTCTATCTAAACGCTCATCTATGGCTGGATACAGAGCAGCCTTTATGGTGGGTGATTCTCAACTTATTGCTCGCATTCGAGAGATTCGCAAACATGCCGGAATGATCGTTCCGCTGCCAGTTCAAAAAGCAATGACAGTTGCGTTGGCTGACGAAGCCCACGTTAAAGAGCAGCGTGATCGCTATAACGCACGTAAAGATTCAATGCGCCCAGCCTTAATCAAGCACGGATTTACTATTGAATATAGTGATTCAGGTCTTTATCTGTGGTGTACACGAAACGAAGATGCATGGAAGAGCGTTGAATGGTTGGCCAATTTGGGAATATTAGTTACGCCAGGAAGTTTTTATGGTGAAGCCGGTGCTCAACACATTCGAGTGGCAATGACTGCAACTGATAGTCAGATTGCCGAAGCTGTCACCCGATTAAACGGATAAGAAATGGCAATAGCGATTTTGCTCGTTGGTGGTTTTGGTACTCGTCTTATGCCACTAACAAAAAACACTCCAAAACCCATGTTAACGGTGGCAGGAATTCCTGTAACAGAGCATCAACTAAATATGGCTAAAGCAGCTGGAATTACAAAAATAGTTCTAGCTACATCCTATTTATCAGAGTTGTTTACTCCTTATTTTGGTGATGGCTCACAGTGGGGCATGAAGATTGAATATGCTGTAGAGAAAACTCCTCTAGGAACCGGCGGAGCAATTAGAAATGCTGCCAAGCTGATTGACTCTTCAGAATCGATAGTGATTTTAAATGGTGACGTACTTAGTTCGCACAATCTTTCAGAGCAGATTCGCCAACACGAAGCAAATAATGCTGATGTGACGCTCCATTTAACAAAAGTAGAAGATGCCCGTGCTTATGGATGCGTTCCAACCGATTCCAAGGGTCGAGTGACTGCCTTTCTTGAAAAAATGGACAATCCAGTTACAAATCAAATCAATGCTGGTTGCTATGTTTTTAACCCTCGCGTTCTTGACTCGATTCCATTAGATACTGTGGTCTCAGTGGAGCGAGAAACTTTCCCTTTGCTCGTAAATAATGGCGCCAATGTTTATGGATATGTTGAAAACTCATACTGGGTAGATATTGGAACTCCTCAAGCACTGATGAAAGCTTCATCAGAAATTGTTAAACGCCAAGGGGATTTTTTATTAATGCCAGGTACTAACGTTGATCCATCGGCCCAACTCACTGGTGGAAGTTGTATCGCCCCGGGCGCTCAGGTTGCCGCAGGAGCTCACATCCAATCCTCGATAATCGAGTCAGATTGTTGGATTGGGGTTGATGCGCACATCAGTAACTCTTTTGTCTCTCGAGGTACAAAGGTTGCAGCTGGTGCAAAGATTGAGAGTTCATTTGTCACAAATCAAGAAATTATTTCAATTCCCTAGATTTCTACTCAATGTGTAGACCAGATTTTGAACATTCGGGAAATCACGCTCAAATTCGCTTGAAATCTAGCCCCATTTCGCAGAAATAGGGCCTTTTTAGCCCCTTATTTACCCCTACATATCTACCTATTTCCTACCTGCTGGCTTGACATAAGCGAGTTACACGCGTGTAATTCACCTATAACAAGTCTTGTCCACAAGGGATGAGATCATGAAAGCTAATGGAGAATCGAGCCTATGCCGATCCAACCCGCAGCCTCTTCCGGCCAGATCCCCACGTCCGGTCCAACTATCACTCTTGCCTCTGGCGAAAATATGGAACTCTCATGGCAGGAGCGTGCACTGTGTGCACAAACTGATCCAGAGGCTTTCTTTCCTGAAAAAGGTGGTTCTACTCGCGAAGCAAAGCGCGTTTGTCTTTCTTGCGACGTTCGCGCAGAGTGCTTGGAATATGCACTTGCACACGATGAACGTTTTGGAATCTGGGGCGGACTGTCAGAACGTGAACGCCGTCGCCTAAAGCGCCGATCTGCATAAAGTTAATTTCCCTTATCTCTTTTGAGGTAGCGAGTCTCTTTTGAGATAGCGAGGTGTATTCATGGCCGCAAAAGCTGTCGAAGATAAGTTCCGCGTTGTCGCAGTTCTAGTTACTCATAACGGAGCGTTGTGGTTACCCGAAGTTGTCGCAGCGTTAGGTTCACAAACTCGACCAATTGATTTTATATCTGCAATTGATACTGGTTCGACGGATACCTCAACAAAGTTATTAAAGTCAGCACGCATTCCGTTTACAACAACACAAGCAGATGTTGGATACGGACAAGCCGTATCAATGGTTGTGCAATCTTTACCTGAATGTGAAACCGATGAATGGATTTGGTTGATCCATGATGACTGTGCACCAGCACCAACTGCGCTCGCCCAACTTCTTGAAGCAGTTCAAGAGCGACCACAAGTTGTGATGGCTGGTCCAAAACTACTTGGGTGGCATGATCGAACACATTTACTCGAAGCTGGTGTAAGTATCGCTGGTAATGGAGCTCGCTGGACTGGTCTTGAAACAAACGAGTACGACCAAGGACAACACGATGGTAATCATGACGTATTGGCAGTTAGTACTGCAGGGGCATTAATCCGCAGAGATGTTTTCGAAGAAATTGGTGGACTAGATCCGAATCTAACTTTGTTTAGAGATGATGTTGACTTTGGATGGCGAGTTCGAACTGCCGGCCATTCAGTACTTGCTGCAACAAATGCAGTGGCTTATCACGCACAAGCATCAGCCAATGAAAGACGAATTGTCGATGTTGAAGGCGCACTTTTGCATCGTCCGCTTTTATTAGACCGCCGCAATGCAGCTTATGTTCTATTGGCCAACTCTTCATGGTGGATGTTGCCGTGGTTGACTATTCAACTTTTAGGTTCGGCCGTTGCCCGAGCAATTGGTTACTTACTTTTGAAACTGCCTGGGTATGCAGGAGATGAATTACTTGCGATTGGAACGTTGCTTATCAAACCGCAAGAAATTCTCCATGCTAGACAACTCAGAAGAAAGCACCGTTTGATTTCATCTCGAGTTGTTTCTGCATATATTCCCCCACGTTGGTCACAGATTCGCCACGGTAGTGAACATCTAATCGAAATTCTGAGATCAAAACTTTTCCGTCATGAAAACTCTAGTCAAGCATCATCTGTTTTGGAATCAAACGAAGATGAAGAGGATCTACTTACTCCAGTCAAAAGTAATGAGTGGGCAAGATTTTTCAAAAGACCAGAGATTTTGGGATTTCTTATCCTCGGTGTAATTACATTACTTAATTCTCGACAAAGATTAGGTGACCTTGTTGGCGGTGCCCTTGCATTGACACCAGAGGGAGCAACAGATCTTTGGCGTGTGTACTTTGAATCGTGGCATCAAGTAGGAATGGGCTCGTCAAGTGCAACTCCAACGTGGGTCGCATTTATTGCTTTAGGTTCAGTACTCACAGTGGGTAATGCTTCACTTTTTGTGACCTTATTATTTTTAGTCTCCCCATTATTAATAATGTGGTCAGCTTTACACTTACTAAAGAAATTAACGCAGAACTTGTGGATTTCAATTCCAGCGTCTTTTCTCTATGCAATATCTCCAGTCACTCTTGCAGCCATTAGCACTGGAAGGTTGGCAACGCTAGTTATCTTATCTTTGGCACCATTTGTAGTTAGTTCCATTTCTAAGTGGGAAACAATCGAGAATGTTAGATGGCGACAGATTTTTTCAATCGCACTACTTCTATCGGTCTTTTATGCCTTTACTTTGATGACATTTGTCATTGCCCTAATCGGCCTGATTGCTATCACCATCTCCGATTACGAAAAGCATGCACACCTTGCTAATGAGGAACTCTATGGACATAGATTTAAGAAACGTGCCGCAGTTGTTTTTGTGCCGTTTATTGTCAATATCCCTTACTCGCTCGAAGCAATCCTGCAACCAAGTAGGTTCTTAGTAGAGCCAGGTATAGCGATACCAGGAGCTGGAGTCGTAAAAACAGTTCTGGGTGATCCAGGTGGAGTTTTGCCTATTTGGTTAGTTAGTCCAATCCTGTTAGTTTTATTTGTTTCATTATTTTCATCTACACAGGCACGCAGAATGGCAGAGTACGGAATTGGACTTCTGGCAATAGCTGCAGTAGTTAGTGCAATCAATATATCTGCGCATGGAAACGACGCATCTACAAAAGCGTGGGCTGGACCCGTAATAGCTTTTGCAACATTGGCAGCTATTTGTGCCGGCACTGTGTTGCTAGATCGACTGCGCCCAACCTTGGTTTTAAGTCACATTCATTATCGACACTATTTATCTGCATTTTTGCTTTTTACAACAATAGTTTACGGTGTTTTGGCATCAGCGTTTTCAATCACAACGGGAGCGCAATCATTAGTCCAAGCTAATCGAGCAACTGTTATGCCGGCATTTTTAAATGTTGAAGGCGATCTTAAAATTTTGGTTTTGCGAGAAGTTGAATCAGGAAATCAAAAAAAGATTCAATTCTTCATCTCGCGTGGAAAAGATATTTCTATGAGTGATCCAGATGTGGCACCTGCTCAAACAGATGCTATTGCTCAAGCTGCACTCGGCCTCATAGATGGTTCCGGCATCACAAGCAGCACAGTACTGGCTGATTTCGGAATCAAATATGTTTTTGCAAAAGCCCCAATCAAGAAAGAGACAATTCGAACCATTGATGGTCTTGGTGGATTTACACGGACATCTGAAACTTCCGCAGGTGTTGTTTGGCAAGTAGCTACTCCAACAGGTCGATTAATCTTTGTCACAGAAAACGGAACCAAGATATTTCTAGAATCAGGCGTTGAGGGAGCTCGAACAAATCTCCCATCTGCGGGAACTCTGACTTTGACGGAAACATACAATCGTTCTTGGCAGTTGCTTCAAGATGGTTATCGACTCGAACGAAGTAAAAATGAACAGGGTTTGCCAACATTTAAAGTTGAACAAGCAGGTGAAATTTCACTTATTCATGATGGAACGATTCGACGCGGTTGGATTTCCCTGCAGGTAATCTTTTTTGTAACGCTTCTTGTTTTAGCCCTTCCAGGTGGACGTCGAAAACGTGAAATTTCAGATAAGGAGCTGGCATGAAATTAACTAGGCCAATCCAGTTCATCACTATATTTCTCATTGTCTTTGGTTTAGCAAATCTTGTTGATGCGACAACTACATCAAAGACATATACCGAATCATTTCCGGCAGTAGTTTGCTCGCCAACTTTGGCCGGCCTGTCCTCGCAAATTTCATTAAGTTCAACGAAAACCCCATTTCAACGACTGCAGGATAAATCCGCAAAAACTTCTCCCGTAAAGGTCTTACGACTTCCCGTGATCGCAGATTCCCTGGTGATTAGCAGTGAAACAACTACTCCAGTGATTTGGCAAAGTCGTGCAGGTCGCTGGGGTGGAGCAGCGTTGTGTAGAGGACCAGTAGCATCGCAATGGTTTGTCGGTGCTAGCGCAGATGTAACAACCAGAGGGCGCCTTGTTGTAATTAACTCGGGATTGAGTGATTCAATTGTTGATATTCAGGCATTTTCCGAAAATGGAAAACAGCAATTACAGACAATCACTGTAAAAGCAAAGAACTATTCAGTAATTCCAGTAGATACATTTGCACCTGGTGATCAAGCTTTGGCCTTGTTGGTAGAGCCTCAATCTGGTCGAGTTAACTCATTCATGATTGATGAGCAGGGACAAGGTCTGCGAAGTCTTGGCGGTGACTTAGTTAATTCAGTCAGCGGGGCTAATAAAACTCTAGTTATTCCAGCAATACCTACACAGAAACCCGCACGAGGACAAACCAAATCACAAAACCATGTCATTCGTGTTTTGGCTCCAGGTCAAGTTGATGCAGATGTGACTGTGGAAGTTTTGTCCGAAACCGGTGTGTTTATTCCTGTAGGTCTAGATTCACGATTAATCGAAGCTGGTCGAGTCACTGAATTTAAATTAGAACCCGATGTTTCGTCAGAGGTTTTTGCAATTAGGATTAAATCTACAGAGCCGATAGTGGCTGCAGTTAAATCGCGAATTAGCGCTTCTGGTAAATCTGACTATCTGTGGAGTACTCCGTCTCCTGAACTTTCGGAGTTAACCATGGCGATCACCGGACTTTCACCTTTAGTCGTCTTTGCGGGAGACCAGATAAATGTATCTATTGATCTGAAGTTGGTAAATGGCAAAACTGTTTCTAAGAGCGTAGTCGGAAACGATATTGCGACATGGAGGCCCCCATCATCTGCCCGTTCAATAACAATTACAAAGGTCAAAAAGGGCAGCTATGCCGGAGCAATTGTGACTTCCGTGAATGGAATTGGCTATTTCCCCTTTGCCATAGGAAGTGAATTAGCAAAGATAGAAATACCAGATTCAAACATCCAAGTGCTAAATCCCTGATAATCCCAAGATTTCCAGAACCTTGCCACTAATCTTGAGGTCATGAGAACTCAAGGTGGACGTAGTTGTTCCCGTGCTGGTTGTAAATCTTTTGCAACTATGACCTTGACATATATTTATGCAGAATCAACAGCTGTTGTTGGCCCACTTGCAACATATTCCGAGCCTCACGCATACGATCTCTGTGTACTTCACGGAACTAGATTAAAAGTTCCTAATGGCTGGAATGTAATCAAGGCAGAGATTACAAATGAAGATGTTGGACCAAGTGAAGATGATTTAATGGTAATCGCAGATGCAGTCCGAGAAGTAGCATCACACTCAGTTGAAATTGATCCTATTAGCAGTCAGATTCCATCAGGACAGCAGATTGGCCGTCGCGGACACCTACGCTCTGTCCCAAATTAAATTTATTAATGGATATCTCACAAAATGTTTTCAAGGCTTACGACATACGTGGTCTTGTCGATAGTGAATTAGATTCAGATTTTGCATTTGAAACTGGCGTGGCTTTTGCCAGATTTTTACAAATAGAACGTGAACCCGCAACGGTCGTAATTGGTGAAGACATGCGCCCTTCATCTCCAGATTTAGCTGATGCATTTTCTGCTGGCGTGACTTCTCAAGGCATGGATGTAATTCGCATCGGTTTGGCTTCTACAGATTTAATGTATTTTGCCTCAGGCAAACTTGGCTTACCTGGAGCAATGTTCACCGCAAGCCATAACCCAGCGGAGTACAACGGAATAAAACTCTGTCTTAGTCAGGCCCGGCCAATTGGTAAGGAATCAGGGCTTCTTACCATTGAAAAATTCGTTCGAGAAGGCTCACCGATTGCACTGAGAAATGTGGGAATTGAAAAGCATCAAAATATGTTGGAAGAGTATGTCAACCACTTATTAACACTTGTTGATCTTCATGAAATTCGTCCTTTAAAAATAGTTATTGATGCTGGCAACGGTATGGCTGGTTACACAGCACCGGCAATTTTTGCGAAACTCAACTGCGAAGTAATTCCAATGTACTTTGAATTAGATGGCAGTTTTCCAAACCATGAGGCAAATCCTCTTGATGAATCCACATTAGTCGATTTGAAAAATGCAGTAAAGGAAAATTCTGCAGATCTTGGACTTGCCTTTGATGGCGATGCCGATCGCTGCTTTTTAGTTGATGAAAATGGTGAAGGTATCAATCCTTCCTCACTCACAGCCTTAATCGCAGAGCGTGAACTTAAGAGAAATCCTGGCTCCAAAATTATTTACAACCTGATTTCATCCCGTACAGTTCAAGAAGTTATCTCTGAAAACAACGGGATAGGTCTTCGCTCAAGAGTGGGCCACTCAAACATCAAGAAATTAATGGCAGAAAGTGGTGCAATTTTTGGTGGCGAGCATTCAGGACATTTTTATTTTAAAGATTTTTGGCGTGCAGATTCTGGTGCGCTAGCAGCTCTTCATGCGATCGCTGCACTTGGTACAAGTTCGGTGAGCATCTCAAAACTCTTGGCACCATATTCTCGATATGTTCAAAGCGGTGAAATCAATACAAATGTCTCTAGCATTCAAGAGGCAACACAATTAGTTGAAAAGCAATATTTATCATCCGAGGTGAAGATCGATCACTTAGATGGTTTAACTATCAATGGCGATACTTGGTGGTTTAATCTTCGGCCATCAAACACAGAACCTCTCCTTAGGCTTAATGTGGAGGCGAAGGATCAGGCTCAAATGCAGGCAATTCGTGATCAAGTTTTGGCTTTAATCCGCAGTTAACGACCGTTTTCCATTACGAATTTTTAGCACTGGGGCAGTAATCTATGTCCATAGCCGCCTAGCAAAGTAGAGCCCTACGCCTTAGGTATCCATCAACACTTTAAATACCTTATAAGGAGATCTAAATGAACGTACCTGTAACTGCAACTCTTCCAAAGCATGACATTGCTGATGCATCATTGGCTGCGGCAGGTCGCTTGAAAATAGAATGGGCAGAGCGCAACATGCCAGTACTTGCTCAGATTCGTGAGCGATTTGAAAAGTCTCAACCATTTGCTGGGGTAAGAATTGCAGCATGCATGCACGTGACTACTGAGACTGCAAACTTGATGCGTGTTCTAAAAGCTGGTGGAGCAGATATTGCACTGTGTGCATCAAATCCTTTATCAACACAAGATGACACTGCAGCTGCACTTGTTCATGAGTATGGCATCAGCGTATTTGCTAGAAATTCAGTGGATCGCGATGGTTATTACAAGCACATTAATGCTGCACTTGATATTCAACCACATCAAGTTTTCGATGACGGTTGCGATCTAGTTAATACTCTTCACACAACTCGTAAAGAGCTAATTCCAAACATTGCAGGCGGTTGCGAAGAAACAACTACAGGAGTAATTCGACTCAACCAGATGGCTAAAGATGGCGCACTACAGTTCCCAATGATCGCTGTAAATGACACTGATACAAAGCACATGTTCGATAATCGTTATGGAACAGGCCAATCAACTCTTGATGCAGTTTTCCGCGCAACAAACTTTTTATTAGCAGGAAGAATTGTTGTTGTAGCTGGTTTCGGATACTGCGGAAAAGGTGTAGCAGAGCGAGCAAAAGGTATGGGCTCTGATGTAATCGTGACTGAAATTGATCCAACTAAAGCATTGGATGCAATGATGCAAGGCTTCCGAGTCATGCCAATGGCAGATGCAGCAAAAATCGGTGATGTGTTCATTACTGTAACCGGAAACCGCGACGTTCTTCGTGACGAGCACTTTGCTGTAATGAAAGATGGAGCCATTATGGCCAACTCAGGTCACTTTGATATTGAAATTGACGTGGCATGGCTTGAGCAAAATTCTAAGCAGAAGAATGAAAAAATGCGTCACCAGACTGATGAATACGTTCAAAAAGATGGGCGACGTCTTCTTCTACTTGCTGAAGGTCGCTTAGTGAATTTAGGAGCCGCCGAAGGCCATCCAGCATCTGTAATGGATATGTCATTTTCTGACCAAGCTCTCACAGCTGAATATTTAGTTAAGGAAGCCAAGAACCTTAAGCCAGGTGTTCATGAAGTACCTACATACATCGACAAAGAAGTTGCATCTCTTAAGTTGATCAGCATGGGTGGACGAATTGATGTACTAACTCCGGCTCAGGATATGTATTTGAATTCTTGGGAACACGGGAGCTAATGACCTTAGTTATGGTCGTCGATGACGACCAGGATCTTGCAGAGATGCTGGGCATCGTTTTAAACGATGCCGGCATCGATGTGGATTTAGTTAGTCGTGGAGATGAGGCACTAGATGCTTTTCGAGAGAAGAATCCTGATTTAATTCTTCTTGATGTTATGTTGCCGGGAATTGATGGCGTTGAAGTTTGTAGATTAATTCGAGCACAATCAATGGTTCCAATAATCATGTTAACGGCAAAAGGTGAAACAGAAGATGTTGTCAGAGGCCTAGAAGCAGGCGCAGATGACTACATCGTAAAGCCCTTTCGTCATGCATCCGAATTAGTTGCACGTGTAAGAACTCGTCTACGTCGCACAAATACGGATGTGTCAGGGTTAATTTCTATCGGTGATTTAAAAATCGATGTACAGGCACATCAACTCTTGCGTGATGGAAAGCAGATACAGCTAACTCGTTTAGAGTTTGATTTACTCGTTGCATTAGCTCGCGAGCCCGGCCGAGTCTTTACGCGAGATGCTCTACTTAGCGAAGTGTGGGGATATGCCCATTCAACCGATACTCGATTGGTAAACGTGCATATACAAAGACTCAGATCAAAAATTGAACGAGATCCAGAAAATCCAGAAATAGTCATCACGATAAGAGGTGTGGGTTACAAAGCAGGAGTTTTGGTCGGTTCCTAGATATGAATCGAATATTGTGGAAGATTCGTAACTCCCTTGCCTTTAAGGTAATTGTCTCAACAGCAACAATTTCCTTAGTAGTTGTGTGGGTTACGGGTTCGGCACTGAATTCACGCCTTGCAGATGGAATCAAACAGGTAAATCTAAACTCAGCAGTAGTAGAGGCACGTTCGACAATATTTACTGCAGAATATCGACTTCTTTTTGCAGAGAATGAAAGTGACCAGCAGATCCAAAAAATAATTAACGATGTTGTTAGCTCAGCAACGACCTTCACAAGTAGTGAAAATGCACGTGAAGTTGTTTTTCTAAGTAGACCTGGAAACACTTCAAATAGAAATTATGAAACAGCTTCGAATTCACTTTTACCTTCAACTATTCCGCAATCTCTTCGAACCAAAGTTCAAAGCTCAATAATTCCTGTTTCCGAATATACGGAGATGAAATATGCAGAAGTACAAAACATCCCAGGTTTAGCAGTTGGTCAAAGAATCACAATTCCAAATGCTGGTGAATATGAAATGTACCTAGTTTTTTCCTTAGCAAATGAGAAGGAAACCCTGGACCTAATTAGTAGATCCTTATTAATTGCAGGAGTACTTTTATTGTTCTTAATTACATTGATTACATGGCTAGTTGTACGACAAGTCCTTAAGCCTGTCCGAAATGCTGCGCAAATTGCAACTGAATTTACCGCAGGTGATTTTAGAAAACGTATGGAAGTAACATCCCAAGATGAAATTTCAATTTTAGGTCATGCCTTTAATGAAATGGCAGAGTCTATTGAAAAACAAATTGCTCGTTTGGAAAACCTTTCAAGAGTGCAACAACGCTTTGTTTCTGATGTTTCCCATGAGCTTCGTACTCCTCTAACCACTTTACGTATGGCTTCAGAGGTGATTAACTCCTCAAAAACTTCATTTGATTCTGCGATTGCTCGAAGTGCAGAACTACTCGTAGCTCAACTAGATCGCTTCGAAAAGCTTCTAGAAGATCTCTTGGAAATCTCTCGCTTTGATGCCGAGGTGGCACAGTTGGAGACGTCAGACTTTGACATCGTTGCCTTAGCAAAGCGTTGTGTGGAAGATTTAGGACTAGTTGCAAAACAACGAAAAACAACCATTTACGTAAATTCTGCTAAACCAGCAATAATTTTGCGGGCAGATATTCGCAGAGTCGAACGAATCTTGCGAAATCTACTATCAAATGCAATTGATCACGCAGAAGAAAATCAGATCAATGTAAGCATCGAAGCCTCTGAAGACGATGTAGCTGTATCAGTTCGAGATTTTGGAATTGGCTTGGATGAAAACTCTTTACTGCGAGTCTTTGATCGCTTTTGGCGCGCAGATCCATCTCGTGCACGTACCCGTGGAGGAACAGGACTTGGACTTTCAATCGCATTAGAAGATGCACGTTTGCACAATGGCGAATTAGAGGCCTGGGGACGACCAGGCAGGGGCGCGCACTTTGTTCTGACATTGCCTCGTAGAGAAAACGAATCAGTTCATTCACGATTGATTTCCTTGATACCTGAGGATTTCACTCCCTAATCTCCACATCAATTGCATAAAGTGGTGATCCACGCTTATTAGTTTGTAACAATGAAATAATGCGAACGGCTAATGAGGTATCTCAGCTACTTTTTCCCTCACGTTGTCTTAGTTGTCATAAACTCTCACCAACAATTTGCTCTGAGTGTTTAATGCTGTGGCAAACACTTTCAACTACGACATACTTACCCGATTTAATCGTGCAATCTGCAACTCTGTATACAACAGTTGCTTCAAAGATTATTCTGAAGTCAAAAGAAGATGGAACATCATCTGCAGATCAATTGCTCATTCAAGCACTGATTGGACTTATGGAAAGTTCACAACTAAATCTCAACCAAATTCGAATGGTTCCAATTCCCTCAAATAAACGCTCAATTAGAAGAAGGGGTCGAAACTATATGATTGATATTGTTCAACAGATTTCTAGGCAGACAGGTATTGCCATGCTGGATTGTTTAGCTTTGACAGGAAAGACGAGGGATCAAAGTGGTCTAAATCGAAAACAGAGATTAGAAAACATGCAGGGATCTATTTCAATGAAAGCCATGGCCCGCGGTGAACTCCTACTTATAGATGATGTGATAACTACGGGAGCGACCTTAAAAGAGGCTGCAAGAGCGATAAATTCTCAAGGATTCCACGCACAAATTTCCGCGATTACCGCCTGTGTTGCACAGCCTCTAAGATAGACCCATAGATTTAAACCCCGAGATTTCATCTCGAGACTTAATTCTTGAGAGTTAATTTAATTAACGCTCAAATATTTGCTAGATGAGTTTGACGTACTGAAGGGTCACATTAATGCCAGCCTTTGTAGACAAGATCTTGCGTGCAGGTGAAGGTCGTATCCTTCGCGAATTAGGCAAAATCTCTGACTCCGTCAATGCGCAGGAACCTCGCTTTACATCCATGTCAGATGATGAACTTCGTGGACAGACTGCAATTTTTAAAGATCGTTATTCAAAAGGTGAAACTCTAGATGATTTGTTACCCGAAGCTTTTGCTGTAGTTCGAGAAGCAGCTAAACGAACTCTTGGACAACGCCACTATGACGTTCAGATTATGGGTGGAGCAGCCCTTCATAAAGGGAACATCGCAGAAATGCGTACAGGTGAAGGTAAAACTCTTGTTGCAACTCTTCCATCGTATTTAAATGCACTTGCTGGTCGTGGTGTTCACGTAGTAACAACTAATGATTATTTAGCAGAGCGCGATAGTGAATGGATGGGACGAATTCATCGATTCCTAGGATTAAAAGTTGGCGTAATCCTTGCCAATATGACTCCGGCAGAGCGCCGTGAGGCATATCTTTCTGACATCACATACGGAACTAATAATGAGTTTGGTTTTGACTACCTTCGAGACAATATGGCGTGGTCACTTCAAGAGTGCGTCCAACGGGATCATTTCTTTGCAGTAGTTGACGAAGTTGACTCGATTTTAATTGATGAGGCACGTACACCTTTGATCATTAGTGGCCCCGCAGATAAAGCAACCAAATGGTATGTGGAATTTGCAAATCTTGTGGGGAAGTTGACTCGAGACATCCATTATGAAGTAGATGAAAAGAAAAAGACTGTAGGAATTCTTGAAGAGGGCGTAACAAAAGTTGAAGAGGTAATGCAGATTGGTAACTTATACGAAGCTACCAATACTCCAATGATTGGCTACTTAAACAATGCCATTCGCGCAAAAGAGTTATTCAAGCGCGACAAGGATTATGTTGTTATGAATGGCGAACTATTGATCGTTGATGAGCACACTGGCCGCATGCTTTCAGGGCGCAGATATAGCGATGGACTCCACCAGGCACTTGAAGCTAAAGAACGTATTGAAATCCAAAACGAGAACCAGACTTTAGCAACAATTACTTTGCAGAATTACTTCCGTCTTTACGAAACATTGTCAGGTATGACTGGAACAGCATCAACAGAAGCCGCGGAATTTGATCAAATTTATAAGTTGGGCGTGGTACCAATTCCAACTAATCGAGACATGCAGCGCATTGATTCACCGGATTTAGTGTACAAAACTGAGATTGGAAAATTTGCTGCAGTTACTGCCGATATTGTAGAGCGACATCGTAAAGGACAACCGGTTTTGGTTGGAACTGTTAGCGTTGAAAAGTCAGAAGAACTCTCAGCATTCTTGCGCAAATCCGGAGTTCCACACGAAGTTTTAAATGCTAAGCACCATGAACGTGAAGCATCAATTATTGCGCGCGCTGGAGTTAAGGGCGCCGTAACAGTTGCAACAAACATGGCAGGCCGAGGCACAGACATCATGCTCGGTGGCAATCCAGAGTTCATGGCAGATTTTGAACTACAACGTCGTGGAATTTCACCCGTTGATAATGCTGCTGAATATGAAAAAGAATGGCCAGCAGAAATCGCACGACAAAAAGCCGCAGTAGAGAAGGGCCACGAAGAAGTTGTTTCATTAGGCGGTCTCTATGTGCTTGGAACAGAACGTCACGAATCGCGTCGTATCGACAACCAGTTGCGTGGACGATCTGGTCGTCAAGGCGATCCTGGTGAATCACGTTTTTATCTTTCACTTCAAGATGATTTGATGCGTCGATTCAACTCTGCATTAGTAGAGCGCTTTCTTACTGCAGCTGGATTACCAGATGATGAACCAATCGAATCAAAGATGGTCTCTAATGCAATCCGCTCGGCCCAGACTCAGGTAGAGGCTCAAAACTTCGAAATGCGTAAAAATGTTTTGAAGTATGACGATGTCATGAACCGTCAACGTACTGTTATCTATGGCGAGCGACGTATGGTCCTAGAAGGTGCTGATATCAAAGATCAGATTGCACTTTTTGTCAGCGATACCTTGACCGCATATGTTCAGGCAGCAACAGCAAATGGATATGGGGAAGATTGGGATCTAGATACTCTATTTACGGCCTTGAAAACAATCTATCCAATTTCATTTTCAATTGATGAACTAGTTGAGCAGGCTGGCACTCGTGCAGGTTTAGATACCGAGTTTATAGTTTCCCAAGTTGTTCAAGATTGTCAGAACGCGTATGCAAAGCGGGAAGAATCACTGGGTGAAAACGTAATGCGCGAGCTAGAACGTAAAGTTCTTCTTTCAGTTTTAGATCGCAAATGGCGTGAACATCTCTATGAAATGGATTATTTGCAAGAAGGTATTGGGCTTCGTGCGATGGCCCAACGTGATCCCCTAGTTGAATATCAGAGAGAAGGCTACGAACTGTTCTCTGCGATGATGGATGCAATTAAGGAAGAAATCGCAGGTTTGCTATTCAACATCGAAGTTAGCGTTGAATCTGCAAGCAATTCAGTAACCGCACCTGGTCTTGAATCCAAGACTCTTCCAGTATCGGGTTTGCAGTACACAGCAGCTGATGAATCTGGTGTTCACACAACTGGGGAAGTCTCTCGTAACGCTCCTTGCCCATGTGGATCAGGTAAGAAATTTAAGCGTTGTCACGGAGACGCTCAATAAAATTAGATCATCTCTAATGTGGTGCACAACCAGCGATGATCTAAGCCTTCAAATCTAATCACGACAACACGTAATCTATCTGCGTACCGAACGGTAACTGTTGCTTCAACGATTCCATCCAAAGGTTGTGAAATGTGGATTTTTCGAATCTTTCCTACTGTTTTGATTGTGCCACTTTTTCGTTGGAGCTGTGCAAAAACAGAGTAATGACAAGTGGCCTGAATCTGTGAAGCAGAGCGCCTACCTGCCCATACTTCAACAACAACGTGAATAAAGTTATGAACCAGGATTTCAATATCAGGAAGATCTTTAGCTGAAGTTGGTTCTGGGGAAAAATCAGAATCAAACTCCTCTCCAAAAGTTGAAGCAATCAAATACAAACGAGGTTCTTTAATTGGCTCAATTACTTTAATTGGCCGAAACATCTCAAGAACAGGATGTAACCAATCTTCATTCGGATCACTTGAAATTGGATTCGTGTCGATTCTTATGAAGGTTGGCATTTCCAAGTACTGTGGGTTGTATTCACGTTGTGTGGTCATGTAGTCAATAATTACGAGTTTTTACAAGCATTACTTCAACCTTAAGGATGAAATAGTTTCATACCAAAGTACTACTGTGGATAAACCTAGAGACTTTGCCACTATTAGCTATTAGGTGTGCGCATGAGACCACCAAAAAATACCTTTAGCGCCCGCCTACCACTCGCAATCACTCTAATAATTGCATCTTTTGTATCCGCAATTTTTATTTCTTCAATAGCAAATAAAGGTGAAGATTATTGGGTTATCAAAGGCTCAGTCGTTACAGGGCACGTGATTTCTTCATCTGATCTTGAAACTGTACATTTAAACTTAAGCAAAAGTTCAGATCTCTACATTAACAAGAACTTTAACCCAATAGGTTTGATTGCATTGCGAACAATGCAACAGGGTGAGGTAATTGCTACAACAGATCTAGGTGCTTCTGTTCAAGGCCAAGTAACTAGCGCTGTTCCTCTAAGTGTTCGTTCTGTAGACATTGCTCAGGGTTTGGCTCTTGGAGAAGGGGTGGACATTTACTGGGTAGAAGATTCAAATAATGGAGAACAATCAGTTGAACCGGTCTTGGTTCTAGGAGGAGCAACTCTTCTTTCGATAGAAAGCTCGGGAAACTCCTTTAGTGGAGATATTGGTTTGAGTATTGCTGTTGAAAATACTCAAGTATTAAGAGTTCTGAGTGCAACAACAGTTGGACGTTTAGTGATTATTGCTTCCCATGTCTGAGCAAGTGATGCCAGTGGTTGTTACCGCAATTGCAAGAATAGATATTGAAGGATTCATCGCATCGACGTTATATGCCCAGGGATGGAGTGTCACGTTTCGTGCCATTGATTGGCAAAGTTTAGAAACTTATGTTCACAGCAATCAATCAGAACTTAGCTCTACGTTATTGATCTATGGTTCAGATTTGCCTGGCATTTCAAATGAGAAAGTGCAGCAACTCTCAACGCAATTTAGTCAAGTAATTGGATTTGCAACAAATGAAGATGAAAACTTTTCTCATTTAAGTCAAGCCCCCGTTATAGCTGGTGACTTAGTCTCTTTGGTGCGTGGATTTGTACGCACTCCGATGTTACGTGGAATCATTCCTGTACCAAATCAACCGCGAAGAGCAAAAGTTTTTGCTGTCGGTTCTGCGGGCACGCACACTGGGTGCACAGTGATTGCGATGAACTTAGCGATGGAACTAAGCGTGCAAGGAAAAACTACTCTTCTTATTGATGCAAATTTTCGAGCTCCATCAGTCTTTGATTTACTTTCGATGAGAAATACAGAGTCCGATTTGTTATGGAAAACTGTGGCACCTAATTTGGCGATATTTGAAGTCACCCAGGCTAAATCAGATGAAACAGAATCAATCATGGTGCGCGCAGGCAAAGAATTCGATTATGTCATTATTGATCTGGGATCTATTTCTGGTCTTTCAAATCGACTTACCGATCGGCGTTGGACTGCAACAATGACCACCTGGTGTTGTGATCAAGCCGATCAACTCATTGTCATTTCCCGTCCAGATCTCCTTGGGGTATCTCGCTTGCAAAAAGTTATTGAGCTGTTAGCGCAAACGTCAATCAGAGCCAAGCTAAGTTTTGTGATGAATATGAAATCCTCGGGAAGAAAAGGGGAGGCTGAATTGGCTAAATTCGTCGCATTAACGTCGCCAGTCAAACCGATAAAAGTTAGATCAATTAATAAAGATGCCCGGGCGGTCCTCGCGGCACAGGATGAAAGAGCAACCTTAATCGAGACTAATGAGCGATCAACTGTGCGTAAATCAATCGCAGAATTAGCTAGTGAACTTTCAACTTAAAATCTAATACGATTGGCAAGTGCGTGCATACCTTCCTTTGAGTCATAAACAGCTCGAAACCTTTCTGGAGACCAAAACTCTTGATTGTGAAATCTTGTATGCAACGACTGCCTTATTTCAAGAAGAAAATCATGATTGTGATGAAGAAGAACTTGAATATCTACTCTCTGCTATTGCCGGTGAAAAGGCTCTTGATCTCTGTTTGACACAAAGCGCCCCAGGAATCGTTTTGGCTCTTGAGATTCCTGAAGATCAAGTTGGAGAGGAATATTCAGACCACATCACTCTCAGATCAGCAATCATGTGGCAACAAGTCCAGTGCGCACTTCTTGCATATCGAGGAGAAGATGAACTAGCGTGGTTTGCACAACAAGAAATTGAGCAGCATATTAATGATTGGAAATAAGATGTTTCCATTTGAAAATCTACTTGGATCTCGAACCACGATCACTCTCGATCAGGCCGATCGCTTACGTGAACTAGTTGCCAACTGGCAGTTGTTGGCTGATCTTTCCTTTGCAGATTTAATTCTCTGGGTGCCAATTCGTAAAGATATAAAAATGTGGCCTAGCGGACACATTGCAATTGCTCACATAAGACCGACCACTGCTGCAACGGTTTTTACCAACGATGTCATTGGAGATGAAATCGCTTGGGGGATTCGAACAAATATTGACGAGGCGCTTTCTCACGGAGAGATAGTTAGAGATAGCCAATTAGAGCCACCTGGAATGATGCTTGTAAAGGAAGAAGCAATCCCAGTAACTTTTAATGGTCAAGCAATTGCAGTGATTTCACGACATAGAGATGTTGAGCAGATGAGAACTGCCGGTAAGTTAGAGATTAACTACCGAGAGATTGCACATCAGATGTATCAAATGGTTGCTGAGGGCAATTTTCCTTACAAAAATGCTGGCGCACTCATAGAGCCTGCGCCACGAGTTGGGGATGGATTAATCCGATTAGATGTTAACGGAGTAATCTCATTTGCCAGTCCGAATGCTAAATCTGCTTTTTCACGAATGGGTTGGCATGGAGATTTAGAGGGACATAATCTTGGCGAAGCAGCACAGCAAGTTTCAATCACAACTGAAAATCCCCATGAAGAGGGAATCAAGACACAATTAAATGGAAAAACACTGCGCCGAGTAGAGATTGAAAATAAAGGAACAACGATCGACTTTCTTGTATTGCCTTTAATCCAAGGGGAAGACCGTATTGGTGCAATTGTGTTGCTTCAAAATGTGACAGAGCTTCGCCGCCTTGATCGCGCACTTGTTACTAAGGATGCAACAATCCGAGAAATTCATCATCGTGTGAAAAACAATCTGCAAACCGTCTCGGCACTTCTTAGGTTGCAATCTCGCCGTATTGATGACCCATCGGCTGCAGCTGCACTGGACGAAGCTGTTCGGCGAATCGCATCGATTGCCCTTGTTCATGAGACTCTTTCAAATAGCGATGAAACAACAGTGGCATTTGATGAAGTTCTAAGCAGCCTAGTTACGCACTCATTGGAGTTAAGTCCACGTATGAGTCAGCTCAAAATTGAGCGCATAGGAAAGATTGGCTCGCTTGAATCTCGTCTAGCAACCCCACTTTCACTCGTTGTCACAGAACTGATCCACAATGCCCTCGAGCATGGCTTAGCAACTTCAGGAACCCACCTACGAATTGAACTACAGCGATATAGCAATGAAGGCTTAGTGACAATCTCAGATGATGGAGTGGGTCTGCCTGATGGTTTTAACCTTGCAACTTCTTCAAATTTAGGATTACAAATTGTTCTTACATTGACTGAAAATGAATTAAATGGAGAACTCAAATTAGAGTCGAGTGAAAAGGGAACACAAGCGAAACTACGTTTCCCTCTTTAGAATTGGTTTTGTTGCTCCAAAAGACGGGCACGATTTCGAGCCGCACGACGCTTCAATGCACGGCGTTCATCTTCTGATAACCCGCCCCAGACTCCCGCATCTTGTCCGCTTTCTAATGCCCATGCCAAGCAAGGTTCTTTTACAACGCAGCGGTTACAAACTTTTTTTGCCTCTTCAATTTGGCTAATTGCAGGTCCAGTGTTTCCCACAGGAAAAAACAGTTCGGGATCTTCGTCGCGGCAAGCAGATTGATGTCGCCAATCCATGACGGACCTCCTTAGATTGCCACCGCAATCACTCTGAAACTCTACGAATGAAGATACGCACACTTGTGTACGCAAGGTGACAATTATCCATGTTAAGCAGACTGAATACAAGGATGTTTTGAAAGAGATTGTTTAAACAATGGTGATCTATCTCAAGTGCCCCCGACAGGATTTGAACCTGTGCGCATGCCTTCGGAGGGCAACGCTCTATCCCCTGAGCTACGGGGGCTCTGTGGGCTTACTGCACAAGGTTATCAGCGGGTGCAAAGTTGTGTGCATACTGCAACAATCTGCCTATGAATTCAATTGCTTATTTCGCAACTGGTTGTTTTTGGGGAGCCGAACGTCGCTTTTGGCAGATGGATGGCGTTATTGAAACAAACGTTGGTTACATGGGTGGAAATCGACCACAACCTAGTTATGAACAAGTGTGTACTGGTGTTACAGGGCATGCTGAAATGGTGAAAGTTATTTTTGATCCAACCAAGATTTCTTACCAACGACTTCTTGAAGAGTTTTGGGTGATGCATGACCCAACATCTCTCAATCAACAAGGCGGAGATATTGGAACTCAATATCGAAGTGCAATTTACACCGCAGATGATTCACAGCAAACAATTGCCATGTCCTCTAAAGATGAGTATCAAAAAGCTTTAACTACTGCAGGATTAGGTCAGATCTGCACGGAAATTTTGAGCGCCGAAGGTATTGAGTACTACCCAGCCGAGGAGTACCACCAAAAGTATCTTCAGAAGAATCCAAATGGTTATGACTGCCACTCCAGTACAGGGGTTGCATATCCAGCATCTGTGGTGATCAATTGAGTTCTCACGATAACGCTGATAAAAAAAATTCGGAAAAAAACGAGTATCCGGTAAAGATAGACGAACAGGCATTAGCTGCCCGAATCGATCCACTTTCCTATGATGTTTTGCGTAATGCGGCAACAGAGCGCCCATTTACAGGTGAGTACACCGACATCGAAACTGTTGGTGTTTACAAATGTAAAGCATGTGCGGCAGAACTATTTAGAAGTGAAACCAAGTTTCATTCTGGATGTGGCTGGCCATCTTTTTATGCACCAACAGCAGATGATGCCGTTCGATTAGTAGAAGATCGCTCATTGTTTCCAAGAGTTCGCACCGAGGTTCTTTGCGCATCGTGCGGCTCTCACCTGGGGCATGTTTTTGATGGCGAAGGATATGACGTTCCAACAGATCAACGCTGGTGCATCAATTCCGTTTCGCTAGTTTTAGAACCGCGCTAATTCAACATCAGTTATAAGGAAAAAGTTGGGTACTCATCTGTAACTAGTAGAAGTGCATAACCAACGACGCGGTTCCAGTAGGCAATTGTTCCTACAACACCTTCTGCGCATCTTTCTGGATAGTTACCAGTAAACAAAATTGAGATCCAACCAATCAACGTCAAGAATGCTGCATAGATGGCGTAGAAAATTCCAACTAAATACAAAGGAATTGCAATAAACCATTTAATTAACGGTAGCCAACGATTTAGGGCCTTTGCATCAACTTCAGGGAAAGTCACACTTACTACATCATTTTCTTCAATCGAAGGAAATTCATCGGTAAGCATTAGTACATATGCATCAACACGTGTTTGAAGTGATAGAAGTGCTTCATTAAAAGAGAGAATGTAGCTTGGATAAATTTGTCGAAAAACTATCGCTAAAAAAACAGGCAGTGATAAAAACCCAACCATGAAATAACTTGCATCTCCACTGGATAGATCGGCAGCTGGTGCAAAGGAGGCGATAAAAATTACCATTGGCACAACTAAGACAAGGCGAAACAGCGCGGTTAAGCGGTTGCGCTCTGTAAGGGATACATCAATTTGGGTTTCTATTTGATTACTCATGGTTTTAATCTACCCCTTTACAGCACTGATAACCTTTATCCATGAGCAATAAAGAGGTAGAAGTTCCTCACCTTTTTGATTTACAGACCACTGCCAGCGCAAAATTCCATGACGTATCTGGCATCAATCGATTTGCTAGGACAGTTTAAATGTCGGCTAAAAAATACGATGTTGTAATCATGGGCGCAGGGCATAACGGTTTAGTTGCCGCCACATATTTGGCCAAGGCAGGAAAATCAGTTCTTATCCTTGAAGCAAATAATGAAATTGGTGGAGCAACACAAAGCGTTCAAGCTTTTCCTGGCTTTGATGCACGAGTTTCTCGCTATTCCTATCTTGTTGCACTCTTACCAGACAAGATTGTTAAAGATCTGAATCTGAATTTCGAGACTATCTCTCGGGATGTTTCAAGTTTTACTCCGTATTCAAATGCCCAAGGAGACAGTAAAGGTTTGTATGTGTCTAGAAGCTGGGATGCAAAGACAGAAGAATCATTTAAAGAGATAGATCCAACTGGAAATGAAGGCAAGGCCTGGCAGGATTTTTACTCCGAAGTTGCCGAGTTTGCGGAGAAAATTGCTCCTACGCTTTTGCAACCTCTACAAACTCGCTCACAACTGCGTGAACAGATTAATCTGCCGAAAGTTTGGAAGTATTTAATCGAAGATCCAATAGGTGAAGTAATTTGTGATCGATTTAAGGATGATGTTATTCGAGGGGTAGTCCTAACGGATGCACTCATCGGCACATTTGCATCGGCATACGATCTTCAATCAAATATTTGTTTTCTTTACCACCTGATTGGAAATGGAACAGGTGAATGGAAGGTTCCTCGCGGGGGAATGGGAGCACTTGTTAATGAGTTGATTCGAGTAGCAACCGAATCAGGCGTTGAGATACAAACAAATCAGAAAGTTGTTGGAATCGAAAGCACAGGTGATTGTGTAAACGTGACAACTTCTAGCGGGGAAGAATTCTCCGCCACTCACTTTCTATCAAATGCTGCGCCTGCAGTTTTGGCAGAGATTAGAGGCAAGAAGAATCCGAAATCGCTGGATGGTGCACAGTTAAAAATCAACATCCTGCTCAAACGTCTTCCACAGTTAAAGTCTGGAATAGATCCACAATTAGCTTTTGCTGGGACTTTTCACGCAAATGAGAGTTTTACGCAATGTGAAGATTCATATTCGGAGGCAAAGAACGGCAATATGCCCGTAAAGCTTCCAATTGAAATGTATTGCCACACTTTGACTGATCCTTCAATTTTAAGTACAGAGCTTTCAGCAGCAGGCTTTCACACATTAACTCTTTTTGCTCTCCACACGCCTGCATCGCTATTTGATAAAGACAATGATTCTGCAAGAGCAGCAGCACTTGAATCAGCTTTTGCATCACTCAATGAATATTTAGTTGAACCAATTCAAGATGTGATTGCAGCTATTGAGATTAAAACACCGCTGGATCTTGAAGAAGCGATTGCACTACCAAGAGGCAATATTTTTCATAGAGACTTACAGTTTCCATTTCGCGAAGACGGAAGCCAACCATCTTGGGGCGTTGAAACCGATGACCCACGAATCTTTATCTGCGGCGCAGGTGCTACACGTGGCGGCGGTGTGAGCGGAATTCCTGGACATAATGCGGCAATGGCCGTACTTGGTAGCAATTAGACTTATTCAATGAACCTTCACCCTGAGACATCGGCGATTAGCGCAGGTCGACCTGATTCGGCACCTGATGCATCAGTCAATCCGCCATTGTTTTTGTCTTCGACCTACCATGCAGGTGGTCCAGTTGGTTATGGACGTTATGGAAATCAAACATGGAGCGCGCTTGAAGAGGCAATTACAGAGTTAGAAGGTGGAGCAACTCTTACATTTTCATCTGGCATGGCAGCAATTAGCGCGCTGTTTTCTATTTTGCCAGTCGGTGCACCTGTTGTTGCATCACATGAGGGCTATAGCGGAACAATGGGTTTACTCAATCAACTTCATTCTTCAGGACGCTTAGAAGTACGGTTAGTTGATGTAACAAACAACGATGAAGTGATAGCAGCTATGAAAGGTGCAGCACTTGTTTGGCTTGAATCACCAACAAATCCTTCTCTTGATGTTGCAGATCTGCCAACCTTGATAGCAGCAGCAAAGAAACTAGGTATCGGAGTAGGCGTTGATAACACCTTTGCTACTCCATTAACCCAACTGCCTCTTTCAATGGGCGCAGATATCTCTATGCACTCTGTGACAAAGTTTTTAGCTGGCCATAGTGATGTGGTTTTAGGTTCACTTTCTACAAATGATGAAGCGTTACTGAAAAGATTAGAAGAGGCGCGTCGCTTTAACGGCTCTGTTCCAGGTCCCTTTGAAGCTTGGTTGGCGCTTCGCGGAATTCGTACTTTCCCAATTCGTTTTCGCGCAGCAGAAAGTAATGCTAAAGAGTTAGTTAAAAGACTAAGCGAGCATCCAAAAGTTACAAAAGTTCGCTATCCAGGATTTGGAGCTGTGATCTCTTTTGAAGTAGATGCACCAGTTGACGCCGTCCAAAAAGTTTGCGAGTCATCAAAAGTCATCATTCATGCAACCAGTCTTGGGGGAGTTGAATCTCTATGGGAACGCCGCCGCCGTTGGGCAGGTGAAAGCATCTCTGTGCCCGAGCAACTCATTCGCCTAAGCGTCGGCTGCGAACACGTTGAAGACATATGGTCAGATATTGATCAGGCTTTTACGGTTTTGTAGAGAAATTCTCAGAAATACCGAGTATTTTTAACCCATGTTTAAAGTATTCCGCCGGGTAGTCGCAGCAGCAACTGTGGTGCTGTTGGCTTTTCGCGCCGTCGGATCGTTTCTTTCGTGGGTTGAACATCAAGAAGACACCACTGCAGATACATGGGTTGATGAAGACGAACTAGAAGATGTCTGAGATTCAATACATCCCAGGCAGTTGCAATATTGGTAAAGGCGAGATCAAGCGTAGACAATTCGTAGCTTTTGTTGGTTTATTTCTGTCTATCTCTACATTAGTAACTTTGATTTCAATCGATGCGCCAACTAGTTCTCGCATTGGAATCTTTTTCCCATTGATGATTGCATCGGTTGGTTTTATCCAATCACGCAGTAAGTTTTGCCTTGCCTATGGATTTGCCGGAACTTTCAACGTTGGCAAACTGGGAGACATCGCAAGAGTTGCATCTCCAGAAGACCGCGCGGCAGATCGAAAAACGGCGCTTACAATTCTTGGAAAATCTCTGCTACTTGCAGCTATTGCTACTGGAATTGTTCTAGCTCTGCCCTTTTAAGTACCAATAAGAATAGGGACTGAGAGTTAAACGATCTCTGTTCCATCTTTTCTTGTTGCCGTAAGACTTCCAGCCGCTGTAATAAGTAATGTTGTGACGATTACACCTAAGCTAACTTCAATTGATACATGTGGAAGGTTGATCCCAACCAGATCATGAACTCCAATGCCGTGGAACGCTTCAATAATCATTTTTAATCCGATAAAGGCCAAAATAAAGGAAAGACCTTTCGACAGATAAATCAATCTCTGTAGCAATCCTTGGAGTAAGAAATAAAGCTGACGCAAGCCCATGAGTGCAAAGATGTTTGCACACACAACAATATAAGGATCTCTAGTAATTCCAAAGATGGCTGGTATCGAATCAAGAGCAAAGACTAAATCTGTGATCCCTAGAGAGATTAACGCAATAGTAAAAGTTGATGCGCCTTTAGACCTAAGAAAAGTCACAATCCGATCTTCTTTTTGCTTTTCCTCTTCGTCCTCATGCTCTGTAAGCAATTTATAGGCAGTAAAAATCAAGAATGCGCCAAAGATAAAGAAGGCGCTAGAGAATCTTTCCAAGATCGCACTTCCAGCCGCAATAAATCCGCCACGAAGAATTAAGGCAATAATGATTCCAAGCAGAAGTACAAGTTGCTGCTTAGTTCTTTCAATCTGAAACCTTGCCAAGATGATGACAAAAACAAAAATATTGTCGACAGAAAGAGCATATTCAGTCAGCCACCCAGCGAAAAACTCCTTTTGAGAATTGGAATCTGTTGTCCAATTTGGCATGAAATAACCAAAAAGCAACGCCGCCGAAACATAGACCAGAGTCCAAATTCCAGCTTCTGTGATTGTCGTTTCTTTATTGCGGCGAGCAATTGCAATCATTAAATCCAAAACGATTACCATAGACAAAATACCAAGGGTTAGAAGCCAAACGGCTGTAGATTCCATTGGGAGATTCTGCCACTAATTGAGATTTAAGTGGTGATTTAAGTCAGTGCAATGGGTTGAATTCTTTTCGACGATACACTTAAGCCATGGATACTCTTTTTACAGCCCTGTT
The DNA here is from genome assembly GCA_041175545.1 of Actinomycetota bacterium. Classification (GTDB taxonomy): domain Bacteria; phylum Actinomycetota; class Actinomycetes; order Nanopelagicales; family Nanopelagicaceae; genus Planktophila. The sequence goes on from JBEDES010000001.1 coordinate 102,164, forward strand.
AATCCTGATTCTGATGGGTATCGCGGGCCTTGGCTGGTTCTCATTTGTCCTCTACAAAAAGAACCGAAGCAACTCCGAGAAAGTAATTCGGGAAATTAATAAGGCTTCAAATGAATTGAAAAAGAGCATTTCAAATTCGTACTATCAAAGTGAAGCATATGCTCAATTAATACAGCTTCTAGACTTTAAATCTTCATTGCCTGCAACTCGTGGTTGGGCAGCATCGCCTGATTTGCTGTTAACAATTTATGAAACTATTAGCCGGACAAAGCCTTCGCTTGTTGTTGAATTAGGTTCTGGAGTGTCAACTTTGGTTGCAGCAAAATCTGGTGCAAAAAAAGTTGTGAGTCTAGATGGTTCACAGGAGTATGCAGAGAAGACTAGAGAAATGCTCAAGGAACACAAGGTTCGTGGAGTAGACGTACGTTTTGCTGCTCTATTGCCATATATCAATGGGCTCACTTGGTATGACATTTCTGTTATTAAAGATCTTAAGAAGATTGATCTCTTGATTGTTGATGGACCACCTGGAAACAACAATGCAGAGTCGCGATATCCAGCGTTAAAAGAGTTTAAAGACAAACTCTCACCTAAAGCTATTGTCATCCTTGATGATGTAAAACGAGAGGGTGAAAGAAAATTAGCAGAGGATTTTGCTGCAGCGTTGCCTAATCACGAACTAATCATTCTCAATCATGAAAAGGGCACCGCGATAATTTCGCCTCGTTAAAGCTATGCAGATAACTCTCGAAGATGGTTTGCGTAGCGCATGTGAACAGATCGTAGATACATCTACATTCGTACGAGCTGTTCTCTCTGGTCGCCGCCGCAATATGCAGGTCAGTTTTGAACGAATAGATATTCGTTTGGTAGAAATAAAAGGGGTTCTAAACCTTCAATTGATGCAAAATGATGGTCGTGTAACCACAACAAAAAACATTGCTCCCGATCACGGTGTAGTCCAGGAACTACTTGAGAGTGGTTATGCCAACATCATGGTTGAAAGCATTTCACAGGTCTATTCAATTCGCATCACTAAAAGCGGTGATGCTCACGTGCATATTGAAAAACGAGAATCCCAACAGGTGCTCTCACATGATAAAAAGAAAGATCGCTTGTTAGATTCTTCGGATCCTTTTTTGTTGGAAGTTGGTATCTCCGATGCAAAGGGAGTAATCAAGCCTTCACGGCAAGATAAGTACAAACAAGTAGAAGAATTTTTGCGATTACTCTCTCCAACGCTCACCTCAGCAATTTCGGCAGGTCATATTCAAAAGCCAACGATCCAATCTCCACTAAACATCGTCGATCTGGGTTGTGGTCATGCCTACTTAACATTTGCCGCTCATCAGTTTCTAACCAACTCCGGGATTCCAGTAAAAGTAGTGGGTATCGATGTCAGAGTTGAAAGTAGAGATCGCAATAACGCAATTGCTAAAAAACTAGGCATTGAATCCACAATTGAATTTGTAGCTGAAGAAATCTCAAAGACAACATCGCAACCCGTAGATATAGCTATCGCATTACACGCCTGCGATACCGCAACAGATGATGCAATCGCTTGGGCTGTAAATGGAGGAGCTCAGCTTTTACTGATTGCCCCTTGTTGTCACCACGACATTCAAAAGCAAATGGATGGTGCGCCAGAGCCATGGACTGCTCTGACTAAGTTTGGATTAATGAAAGAACGTTTGGCAGATTTGATTACTGATTCATTTCGCGCGCAGTTACTTCGCCTTGTGGGATATCGAGTGGAGGTAATTGAGTTTGTTGCAGGAGAACACACTCCAAGAAACTTGATGATTCGTGCGGTTAAAACAGATGCCAAACCCGATGCGATTGATACTCAGAGATATCTTGAAATGACCAGCCAATGGGCCGTCATTCCCGCTCTAGAAAAGAAACTTCCTACTCTTAACATCCGTTAGACTTGGCACATGTCCAAGGTCCTTTCTTCTCTTCCAGTTGGCGAAAAAGTCGGTATCGCTTTTTCTGGTGGGCTCGATACATCTGTTGCAGTTGCATGGATGAGAGCAAAAGGTGCGGTGCCCTGCACATACACCGCAGATCTTGGCCAATACGATGAACCAGATATTGATTCGGTTCCAGGACGCGCAAAAGAATATGGCGCAGAGATTTCACGCCTTGTAGATTGCAAAAACGCATTAGTTGAAGAGGGTCTTGCAGCAATTGCATGTGGAGCTTTTCATATTAGATCTGGCGGAAAACAATATTTCAATACGACACCTCTTGGACGTGCTGTAACCGGAACCATGCTTGTTCGTGCAATGCACCAAGATTCAGTTGAAATTTGGGGCGATGGTTCAACATATAAAGGCAATGACATCGAGCGCTTTTATCGTTATGGGCTTTTAGCTAATCCAAATTTAAGAATTTATAAGCCATGGCTTGATCAGGACTTTGTGACTGAGTTAGGTGGCCGCAAAGAGATGAGTGAATGGTTGGTTAAAAACGGCCTGCCATATCGCGACAGCACTGAGAAAGCCTATTCAACTGATGCCAATATTTTAGGTGCAACTCACGAAGCTAAAAGTTTAGAAAACTTGGACACTTCAGTAGAACTTGTTCAACCAATTATGGGTGTTCGATTCTGGGATGAAACTGTAAAAATTGATAGCGAAGATGTTCGAATCACTTTTGTTCAAGGTCGCCCTACAGCGATAAATGGTAAGCAGTTTGCAGACGTAGTCGAATTGATGAAAGAAGCAAATTCAATTGGTGGTCGCCATGGTCTTGGAATGGCAGATCAAATTGAAAACAGAATTATTGAAGCAAAGAGTCGCGGTATTTACGAAGCTCCAGGCATGGCGCTTTTGTTTATCGCCTACGAAAGATTAATCAGCGCCATACACAATGAAGACACAATTGCTAACTATCACGCCGAAGGACGCAGATTGGGTCGACTTCTCTATGAGGGCCGTTGGTTTGATCCACAAGCATTGATGTTGCGTGAATCATTACAGCGTTGGGTGGCATCTGCGGTAAACGGTGAAGTAAGTATTCGCCTACGTCGTGGTGATGATTATTCAATTATTAATACAACCGGTCCTGGTCTTAGTTATCACCCGGAAAAACTTTCTATGGAGCGCACAGAAAATGCTGCGTTTGGCCCAGTTGATCGCATTGGTCAACTAACTATGCGCAACCTTGATATTGCCGATACTCGTGCAAAGTTAGAGCTCTACCGTTCCCAAGGTCAGATTGGGGATGGGGAGTTCAAATTAATCGGTGAAATCGAAAATTAAGTTAAAACAAAAGGACAACAGGAGAGCCATGCCAAAGAAAACGCTAGTTAAGATATTTGCAATTATTGCTGTTGCAGCAATTGCATTTGCATCATTTACATCACTAGGAGGAGATGACACCGTGTCCGGAACAGTATCAACACCAGGTTTGCCATCTGTCACAAATAATGCAGGAGAAGCCCCAACAATTACTCCTGCAACAGGTGCTGCACCAACTACTTTGCAATCAGTGGACATTATTGAAGGATCAGGCGCAGAGGTTCTTCCAACGTCAACATTGACAGTTCATTACACATTAATGTCATGGTCAACCGGTGAAGTCCTTGAGTCATCATGGACTGGTGGACAGCCAGCTACATTTGCACTGTCTGGAGTTATTGCTGGTTGGACACAGGGCCTACCTGGTGCAAAAGTTGGTGGTCGTCGACTTCTTGTTATTCCACCATCACTTGGATATGGAGTGGTGCCAGGTCATCCACTTGAGACCGAGACGCTTATTTTTTCAGTAGACATCTTGGGCGTTTCCTAAAGAATTAAAGAAGCAACCCCATCGGCGCACCTAGCCGGTGGGGTTTTCTTTTGTTTACCAACTGTTCATTTCTCTAAGAGTCAGCGATATGAAAAGTTTTTGGAGCAGCCCCGTACGCTGAAGCCATGAAGTTAGCCACAGAAAGTGGCAACCGCCAGACGCAACAATAAAGGGGGATTGCAGTGAAGAAATTATTCTCTGAATTTCTTGGCACATGCCTTTTAGTCTGCATTGTTGTTGGCTCCGGAATAATGGCAACTAATCTTTCACAAGACATTGGTGTTCAACTACTGATCAATACCGTTTCAACTGTCTTTGGACTCATGGTACTTATTCAAATATTTATGCCAATCAGTGGGGCTCATTTTAATCCAGTTGTTACGTTGATCGAACTTATCCAGCGAAGGACAACTCTGTCTACATTTATTCAATTCTCTGCAGTCCAGATAGCAGGTGCTATAACAGGCGCAGTCCTTGCAAATGCAATGTTTGAATACGCTCTTGTCGAAACGTCTACAAAAATGCGTTCGAGTACAAACCTTTATCTTGGTGAAATTCTTGCAACGGCAGGGCTTATCTTGATCATTAATTTACTGATAACCCAAGAAAAAACTACATTGATTCCAGTAATCGTTGCTTCCTGGATTGGTAGTGCTTACTTTTTTACCAGCTCAACATCATTTGCAAACCCTGCAGTAACAGTTGGAAGAATGTTCTCTGACTCTTTTGCAGGTATTGCACCGGGCAGTGTTCTGCCATTTATTGTGGCGCAAGTTGTGGGATCTATTGTCGGCTTTGGATTATTTAAGGGGTTAACAAGATGAAACAAAAACCAACAGTACTTTTTGTCTGCGTGCACAATGCTGGCCGTTCACAGATGGCTGCAGGATTTATGCGCCAACTTGGACTAGGCCGGGTAGAAGTCTTGTCAGCAGGTAGCGCTCCAAAAGATTCCATTAATCCAATAGCCGTGCAGGCAATGGCCGAACTAGGCATTGATATTGCAAATCATGTTCCAAAGATTTTAACCACAGAAGCCGTTCAGGAATCAGATGCAGTTGTAACAATGGGCTGCGGAGATGTCTGTCCCTTCTATCCTGGAAAGCGATATGAAGATTGGGTCTTAGATGATCCAGCAGGCCAAGGAATTGAATCTGTGCGAGTAATTCGTGATGAAATTAAGGCAAGAGTAGAAGCTTTACTTGCAGAACTTCTTCCATAAATTTATCTGCTAATCATTTGCATCTGCTAATTTGTATTGAGTTCTCATTTCATTCTTTATTTGTTATTTTTCGACTACAAATAATTGGTGGCTTGCACACCTTCACATAGAACTGAGGAGATATGTCCGTACTTAACGAAGTCCTTGCTGCAAACAAAGCATATGTTGCAGATTTTGGAGCAAAAGGTTCACTTGCGCTTCCACCTGCAAGAAATTTCGCAATCTTAACCTGCATGGACGCACGTCTTGATCCTGCAAAATACGCTGGATTAAGTGAAGGCGATGCACACGTTATTCGCAACGCAGGAGCTCGCGCATCAGATGATGCAATCCGATCATTAGTAATCTCTTACAAATTACTTGGAACCAAGGAGTGGTTTGTAATTCATCACAGTAACTGCGGTATGGAGTTCTTTACTGATGAAGTCATGCGAGGACTACTCTCAAAGAGTTTGGAGACAGCAGCACTTGGCGAATCAGGATTCTACGATGTTGGTAAAGGTCCAGGATCAGATGAGGGCGCCTACATTGATTGGCTTACTATTTCGGATCAAGAAAAAGCCGTAGTCGATGATGTTCAACGCATTCGTCGCCACCCATTAGTACCTAAGAACATTCCAATTTATGGATATGTTTATGAAGTAGAAACAGGAAAGTTACGTGAAATTACAGCAGCAACAGCTGCAGGCAAAGCAAACTAAATTCAAATAGTTTCAAATAACCCCAGTCACCAATAAGTGTGGCTGGGGTTAACTATTTAGTATTGCGACGGCGACTTTGTAATCCTTTTCAAAAACCATAATCTGCGGACCATCAAGAGTTTGAGTTAGAGTCGCCTTCACATTTAGATCAATTAATTTTTGAAGCTTCATTTGTGCTTCGATGTAACTTGCAGGGGTAGGCAAAGGGGTTAGTAAGCCATAATCATTTTTCTTACCCGCTTTAATAGGTGTCACTAGAAATTTTCCATTAGAAGAAAATCCCCATTTAAGAACAACAATGAGAATGCCAAGAGCTACAAATCCTCCAAAGGATTGCAGGAAAAGGCTGTTGTTTATTCCACCAAGCATGTGAGCATTCTAGGCGTTGCCATTTATGCAAGGTAGTTTTGCCTGCAGGGCAAAGATATGTAGACTGTCGGCGTGGGATTACACAGCGCAGGAGCCGCATTTAAGAAGGCATTAGCTGAAGAATCTCCTTTACAGATCATCGGAACAATCAATGCAAACCACGCACTCTTGGCAAAAAGAGCGGGCTTTCGCGCTATCTATCTCTCAGGTGGCGGAGTGGCTGCAGGATCGATGGGACTTCCAGATTTAGGAATCACTACGTTAGATGACGTACTTACCGATGTTCGTCGCATAACTAATATCTGTGATACACCTCTTTTAGTTGATGCAGATACTGGTTTTGGATCTTCTGCTTTTAATATCGGCCGAACAGTTAAAGATTTGATTAAGGCCGGAGCAGCTGCGATGCACATGGAAGATCAAGTCGGTGCAAAGCGTTGCGGACACCGCCCTAACAAAGAGGTTGTTTCAAAGGCCGAAATGGTTGATCGAATTAAGGCAGCAGTTGATGCTCGCACGGATGAGAATTTTCAGATTATGGCCCGTACAGATGCACTTGCAATGGAAGGTCTAGATTCAACACTAGATCGCATCCATGCATATGTTGAAGCTGGTGCGGATTTAATCTTCCCAGAGGCAATTAGAACTCTTGAAGACTATAAGAAAGTTAGCTCTGTTGTTTCAAAGCCAATTTTGGCAAACATCACAGAGTTTGGTCTCTCACCATTATTTGGTCGCGACGAATTAAAAGCAAATGGTGTATCAATGATTTTGTATCCACTTTCAGCGTTTCGTGCCATGAATAAGGCTGCCGAGAATGTCTATGAGTCAATTCGCCGTGATGGAACACAGGCAAATGTTGTTGACACAATGCAGACCCGTGAAGAGCTCTATGAGCGGATTAACTACCACTCTTATGAGCAAGCAATCGACAAAATGTTGGGCAACAAGTAAAAATTGACTAAAAAATTATTCGCTCCCGTAGCACCATCACAGGTTCGAATAATCATCCATTCACACCGATAGAGAAATGATAGGTACATGTCAAGCCATATAACTAAATCCAATCAGCCATATGACCAAGAGATCATCGACATTGTTGATTATGTAGAGAACTATCAGATCAAATCACCAGTGGCATATGAGACTGCATGGAACTGTTTCTTAGACACTCTCGGTTGTGGATTCGAAGCGTTGGAATACGATGCATGTAAGAAACTACTTGGACCTACAGTTGAAGGAATCTCAGTACCTAATGGTGTGAAAGTTCCTGGTACAAATTATGTTTTGGATCCAATTCAGGGAGCGTTCAATATCGGCTCCATGATTCGTTGGTTAGATTTTAATGACACATGGTTAGCTGCAGAGTGGGGCCATCCATCAGATAACTTGGGTGGAATCCTTGCAACGGCAGATTGGCTCTCTCGCACAACAGGTAAGAAGTTCACCATCAAAGATGTTCTAACTGCGATGATCAAAGCACACGAGATTCAGGGCTGTATTGCACTTGAGAACTCATTTAACAAAGTTGGTCTAGATCACGTGATCTTAGTAAAGGTTGCATCAACTGCAGTTGTTGCACAGATGATGGGATTAACGCGTGATCAGATTTTGGCAGCGGTTTCATTGGCATGGGTTGATGGACAATCACTTCGCACCTACCGTCACTTTCCTAACGCAGGATCTCGTAAGTCTTGGGCAGCAGGAGATGCAACATCTCGCGCTGTTCGTCTTGCACTAATCGCAAAAACTGGCGAAATGGGATATCCATCAGTTCTTACCGCAAAGGTGTGGGGCTTCTACGATGTTTCATTCAAGGGAGAAAAGTTTAAGTTCCAGCGCCCTTACGGATCTTATGTAATGGAAAACGTTCTCTTTAAAATCTCTTTCCCTGCAGAGTTTCACTCACAGACTGCTGTTGAAGCAGCGATGACACTTAACGCCAAGATGAAGGCCGCTGGTAAAACATCAGATGACATTAAAAAGGTAACTATTCGCACGCATGAAGCATGTATCCGAATCATCGATAAGAATGGTCCATTAAACAACCCTGCAGATCGCGATCACTGTATTCAGTACATGGTTGCAGTGCCTCTAATCTTTGGTCGCTTAACAGCCCGTGATTACGAGGATGACATCGCATCAGATCAGCGCATTGATGATCTACGTGAGAAGATCACATGCGTTGAAGACACAAGCTTTACAGCCGATTACCATGATCCAGAGAAGCGCTCAATTGCTAATGCTTTAACAATTGAGTTCAACGATGGCTCAACCTTTGATGAGGTAGTAGTTGAATATCCAGTAGGTCACGCACGTCGTCGTACCGAAGGTATTCCATTGCTTATTGAGAAGTTCAAGACAAACCTTGCTCGTATTTACGATAAGAAGCAGCAAGATGCGATCTTGGAACTTTCTTTAGATTACGACAAGTTGGCAGCAACACCTGTCAACGAATACTTAGATCTATTAGCTAAGAGTTAATGTTTGACATCACATGCTTAATGCGTGTGTAGTCTTCAAAACCATAAGCTGAAAGATCTTTTCCATATCCGGATTGCTTGAATCCACCATGTGGCATTTCAGCAACGAATGGCATATGCGCATTAATCCAGCAAACACCAAAGTCTAGATTCTTGGTAACTCTCATCGCTGTGCCATGATCCTTAGTCCAAACAGATGCTGACAATGCAAGGTCAACACCATTAGCCATAGTGAGCGCTTCCTCTTCAGTGGAGAACTTTTGCATCGTGATAACAGGACCAAAAACCTCTTCTTGGATTAGCTCATCGCTTTGGCGAAGATCAGAGATGATCGTTGGCTCAAAGAAATAACCTGGACGATTAATTGGCTTTCCGCCAAGTTGGATCTTTGCGTGTGCTGGTGCGTTGTCTACATATTCTTTAACGCGATCAAAGTGTGCCGCACTGTTTAGTGGGCCCATAAAGACATCTTCTTCAGGGCTTCCAACTTTGATGTTGCTTCTAATGTAGTCAGAAAGTATTTTGACAAACTTGTCATAGACACCGGCTTGCACAAGAACTCTGTTGCCAGATGTGCAGTCCTGGCCAGCATTAAAGAGCCCAGCAGAGGCAATTCCAGCCGCTGCTGCATCTAAATCTGCATCATCAAAGACAATTACAGGAGCCTTGCCACCTAGTTCTAGGTGAACACGCTTTACATCTTTTGCTGCAGAGGCTGCAACTTCCATACCTGCGCGCACAGAACCTGTAATTGAAACCATTTGTGGCACATCATGTTCGATCATTGCTTTTCCGGCATGTCGATCACCACAGACAATATTAATCACTCCAGCAGGCAAAAACTCATTCATTAATTCAGCCATCCATACAGTCGATGCAGGAGTTGTTGTACTTGGCTTCAAGACAACTGTGTTACCTGCTGCGATTGCAGGTGCCCACTTCCATACAGCCATCATCAATGGATAGTTCCAAGGCGTAATTTGCGCGCAAACACCAACAGGTTCACGGCGAATATAAGAAGTCATACCGGACATGTACTCACCAGCAGATTTTCCTTCTAACAAACGTGCCGCACCTGCAAAGAAACGAATGTGATCAATTGTTGGAGGTAGTTCATCGGCGCGAGTAACAGCAATCGGCTTACCTGTGTTTTCGCATTCAATAGCCACAATCTCATCGATGCGAGCTTCCATGGCATCTGCAATCTTTAGTAGCGCTCTTTGGCGCACTGATGGTGTTGTCTCTTTCCACAGTACAAAAGCATCGGCAGCAGCCTGCATCGCCGCATTAACATCTTCGATTGATGAATCTGGAGCGGTTGCATACACCTGTCCTGTTGAAGGGTTATAGACCTTTACAGTTTTCCCACTCTTTGCTGGCAGGCTCTTGCCATTAATGACATTTAGGAATTCTTTCATTGTCGTGCTCCTTATTTTTATTTCAGAGTAGGTGTGTGTTGTAGCAAACGGTTTGTATATTCTGCCTTTGGTGAATTAAAGACATCGTTGATCCCGCCATATTCAACAATTGTTCCCTTACGCATCACAGCAACTCGGTTTGCGATGCTGCGTGTTAATGCAAGGTTGTGAGTTACGAACAAAAGCGCAACCGACGTTGACTCCTGCAGGTTTTTAAGGGTTTCAATAACAGATGCCTGGACTGAAACATCCAGCGCCGAAGTAATCTCATCGCAGACAAGAAGCTTTGGCTCTGCAGCAAGAGCGCGAGCAATTGCTACGCGCTGGCGCTCCCCACCAGATAGTTGATCAGGAAATGAAGTAACAATTGCATGAGGCAATGAAACTAAATCAAGTAGCTCTTTAATTCTTGCATCTGCCGCACTGCCCTTCATTCCATAGAACAGCTCTAACTGCCTTGAAATTGTGGCACCAATTGGTCTGCGAGGATTAATTGATGCATAAGGGCTTTGGAAAATATATTGAATGTCTCGTCGCTCTTCTTTCTTGCGCTCTAAGGCATGCTTACCAAGAGCGTTTCCAAAGTAGGAGATCTGACCTTCATAGTCATCGTGTAGGCCACCAATGCAACGAGAAAGTGTTGTCTTACCAGAACCTGACTCACCAACGAGTGCAACGCATTCACCTGGCTGAATGTGGATATTGGTATCAAATAGAACTTGGCGTGATCCATAGAATCCATTAAGCCCATCAATTCCCAAGAGAGCTTGTGTTGAGGAAGAAACAACGTCTCTTTCGACACGAGCTGTAGCAACAATTTTGGTTGAGTCTTTGTGTCGATGACAGTTGACATTGTGAGTGCCTGAAATCTTTGTGATCTCGGGAACGCTTTGACTACAGATTGATTGCGCATCGGCGCAACGTGGCGCAAAGGCGCATCCTGTTGGTCTATCCCAAGGCATTGGTGCATAGCCAGAGATTCCTAGAATTTGATTTTTCCCGGCAATGTCAGGAAGTGCGCGGATCAAACGGCGTGTGTATGGGTGAATTGAGTTGAAGAAAATCTCATCTCGAGTTCCGCTTTCAACGATTCGTCCTGCATACATAACCGCGACGTTATCTGCTAACTCTGAGACAACTGCTAAATCATGAGAAACATAAAGGGCTGCAACACCATGTTCGCGGCATAGCGCGCGAATTGTTGCCAAAACCTTTGACTGTGTTGTTACATCAAGTCCAGTGGTTGGTTCATCGCAAACAATTACCTTTGGGCGACATGCAAATGCAATTGCAATAGCAACTCTTTGTTGCTGTCCACCAGAGAGTTGGTGAGGGTAGCGCTTGAGAAAATCTTCATCACTAGGTAGTGCAACCTCAGTTAAAATTTCACGCACGCGGGCCATGTGAACTTCATGATCAACATCTGGTTGATGCTTTTCTAATGACTCCAAGATCTGCTTTGAAATTCTAAGGCCTGGGTTAAGCGCAGTGCCTGGATCCTGAGGGACATAGGCGATTGTTCCTCCGCGCAATGATCGAAGCTGATTATCACTTGCACCGACGATTTCATGACCGTCGATTGTGATCGAGCCAGATTCAATTACCGCACCTTTACGGGTATGGCCAAGCAAAGCCATTGAGACAGTAGTTTTTCCAGAGCCAGACTCACCAACAAGTCCAAGTATCTGTCCAGATTCAATCTCAAAAGAAATCTTCTCAACGATCTTTATTCCACCGCGAGTGATTGCGATATCTACATTCGAAAGTTTAACAACGCTCATTCTTTGCCCTTTCGATCGATACCGATCGCCACTTTTGCGAAAGAGTCGGTAATAAAGTTAACGCCGATAGTAAACAGCGCAATCGCGGCGATTGGTGCGAGAACTCCCCAAGGTTGGACAGTAAGTGATCCGCGGTTTTCATTAATCATTAAACCCCAGTCAGCAGCCGGCGGCTGTAAACCTAAACCTAAGAAACTTACTGCTGCAACCAAACCAATTGAGTAGGTCATACGAAGACCAAACTCAACTAACAGGGGAGATGTAACGTTTGGCAATAATTCACTGATGATAATTCTTTGGCGCTTTTCACCCACTGCAATTGCCGCCTTAATGAAATCTCTTTCCATTACTTCAGCAGCAGCGGCCCTAATGATTCGAGCTGTTCGTGGAGCATGCGTGAATCCCACTGTGATTGCAATGAGGAAAACGCTTGTTCCAAATCCTGAAACAACGAGGAGTACAAACACGATCTGAGGGAATGCAAGCAAGATGTCATTGAATCTCATGATCAGGCCATCAGTTCGTTTTTTGGCAGATGCCGCAAAAAGTCCTATTAGTAGACCAAGCCCAACACCCAAAACAGTTGAAATAAAGGAAAGTCCAATAATTGATCGACCACCACTTAGAAAGCGAGAGTAGACATCTCGACCGAAGTAATCTGCACCTAACATTAAAGTGTCAGATCGTGGTGCATTTGGTGCATCAACAAACTCATCAAATGTGTACGGTGCAAAGAATGGACCGAAGATTGCAATAAACAAGATTGCGAGAACGATGGCGCCACCGAGTCTGGCATAGGTCTGTTTAAAGGTAAGACCTATCAAAGTACGGAACTGGGATTTAGGTTTCATTTTCTTTTGCATCTTTTTTTGCATTATTGATCCCCATCCATCGCTGCAAAGACATCTGATGTGTCATTTTTACGTGCATATTTGGTACGAAGACGTGGAGTCGACAGAATTGTTCCGATATCGGCCAAAATATTTAGGATCACATAAAGTGCTGCAATCATCAAAGTGATTGCCTGAACGATAGGTAAATCGCGGGCCTTCACCGAGTCAATCATTACTGTGCCAATACCAGGGTAGGCAAAGACAGCTTCCACAACGACCACACCGCCTGCAAGCCAAGCAAGTTGAAGAGCAATCACTTGAATTGTTGGCGCGATCGCATTCGGCAAAGCGTGGCGCATAATTACTGTTCGTTCTGACAAACCTTTAAGGCGTGCCATCTGAATGTATTCAGACTCCATTACTTCAATCATCGATCCGCGCATAATGCGAGAGACATAAGGTGTTACAGCCAAAATCAATGTCAGCGATGGCAAGACTAAAGACATTGGGTCTGCCCAAGCTAATGTTCCTGGCTCAACAAATGAGATTGCAGGAAAGATTTGGAAGACGTTGGTTGCAAGTAGAAATACTACGAAAATTGCAACAACAAACTCTGGAAGAGCTGCAAGTACAAGTGTGAGTAGTGAACTCACATTGTCAAAAATCTTTCCTCGTCTTACAGCGGCATAAGTTCCAATAATGATTGATAAAGGAATTGCAATAATTCCTGAAGATGCCATCAAGATAAGAGTGTTTTGAATTCTTTCGCCAAGAATTGCCGATACTGAAGTTTCACCAGTAAGTGTCATACCAAAATCTAGACGCAATGCATCGCTGGCCCAACTAAAGTATTGAACCCACAAAGGATCATCAAGGTTTAACTGCTCTCTAATTGCAGCCAAACGCTCGGGTGTGGCTGTGTTTGCGAGGTAAGAAACGGCAGCATCACCCGGAAGTGCCTGTGTGGCCATAAAGACCAAAACAGTCAGCGCGATGATGATTGGGATTCCAGCCAAAATGCGCCCAACAACAAAGAGCATCAGCCCACCTTGGTTAAAGAAATCCCTAATCTTTTTCATCATTACGCCTTACTAATGCCTTCTAGAGATCCGGCAATCGTCTCATCAATAACAACAAGTGTACGAGCACCGTCACCTTTTCGTAGGCGCTCAAATGCTGCTTCAATTCCATTCAAATCAGTTACATGCGAAACAACATCTGCAACGTTAATTCTTCCTTCTCCAGCCATAGCAATCATCTGTGGGAGTTCAACAGGAACATTTGCAGAACCGTATAAAGATCCCTTTAGGCCTTTCTCGGAAAGGAACTCGATAGCAGGAATCGAAACTTCAACTCCACGTGGTGCTAATCCAACAACGATTGCTGTTGCACCCGCACGGATTACATCCCAAGCGGTGCGAATAGTCTCTGGTCGACCAACAACTTCAAATGCATGGTCAACTCCACCAGGAACAATCGCCATTACATCCGCAACAACGTTCTTCTTTGATGCATCAACAACATGTGTTGCGCCATGTTTTCTTGCGCGCTCTAAGTTTGCTGGTTGCATATCTACAGCAATAATTTTGCTGGCACCGGCTAGCCGAGCACCTGCAACAACTTGCAGACCAACACCGCCACAACCAATTACTGCAACAGTCTCACCAATCTGCACCTTTGCAGCATTTCGCACCGCTCCAATTCCTGTCATAACGCCGCAACCAAGTAGCGCTGCTTGCCACAAAGGAACTTCTGCTTGTACTGGAACTGCAGAACCTGCTGGCACAACTGCCTTTTCTGCAAAACAAGAAACAAAGTTAAAGTGGCGAAGTTCTGTGCCATTTTTTTCGTGAAGACGAGATGTTCCATCCAATAAGTTACCTGTGTATGCATGCTCTCCGGCAACTTCACACAAGTTAAAGCGAGTTGCGATGCACTCTTTACATTGACGACAAGGTGGAACAAAGTTAAAGGCAACGCGATCGCCAACTTTAACGTTAGTTACGCCTGCACCAATTTCTTCAACGACTCCAGCACCTTCGTGGCCCAAAATGATTGGCCAGCGAGTTGTTCCGAGGTTTCCATCGGCTAGGTGAACATCTGAGTGGCAGACACCAGCAGCAGCGATTCTTACAAGGATTTCACCAGCTTTTGGAGCATCTAGATCTACATCTGCAATCTCAATGGGCGAGTTACCACGTGTGATTGCTGCTTTGATTGTTTGCTTACTCATTATTTACCTTTTCCCTTTTCGCCTTGTTTAGCTTCTAGACTTTCCTCGAACCGTGCATCACGCCAAGCTAACGCTTGTTTTAAACCTTCTTTACGGACAATGTCATCGAACTCTTTTTGCTCTGGACTATCGCTTCCATTAAGAATTGCAGAAACATCCATGTTGGCACTGATTGCTTGACGAATACCAGTGGCTTCTTGAGCACGAATGAGACCAATTTTTGTCAAGCGCAGAGTTGATAGGGGAGTAGGTGCGATTTTCTTAATCAACGCACGAACCTCATCATGCAAGCTCTCTTCGCTAACAACTTTGTTGATTAACCCAATTCGCAGAGCCTCTTCTGCATCAATTGTGTCACCAGTAAACAAAAGCTCATTAGTCTTCTTCTGACCGATAATAAAAGGCATTAATAGCGTTGCTGGACCAGAACCATACTTAACTTCTGGTTCTCCGAACTTTGCCTTATCTGTTGCGATGATCATGTCGCAGGCCATAGCCAATTCGCAGCCACCGGCTAAAACCCAGCCATGAACCGCAGCGATTGTTGGCTTTGGGAAAGACCACAATTGCATAGTTAGCGAAACATCATCTTCTAAAATTCCATGCCAACGAAGTGCGCCACTGATTTCATCTTCGGCCAATTCAGATAAGTCATATCCGCTAGAAAACGCACGACCATTTGCTGTTAGGACCAATACTTTTGTTTTGTCATCAACTGCTGCGCTGTTTAGTTCTGCGCGCAGCTCGTTAACCATGTCGTAGTTGATCGCATTTAACTTGTCAGGGCGATTGAGTGTGATCCAACGTGTTGGCCCAACTTGCTCAACTGTTATCGTTTTCATTTACTTATTCTCACTCTCTGAATCGATTACAACAAGTGCATCTACTGCAATCGTGGCTTTGTCGTAGATAATCATTGGGTTAACGTCGATCTCTACGATTTCTGGATGCTCATGTGCTATTCGACCCAATGAGACGAGCGTCTTTGCTAAAACTCCATGTGCATCATCTAGACCCGATTCAGCAACCATTAATTGCGCTGTAGCAAGATCTACTGGACCTAGCATTGTCACTGGTTTTTTAGATTCAACAGTTACACCGCCATGACCAACTGCCAGAATTGGACCGAACTCTTCATCTCGCACCATTCCAACTAGCGCTTCAACACCTTGTGGAATTTGTGCCGCGATAAATGCAACTCCACCAAGTTTTTCTACTGCTGCAATAGCTTCGGCTTCACTCTTAACATTGAGAATTACGCCACCTGATGCACTCTTATGTGCTGGTCCGTCACTTTTTACAACGACAGGAAAACCAAGTGATGCAGCAACAGGACCTGCTTGATCTGATGATGTAACGCGCTTTCTAGATGCGATTGGAACACCGTAGAGCTCTAGGATCTCTGCCGACTCGTACTCTGGAAGCGCTCCGGTGCGTGTGACAAACTTTGAAATCTCAATCGCTTTACCAAAAACTTGATTTAATGTTGCTGCTTTTTTCCATTTGCCAGCTCGGCCTAATGCTGCCATTGCACTATTGATGCCTCGCAAAAGTGGAAGTTCATATTTGGTACAGATGTCCAATATTGCTTGTGGTGCATCTACAGAGTGAACAGAGACAACTGCAGGGGAGATGTCGAATTTTTCTGCAGTCTTTCCAAGAGATTCAACAACCATTTCACACCAGACTTGTTCATCATCTCCGCGGAATCTAGAGATATCAACTTGTGCAACCAAAACATCGTAGGCCTTTGACTCTGCCAAAATCTGCATTGACCGTGGGAAAACCACCTCTGGCACATCAATACCCCAAGCATCTAGAGGATTTTGTGGGTGTAGATAGTTAGGGAACTCTTTGTTAAGCAAAACTGCAGTTGATTCTGGAAGTTGAGAAAAGACTAGACCGTTTTGTTCTGCGCGATCGGCCATTAATCCACACTCACCGCCAGATTCAGATACACCGCTAATTCGAACTCCACGTGGTCTGCGCTTCTTACCAAGCACTTCTAACGTTTCAACCATCTCTGGGAAATCTTCAACCTCAATTGCAGAAAATCTCTTTAACGTTGCAGAAAATGCCTGATTAGAACCAACAACAGCGCCTGTGTGTGCTAGCGCAATACGCTTTGCAACTCCTGATTTTCCAACCTTAAGTGCAACAACTGGCTTGCCCGCTTGTGCGCATTTTTCTAAAGCAGCAATAAATGCTTCAGGTCTGCGAATTGTTTCGATAAAGATTCCAACAGCGCGAGTCTCTGGATCATCAGCGCTAAAGCTCATAAAGTCAGAGACATCGCGATTTAGTTCACTGCCAGTAGATGCAATAAAGCGGAAACCAACACGTGGTCCAATTGTTGTGAATGCTTCTGCAATAGAACCAGACTGAGATGAGATTCCAACATGTCCTTTAACAAATGAATCAGAGATTGAACCAATCCATGGTGACCCACCTGGCTTTGCAATTCCCATACAGTTTTGACCAATGATCATTGATCCATTTGCCGCTGCTCGTTCACGAATTCTCGCAGCAATTAAGGGGCCATCGGCGCCTGCTTCACTACCAAGACCTGGAAAGAAAAATGCTCGTGTTCCACGATCCATTAATTCATAGACGGCCGCTTCAACTCTTTCGTGACCGACCATCACCACTGCAAGCTCTGGTGTAGTTGTTAGATCTGCAATCGATGGCACACATGAAAGTCCCAAAACATCAGACTTACTTGGATGAACACCCACAACAGGAATGCTGCTCATCAACATATTTCTTACCACTGCAGCACTTCTAACTGAAGGCCCAATGATCACACTGGAGGCAGGATCGATCAGTGTTTGTACTGGTCTAAGCAGTTCGTTCAACGTCTGGCTCCTCGCATGGTCTTTATTATTAGTTATATGTCGTGAGAATTAAAAGTTCATATTGATGTATTGAAGCTCCTGGTATTCCAAGAGTCCGTCTTGTCCGCCTTCGCGACCATCACCTGAACCCTTGGTTCCACCAAATGGTGTTTGTACATAACCAAATGAAGATCCATTGATTACAACCATTCCGTATTCCAAAGCCTCAGAAACTCGGTGGGCGATAGCTAAATCCTTTGTAAATAGATAAGCGCCTAGTCCAGATTCTGATGCGTTAACAGATTCGATCATCTCTGCCTCAGAGGTAAATGGCTCAAATGCAACAAGTGGACCGAAAGTTTCATGGCACGTTACTAATGCATCTTTTGGTGCATTAGTAATAATTGTTGGTGCACACCAACGCTTTGGATCAATACCAGAAGGAATTTCACCGCCGGCGACAACTTTTGCGCCTTTCTTTTTGGCATCTTCTAATTGAGCATTAACTCGCGTTACTGCCTCTTCAGAGATCATTGGGCCAACTTCAAAACCACCCTTAATTCCATGACCTAGTTTTAAATCCTCTACGCGCTTTTTTGCTGCTGCAGTGAATTTGTCGAATATGTCTTTATGAATCAATACACGGTTAGGTGCAACACAACTTTGACCTTGATTTGCAAACTTGCCCCACATTAAGTTATTGATTGCAACATCTAGGTCAGCATCAGGGAAAACAATGAACGGTGCAACTCCACCAAGTTCCACTGTTACCTTCTTTAACTGTGCGCCGCCACGTTCTGAAAGCATGCGTCCTACTTCAGTTGATCCGGTGAATGAAATTTGGCGAACCTCTGGTGATTCAAGAAGGACATCACCAATTGGTGCTGGCTCACCGCAGACCAGGTTTAGAACACCTGCTGGGAATCCTGCATCATGGAAGACTTCAAAAATCTTTATGGCAGACAGAGGTGTCTCTTCTGCAGGCTTTGCAACGATTGTGTTTCCTGCAGCAACTGCCGGAGCAATCTTGCGAAGCAGCATTGCATTAGGAAAATTCCATGGAGTAATACATGCAACAACTCCGCGAGCACGTCTGCGCAAATAGAAGCGTTGATTTAATGAGTCGCTAGGGACGATAGTTCCATTACTACGACGAATCTCTTCTGCATACCAAAGTAGATAATCAGCACCCCACAAAACTTCACCAACTGCTTCTGCAATTGGCTTACCTTGTTCGAGAGTCATGATCTCGCCAATTTCTTGTGCTCGTTCAATAAAGATCGCATTTGCTTTGCGAAGATATGCAGCGCGCTCATTGGCGTTTAATCCGCTCCATGACTTAAATGCATTGCTAGCTGCAACAACTGCCGCACGTGCTTCTTCACGCCCTGCTGCAGGAATTGATGTAATCAACTCTCCAGTTGCAGGGTTATGAACATCTAGAACAGCTTTACTTGAAGGCTGAACCCACTGACCGTTGATGTAAATTCCACTTTTAAATGTGAGCGCCATTATTTTGGACCTTCCGTATCTGTGAGAACATCTGGGAAACCTGGTGCACGAAGTTCTACACCAACTGCATCTTCAAGAAGCTTAATTACCTTGGGAGACCATGCATCCCCGCCGTATTGAGCCTTACCGCGAACAAATGCCTGCTCTGTAATTGCTGCAAGCTCTAGTGGAACACCAAATGTTCTACCCATCTCTGTCGCAAAACCAATGTCTTTGAGTGCTAGGTCCATTGTGAAACCAATGTTGTAAGAACCGCTCAAAACAAGTTGAGTCTCTGTTTCATGAACAAAGCTTGTTCCAGAGGAGGCGCGAATTGCTTCGAAAGAAGTCTTCAGATCAAGTCCACCTTGTTTTGCAAGCATCATGGCTTCACCTGCCGCAACTAGGTGAATAAATGCCAACATATTTGTAATTACTTTGATGATCGATGCTTTTCCTAGAGGACCCATGTAGAAATTCTGGCCTCCAACAGCCTCGATAACTTTCTTGCACTTTTCATAGACAGCAAGCTCTCCACCAATTAAAACGGTGATTTTTCCAGAAGCTGCTAAGTGAACTCCACCGGTTACAGGTGATTCCAAGGTGTCGATACCTTTTTCTAATGCGATTGCTGCGATCTCTTCAATAACGTGACGATCGTTGGTGCTCATTTCCATCCATACGCCACCCTTTTTCAAACCAGCAAGAACACCGTTATCTGCAAGCATCACATGCTTAACAACTGCAGGAGATGGCAAGCAGGTAATGACGATGTCTACATTTTCTGCTAACTCTTTTGGAGAATCTGCCCACTTTGCGCCCATCGCTAAAAGATTTTTTGCAGCACCCTTGTCAATGTCATTGACTGTCAGATCGAATCCATTTCTCTGCAAACTAGTTGCAAGGTGTACCCCTAAATTACCTAAACCTATGTAGCCAACGCGCATTACTTTTTCTCCCTGTTCCTTTGCTTCGTTATTTGTAATTCTGCTGATTCTTTATTTGAAACATTTCGCTGTAGTGCGAAAAAAAATGATTTAGTTCAATGGCTTCTGATGCATTTCTAGGTGTAGGCGTTGGCCGGTATATGGGTTAGCTGCTGCAACTTCTTCGTTGAGCTCTACACCTAAGCCAGAATCTGTAGTTGGGAGGAAGTATCCGTTTTCCCAAGGAAGAGGCTTCTTAAGTAATTTCGCATGGAAGTTATCCATTTTTCCAATTGACTCTTGAATGAGAAAGTTTGGTGTTGAAAGATCCACATGAAGGTTTGCTGCTGCCTCAATTGGTCCGGCATAAAGATGAGGAGCAATCTGTGCGTAGTGAACCTCTGCGATAGCTGCAATCTTTTTGGTCTCCATAATTCCACCGACTCGGCCAATTGCCATCTGAAGAATTGATGCAGAGTTGTTGCGAAGCACGCGTGCGAATTCATACTTTGTAGATAGACGCTCACCTGTTGCAACAGGAATAGTTGTGCGAGATGCCACTCTTGCCATTTCTTCTGGCATATCTGGAGGAGTTGGTTCTTCAAACCAGAGCGGATCGTACTTTTCAATTCTGCGCGCCAAACGTATTGCACTAGCGGGAGTTAACTGACCATGTGTTCCGAGAAGTAGATCAACTTTGTCACCGACAGCTTCTCGTAACTGCTTTACAAATTTTTCTGTGAAATCCAACATTTCAATTGAAAGCTGGCGTGGGTCAAATGCCGAATATGGGCCAATTGGATCAAATTTAAGTGCAGTGAATCCATCCTTTATGTAGGTGGCTGCTCGCTCACATGAGATATCTGCATTTGAATAAACAGAGTCATCTTCTCCTGGAGCTGGATAAATATATGTATAAGTCCGCACGCGATCTCTGACTTTGCCGCCAAGTAAGTTATAGACAGGCTGGTTGGTCTCTTTGCCCATGATGTCCCAGCAGGCTGTTTCGATTCCAGAGAGAATTGCAACCATGGAAACATCAGGGCGTTGAGTAAATCCTGCGGAGTATGCACGGCGCCATAGCGACTCAATATCAAATGGTGATGTACCAATTACGTAGCGATCTACGACATCTTCAATCATTTTTTCTACAACTGATGGGTGGAAAGGTACTGCGTAAACTTCGCCGATACCTTCGACGCCTGTATCAGTTGTCAATTTAACGAAGACCCAAAAAACACCGCCATCATGTGGTGGGGGAGTGCCGACTACAAAAACCTTGGCACTGACGATCTTCATTACAACCCCTTTTTTGATCTCAACGAACTTTGAATTTTAAATAGTTTGATGATTTACTACATTTTTTTCATTGTAAGAACTGAACTTCGGTACCCGCGCATTCGCACGGGTACCGAAATATTCAGTATCTACTTACTAACTTCTAATTACGCTTTGAAACCAACTGAGCGAAGGGTGAAGTTGTTGAGTGAGTTACCACTTGGGTGACCTGCTCCAAATCCAGTTACCTTTGCACTGTGTGCATCTAGCTTGTTGTAGAAGGAAGTAACGATGTATCCACCTTCGTTGTACTCAATCTCTTGAGCATCAGCGATGATTTCGTTACGTAGAGCCTTGTTAGGAGTCTTTAGAGCCTGAGCAATCAGGTCTTCAAACTTCTTATTGCTCCAACCTGTTTCCTTTGAGTAGTCTCCACCGCAATAAACCAATGTGGCTCCTTGCAGATATGTACGGTTTACGTAGTAATCCATAGCAAAGGTTGATGCTCCTGGCCATCCGGTCCAGAAATCAGATGGCTGTGTAACTTCAACAGTCACACCAGCTTGCTTTGCATTGAGTGCAAAGATCTGTGGAATTGTAAGCATTCCTGATGCTTCATCAGTTGTCTTCAATTCCATCTTAGGAATTGTTACACCAGATGACTTAATCAGTGACTTTGCTTTTTCAGGATCGTAGTCACGTTGCTTTAGCTTCGTGTTGTAACCCTCGTCGTAGCGACCAATAACGTCGTTACCCATTTGAGCAAATCCGCTGTAAGCCTGCTTTACAACTGCTTCGCGGTCGATCATCAAACGGAATGCTTGACGGACCTTAACATCTGTAAATGGACCCTTTAGGCAGTTCATTGCGATTGGGACATATGCACCAGTCTTGGCGTTAAGAACAGCAAGCTTCTTGTCTGCCTTAACTGTGCTGACCTGTGCGTTTGGTAGATCAGTAATGACATCTACCTGGCCGCTCTTTAGTGCGTTAACGCGAGCTGTCTCATCAGGAAGAGAGATGATCTCTACTGAATCAACATATGGCTCGCCCGTACGCCAGTAGCTTGTGTTCTTTGTGTAAACACTCTTTACACCTGGTGTAAATGACTTGTACTTGAATGGACCAGTTCCAACTGGGGATGTTGGGTTGTATCCAACAGGAACAATTCCCATTGCATAATCTGAGAAAAGCTCATCGAAAGTTACGTTTGCAGTCTTCAATGTAATTGAAACTGTGTATGCATCAACTTTCTTTAGCTTAGTTAGATCAACACCTGATAGGGAACCACGACGAATAGCATTGGTTGCAGGGTTCAAGATGCGCTGAATTGTAAAGATTACGTCATCAGCTGTAAGTGAGCGTCCGTTATGAAACTTGACGCCCTTCTTTACGCGAACTGTCCAGACGTTACCTGTCTTGTTAGGTGTAAATGAGTCTGCAAGTTCGTTTACTAACTTAAAGTTTGAATCGCGAGTTACTAAGCGATCGTACAACTGGTATTGGCGTGCAGTGTCGGCAGTAAAACCACCAAGGTGTGCATCTTGTGTTTCAGTTGTGCTTCCAGAGCCAACTCCAACACGGAGTACTCCACCCTTTTTGATTCTTGCAGTTGCTGCGTTTGCAGATGGTGCAAGCATTGCTCCGCTACCGGCAATGAGGAGACCGCCAGCAGCAGTTCCCATTAACAGTCCGCGGCGAGATAGCTCGTTAACTGCGTTGTTATCTTGTTCTTGCATTTGTTTTCCTCTCCTAGGTAGGAAAGATTAGGCACTCGCGATGAGTACCAATCTGTACTGCTTTTACTTCTTACCGAGACCCTTACTGGCTGCGCCAATAAGAATTGCGGTATTGCCCAGCGCTAAATCTCCCTCGTGCATACGCTGGTGTGCATGAGGAATCTCATCAAAGCCCAACACTTCTCCAAGTGCTGGGTGTATTGCTCCTGATGTAAGCATCTTGTTAAATTCAATTGCTTGTTGATCATTTGTTCCATGTGAACCTTGGAATCTCTTTTGACGTGTCCAGTGATAGCGAAGATCTACAACAGCTGAATAGCCAGTTGTTCCCGCGCAGATCACAACCATTCCGCCTGGTTCGCAGACAAAGATTGATGTCGGAACAGTTGCCTCACCTGGGTGCTCAATAACAATTGCTGGATCTTTTTTCTCTCCAACAATCTCCCAAATCTTTGCGCCAAACGCACGTGCACCTGCAGTCCAAGCCTTCTGGCCTGCCTCATCTGTCCAGTGTGGCGGGGTTCCCCAGTGTGAAAACTCATTACGGTTGATGTAGCCCTTTGCACCAAGTTTGATACAGAACTCTCCGCGCTCATCATCTGAAACAACTGCAACAGGAATCGCACCTACTGCTTTTGCTAACTGAATAGCCATGGAACCAACACCACCAGAACCGCCCCAAACAAGAACAACGTCGCCCTTCTTTGTATCGTGTGGTGCCCAGCCAAACATCATGCGATAAGCAGTTGTTCCACACAATGTTGATGCAGCTGCTTCTTCCCAAGACAGTGACGGAGCTTTTGGAAGACATTGATGTTCTTGCACAATTGAAAACTGACCAAATGATCCGTAATTTGTTTGATAGCCCCAAGTCTTAGATGAGCGAGCAATCATTGGATCTTTACCTGCTAATACCCAAGGGTCATCTGCATCCCACCAACCGTGGTGAATTGCTACTTCATCTCCAACTTTTACTTTTGTTACGCCTTCTCCAACTGCGTAAACAATTCCTGAAGCATCGCTACCACCGACGTGAAAATCTTCTGGCTCTCCACCTTTTTGACGAGCTGCAATTACATCGATTGGAATTCCGCGAGCAGCCCACACATTGTTGTAGTTAATTCCTGCAGCCATTACTGCAATTAAAACTTCACCACGCTTTGGCGTTGGAGTCGGCACCTCTTCAACTTTGAAAGCGTCCTTTGGTTCACCCAAACGATTAGATCGAATTACTTGAGCAAACATTGTTGGTGGTACTTCTCCCACTGGTGGAAGTGTTCCTATTGCATAAGAAGCCATGGTTGTCCGGACGCCCTTCGTTTGATGTGGAGAAACTATGTCTGATGGCACATTTCATACAACTACAGTTGCGCATATGGCACATAACGGTTTAGCATCGTTTCATGAGCTCTAAGCGCCAGACTAACTCCGCGGGATTACGCAGAGATATCGAGCTGCTCGAGGTATTAGGAAAGTATGAAGCCGAGCATAAATCAGGCCTTGGCGTCATCCGAATCGCAGAAATGGCTGGCCGCGAAAAGACACAGGTCTCTCGCGCCTTGACCACTTTGGCCGAACAAGGCCTTGTCGATCGCGACCCCAACACAATGTTCTATCGCTTGGGCTGGCGACTTTATGCATTAAGCGCCCAGACTTTTGAAGCCCACTTAACTTCTGTTGCCGCGCCATACCTGCGCCGCTTAGCCGAACTGGCACAAGAGACAACACACTTGTGCGTGCTTCGCCATGACGAAGTCCTTACTATTTCAACTGCAGCACCGGCCCATGGCTTTCGCGCAGTATGGGAAGGACTTACTTCCCCTGCACCATCTACTTCTGCAGGTCGAGTTTTGCTCTGCGAATGGGACGAGACATCGCTAGCAGCAAAGTGGACACCCGAAGCGCTCGCCGATGTGACAGGACAGAGAATCTTCAAAACAACTGAAGAGCTTTCCGAAGAGTTAAAGAAGGTCCGCCAGCAGGGATTTAGCGTTGTTGATGAAGAGTTCGAAATTGGAGTGGTGGGATGTTCTGCACCAATAAGAGATGCATCGGGGCGAATAGTTGCAGCCCTGAATATTGGCGCCCCTAAAGCTCGCTTGATCACCAAGTTGGACCAAGCAGCCCGCCTCACGCGCAAGGTCGCTAACGAACTCTCACAAACTCTCTATTCACCAAGCTAAGGAGTCACGATTCACCCGTGCCAATAGCGCAATCTCGTCGCATAAAAGCCTGCTGGGTGTGTACATTTCTTCTAATTCAACGAAGGGCACATTTGTGACGCAACGCCATATTTATCCTTTTACTTTTGGTGACATGTCACAAAAAGATTTACTAGGTGGCAAGGGTGCAAACCTGGCTGAGATGGTTCGCATCGGTTTGCCGGTTCCTCCAGGATTTACGATTGCAACAACTGCGTGCCGCGAATATTTAAAGAGCGGTCAGTTTCCAGATGGTCTTCGAAAAGAAATAAGCGATTCACTTGCTGCACTTGAAAAAGAATTAGGAAAAACTTTTGGTGGCGTAGAAAATCCACTACTTGTCTCTGTTCGATCTGGCGCAAAGTTTTCAATGCCCGGCATGATGGAAACAGTTCTTAACGTTGGCATCACTCCAGAAGTTGCACAATCAATGGCTGATAGTTCTGGCAATGCTCGATTTGCATGGGATTCATACCGCAGATTTATTGAGATGTACGGCAAAATTGTTTGCGATGTAGAGGCAGATGAGTTTCATAAAGTTCAAACACGTGTATTAGCTGCACATAAAGTGGTTAACCTGCAAGATCTACATGTCGAGGGATTAAAGGCGCTTGCAGATGGATTCATTAAAGTAATTGAAGTTGCGACAGGAAAAGATTTTCCAACAGATCCTCGCGAACATTTAATTGCCTCAATCGAAGCTGTATTTAGATCCTGGAACTCTGAGCGAGCGACTTTGTATCGCCGCCGCGAACGCATTCCTTCTGATTTAGGAACAGCAGTCAACATTCAATCAATGGTATTTGGAAATCTCAGCGATGACTCTGGCACAGGTGTTGCATTTACTCGCAACCCTTCAAATGGCGAGATTGGTTCTTACGGAGACTATCTACAAAAAGCACAAGGTGAAGATGTTGTTGCAGGTATCCGCACGCCAATGTCTTTAGATGAGTTTGGCGCGATCGAACCTCGCGTTCATGGTGAGCTAGAAAAAATCATGGTGATGTTAGAGGCGCACTACAAAGATCTTTGTGATATCGAATTTACGATTGAGCGCGGCAAGTTATATATCTTGCAGACTCGTGTTGGAAAGCGCACTGCAGAGGCTGCATTTCGTATTGCTTTGCAGTTTGTTGATGAAGGAACAATCACAATGGATGAGGCTCTAGGGCGCACCAGTGGTGATCAATTAGCGATGTTGATGTTTCCTCAGTTTGATACACGAGGCAGCCTTGTAGAAATCGCTCGCGGTATTCCAGCTTCCCCTGGTGCTGCAGTAGGAGAGGCAGTATTTGATTCAAAGCGCGCATTTGATATGAGTAAGGCTGGCAAGAAAGTAATTCTTGTTCGCCGTGAGACAAGTCCAGATGATCTTGTTGGAATGGTTGCAGCAGAAGGAATTTTAACTAGCCGCGGCGGTAAAACATCTCACGCAGCAGTTGTTGCACGTGGAATGGGTAAGACTGCAATCTGCGGAACAGATTCAATCTCTGTAGATGAGCGCGCTAATTTGTTTACGGTTGGAACACATACTGTTTATGAAGGTGATGTTATTTCTATTGATGGAACAACAGGCATTGTCTATTTAGGTGCCGTCCCAGTTGTTGCATCTTCTGTAACTTCATATTTAGAGGGTCGCGTCTCTGCAGAATCAGATGAAGCATCACCTGTCGTTAAGGCCGTACATAGAATCTTGTCTCACGCCGATTCACGTCGCAAACTAAAGGTGCGAACAAATGCTGACACGCCTGAAGATGCAATCAGAGCAAGAATTTTAGGCGCACAAGGTGTTGGTCTATGTCGCACAGAACATATGTTCTTAGGTGAGCGCCGCGCATATGTAGAGCGTTTAGTTTTGGCAGAAAATGAAGATGTACAACGCGGTGTAATCGCCGAAATGGAACCGCTACAAAGAGCTGACTTCGTTGGAATCATGATGGCAATGTCGGGACTACCCGTGACAATTCGTTTGTTAGATCCACCATTGCATGAGTTTTTGCCTTCACTAGTTGATTTGAGTTCCCAAATGGCGCGCAGTGAAGCTTTAGGTGAAGAGATTCCAGCACGCGATAAGGCTCTCTTTGCAGCAGTTAGACGTTTGCATGAATCTAATCCAATGTTAGGTCTGCGCGGTGTTCGCTTGGGAATTTTGATTCCAGAACTTTACAAAATGCAGGTGCGCGCTCTTGTTCACGCATCACTAGAAGTGAAAAAACTAGGCCATGATCCAAAGCCAGAAGTAATGATTCCTCTTGTTTCTACTCAGCGTGAGCTTTTGTACTTGCGTGAAACATTGGAAGAAGAGATCGCACAGACTTTCAAAGGAACCAATCAAGTTATAGAAATGCCAATTGGAACCATGATTGAGACTCCTCGTGCTGCAATTACAGCTGATCGTTTGGGAGTACACGCAGACTTTATTTCTTTTGGAACAAATGATTTAACGCAGTTGACATGGGCATTTAGTCGAGATGATGTGGAATCAACATTCTTGCCACGTTATCTTGATCTAGAACTGCTCCCGTTTAATCCATTTGAATCACTGGATCAAGCAGGAGTTGGAATCTTGGTTCGACAGGCTGCAGAGCTATCTCGCCAAGTGCGCAGTGATTTCAAACTAGGTGTGTGCGGCGAACATGGTGGAGACCCACGCAGTATTCATTTCTTCCACGAGCTTGATTTGGACTATGTATCTTGTTCACCATTTAGAGTACCGATTGCGAGATTGGAATCTGGACGCGCAGCTGTGGCTAAGTAAAACTGCATGAATAATTTCATACGTCTTAGCGTCATGTGGATTGTTGGCGGTGCTATCTATCCATTTTTAAGTGAAGTTACAAGCAGTGTTGATCTGCTTAATATCATCTTTATTCGCTCAGTCGGCGCTGCACTAATTCTCTTTGCTGCGGTTGCATTGACTTCACCTGGATCATTAAAGCTAGTTCGCTTTGATAAACGACTTTTCATGTTGGGTGGGACTGGCCTTATATTTTCACCAATTTGTAGCGGAGCTGTTGCTTGGGCAAGTTCTAAAGAACCAGGCGCTGTCATTTCACTGACATATTCAATTCTGCCGGCAATTGCCGTTGTCTATGCTGCGATTCAGCGAAGCATGCCAACTCGCAACTCTGTCATTGGTGTGGCAATTGCCACCCTCTCTGTTGCATTTTTAATTGGTTCACCAAGTGAATCGGTCTCTGCAGTTGGAATTACAGTTGCCTTCTTATCTGTTATTGCATGGTTTATTGGAACACAAATTTGGATTAAGTTTGATCCGGGATATCCGATACTTTTGGCCACTGCAATTCAAGTAACCGTAAGTGCAATTGCAGCCGGATTACTCAAACTGTTTATTTCAACACCTGCAATTAAAAGCGAAGACATTCTCAACTTCAATATGATTTTCTTGATTGCAGCCCTTGCTGCCCAATACTGGGCCTACATGGGCTTGGCCGACCGAGTCTCGCCAGAACTTCTCACATCTTTTGCATTTATCAATCCACTGGTGGCTGGCGTTATTGGTTTTAGCGTTTTCAATCAAAGCGTTTCACAGATTCAAATAATCGCTGGGGCGATCCTTTTGGTTGGTGTCTATATTGTGGTCCGAGAAGACTTAAAGAAAACCAAGAAAGTCTGATCGCAGCTAATCAACGTACTGAATCACTAAAACAAATAGTTTCGAAGTGTCTCTAGGCGTTAGAACTGTCCTGAAGTAGAGTCTGCATCCTACGAAAATAAAAGGAGCAACAATCATGGGAGCTTGTACCTGCGGATATTCCACGGATCCAGAGAAGAACTGCAACGGCACTCATAATGTTGTAAAGGCAGTTAAGGCTGATTTGATCGCAAAGCTAGAAGCCGGTGGTTATGACGACGCCGCTACACACCTCAAGGAAAAGTAAGAACTTCAAGAACATGATCACAGCAAACAGGAAATTAGTCGCATTCTTATCTGTGCTAACTCTCTTGTTTGCAGCGTCAGTCGTAGTTGCAAATGCTGCAACAAAGATTGGCGCCACCTGTAAACAGCCAAATGCCACATCTACAGTCAATGGCGTCGCAGCAAAGTGTTTAAAGACTGGAAACAAGTACACCTGGAAAAAAGTTGCTGCTGCCAATACTTCTGCTGCTTTACCAACGAGTTTTTCTGATCTTGTTGCCAATCGTAAAGGTATATCGCAAGCAGCATGGACAAAGGTAAACCAGTCCATTGCTAAAAATACGTCGAAGGTAGGAACCTTCGATATACACACAGGACCAAATACCAAACCTTATTTTGAGGACTATCCAAAGCCAGTAGCTTTAGTATCTAAATTGTTTCCTACGATAAAAGAGCCTGCATCAAATATTGTTATCAGATATATGTTTAAAGATTTAGCCTGGGCGGAAGCTAAAGTAAAAGCGCTCCTGCCTGCTTCTGAAATTGATAGATTAAATCGTAACGAAGGTGGCAAATTGCTTACAAGTAACTGCGAATCATCGCAAAAAACTTGTTTTGGATCTAAACAGTTAACAACTTCTAATGGCATTAACCTTGTTCTGCAAGGGGTGCCAGAGACTATGTATCCAAATGATCTTGCAGGCAAAGATCGTTTCTATAGTGGCATGTTAGAGGCCCATGAGTACTTCCATTCACTGCAAAGAATTCCAACCCAAGGAATTGACATCCAGCAAAAGGATTATCCAGCTGTTTGGTTTGTTGAGGGATCTGCAGAGTGGGTTCAAAATGCGACTATCAATAATCGCGACTTCAAAAAATACAGAAACTACTTTGACTTAGATTGCCAAGCAACCTGTAAACAACTGAGCAAGTCAGATATTACTAAGATTCTCAAAGAAGCCACAAATAGCTATTGGCCTAAAGAATATGAGTATTTTCTAAACTACGCTCTGGGTAGTTTGCTGGTTGAGAGCCTAGTTTCGATAACAAATCCTGAATCCATTATGAAAATGTATGACGAATTGGCTACAAAAATTGGATTTGCCGCAGCGTTCAAAAACATTTATGGAATGGAATGGAGCGCGGCGATTCCAATTTTGTCTGAAGCGGTCTACTTAAACCTGCAAGGCAAGTAGAGGAGATACTCCTTTACGGTAACCGAGATCAAAAAGAGGTGAGGGCATGAAAAAGCTACATGCGTATTTAAAGGCCGCTCACTTTGGGCCGACAATGATCATTACATCTATTGCATTTGTTCTGACGTGGAATCTTTGGTGGGAAGGGCCAGCATATGTTGTCGCCTTTACAGTCTTTTTAGGCCAGTTGATTATCGGATGGAGCAATGACATCTATGACTATCAAGACGATCTCAAGCACAATCGTACGAATAAACCACTAGTTGCAGGTTCACTGACAGTTGCACAACTAAGGCGCACAACATTTATCTTTATTCCGATCGCCTTTATTGCAAACCTGCTTGGCCCACTTGGGTTAAAAGGTGGCAGCGTTTATATGTTGGGTGTTGGCTGCGGTATTGCATATAACTTCTACTTTAAGTTCTCACCTCTATCGCCTTTGCCCTATGCAATTGCATGTGCAGCATTACCAGCATCTATGTTCTATGGAGCAAGCCGCACGCCTTTAACTTGGATGGTTATTACAGGATCACTTCTTGGTGTGAGCTTTCATTTTCTAAACGTGTTAAAAGATCTTCCCCAAGATCAAGAGAGTGAAATTGGGGGATTGCCGCAGCGAATGGGCAAAGGTAAATCACTCGTGGTTGTTGCACTACTGCTTGGACTGTCGATAGCAATCACTGTTAATGCCCTTATTTAATCTAACTAATTTATCTGGCTATATCTCCAACTAATTGATGCAGCTATCCCCACCCACACTTGATAGGGCACCACAGCAATCGCAAACGGCACAGAGATAGTAAACAAGATATATGTCATAGGCAACGTCAGAACAGCAGTACCAACTAGCGCAATAGCTGCAGTAGTTAGGTTATGTGGGCGATAGAACTGATATGCCCAGAGGAGTGCTGCAAAGACAGAGAGTGCGAAGAAGGTCATGTAGGTAAGTGCAACTGGTTTAGATGCTCTTTGGCCTATAGCAAAGGCTGCAATGCCTAGAACAATAAAGTTATATGGCCAGATTATTCCAAATATGAAACCTGGTGGCTGCCACGAAGGCTTATTGAGATTGGCATACCAACTATCGCCTGTATTGACCCAAAGCCCCGAACCAATTACATAGACAAGCACAATTGCAATACCAGCAAAGGAAGTTGCGTTACGAAAGCTCATGGTTAGAGGGTAGTGGGGGATGGTTAAAACTAAACACCGCTATCTACTAAAGAGTCCCTTGAGCCTTCCCATTCACATTGCCTGCATTGGACATCAGGATCTGTTCCCTTAGTCTCCAGCTGTGGGACGCAACTTATCTATTTCACTAACGGCCCTAGACTTTGATTAAGAGTTAACGAACAGTGACAATCTGAGCTTGTTCAAGGTGTTTACTTACCCCATGGAACTCATCCGTAAGGCCGCACAGGTTGCTTTGGGCTTGGCACTTACTTATGCAGGTATTGGGCATTTAACTACTAACCGCCAGGAGTTTCAGGCACAGGTTCCATCGGTGTTAAAAGATTATGCAGATTTTGTTGTTGTGGCATCTGGGGTGGTTGAAATTGTTTTAGGTCTGTCCCTTATTGGGTTGTGGGGATATCGCGTTCAAGTAGGTTGGGTTGTTGCAGCTTTCTTTGTGGCTATCTTTCCTGGCAACATCTCTCAGTATCTAAACGGCATAGATGCATTTGGTTTAGATAGTGACACATCGCGCTTAGTGCGCTTGTTCTTTCAACCGCTATTGGTGGTGTGGGCGCTGTGGTGCACAGGTGCATGGAGAGCACGAAAGGCAAAGCCGCCTGTTACAGGCCGTGATGATTTAGGGCAAGACATTGTCTACGGATAAGACCGATTACGTAGGCAATACCAAAACCAAATCCCACTGCTGCATATAGATAGGTAAACCAGGTTAGCTCTGCTGGGATCAAAAGAGTTAGAACACCTAAGGCCGTGGCACTGACACACATTACTTTGGCAACGTTTGCAACTCGCACGTCACTGCTGTGGGCGGCGTTGTTCCACATGTTCCCGGCTAATGCAAAGACTGTTATTCCGATCATGCGCATTGACCAAACTAACTGATCGCTTGTCTCTAGCGCTAAAAGATCTAGAAATAGCGCGGGCAGAATAAGAAGAAAAAGCCCAGATGCACCAAAAACAATTGATCCGGTCTGCAGGGTTTTACGAAGTGCTTTGTTGTTCATAAGAGGAGGGTACAACGCCGGTAACCTCCTCACCTCTTTTTTGTCCTCTAATTTATAAAAGTTGCTTTTGGCAGACACATGGATATGCATTACATAATATGCATTCTTGCTTTGTTTCTTTTTCTTTTGTATCGGTACTCATGGGGATCTCTTTTCTTTAGTTGTAGAAAGAGAGTATCTAGATATGCCTAATTCTTTGTTACCAGTTAGGTCATGCAATCCTCATAATTGCCTCAATTTCCTCTCACTTTTATAGCAAGAGGAAACCGAGCATCAATTACTTAAAACAGATTAGTTGGTTGTGCCAGAGAGAACGCCAAGACACATTTCATCTGAAGATCCCTCGCCCCATGTGACATAACGTGGCTCTAGGCTTTTTAGTTGTGGAAGCTTTTGACGAAGTGTTGGATCAAATGTGCACTCAACGCGAATCGTGTCACCAGGGTTTACCGCAATAGGTGACTTCAAATAAATCGCTGATTGATCATCAAAGTTGTAGTTAGGCACATCTAGAATCGTCTTTGCATCTTCTCTTCCTGGGTTAAGAGTCATTTTTAATGATCGTCCAAGTAAGTGCATATGTGGGCCTGCTGCAACAATGCTGAAGTATTTGTTCATAACTTTGTCACACCTTGAAGTTAATGATGGTGTTGGTCTGTTTGGATTTTGTCCGCAGATGTAATTGAGTGCGTTTGCTTGCTGCGCACTTAATGGATCGGTACGAGATGCAAGATCAAGCATTGACTGTCTGCGATCACACAGCGGACCTGTAACACCTGGTGGGCAAGCCAATTCAACAGGGGCTGCAAAAAGTTCTAGCTGCAACTGCTTAATTGTTGAACCCTTTGCAGGTACCGCTTCCATGCGGATTGTGGATTGATCGGTTTCAATCTTTCCATCTGTTGCTGCAAGTAAGTTGTAGTGAACCTGCAAGACAAAACGCTCTCCCTTTTTAAAGGGAGTTCCGTAGCCTGCGGGAGCAACATCTTTACGACCTCCAGGTGCCCAAGAGCTAATCCAAGGAGATGAGACAAACGATGACATCATTCCACCAAGGCTGGTGCCACCAAAACATGGCCAGCCGATTCCGCTTTTGTCTTTAGCGATTGCTTCGGGGATATCTGCCTCTGTTACGCGAAAGATAATTGCATGGTGTACAAAGTCTTTGCGCTGTGGGATAAATTCGATGCTGCGAACGATTGAATCTTCTTTAACCTTTGGATCAAGCAAAAAGCATCGGTAATCATCTGTGCCTTTATTGGGAGCAGAAGGCAGGTGCGCCTTTGCCATAGTGACACTGTATTTTTTCACATTTGCTGCTGAAGTTGCCTTTGGTTTTTTCGCCTTAAGCCCATGAGAATGTCCATGCTGGCTGGCTGCATTTGCAATGTGTGGCATAAGAGATGTAATCAATACTGCTGCTACAGGAATCAATAGTTTTCTCATCTTCATATGATTAAGAATACAGAAATTGCCCATTGGGCAACACCCCTAAAGTGCAACTAACTATGCGCTAGTTCGGTAGCCTTTCTGGCATGAACAGAGAAAATGAAGTTGGCGCAAAGACCGGCAAGATCACCCCATACAAAATTTTTGGTTGGGTCCCACTGGCCTTATTTTTTGCAGCCGCAGGTGTTACTGCATTTTTCGGATTCCTTAAGGGCCTATGAAAACTGCAAAGAAAGCTGCAACTAAAACTGTAAAGAAGACTGCAAAAGCACCAGCGGTCCAACCACAAAGTGATGGAATTGATTGGCGTTCGCTCTATCTTTATGCAGTTTGCCTGATTACGTTACTAGTCGTTTTGTTTTCAACAGTTTCCTTAATCAATGCGATCATGAATTCAATTTTTCCTAACCCTGCATACATTGATGTTTATGCCAAGCCTGAAAACGCACCTTCGCCTGCACTGCTAGCTCAGCAAGAAAGAGATAACCAGATCCAAGCGATTAAGAGTATTTTCTCGTCATTTATTACTATCGCTGTTGCCGCGCCGCTCTATCTCTATCACTGGCGCCAGACTAAGAGGTAGACCCACAAGGGTTAGAAACCATTCTTTAAGAAATAGGGAAATTTTTAGATTGTGGAAGGCCTGTCTTGGGCTTACTATTTCGTACATTGCAACACAACTAAGGGGAGAACAGATGAGAGTAGTAGCGATTACACCGATTCATGTTACTGATGAAGAGTTAGCACGTCGCCAAGAGCGCTACACCCGCCTTGCACCTGCTGGATTAACTGTCGAACTTCGTAACCTCAGTACAGCAAGCCCAGTTGCGTTAGATCTGCAATCTGATGTGCTCTCAAGTGATGCAGCGTTGATGGATGACATGTGCCATGTAAAGGGCGATGTTGCAGATGTTGTTATGCCAGATTGTGTTTTAGATCCAGGTTTTCGCCCAGGTTCAAATGATTCTGTTGTTGGAATGTTGGAAAGCGTAACCGCACACCTTGTGTCGCAAGGTCACAAAATCGGTGCGGTAACTCGCAACGAAACAATTGGCGCAGAGTTAGTACGTCGCATCGGTGAATATGGTTTTGCCGATCACTTTGCTGGCCTTGAAGTTCTAAACCTTAGTTTTGATGCAATCAACGATGAAGAGTTGTGGCACAAGGCGCTAAAGGTTGGCGTGGAAAAGTTGGCAGCAAAAGGTGCAACTGTCGTGATCAATGGTTGCTCTGCAGTTAACGTGGATCAATCTCAGTTGTCACTAGAAGTTGTAGATCCAGCAGAGCTTGCATTGAAGTTAATTTTGGAACAAAAAAGCAAAGCTCTTAGCAGTAAGTAAGAACTGACCAAGGGAGTTGGTTGTGGAAAAATACGATCTAGTAGTTGCGGGTGCCGGTGGCGGTTTAGTCGGTGCTATTAAGGCAGCCCAGCTTGGTGTCAAAGTTTTACTGATTGACGCATCCCCTGATTTTATTAATACCTGTAATACATCTATGACCTCTGGAATGTTTCCTGCAAGTGGTTCACGTTGGCAAAAGGAAAAGGGAATCATTGATTCTCCAGAGATCTTTGCTAATGACATCATGAAAAAAACTAAGAACACAGGCCACGTTGTTGCTACTGAGGCGCTAACAAATGTCAGCGTAGAAGTTTTCGAATGGATGGCCGATTCACTCGGTGTGCCATGGGAACTGGTTACAGATTTTCACTACCCAGGCCACTCAGTAGATCGTTGCTTGTCTGTGCCAGGTCGAATGGGTCAGTTGGTTCTAGGCCCAATCTGGAAAGTTGCATCAGATCAAAAACTCTTTGACTTTAAGGCAAGCACACGTTTGGTAGATGTTGTTATTAAAGATGGTCAGGTCGTTGCAGCAGTTGTTGAAAACGCCGATGGAAGCCAAGAAGAGATTGCAACAGATAATGTTTTGATGGCAACTAATGGATATGGCGCCAATCAAAAGCTATTGGCCGAGCACAATGAAGAGGTCTCATATATTTACTATCACGGCTCAAGATATTCCAAAGGTGAAGCGCTACAAATTGGGATGAAGCATGGCGCCGGTTATGGATACTTAGATTCCTACCAAGGCCATGCTGCTATTTCATCGCACGCAAAGACTTTGGTTGGCTGGACAACAATCATGCAGGGCGGCTTTATTGTTAACGCATCGGGAGAAAGATTTGGCGATGAGTCTGCCGGATACTCTGAGTATGCAGCAATTCTTAATGATCAAAAAGGAAACACCGGTTGGATCATTATTGATAATGCCATCCACGAAGGATCAATGCTGTTTAAAGAGTATGAGTACACAGCAGCAAGTGGCGCAATTGTGTGGGCAGATAGCATTGAAGAGTTAGCAACTGCAATTGCTGTGCCGGTAGATAA
This sequence comes from Actinomycetota bacterium, assembly GCA_041175545.1. GTDB lineage: Bacteria > Actinomycetota > Actinomycetes > Nanopelagicales > Nanopelagicaceae > Planktophila. Next base: position 138,578 of record JBEDES010000001.1, read on the forward strand.
GTTAAAGGCCGAATTAGAAAATGCACATGAAGTTCATGACGGTAAGGGTGAAGATAGATTTGGTCGCAAGGCTTTTGAAAAAAGATTGCAGGCACCATTTGGCGCAATCAAAGTTCGCCCAGCACTTTTCCATACTCAAGGCGGCGTGCAAGTAAATGCAAATGCACAAGTGCTTAGAGAAGATGGTTCGGTAATCAAAGGTCTTTATGCAGCAGGTGGGGCAGCGGTTGGAATCTCTGGCCATGGATCAGATGGCTACTTGGCCGGCAATGGCCTGCTTCCAGCCTTTGGGTTTTCATACCTTGCGGCTAAATCTGTGGCTTCCCAACTAGTTTCGCGCTAGCTGCTCAGGACCTTAACAGGTAGTGGTCCAACTCACCTATTTAACGTTATCAAACTGAGACCTAGTACCGCACAGTAAGTATTGACCCCGATAGCCGGTGGACTTAGGCTCACTCCACTCGAAAGCATGCTGACTTCTCGGAGTCAGTGCTGCTTCTAAACAAGCAACTAAGGAGAGTAAGAATGAATTTTTCAACATCTTCTCGAGCTAAGAAATCACAAGCTGCGTTGTTTGCAGTTTTGGTTGCTGGTTCGCTACTAGCTGCAACACCTGCATCTAATGCAGCAACAGTTTCTGTTGGAGCAGCATGTGCAACAGATGGTGCAATTGGTAACATCGCAAACGGCAACACTGTTGCTTGCAAGAACAAGAAGTGGACAGCGTACAAGCCAGCATCAATCGTATGGGGCGCTGCAGCTGCAACATGGCAGCCAAAGGAAGAGTTTGCAACTTATGCAGTTCCAAAGAAACTTAACTACTTCAAGCAAGAGAACCTAACTGTTGAAGCAAAGACAACAGCTGGATCAATTGACCTTGTAAACCTTGTAAGTGCTGGCCGTATTGATATCGGTGGAGCAGATCTAGGTTCTGCAATGCAGGCAATTGAAAAGGGCGCAAACATTGTGATCATCGGTGGTTTGGTTCAAAACTTCCCATGGAACATTGCTGTAAAGCCAGGCGGAGCAATCAAGACTGCTGCTGACCTAAAGGGTAAGAAGATTGGAATCATCGGATTTGGTTCTGGAAGCTACCCATACACAAAGGCATTCCTTGCAGGAAATAACTTGAAGGAATCAGATGTCACATTGATCCCAACAGGTCCTGCTGTTGCAGTTGCAGCATTGCAGCTAGACAAGGGTGATGTTGATGCGATTGCTTACTTCAAGTCAGCATACGCAGGAGCCGAGTTCAATGGTTCAAAGTTCACATACCTTCCAAACCCAGCAGCACTAACTGGTGTTCGTTCACTTTCATGGGTTGTAAACGCAGATAAGTTTGCAGCTAATGAAGAGGTATTCGAGCGCTACCTACGTGCAGCAAACAAGGGACTTATCTACTCAACAACAAACGTAAAAGCAGCCACTTTGGTTGGTTTTGCAGAGTTCCCAACTTCTCTTGCTGCAGGTAAGACTGCTACTGAATCACTTCCACTTGGAATGGCTCAGTTGAAGGCATGGCTACAGACAGCAACACCAACTACAGGTAAGCCTCTAAGTTGGAACCGTCTAGGTGATATCTCATCTAGCGACTGGAAGAAGTCACAGGATTACACCAAGGCAGCAGGAACAATTGTTACTGGTGTGGACCTAGCAGACTTCCTTGATGCATCACTTATTACTCGTGCAAATTCATACGATCGCGCAAAGATTGTTGCAGCGGCGAATAAGCAACCTAAGTAATAAATAAAAGGAAATCTGTATAGAATAACGTTATGACTAATAACAACTCGAAGATCCAGGACGCCTCAAACGAGGCGTCCTGGATTAACGTGTCGGCCCTGCATAAGATTTACAACACCAGAGGTGGCGGCCAGACACATGCGCTTTCGGACATTAATTTCACTGCAAAAAAAGGTGACTTCATTTCTATTGTTGGCCCATCAGGTTGTGGCAAAACAACACTTCTTAACATTCTTGCAGGATTGATTTCAAAGACAGAAGGCAGCGCATCTGTCTCTGGACATGAAGTTTCAAAACCTTTGCCAGAGATTGGCATGGTATTTCAAGCACCAACTCTTCTACCGTGGCGCACCATCCTTGAAAATGTCATGGTCCCTGTTGAAGTACAAAAGCTTGATAAGAAAAAGCATTTAGACAAAGCAAAAGAGCTTCTAAAACTTGCTGGACTAGAAGGTTTCGAAGATAAGTACCCCAACGAGCTCAGTGGTGGAATGCAGCAGCGCGCAGGAATCTGTCGTGCACTAGTTCACTCACCTTCGGTGTTGTTGATGGATGAGCCATTTGGCGCACTAGATGCCATGACTCGTGAATATATGAACCTAGAACTACTTAGAATTTGGAAAGAAAGTAATCAGACTATTGCGCTGGTAACTCACTCAATCACAGAAGCAGTCTTTTTGTCAGACCGCGTAATTGTCATGAGCCCACGCCCAGGTCGAATTGCTGAAATCATTACGATTGATCTTCCACGACCACGCACACTAGAGATGATGAATAGTGATGCTGCAGGAGTCTTTGTCAAGAAGATTCGCCATTACTTTAACGCTGCAAACGTGATTGAATAAGGGGAAATACACATGAAAAGCCTTCGTAACCGCCCTGAACTTATTCTCTCTCCAGTTGTTTTCGTTGTCTTTATTGCACTTTGGGAAAACCTTGTAAACATCCTAGAAGTTAATGAAATTATTTTGCCAACACCTTCCAGAATTGGTGAAGCATTATTGGTTCAACTTCAAACATCGGTCTTTTGGTCAAACTTGTGGGTTACTTCTCAAGAGGCCCTACTAGGTTTCTTATTCGCAACAATCTTCGCAGTTATTGCAGGAACATTTATTTCTCAAATCAGAATCGTCGACAAAACTTTCATGCCATACCTAGTTGGTTTTCAGGCAATCCCTAAAGTTGCTTTAGCTCCAATCTTTTTAATCTGGTTTGGTCTTGGTCAAACAAGTAAAGTTGTATTGGCTGCAACGATTGCATTCTTCCCAATCCTGATTAACATCATTGAAGGTTTAAAGTCTGCCGATAACGATCAAATTAGAATGCTTCGAGTTTTCGGTGCATCTAGATCGCAGATTTTCTTCAAGGTGCAAGTTCCTTGTGCTCTTCCATTCTTCTTCGCAGGTCTAGATGTTGGAATTTTGCTTGCAATTCTTGGAGCAGTCGTTGGTGAGTTCTTAGGATCTCAAGCAGGACTTGGCAACATGGTTTTGAATGCGCAATTTAACTTCGAGACACCAACTATGTTTGCGATCTTGTTAGTTCTTTCTGCGATGGGAATCATTGCTCACATCATTGTTAAAGCGTTCCAGCGTAAGTTTGCTTTCTGGGGAGATACCAGCAACATCATTGGCAACTAAACCCAATGTCATCTCCTAACGATTTCGCGGGAAAGGTTGCAATTGTCACTGGCGCAGGTCGTGGCATCGGTGCAACCATTGCCGCCCAGCTTGCTAAGCGCGGTGCCATTGTTGCCTCTGCAGATATTTTGCCGGAATCTGAGTGGACCAGTGAACTAACTGCCCCGCACAGTCGCCATCACTTAGATGTTCGATCAAAGCAATCATGTGTTGATTTAGTAAAAGATGTTGTTGCAAAGCATGGGCGCCTAGATCACTTAGTTAACAACGCTGGGATCGTGCGCAGAGCCAAGGCAAGTGAGATGTCAGAAAAAGACTTCACTGACGTTATTGATATCAATTTAAACGGTACTTTCTTTATGAGCCAAGCTGTTTATCCAGAGCTTAAAAAAGTTAAGGGAACAATCGTTAATATCGGTTCAACTAGTGGTCATTCTGCTGTTCTAAATACTGTTTCATATTCAGCAAGTAAGGCTGCAGTAATGTTTATGGCAAAGTCATTAGCTTTCGAATGGGCAACAGATGGAATCCGCGTAAACGCTGTTGGACCAACAATTGTGCCAAGTAATATGACTGCGCCATTGCTTGTTGATCCAGCTTTTATGGAAGACAAAATGTCTACTATTCCATTAGGCCGCATGGCAGAACAGTTAGATGTTGCTCAGTCAGTTCTGTTTTTATTAGGACCAGAATCAGCCATGGTTACAGGCCAGACAATCTTTATCGACGGTGGAGTAACTATTCACTAGTTGTTTGAACGAAAACAACAATCTTCTAGTTGTTTGCAAAGAAACGAACTGGACCAACGTGCTCTAGGGCAACGCTTTGGCCGACATTAAAGACAAATGGTCCGGGGATTCTCACCTGCAGGTGCTGATCTGCAACATCGATTGCAACCATTGCATCATGGCCGTAGTAGTCAATTTTGGTAATTAGTCCGTTGATTGAATCTGAAGAAACGGATTTGTTGAGCTTAATCTCTTCAGGGCGAATAACAATGTGGCCTGCAGCAACCGACTGCGCAGAAGACTTAACTGGGTTGAGAATGTAGTCGGTGGAGCCATCTGCCAACTTAGATGCCTGAAGAACAAGTGCATCGCCCGTGCTGATGGCTATCGTTGGAGAAATTGGTGACGAATATACATCTTCAGGAGAACCAGATTGAACGATTTTGCCATCACGCATAAGTGCGATTACATCGGCTGAGACAAGACCTTCTTCGCGATCATGGGTAACTAAAATTGCAGTGGTGTTTTGAGAGCGAAGTAAGTTGATCACATCTGTGCGCAGTTCGGTGCGAAGCTCTGCATCTAATGCTGAAAACGGTTCATCAAGTAAAACAATTGAAGGCTTAATGGCAAGGGCGCGAGCTAAGGCAACGCGAGTTTGCTGACCACCAGAGAGCTGATGCGGCATGCGCTTTCCAAAACCTTCCATGCCGGTAAGTGCCAACATCTCTTTAGTAGTTTGGCGAATCTGATCTTTTGTAAAGACTGCGGTATCTATTCCAAAAGCGATGTTGTCGGCGATATTAAGGTGCGGAAATAACGCACCCTCTTGTGGAACATAACCAATCTTTCGCTTATGCGGAGGCAAGTGCACGGAAGAAAAAGAAACCAACTGCTTCCCAAATCGAATTTGGCCTTCACTTGGGCGAATCAATCCTGCAATAGAGCGAAGCAATGTTGTTTTTCCGCAACCAGATGGCCCCAGAAGGGCAGCAATCTGACCTGGTGCCAGAGACAAGGAAAGATCATCTAAAACAACTTTATTACCCAGCAATACTTTAAGGTGCGAGACTTCAAGGGCGTTCACTCGGGCCTCCTACATTCTCATAGTTAAAGGACTGCTCTTGCTTATCTGGCCGGCTAATTAAAAACGTTGGAATAGCTGCCACAAGAACCAAGATTAATGCATAGGGCGCTGCCTCGTTAAATCGATTGATAGAACCAGAGGACCAGATCTGAGTAGCTAACGTTTCAAAACCTGTTGGACGAAGCATCAACGTTGCAGGCAGTTCTTTCATTGCAGTCAAGAAAACCAATATTGTTCCAATACCAATACCTGGTGCAGCAATAGGTGCAATTACCTTTTTAACTACAGCCCATTGATTCATTCCCAGTGTTGCTGCAACGTCCTTTACTCCATTTGGAACGCGCGCAAGAGAAGAGCTCATACTGGTTACGGATTTGGCCAAAAAGAGAATTGCATAGGCAAATGCCAACAAAAATGTTGTCTGATAAAGCCCACCTAGTTTTGAACCGATAGACACAAGTGCAAGTCCAACAACAACACCTGGCAAAGCATGGGCGATGATAACCATCTTGTTAGTAACAGTTGCAAAGCGAGATGGTGCTCCCGATAGCAAATACCCAAGTGGCGCCGAAAGAACCAGCGCGATAAATGCACCAAAGGCTGCAACCGAGACTGTAGAAAGCGTTGCACTGACTAGTGATGCCCAGTCAATTGCTACTGGGTTAGAAAAAAAGCGAGTAAGCAAAACATAAAAAGGAACAATTACAGCCACGATTGCAAAGGCGCCAATGATTAGAACTGTTGCAACCTTTAAATACGCCTTTTGTATAAGGGGAGTTTTTACAGAAAGTGATTTGAGTAGCTGGTTTTGAGTTGATCTACCTTTGATTGACTCATTTGCCATTACAAAAAGAATTGAAAAAGCGATGAGAACAAATGAGATTACTGCTGCGGCGCTTCGATCATAAGATGCGCGATACATGTTTTGAATAGATACCGTCAGTGTTTCAACATTTAATAGTGAGACTGCGCCAAAATCACTCATCGTATAAAGACCGGCCAACAACGCACCGGCGCTTACATGGCCGCGAATTTGCGGGAAAATAACCCGTGAAAAGGTTTGAACTGGGTTAAGTCCTAGCGACCTAGCAACTTCTATCTGAGAGCCATCAATACTTCGCAGTCCAGCAAGTGTTGCCAAAATAATATAGGGGATAGTCGAGATAGAAAGAATGAATACTGCCGCTGCAAAGCCAGAAAAAGAAGGCACAAGTGCAACCCAGGTGTACGTAAATACATAGGATGGAATAGCAAGTGGAAGCACGGTGGGAATTACTAACAGACGGCGAAACGGTACCTGCACGAAATGAAGCCCGCTAGCGATCGCAACTCCAAGCACAAGGTTGATCACAACAACACACATAACAAGAGATGCCGTAGTTGCAAGAACCTCTAATGTTTTTTGACGAAATAGCAGCTGAATAATTTCATCTATTGGTTTATCACTTGCGCGAACCAAAAGATAAACAAATGGAATCATCGAAATAGCAGCCACAGCTCCAACTGCCGCAAGCAGAACAACTCGCCATCCAGAGCGTGATTGCACGCCCAAGACAGGTTGTTGCTCTATCGGTGCAGGGGAAGTGGTTAACATTTTCCTACAACAGACCTACTTCGATAAGTAGATCTTGTGTTGCCTTGATGTTGCTAAGGGTTTTTAAATCAATTGCAGGTGCACCGATTGCATCTAGCATTGGCAGCTGGGCAGGTGGTGTTGCACCTTCGATGAGTGAATATTCGTGGGTATCGGTCACAAATTTTTGTTGGGCAGCAGGTGAAGTCAAATAGTTGATTAAATCTTGCGCCGTCTTTTGCTTTGCACTTGTTTTAAGGACGCCAGCACCTGAAACGTTGATCAGATTTCCAAGATCTCCAGGGGTAAAGAATCCATTCTTCACATTAATCGCGCGGCCCAGGCCTTCTGATACTTCCCAGATGTAATAGTGATTTACAAGACCAATAGAGATCTCACCTTTATCGATTGCTTCAACAATTGCCGAATTCTTCAGGTATATCTTTATACCATTTGCCTGCAAACCTTCTAGCCAAGTCTTTGCAAAACTACTTCCTTTGTTCTCAATGAGCGCAGTCAGGAAGGCTTGAAAAGATGCATTTGTTGGAGCGATTCCAATCTGATTTTTATAGATTGGTTTAGTTAAATCTGCAACCGAAGTTGGCAAAGTTTTAACGCGATCTGGTGCATAGGCAAATACGCGAGCGCGACCTGTAACTCCAACCCAATGGCGATCAGTTGCTACAAACTCTGCAGGGATATTTGCTGCAACATCATTTGACAGCGTTGTAAATAATCCGGCCTGTGAAATGGCCCCAAGTGATCCGGCATCTTGGGAAAGAAATAGATCTGCAGGTGAGTTGTTGCCCTCTTCAAGAATTTGCGCAGAAAGTTCGGCTGAGTCTCCATAGCGAACGTTGAGTTTGATACCAGTTGATGCTTCCCATTGTGCAAAGAAAGGCGCGATGAACTCTTCAGATCGGCCCGAATAGACAGTTAACTCTGAAACCTCTGTTGCCTGTTCGTTAGTAGAAGAGGAACAGGCCGAGACAAGACTGAGCATCATCAAGGATGCGATTGCGGCTGCTAGCTTCTTCGAAAAGGGCACGAGGACTACTTTCTTTAGGGATCCTTCGAGGGCTTAAATGGCCGCCGATTTATGTTTCTGACTCTACTGGGCAAGGGGGTATTTACGCAACATGAGTGTTGCGTAATTCACCTGAGCATGGCCCAGCCGGCACTCAGCGTTTTTGTGAGATGTTTCTTTGGATTTACGCGTAAACCTGAGCCATCTCAAAGGGAGGTCTCACAACTGACTTGGTTACAATGTTTTGGTGCTTATTGAAACAACTACGGCTGTCCAGGTTCAAAGCAGCAACCTGCCTGCCGACAATTTGGGTGGTGGCCGGATCAGTCGCCGTCTTTGGCGCTTAGCCATTCAGTCGATTGCTATGGCCATGGCCATAACGCTTGTTCCTTCTGTTGCATCTGCTGCCCCTTCGGTTGCAAGCGTTCAGCGAGAAGTAGATCGCCTTAGAACTCTGGCCGCCGAAAAATATGAGTCAGCCAATGAGGCAAATATTCGAATTAAAGCTCTAGAAAAAGAGATGCAGGTTCTCCAGGGCCGAGAAGTTGTCTTGCGTAAAGATTTAGATGCAGCAAGTACCGTGATTGAAAAGATTGCTCGCCAAAACTACATGTCCGGTGGTCTCGGACAATCATTAGGCCTGGTTTTTTCAGCAGATCCTTCACAGTATTTATCTGATGCATCAACTTTAGGATTTGTATCTACCAATTACGCACGTCAGTTGCGTCAATTTTCAACTAGTAAGCAGCGCGTTGATGCTTCGCAGTCAGTTGTCTCTGACAAGACTGCTTTGTTGATCCGCGAAAGAGCTGTATTGAACAAGGAAATTGCAAAGGCAAAATCATCTTTGGCATCTGCGGAAAAACTACTCAATACATTAAAGAAAGAAGATCGCGAACGCCTTGCACGAGAGGAAAGTGAGCGCGAGGGAAGAATTTTTGATGCATCAAAGAAATATGCATCAAGCTTTGTTGGCGATAACACTCGCGGTTCAAAAGCTTTGAAATACGCGCTCGCACAAATTGGCGATGTCTATGTGTGGGCAGCTGCAGGACCAACACGATGGGATTGCTCTGGTTTAACAATGCGCGCGTTCCAAAATGCAGGAGTTTCGTTGCCTCACTCTTCTAGAGCACAAATTAGATATGGAAAGAACATTTCATTTAGTTCTGTAAAACCGGGGGATTTAGTATTTTTTGGTAAGCCAATTAGCCATGTTGCTATCTATATGGGCGGCGGAAAAATGGTTCACGCGCCTCGTCCAGGCAAGCGCGTTGAAGTGACAGAGTTTCCAAGAAGCTTTGGTCGCAAACCATTTGTTGGCGCCAAACGCATTTAACTAGCCTATTTAATCAACGTACTTAACTTGCCAAAAAATCAACGCATTAAAATCGCGTTTTTAGATGAGACCTTTATTAAGACCTTCTAAAACCTGTTGGGCTCTATGGCCTAACTCTTCCAAATCTGACAATCTCTTTAAACCATTGACCTGCTGACTCATGCGATGGTTTTTCACAAATGTTTCTTTATGGCGATCAAGGAAATCCCAATACAAAGTCGTAAATGGGCATGCGGTATCGCCTACGCGTAGTTTTGGATCATAAACACAGCTCTTGCAAAATGAGCCCATTCGAGAAATGTAGGCACCGCCTGCTGCATAGGGCTTGCTCATCATGGCGCCGCCATCTGCATGCAATCCCATCCCAATCACATTGGGAACCATTACCCATTCAGTAGCATCGATAAATACTTCTCTCATCCAATCTAAAAACTCTTGCGGATTAGTACCTGTTATCAAAGCTAAATTACTTAAGACCATCAACCGAGGAATGTGATGAACCCATGCACGGGTTTCTATGTCAGAAACTATAGTTTTAACGCAGTTCATCTGAGTTTTATTTGAATCACCAAACAATGGAAGCAATTTTCGGTCTGCACCCAGTTGATTGTTCTTTCGGTAGTCAGGGCCTAAATACCAATACATGCCATTGACATATTCACGCCAGCCGATGATTTGGCGTATAAATCCTTCCGCAGATGCAATCGGTATGTCACCTTTTTTGAAGGCAGCCTCCGCAGCAGCGATAACTTCTTGAGCGTGAAGTAATCCATTGTTTAAATATGGAGACAACAGCGAGTGATGCAGCGCCCAGTTATCTAGCGCCATTGCATCTTCATAAGGCCCAAAATCTGCAAAGTGATTGTCAATAAAGTTTTTTAGTTGAACAAGTGCGCCTTTGCGAGTAGTTGCCCACGTTGTATCTGGTGAGTAACCAATTTCGGCAGCAACCTCTTTATCGATTTGATCTCGTGAGTGTTGAAGATATGGGGGCCAGGTGTAGTTTTTTGGGGGAGGCAATCTGTTTTCTTTATCAAAATTCCACGCACCGCCAACTGGTTTGCCTTTTTCCATCAGCACATTAAGGCGCGTTCTTTGAAGGCGATAGAAATTTTCCATCAAATAACTCTTTTGGCCATCGGCCCACTGCGCAAAAAGTGGACGCGGTGTTAAGAAAAAGTCATTAGGTACAAACTCCACACCAAATTCTTGAAGAGCAGCAAACTGACGAAAGGATGAAGGCTCTGCTGAAACTAATGGTAGATCTAGAAACTCTTTTTTAATCTTTTGTAAACCGTCAATTGTGGTCGCAGCCTTTTCATAGCGGACCGTGAACCCCAGAGATTCAAGGTGTTGTGCAAAATGGCGAGCAGATGAGATTAAGAAATGCAGTCGTTGACCATGCCAATTTCTGCCCGTTGTCATGCGCGCACTTTCAACTAAAACAATGACATCTTTGGCTGGATGGCTATTTTTTAAGGCGCCGTAGTTTTCATTGAGATGATCAAAAGCTACATAGATCAGCCGTTCCATTTCTTTACTTTACTGCGCTTTCACCAGCCATGTACTCTTAACCTTGCGATGGAAAATCAAATTATTGTTATCTTTGATGGTGAATGTGCCTTCTGTGAGTCCAGCATTAAATGGATTGAGCAACGATTAGATGTGGACTCAAAGCCTTTCCAGAAAGCGGATTTAACAAAATACGGTCTAACTTATCAACAGTGTTCAAAGTCAGTACAGGTGATTACAGATGGTTCTGTATTGGCTGGTGCTCCAGCAATCGCCTTTCTATTGAAAAAGCGTGGGAACCGACTGCTAGGACTATTCGTTACAGCATCTGGCCCTTTCGGGCGTTTTGGTTATAAGTGGATTGCCGCGCACCGAAGTTCACTTATCGTCTCTGCCTTGCACCGAGTGCTTAAGCTGGCGAATTTACGACACATCAAGAAATTAAAGAGTTAATCTAAATATGAAAGCAAAGATAAAGAATGGCTTTCCTCCTAAGGTATGCGTGCGCTGCGGATTGGAATTTGAGTGGCGTAAAAAATGGGCAAGAGATTGGGAAAATGTTAAGTATTGCTCAGAACGCTGCAAGGCCGGTAAGTAATTAGTATTTGTTGCTATTTATTCTGGCCAGCCGAACAAGTGATCCAGATTAAAGAGTGATGATTTCTCCATGGCCAAACTTATGTGCGTGATCGCTTTCACCTCGTAAATGGTGAACATGACCTTCACCATGCACGCGCCAACTATTGTTTTCAAAACTAACCTCCGGATCATCGCTTAACCCAGTCACAAGAGCTGTTGATTCATCTATTCCAATGACAGTTGTACCAACAGGGGCGGTAAGTAACTTGCGAGCAGCCGCATCTGGAATCCAACCAAAGAACTTGTTGTAGTGGGGGATAGTTCGGATCTCACTAATTATTCCAAAGCCATCGGTCCCATCTTCTTTTGGTCTAAAAAAATTAGGAACATGTTTACCCATTGCCATTGCGCCAGCGCTACATCCTGCAAGTGAACTGCCAGTTTTCCATGCAGATTCGATTGCCGACCACACAGGTGTATCGATCAAAGTGTTGGCAAGATATCCAGGATCCCCACCGGAAAGATAAATGAGTCCGGCATCCTTAATTTGATTTGCAAATGATTCATTCATTGCATCTTCTCGCGTATAGATGGGAAGAAAGATTTGCTGCGTTCCCATTCGCTCAGCCTGTGCGCCGCCAAGTGTTTTCCAGAAACTTAATCTCTCATCGCTTTCTTGACCAGCAGCTGTTGGAATCTGAATATAAGTATTTCTCTTACCGCGGTTTATTCCATTGTCCAAAAGGGATTGTTCAAGGCCCAGCATTATCGGTAGGTACTCTCCAGAACCAGCAAGAGCCAGGGCGCCTTTCATACGTAAAGGCTACCCTTGGTATGTATAGTGTCGAGCATGAAAAATAGAGGGAGTTTTGCAAAGGTCGTAATTCTGGCAATAGTGCTGACCTTCATTCCATTTTCAGCATTTTCGGCCCAGAAAATAACTTCCGGTCAAACTTGTAAGGTTTTGAATCAAAAGGTTTCTTATCAAAATAATTTATATGCATGTGTTAAATCTGGCAAGAAATTGGTTTGGAGCAAAGGGCAAGTAAAAGTTATAACACCAGCGCAGTTGGCGCCTCAGTTTTCACCAGAGAAATTAAGTAACTGTCAGATTAAAGATCAACGACCAGCAGATTTAGGCCCATACTGGGAGGCAATTGCTTATCCAGTGTCTGATTTCAATCGCGAACATAAGTTGCCAGTTATTGGGACAGCAAAAGTAGCCTTTATTCCTATTGATTTCTCAGATGTGCCAGGCAAAGGAAAGCCACTTGATTTTGGTCAATCACAAATAGATGCAACCAATGAATGGCTTGCTTGGTATACAAACGGAAAACTTAAGTACGAATGGCAGACACACAACTCTTGGATTCGAGCTCCTAAACCATCTACGCAATACAACTGGGCCCATCCTGTGCACGGTGGTTATCAAGGACAAGCAGCACCTCAAGCACAGAGCACAGAAGAAATCATTCAGCAATTAGTCACTGCGGCAAGTCCGCATTTTAACTTCGAAGGTGTAGGGGCGGTTTTCTTGCTCTTCCCTAAGGAAGTTAAAGCTATTGAATTAGAAATTACTCAGAGAAACAGAACGTGGCAAACAGCCCAGGGCCCACAGCGATTTAGTTTCTTTGGACCAGGTGCTGAGATAAATGGTCGTGGCGATAGCTTATGGGGTTGGTGGATCCACGAAGTTCTTCACTCACATGGATTTAGCGGACACTTTCCATTCGGATTTCTTAATCTACATATGATGATTGGTGGCTGGCAGTCAAATGCTCTTTCTTCATGGGATGGCTTAATTGCAGGATGGGCGAATGAAGAAGATATTTACTGTTTATCGAAAGAGAAAGTGGCCAAAACAACTTTGACACTAAGCCCACTAGATAGAAAACAAAAAGGCTTAAAGTCTGTGATGATAAAACTCAATGATCATCAAGTTTTAGTCTTTGAATCACGCCGTCCAGAAAAATGGAGTAGTTCTGAGCTCTACATAAATGGATTAATGGCATACATCGTTGATACGAAGATAATTAACGATCGCGAAGGTGAATCTGCCAATGAGGAGCGAACCAGAACTGCTACGTATTTAACAACAGATCAGCGCAAGGTGAAAGGATCAAATCTGTTCCCCGGGTGTAATCGAACACAGTGTGATCGCACCTTGGTTTATGCAAAAGCTGGGCAAACATTTACATTTGATGGGATTAAAGTAACCGTCACTAAGTCTGGAATCATTGACGAAATTATCTTGGAGAAAATCCCATAAATGCCCGATTGATCAGGCAAGTTAATGGTAGAAAGATAAATTCGTAGACTTAAGGATTTTAGGTTCTTGATTTGAACTAAATTATTGGGTGTTATCGAACTTAAGTCCTAGGGAAGTGGTTTAAACTTTGCCTATGGAGATAACAACATGCCTTTGGTTCAACGGTCGTGCTCGAGAAGCTGCAAATTTCTATGCCAGCATCTTTCCAAATAGTTCTGTTGCAGATAATTGGATTGCACCCACTGACACACCCGGCAACAAACAAGGTGAAGAGATCGTTGTAAATTTCACAATGTTTGGGCGCCCCTTTATTGGATTAAATGGCGGACCACAGTTTCCACACACCGAAGCAATTTCTTTTCAAATCCCATGTGTTGATCAGGCAGAGATTGATAAGTACTGGGAGATATTGATTGCCGATGGGGGAGCGGAAAGTCAGTGCGGCTGGCTCAAGGATAAATTTGGAATTTCTTGGCAAGTTATTTCACCTGAAATGAGCAAGTACATGGGCGGTTCAGATCCCGAAGGATCACAGCGTGCGACAAAGGCAATGCTTGAAATGAAAAAGATTGATTTAGAAGTTATGAAGAAGGCCTACGAAGGCGTTTGAGTGAGTCAAGGGGAACTCTGACTCGCAAATACGTCTTTCCTGATTCAGAGCTGATTTCTAGGCCACCAGCAGATTGTTGTGCCAGCAGCATTGAGCCGAGCCCAGATTTCTTTGAAATTTCACCTCTACCGCTATGTGTGAGCTCAATCTGTAAGTGAGTTAAGTCTTTAACAAGTTCTACTTGAATATTGTCTGCTTCACCGTAACGAATGGTGTTGGTAATCATCTCTTCAAGAATTTGGGTGGTGCGTTGGGTCAAATACGAGCCTTCATCGAGGTTACTAAGCCCGGTTACATTAATCTCTGCAATTCCCTGCCAAGAGGAAATTAATTTCTGAATCCGCATAACTCCACCCATTTCATTACTTGAAATTTCTTGATACTCACGATTCAGAGCAGATTCAAGAGACTGCAAGGCCATTGTGGAATCTGCACCTGGCTTCCCATGAGAAGCCGCTTCTAGATGCTTTGCGATACCGAATAATTCAGACTGCAATGAGTTATGGAGATACTTAGCAAGTTCGACACCGCTACCAGTTGGTCTGCCTTCGCTCGGCAACGAGGCAACTTGGTATCCGATAGATGTAGCAGCCCCTATTGCAAAATCACGATCTCGAATAACTAGGCGGTAGGCAGAGCTCAACAGAATAAGGAATGAGATTGAAGGCGAAGCTAGAAGTCCAGCAACTGCACTGGCTGTTGGATTGGTCGGATTGCGAACAGCAAGGCCCGTTAAGACAGGAAGCACGCCCACTAATGCTAAATAGGTAAGCCCAAGCAGGAAATGGTTTTTTGAAACTCTTTTTCGTAAGTAAATGAAAATCTGAAACAACAGGATTGAGGTGACAGTTCCAATCGTTGTTACGTATAGAGAAGATTTAAATCCGATGAAGAGTGATATCGCATAGCCACCGATGAAGAATTGAAAGGCGAGAACGTATTTGATGCTGAAGTCTAGATTCTCAATCGTATCCTTAATTATTCCAAGCAGATGTCGATGCTTTATCTGTCCCATTCCATTGACCCACAGGCGATGGCTAAGTGGCCGCAGAACTTCATTAATCTGAGCCTGAATTACCTTTGAAGCCTCCAGCAAAATCTGAGGTTCTGGTTTTTTGTTTCCAAGACCCACAGACTTAATGCTTTTTTTGATTCCATCGAGCGTTGAGAGATAGAGACCCCGAGGATCCATTTTCTCGTCAATTACAGAGCGCGGATTAGCTAGCAACAGAGATGCTTGCGCAAATATCTGATCGAACCTATCCCTCCTGCTAAGAACCATTTCAATGAAGGATGAAATCGTCAAGAAGTAAATTGGCGTGAAAATAGCCGATGTAAGCGCCGCAAGGTTGTGACTTAGGTTGTCTTGTTGTCCGAATCCCGCAATCAATAGGTCCAGAATCTCGCCTCTAATGGCGCCCACGAGGACAATCAACCCAAGAGGGTAAAAGATATTTCTTCTACCTAGCTCGTACCTTTGATTTAGAAAGCAGACCAGCCAGAGCATAGGCAGCACAAATGCCGTGACGAGCGCACCGATAGAGAGGCCTAGAAGCAGGAATGCTAATGAGTAGTCAACCTGAATAAGTCGTGAAGGAACAGAAAGAATTGAGGCTAACGCGTAGTAAGCGAAAGCAATCTTTCTGAACTTGAGGTTTTGAAGTCCAAACTTAAGCATGAGCTGGTCTTAAATCTTTCCGGAGAATTTCTTATAGGAGTTCGCCAGAAGAATTCGAGGGTTGTGCGACTTATGACGTTTAATGTCGAGGAAAGTGTAAATTCTTGCCAAGATTGCCTCTACAGCCTTTTCGCTAATGTTTCTACGATTAGCTATCTCTGAAGAAGAGAGGCCTTCAGCAACTTCTTTCCATACCTCTACCTGAAGATCCGTGAGCTTCTCAAATTTGTTAATGTGATTGACGTTCTCATTAAATGGTCGATGTTTTGTCTGGAGAATTGTTGAAATTATTTGCGCCACGTTTTCAATCTCAGACTTAACCAAGTACCTAGAACCTTTTGGGGCGCTGATTCCGCTGATTGATGCAAATCTCGGATCTTGGTAAGAGGTGAGAAATACAATTCCAATCTGCGGCGCATGCTTTCTAAGCGCATGTGCCAAGTCAAAACCAGTTGGCCCGATACCTAAATCCAAGTCAAGAAGCGCAACATCAACAGCACGGATTCCATTTATTGCAAGAGCTTCTTTCGCTGTTGAGACCGAGCCAGCAATTTCGAAACCTGAATTACCCAACGCGCCATCTAGGGCGGTGCGAACAAACTTGTCATCATCGACAACAAGAACGCTTCCCAGTTTTACTGACCTCATAGCCTCGAATCATTCTCCAAAATTAGGGGTATCCCTAATGGGTAATAGGGGTGGCCCTATGGGGTTATGCCTGAGAAACACAGAGTAGCCGATTCTTTACCCATCAGATCAAGCGCCACATACGTAATGGCGTTCCCTGAGTCCAAATCCTAGAAAGGGATAAAAAATGAGAAAAAAGAAACTGGCAGCGCTTTTTGCTATACCTGTTTCAACTCTGCTTGTAATTGCAGGAACGCAATCAAGCATTATTGCCTCCGCTGTTGGAATTGAAGGAGACGCTGCCACAGAAGTAACTACTTCAGCGTCTGCAGAGACAATTGAAATGTGTGGATGGCGCATTGATGGGGTTGACCCAGAGATTTCACTAGCCAACGAGGACCAATCTCTTGAATATGTAGGTAATGACTACGAACTCACTGGTTTAGATGAAGATATACTTATCTATCTTTCCGGAGATGCAGTCGAAGAAACACGTTGCTCTTTCTATACTGATTATAAGGGCGCTCAAGTTAAGGTTTCCTGGACAGGATCATCCTTCGTTTCGTCTCCCGACACATCGCTTAGCTGGGATTTGGAAGAAGAGAATTTAATAATTACTTATAGCGATAACGGCTGCGTTGCTGGTTGGCAAACAGAAGATGGAGTAGACATTGCTGGTGCATTCACTGTAGGTAGTGAGGTTGTTCCTGCCATGATTCCTGCCACTGCGGTTAACGCATCATCATCGTACCGACCAGATTCAGTCGGTAGCCCAACTTTCCCAAGTTGCGGATTCTCTGCAGCATATGCAACTGTAATTCCAGGTGCCATTCCAACAGATCCTGGAGCAACTTACACGTTTGCTGGACCAGCACTAACGTCAACTCTGGTTCTTGAACCATAAAAAGTAACCTGCAGTGAGCAATGAGGCCATCACGATTGTTGATGGCCTCATTGTTGCCTTAGTGCCAGTTAAACTACGAAAGAGAAGAGATACCACTGTTAAAAAGATCTAGTTTTAGAAAGTTACTCTTTGTAACATTTGTGGGATCAACTCTATTTTCACCACAACAGGCCACAGCTGCTGACTTAGGGGTTGGTTTGAGAGTGATTCCCAAATCTTCGGCATCCTCTCAAATTTCGGGCAATACAAAGCTTTGGTTTGTCGTGAAACAAAATGATGTGACAACCAGAGAACTTGTGGTGTCGGGTTCAGATTCAATGGATCAGTTAGTGAAGTTGAGCCTTGCAAAATTACAACGAATTGATGGCGAACCTGCTATTTCAAATGATGAAAGTGAAATTACGCCTTGGGTGGAATTTTCGGAAAACAATTTTATACTCAAGAAAAATCAGAGCAAAACTATCACTATGAAAATAGCTCCTCCAACGGATTCTAAATCTGGTTCTTATGAGGCATATCTGATTGTGAATGCATCTGATCCGAGTGCCTACAAATCTAGCGGTAAAGTCACTGAGGCGGTCATAAACAACTCAGCACGGGTTGCGCAACCAGTATTTGTTGGAGTAGGTGATTATGAGGATTTCATAGTTAATTTTGAAATTGTAGATGTTGATGGAATTAAAAATTTTCAAGACAAATTTTTGAGGGTCCTCCTGGAGAATAAAGGGAGAACACCGATCTCTCCAAGCGGACAACTTCAGTTAAAAAATATGGATTTTGAGCAAGGAACTCTTGGACCATTCCCATTTTATTCTGCAACAATTTCCCCAGACTCCAAGGCATTTATTGATGTGCCGATTCCAAGTTCAGTTAATCCAGGTAATTGGAAAATCTTTGTGAGCGCAAGCCAGGGAAATGTTACTGAAACAAGAGAGTTTGAGAAAAATTTAACTTTCACAAACCGATTTAATTTTCTAGGCGCAGCAATTCGTATAATTGCACTAGTTCTTGGACTTGTGCTCGCTTTGTGGGCTTACCGAACTCTTCGCCCGCAAGGCAACCGAGTTACACGCTTGAGCCCGATAGCCAAGAGATTTAGACGCAACAAAAATCGAATGGCTGATAAGGAGATTCAAGATCTAATTGCTAGATTGCGAGAAAAGGCATATGCCGCAGAACTAAAAGCTTCAAGATTGCAGAAAAGTACAGCTAAGAAATCTGCCACAAAGAAAGCTACAACAAAGAAAGCTACAACAAAGAAAGCTACAACAAAGAAAGCTACAACAAAGAAAGCTACAACAAAGAAAGCTACAACAAAGAAAGCTACAACAAAGAAAGCTACAACAAAGA
>JBEDES010000002.1:0-111185 GCA_041175545.1 Actinomycetota bacterium
AAGAAAGCTACAACAAAGAAAGCTACAACAAAGAAAGCTACAACAAAGAAAGCTACAACAAAGAAAGCTACAACAAAGAAAGCTACAACAAAGAAAGCTACAAGTTGATGGAGTTACTCATGCGTGTTTTAAGAAGCTTGCTCACTGTCTCACTAGTTGCCACAACTCTCACTGCCGGCAGTATGTCTGTGGCATCGGCAGCCACTATTGAAGTGTGCGCAACCGGTGGCGGCCAATACTCCACAATCCAAGAAGCTGTGACCGCAGCTACAGCTAGCGACACCATCAATGTTTGTGCCGGAACGTACACGGAAAATGTAATTATTAATAAAGCGCTCACAATTCTGGGCCCAAATAATTCGATAGCACCTGGAACAGCTGCTATTAGAGTGAGTGAAGCTGTTGTATCAGGAGCTGTAACAATTGGCTCTGAAATCAATGGCGTTACATTCAGCGGATTTAAGATCACTTCACCAACTCCTGCAAACTCTGTTGGAGTAACCATCGAACGCAAATCTAGAAATGTCTCCGTTACCTATAACGACATCTCCGGTTTTAATCAGGGAATTCTTTCGCAGGGCAATTCTCTAAACTTCGGATCAGGTATGAACGTTTCGTACAACTATGTGCACGACTTGAGTTCAAATGTCAGTTATGGCTCGTATGGAATTCATCTTAGAAACGTAAAGAACCTTACTGTCTCGAATAACGTCATAACCGACACCGTGGCAGGCTTGACAGGTTTGCAGTATCGGAGGGGAGTTGAACTTCGAGGTATCCAAGCCGCTGTTGTGGAAAACAACACCGTCAGTTTCGGTGCAACAGCAAGTGCGCAAGCCACGTACGCAATTTCCATTTCGCAAAAACTAAATGATGGCGGCAACGGCAATGACCTTGCGGCATCCAATCTGGTAATCAGCGGCAACAAGCTCTCTGGAGTTATTTGGGGGATCAACATATCCGGGCTCGACTCGCAGGCAAAGGGGATATTAGTTAAAGAGAACACCGTACGGAAGGTGTTCACGGGGGTTCATTTCCGAAGCTATGGTCAGACTGGAGGAGCGGTCGTAGCCGAACTTACAGTTCAGCAAAATAACTTCTCAGAAATTCAAAATTCAGGGGCACTTGCTTTTGCTGGAATACTCAGCGCAGGAGTGCAGGTCTTCTCTCTTGACTCGAGCGCACCGGCTCTCAATGAGTTTAATGGAATCCTGGTCCAGCAAAACTTGCTTCCCTCAAGAACGGTAAATGCACTTGGACAAATCAATGGCATAAATGTGGGTGCGGTTGCAAATCCAGCAACCTTCACTTTCTGGTCGACTGTCATAAACAATCTCAATGCTCCAGGAAACTACTGGAATAACGCAAGGGGTCCATTGGTAGCGGGTTCTGAAACAAGTGCCGGTGGGGCTGCAATTAAGTTGAGTCCATTCATCGCTTCCTACACGCCTGATGCATCTAAAGCTAGCGCACCAGGTTTCTGGCCGACAGGCATAATTTCATCAAATAATGCCACCCTATCTGGCCTTACACTTTCAACTGGAACGCTTTCACCAGCATTTACCTCTGGCAAAACTACCTATACAGCTACTGTGGCTAACACTGTTGCAACCGATTACACCGTTACTCCAGAAAAGAGTGATAGCAACGCCAGTGTTGTCCAATATTTAGGAGCAACTGGAACAACTCCATTTAATGGAAACTTAAGTAGCGGCCAAAATATTATTCGCACCGTTGTTACTGCCCAAGATGGCACAAGAACTGTGACATACACAGTTACGGTCACTCGCATTAACCCCAGATCACAAACCATCATCTTTGATCCAGCTACAGTTAGAACACTTACCGCAACAACGACTTCGTACACGCTTCCAGGAGCTACTGCCGGTAGTGGTCTAGAAGTCACTTTCACTACCACGACACCAGAATTCTGCACCGTCGATGGAGATGTATTGACACCAATAAAAGGTGGTGGAGTCTGTGTGGTCAGAGCAACCCAGGCTGGGGATGGAACTTATTCTCCCGCAACTCAGGATGCAAAAATAACGATTACTAGGGTCGCCCAGAGCATTACCGCTTTTGCGCCAACTGCAATGAGTATGGCCAGTGCCCCACAGGAACTGAGTGCGACAAAGGGTGCCGGCACAACGCCAGTTACCTTCGCAGTAGCCCCAGCCTCAACTGCAATCTGCCAAATTGCTAATGGTGATTCATTAACCGTCTTAGCTGCCGGATCATGTGTAATAACAGCCTCCCAGGCCCAAGATGACAAATATTTTGCAACAAGTATCACTAGATCCATCATGATTTCTAAAGGTCAACAGACCATCAACTTCAACCCACCAACAACACTCAGCGCCTCAGCGACTCCAGATGCGCTTAGTGCGACTGCTGGGACTCTTCTCACCGTTACCTTTACCAGCATGACTCCACTTATCTGTGATGTCAATGGAACTTCTCTAACGCTAATTAAGGCTGGAAGGTGCACAATAAAAGCATCCCAGACTGGAGATGAACGTTATCTGTCAGCGAGAGACGTTACTAAATCCATCACGATTACGAAGGCCACACAAGAGGCATTAACCGTGGCTAATCACAATCAATCCAGCATTGCGAAGGGTCCAACTGGAATTACCTTAACTCCGGCAGGAGGTTCAGGTATCGGAGCAGTGACTTACAGCGTCCGCGGCGTTGGTTGCGTCCTTGCTGCAGATAAACTAACGGTTTCTACTTCAACAGGTTTGGGAAGGTCGGTCACCTGTTTAGTAACTGCAATGAAGGCCACTGACGATATTTACAATAAGGCAATATCCGTCGCTAAGTCCTTCATCTTCTCCTCTTGAGATCAGATTGATTGGGTAACAACTGAAACTTGTTGCCAATCTTTCTATATTCACAGGGTTTTCACACCAGTGGTTACCCATTTAAAGAATGCGAGCAGATAAGGACCCCCTATGAAAATTAAAACTACAGCAATTTCGGTAACTATATTTGTTGTCTTGGGTGGGGTAGTTGGAGTTCAACAATATATTTCATCGCAGATCACTTCAAAGGTTGAGCGAGAGATGCCCAATGCTTCAGGTATTAGCGCCTCTGTTCCACTGGCAGATGTACCGAGCAATCTCACCTCTGATTCAATTAAATCTGCAGACATAAACATCAAGAGTTTTGCTCTTAAAGAGAGCGGCACAAAGACTTCGCTAGACATATCTGCATCAAGTATCAGTAAAGCAAAACCGACTCTGATTGGCTCTTTGGAAGTTACGGCAACTATTCCTGCTTCAACAATTACAAAACAATCTGAATTTAACGATGCACAAATTGTTGGAAATACTCTTCAGGTTGCAGCAGGAGCTGGTGGAATGGGAACAGCGATATTGGCTCCGCGGTACTCAAATAGCCAGCTCTATTTTGAACTTCAGAGCGTTTCTATCTTGGGTAATCAAATCCCCGCTTCATCATTACCGGCCGATCTTCAAAATCAAATAAAAAGCAGGAGCCAAAGAAGTTTGACACCACCTAAGGGGCTTAAGGTTAAATCAGTGTCCCTAAGCAGCAAAGGGCTCTCTGTCAAAATGTTCGGTAATAATGTTCAGCTTGGCAATCTCGGATCTGGTTTATAATCTGAGTTATGAAGCTAGATATTAAGAAGGTATTTCCTAACAATCCATCAAGGTTTGAAGGTTTTCGCCTAATTCGTTTAATTGCTGCTCTCTATATGTTCGTAATGGTTGGGCGCAGCTGCATTCACCTCTTTGCAGCAGATGGTGGAGCTCAGAGCATTGCTGGCATTGATACAACCGTTGAAGGCGGAGATAACATCATCGCGATATTTCACCAATGGGGCGCAATACAACTTATTCTCGCTTTGCTCCTGCTTGTTTTGTTTTTCCGTTATCCAGGGTTAACTCCATTGATTTTGCTAACTCTTACCCTTGATCCAGTCTTGCGTTTTGTAGCCGGACAGATGATGAGCATTACTGCCACAGGAACACCACCCGGTGAAGCGCTAAATGGGGCATCTTTTTATCTGCTTTTGATTTTATTCATGGCCTCGTTAGTAGGTAAGAAGGTTAGGTAGGCAATCTCCGGCCAACAGGCTCGGCCATAAGGATGCAATGGTGACTGCAACGATCTATGCACATGCAAGTAATGAACAGGGAGAAACGGCATCTAAGGAATTTGCTAATGCTACAAAAAGCGCAATTTAGATCGTGTTAGGAATTTGTTTGGCAAACTGAATAGATAGAATGCGAAGAAACGCACAGACATAGATTTCATGCTCAAACTAAGTGGGTTGTGAGGGACTCGAACCCCCGACCCAGGCATTAAGAGTGCCTTGCTCTACCAACTGAGCTAACAACCCGTTCTTGCACCTAAGTGCTTGAACGCAGGTGGAAACCTATCAGCAAAGTTGGCCAAGTTGCACATCTGCGACACCCAAATATTGCCGTTAAAAACTGGGGCAAAGCACGATGGTGCTAGAAGGTATTAGTGAGATTTCTTGAAGCGATCACGAGACCGCTCGATTTCGGCATGGGCCTCGGCGCGATTAACCCAGTTGCCACCAGAGACACTTTTGCCTGGCTCTAACTCTTTATAGACTTCAAAGAAATGTTGAATTTCAGATAACTCATATTCTGGAACATCGGTTATATCTTGAAGTAAATTCTTGCGAATATCTCCAGCTGCTACGCAAAGTAATTTGTCATCTCCGCCGGCCTCATCGGTCATGTTAAACATTCCAATTGCTCGCACTGAAACTACGCAGCCAGGAAATGTTGGTTCATCCAACATGACAAGTGCATCGATTGGATCGCCATCTAATGACAATGTGTTTTTAACAAATCCATAGTCATAGGGATAGCGAGTAGATGTGAAAAGCATTCGATCAAGTCGAATCTCACCGGTTATGTGATCAACTTCGTATTTATTGCGTGAGCCAGCTGGGATTTCAATGATCACATCAAAGATCATGTTCACAACTTTCTTTTTGCATAAATAGAAATTGTTACGGATGTAACAACAAAAACTTGGGGTGAACGACGGGGCTCGAACCCGCGACATCCCGGACCACAACCGGGTGCTCTACCAGCTGAGCTACGTCCACCATGTGTTGCAAAGTCTACCCGTTTTTATGGGGTGGTTGGCCCCTGCTTTACTGCGGTGTTTTCATCAGAATCTGAGGCCGAGATAAATACAGCCTGGCGGTAATAGGCCAACTCTGCAATCGAATCTTGAATATCACCCAAGGCGCGGTGGTTGCCAGTTTTTGCTGGAGCATTGAAATATGCCTTAGGAAACCATCTACGGGTTAACTCTTTAATCGATGAAACATCAACTGTTCTGTAGTGAAGATATTCATTGAGACGTGGCATATCGCGCGCGATAAAAGTGCGATCAACGCCGACAGAGTTTCCAGCCAATGGTGATTTTCCAGGTTGAGTAGATGCACTTTCTAGATAAGCAAGAACGCGATCTTCTGCCTCTTTAACTGAGATGCCATTTGGAATCTCAGTGATCAATCCTGAAGTTGTGTGCATTGCTGTTACAAAATCATTCATACCGGCTAACTGCTCTGGTGATGCCTTGATGACTACATCCACACCTTCACCGATTACATTTAATTCAGAATCGGTAACCAATACTGCGATTTCTACAAGGACATCTTTTTCAAGAGAAAGTCCTGTCATTTCGCAGTCGATCCAGATCAGGTTTGCTTGTTCGTTAGCCATGCGCGCCTGGCAGGAATCGAACCTGCGACAACCCGCTTAGAAGGCGGGTGCTCTATCCGACTGAGCTACAGGCGCCTGTAGTGGGTCGTCAATGCTAAGTCTACCCGCCACTTCCACTAAGGTTTCATTCCATGGCTGAGTTCATTTACACGATGAAGAAGGCGCGTAAAGCGCACGGTGACAAGGTCATCCTTGATGACGTCACGATTATGTTTTATCCCGGCGCCAAGATTGGTGTGGTTGGTCCCAACGGTGCGGGTAAGTCAACAGTTTTACAGATCATGGCTGGATTACAGCAACCATCAAATGGTGAGGCTTATCTAACTCCTGGTTACACAGTTGGAATTTTGATGCAGGAACCAGTTCTTAATGAATCAAAAAATGTAATTGATAACGTTAAGGAAGGTGTTGCAGAAACTGTTGCAATGCTTGCGCGCTTTGATGAGATTAGCGCAGAGATGGCAAATCCAGATGCCGACTATGACAAGTTATTGGCCGAAATGGGCGAGCTGCAAGAACAGTTAGATCATCGCAATGCATGGGAACTTGATTCACAGTTAGAGCAAGCAATGGATGCACTTCGTTGTCCACCGGCAGATGCCGATGTCTCAGTTTTATCCGGTGGTGAAAAGCGCCGCGTTGCGCTGTGCAAACTTTTATTGCAGGCCCCAGATTTATTGCTCCTTGATGAGCCAACAAACCACTTAGATGCAGAATCAGTTTTATGGTTAGAACAGCATCTAAATAAATATGCAGGCGCAGTTGTGGCAATTACGCACGATAGATATTTCTTGGACAATGTTGCGCAGTGGATTTTGGAGTTAGACCGAGGTCGCGCATATCCATATGAAGGTAACTACACAACATATCTTGAAACAAAGGCAGCTCGTCTTAAAGTTGAGGGACAAAAAGATGCAAGGCGCGCAAAGCGTTTGTCCGAAGAACTCGAATGGGTTCGCCAAAATGCAAAGGGACGCCAAGCAAAATCAAAAGCCCGTCTTGCTAGATATGAAGAGATGGCATCAGAGGCCGACAAGCTTCGCAAACTAGACTTTGAAGAGATTCAGATTCCACCGGGACCGCGTCTTGGAAATGTTGTTATCGAAGTTAACAACTTAACAAAAGGCTTCGGCGATCGCGTATTGATTGATGACTTGTCATTTACATTGCCACGCAATGGAATCGTTGGAATCATCGGACCAAACGGTGCTGGTAAGACAACATTGTTTAAGACTTTGATGGGAATGGAACAACCAGATTCTGGAACAGTAAAGATTGGTGAAACAGTAAAGATCTCATACGTTGATCAGAGCCGTGGTGGAATTGATCCAAAGAAGTCTTTGTGGGAAGTTGTCTCCGACGGCCAAGACTTTATTAAAGTTGGCCAAGTTGAGATGCCATCGCGCGCATATGTTTCTTGTTTTGGTTTCAAAGGTCCTGATCAACAAAAGGCAGCGGGAATTTTATCTGGTGGAGAGCGCAACCGCTTGAACTTGGCGTTAACGCTAAAGCAGGGTGGCAATCTCTTACTACTCGATGAGCCAACGAATGACCTTGATGTTGAAACCTTAGGATCACTTGAAAATGCATTGCTGGAATTTCCAGGTTGCGCCGTAGTGATCTCTCACGATCGTTGGTTCCTAGATCGCGTTGCAACTCACATCTTGGCCTATGAAGGGGATGCAAAGTGGTTCTGGTTTGAAGGAAACTTCGAAAGTTATGAAGCAAACAAGATTGATCGATTGGGAGCCGAAGCTTCTCGTCCTCATCGAATGACATATAGAAAACTGACTCGTTAGTCATTGAACATAGAAAGTTGATCAAAAAATGAAATATGAATGTAAGCAGTTTGTCCGCTGGGATGATGTTGATGCATTTGGCCATGTAAATAACGCTAAGTATTTGGTCTACGCCCAAGAGGCAAGATTTCAGTGGTCTACTGTTCAATTTGATGGCAAAGACGAACCGCCATCGATTATTGCAATGGTTGTGGGCCGTGCAGAAGTAGATTTCATTGCGCCTATTTATGTGGGTGGACATTTTGTTGACGTTATTTTGTGGGTTGATTCAATTAGCAACTCATCTTTTGTTATGACATGCGAGATCTTTGATAAGGACGTTTTAGTTGCTCGAGTAAAAAGTGTTCAAGTTGCCGTTTCTTTAGAGACAAAGAAGTCACGACCACTTACAGATAACGAGCGCACATTCCTTACTCAATATCTAGAGAAGTAGTTCAAGCGGCGCGTAAGGGCCTATGTCCAACGCGATAAGAAGGAATAGCTCCTGCTAGCAGTAGGATTTACCAATGCCTAACCTTGAAGTAAGTGAATCCGAGATTCAACGCAAAGTTGTAAAGACACTTGCTCTCTCACAGGTATTAAATGGCGTAGGTATTGCCGGAACAATTGCAGCAGGATCTTTATTAGTTGCATCCATTACAGACTCCGAAACACTTGCAGGTTTGGCCGGGACAAGTGCGGTCTTAGGGGCTGCAGCTATGGCGCTTCCATTGGCCAGATTGACTGCAAAAGGTGGACGACGCTTAGCTTTGTCTACTGGATATACAACAGGTGCCATCGGTTCGATTATTGCAATCACAGGTGGAACTCTTAATAACGTTGTACTTCTTTTGATGGGTGCATTTTTAGTTGGCTCTGCATCTGCGGCCGGATATCAAGCACGCTTTGCAGCTATTGATCTTGCGACAGATACAACACGCGCCAAGCAACTTTCAATTGTTGTTTGGGGATCCACAATTGGCGCGGTATCTGGTCCTAATTTGATGCAACCATCGGGAAATATTGCTGAAGCTTTTGGATTACCAAGATTAGTTGGTCCCTACATAGTTTCTATGACAACTCTGGCCTTGGCCTCACTAGTCATTCTTGTTCTCTTAAAACCAGATCCATATTTGGTTGCTCACAGAAATGACTCAGTAGAGACAAAGAAGAAGTCAACAAAGGCAGCACTTGCCCATATTCGCCAAAATCCAAAAGCTCTATTTTCAATTCTCTCCATTGCTTTTGGCCACGTCGCCATGGTCTCTGTAATGGTGATGACGCCAGTACATATGACTCACGTTGATGTGACGCTTTCTGTAATTGGTTTAGTGATCAGTGTTCACGTTCTTGGTATGTATGTGTTTTCGCCTGTAGTCGGCGCACTCAGCGATCGAATCGGACGTGTGCGAGTGATTCAAATTGGGTTCATGATTTTGCTAGCGGCCGCCCTGATTGCAGGAACAGCTAGAGCAGATGATGCAATCACATTAGGTGTTGGGCTGTTTCTATTGGGCTTAGGTTGGTCTTGCACATTAATTGCCGGCTCTGCGTATTTGTCCGAAAGCGTCGATATTGAAACCCGCGCATCTTCACAGGGTGCAAGTGATCTTGTAATGAATCTATCTGGTGCAGGTGGCGGAGCATTAGCAGGAGTCATTATCGGAACGCTGAGTTATGGATGGCTCTGCTTTATCTCATCCATTCCTATCTCAATTCTTGCCATGTATTCCATCAAAGTCAGTCGGTCATCGCGCAAAGCTGCGTAGTGATTAAATGTGATGAACACGTATGAGTAGCTTTTACGAACAAGTAGGCGGGGAAGCGTTCTTTGCCGATTTAACGTCGCAGTTTTATGCAGTTGTTGCCACAGATCCAATTTTGAGGCCCATGTATCCAGATGAAGACATGAAGGGCGCGGCCCAAAGGTTGCAGTGGTTTCTTGCACAGTATTGGGGCGGACCAACTACCTATCAAGAAAACCGAGGCCACCCACGACTTCGAATGCGACATAGTCAATTTTCAATTGATCTCGCAGCTCGAGATGCATGGTTGAATGCAATGCGTACAGCAGTAAACGGTGTTGAAATTAATGATGAATTAAAAGAACAACTATGGGACTACCTAGAGATGGCAGCAGATGCCATGGTTAATCAACCAGATTGAGATTGATTTCCAACCTTTAGAATCTCACCGTTGCGCAGGTACCAAAGGGTGCCGGATCCATCACGAACAATTGTTACCCGTAGGCCAACTTTTTCAACGATACCTTTAACTTCTAGAACATCTACTTCGTCACCGACTCCGTATTGATCTTCGATCAACATAAAAATTCCGGACAAAACATCGCGAACCAGAGTCTGTGCGCCAAGACCCAGTGCAACACCGACTACACCAGCTGATGCAATCAGTGGTCCTAAGTCAAAGCCAAATTCACCCAATGCCATTGCACTAGCGATAATCCAGATAGCAACTTTTAGCGTTGCAGACAAAACTCCACCAATTGTGCTTGCACGCTCTTTTTGCCTAGCAACAATATTGCGCGGACCCGGTAGTAAATCAGCCGTTGCTAATTTATTCATGGCGCGCGTGATGGCTCTTGAGCCAAAAGCTTGGGCCAATCCGGCCGATACAACGATGATCAGGACGCGAAGGGGAGTCCCAGCCATCCATTCAAGGAAACCACGCAAGGAGTCATTCATAATGACGAGACTTTATCCAAACATTTACCTAAATACCGCCATTAAATGCATGCGTGCTCGGGTGTTTTGGTGCAAGATAAACCAATCGGCGCGAGCCACGCGCTAGATCAGGAGCAGGTATGTCTCGTACGTTGGTACTAAACGCCACTTATGAACCACTAGGTGTTGTGACAGATCGCCGTGCGTTAATCCTTGTTTTAAATCACCGCGCAACAATGGTTGAAGATTCTGGTGATGTGCTCCGTTTTTCTGGTGGCCAAGTCGCACTTCCTTCTGTTGTGCGCCTCAATAAATTTGTTCGTATTCCATATCGTCACGCCGTTCCACTTTCTCGCCGTGCAATATTTGCCCGCGATAACAATCGCTGTGTTTATTGCTCTGCACCTGCAACATCAATTGATCATGTGATTCCGCGCAGTCGCGGTGGCGGCCACAACTGGGAAAACGTTGTATCTGCTTGCCATAAGTGCAATCACTTAAAGGCCGATAAGCAGTTAAAAGAAATGGGCTGGCGCCTGCGGACTTTGCCACGCGAACCAGTTGGCGCAGCATGGAGAATTCTGGGAACTGGTCGCACAGATCACAAATGGTTGCAGTATCTAGAACCATTTGGTGTGGCTGCAGCTACTGCATAAGTAAATTACACTTACACCCATGTACAGAATTGAAGATGGCTCTTTACCTGGCCCAGGAATCAGCGTTTTTGAAACCGTTGTGACATTTGTTGTAATTCCAACGGTTATGTTTGTTGTGATTTCATTTCTTTCATACGTTGCTGTGATGCCACGCAAAAAAAGAAAAGCTGGTCAATCTGTTGTTACCCATATTGAATAACTAGTCTGTTACTTATCTAGTTTTTGAACCTTTAACGCACGGATTAAGCCATCCTGTGATTCCTTAACAAGTTTGCGCAAAACTGCTGGTGCATCTTTGCCAGCGCCGCTTAACCAGGCATTTGTCTTTTCAACAGTTAAATCACTAACGACCCAACTTGGATACATGCCTGTCACAAACTTTGCCGCACCTTCATAGGACTTTGAATCCCATTCGGTTAACAAACTATCAAAGTAAAGATCCACAAAAGGAGCTAAGAGATGGCGATGTGATGGACGCTGGAATCCCGAAACTAGTGCAGAGCGAATAGAGGTAGCAGCAGACTCATCGCGGACTTTGTTAAATGCATATGCCTTTGCATCAGAGTTTGGAAATGCTGCAAGGGCGGTTTCAAAGGCGATGTTGCCTGTAGTTGTATTGTCCTTGGCAAGTTCTGTTTCTAGTTCACTCTTTGTCGTCACGCCGCGTTCTGTCAGTGCAATAAGTAGGTACCAACGCAGATCAGTATCAACCTTTAACCCAGAGATTGAGCCAGAGAGAATTTCGCGAAGGTTCGAGATTTGATCTTGCGTAAAAGCATTAGCTGCAAATGCGCGGGTGTAAATCAACTGCAGATCACTTGCAGGCTTTGCTCCTTTTGCTAACTGCCAAAGAGCATCAGCTAATTTCTCACGGTATCCATCCCGGTTTGCATCAGTTGCAAATGCTTCAACAGATGTAGTCAGCTGACTTAAAACAATAGAAACAATTGCATCATCGGTTTCACCCTTTAGGCCTGAAAAAGCAATCTGCATAAAATCACTGGTTGAGATCTCTGCATCACGGTGCATGTCCCACACTGCAGCCCAACAAAGAGCTCTTGCTAGGTCATCACTGAGTACGCCAAGGTGTGATTTAAGAGTGGCAACAGATCGATCATCAAAGCGCAGCTTGGCGTATGAAAGATCTCGATCGTTGATCAGTAATAGATCGGCGGTTTTTTCACCAGCTAATTCATCTACTTTAGTCAACGCTCCGTTTACATCTAGTTCTACGGATTTACGAAGTTTTAAAGAATCATCTGTAATGTCATAAAGACCAACTGCTAAACGATGAGGGCGAAGTTCCTTTGATCCTTGTGGAATAAGCGGAACTTCTTGGGCAATAGCAATACTTGCGTAAGAAGCATCTTGAATATCCAAAACTGGTCGCAGAGTATTTACACCTGCAGTTTGTAGCCAAGTCTTAACCCATGCATCTAATTTGCGACCACTTGATGCTTCAAGTTCTACAAGTAGATCATCAAGAGTTGTATTGGCCCAAGCATGCTTTGCAAAATAGGTTTGCAGCGCGGCAATAAACTGAGGGCGACCAACGTGTGCGACGAGTTGATGCAAGACAGATGCACCTTTTGCATATGTAATTCCATCAAAGTTTGCATTGACCGCTTCCATATCAACCATGTCGGCGATGATTGGATGTGTCGATGAGAGTTGATCTTGGCGGTAGGCCCAGTTTTTTCTGGCGCAATTAAACTCCGACCAAGCACCTTTAAATCTAGTTCCTTCAGAGAGTGCTAAATAAGAAGACCATTCGGCAAATGATTCGTTGAGCCACAAGTCATCCCACCATGACATGGTGACCATGTCGCCAAACCACATGTGGGCCATCTCGTGCAAAATGGTGTTTGCCCGTGCAAGGTATGCCTTTTCAGGAACATGGCTGCGAAAGACTAAAACATCTTCACGGAAAGTAACGGCGCCTGCATTTTCCATTGCGCCAAAGTTGAAATCAACAACTGCAATTTGGTCGTACTTTTCAAATGGATATGCCAAGCCGAAGGTCTTTTCAAAGTATTCAAAACCCTGTTTTGTAATCAAGAAAATATCATCAGGATCCAAGTACTGCATCATCGATTTGCGGCAGTAAATCCCCATCGGAATCTCTTTAACTCCCTTGTAAACATCGTGAACCGATGAGTATGGCCCGGCAATTAGAGCATCTAAGTAGGTTGAAATTCGTGGAGTGGTCGAAAACTTCCATTCAACATAATCACCTTTAGCGGTCTTTGATTCAACGGGATTATTTGAAACAGCCTCCCAGTGCCCCGGTGTTGTTACATTTAATGTAAAGGTTGCTTTTAGCGCTGGCTGATCAAAGCAAGCAAACATGTTGCGAATATGGGCAGTCTCACCTTGTGAGTAGAGATAGATCTCTCCATCTGATGGATCAACAGATCGCTGCAAACCTTCACCTGATTTGGAGTACTCGGCTTGAAGCTCGATAACCAAGTGATTTTCTTCCTCTAACTCAGTTAGAAAGATGCTCTCTCCATCAAAGTTAGATGTATCAACAGGGCGATTATTTAAAGTTGCACTAATTACAGAACGGCCAACTGCGTCAATAAAAGTGGCGTAGCCCTTTTTGTTGCAAGAGAACTTAACCTCAGACTTTGAGTAGAAAACCTCTTCATCTTTTGTCACATCAAGGGTGACAACATAGCTATGGACATATAAATGGTCAGCGCGCTCTTTTGCTTCGGCACGGCTTAAATTCAGTCCAGGCACTTGTGACTCCTTCGAGGCTTTGTAGGTTCTAATCCAACCATGACAGAGTTAGCCCATGGAACGCCCAACGGTTCGCAGCTACAGTATTCGAGGCTCTCGAATTACCGTTGCGCAGCGCCAAGCAAAGACGGCGCTTCAAATCGTTCATGGAATCGAATTTAAGCAAGAGATCATCGATGTTAAGGCGATCTTTCCAAAGACCAACAAAGTAATCATGGAGATTGGTTTTGGAATGGGTGAGGCAACGGCCATCATTGCAAAAAACCATCCAGACAATGCCTACATCGCAGTTGATGTTCACCCACCTGGGATTGGCAAACTGCTTGCAAGAATTGATGAAGACAAACTCTCTAATGTGAAAGTTATCGAAGAAGATGTCCATGTTGTTTTGGAGCACATGTTTGCCGACCAATCACTAGATGGCATCCACTTATTTTTTCCTGATCCATGGCCAAAGAAAAAACATCACAAACGTCGCATCGTTAATGAGGGTTTCCTGCAGCTAATTCATCCCAAAATAAAAAAAGGTGGGTTTATACACATAGCAACCGACTGGGTGCCTTATGCAATCTCGATCCAAGAGGTTTTTTCAAACTCAGATTTATTTACTGGGGGAGTGATCCCAAAGCCAGAATGGCGACCGGTCACACGCTTTGAAGACCAGGGAATTGATAAGGATCATGCAGTTAACGATATGTATTACACCAAGCAGTAAGGTGCATTTTTGAGAAGTTAAAAAGTAATTAAATGCCTAAGAAATCGATTTTAGAGCTTTCCTTGATTTTCATAAGCTGCAATTTTGTTAATTCTGCGAACATGGCGCTCATCATTTGAAAAGGGCGTCTGGATAAATGCATCAATAATTGCCTTGCACTCATCGATACTGTGCATGCGGCCACCAATGCCAATGACATTTGCATTGTTGTGATCTCGCCCAAGCATTGCTGTCTCAACGCTCCAGGCCAATACTGCGCGAACACCCTTTACTTTATTTGCTGCAATCTGTTCACCGTTGCCAGAACCACCTAGAACAATTCCTAGTGATGCAGGATCAGCAACAGTTGCAATTGCTGCTGGGATACAAAAATCTGGATAATCATCTACTGCGTCATAAACATGTGGACCGTGGTCTTCTACATCGTGACCTTTACTTTGTAGGTATTCAACAAGGGCGGCCTTTAATTCAAGTCCTGCATGATCACTTCCGATATGTATGCGCATATGGATATCTTGCCATGAGCAAAGAAAAACCCGCCTTGTGATTTCTCACGTGGCGGGCTTTTCTCTTACTTAGGAGGAAGTAATTCAGATATTTATCGGCGTAGACCTTTGCCCATTTTCATGCCATGGTCCTTGTGCCCCAAACCCTTATTGCCAAATTCCTTCCCACCAACAGCATTTACATGTTCTGTGATGTGAGAGGTTAAATTTGCCTTAAGAGTTGTTGCATGTGTTGCGGTTAACTTGCCAGCAGTAACATCAGCGTCGATTCGTGTTGTTTCTAGAGCAACTAACGCTGTGATGAGTGCATCTTTTTTAACACCAGCAATAGCTGCAAGTGATTCACCAGATGCAAGTCGGTTCTTAATTGTTGCTGCATCTAATCCAATTGTTGAAGAGATTAAAGAATCTACAGCGGCGCGATGTGCCTCTTTAGATGCCTTATTTGCGGCGCGCGATGCATCTTTGGCACTGTGCTTTTCCTCAAATTTCTTGTTGATCGCATCTGCTTGTGCTTGTGTAATTGTCCCAGCTGCTACGAGTTCTGAGAATACTGATGCTTTTCCAGCTCCCTTGTCATGGGCTGATGCAATTCCGACTGAACCCACAGTGAGTGCGGCAATGGTCACTGCTATTGCAGCTAACTTTTTCTTTGATGACATAAGTTATGTCCTCTCTACTTCATTGGTGCTTTAGGCTGATTGCCAGCGGCTAATTCGTAATAAACACTCATTAACTGTGGAATCAGGCAGTTGAACCTTAAAGCCGAATGAGAGTTTTAAACCCACCGCGTAGGGCGACCCCGTGCGCACGTTTGATTGCACATAGGAACTCCTTATTCGCAACAAGGAAATAGAGGTCGAGACTGGGTTTCCTTTAAGAAATAAGGTGCAAAATGAAAATTAATAAACCATTCTTTGCTTTATCTATTGTGCTGATTCTTGTCGTAACACCCTCTGCGATAGCAGTTCCTAAACTTTCAAATCAAGCTGCAGGTCGCACTGGTACCACAGTGGTGAATACGATTCTTAGCGGTGTTGGCGTGCCTTCAAAAAACATTGGTATCAATGGAGATTTTTACATTGATAAAAAGAATGCAAATCTTTATGGACCAAAAACAAATGGAGTATGGAAGCTGACAACATCACTGCGCGCTGTGCCATCCAAGACAACTCCAGCAACACCAGGTGCCACTGGTACAACAGGTGCTACCGGCACAGCTGGTGCAGCGGGAGTAATTGGACCTCGTGGATTACCGGGCGCTACTGGTGCAACAGGTTCAGCAGGGGCAACAGGATCTAACGGATTACCTGGAACTGCAGGAACAAATGGTTTAGCAGGAAGTGCAGGTGCTCCTGGAGCAGCCGGTGCAACTGGCGCAACCGGTCCTGCTGGAAGTAGTGGATCAATAACAGCCTCACAATCTTCGATCACATTTGCAGAACAACTTTTGGGCACTGCTGGAAGCACTACATCTTCTGAAGCTTTTGGAAGTTTCGAAGCAGGCAAGTCATATGTAGTTAGAGTTTCCGTTAGCACTTTTGATGTAAATAAAGTTGCAGCTAGTTATGGAATTGGCCTAACGGTTGCAGCTGTGAATGGATCACCAGGTATCTCATTAAATTATGTTGTTAGTACCGGTTCGGTTTATTCAGGTTCCAATAAAGTTACAATTTCAATAGTTGCTGACATTGTGTTAAACGGCATTTCAGTCTCAACGCCCTATTCATTGGTTGCAACTTTAATTTCGGGTGCCACCGCCGGTGCGAGCATTACAGCCAATGGAAGTTTCACAAAAATTCAGGTGGGGGCTATCGGATAAAAAACTGGAGCGGGTGACCGGGATCGAACCGGCATGGCCAGCTTGGAAGGCTGGGGCTCTACCATTGAGCTACACCCGCAGGTGTTAGGGCTAAAGGTACTGGGTCGGTAATCAGAGTAGGAAATCTGGTTTAGACTCTCGCTTTGCGCCTCGGGGCGTAGCGTAGTGGCTAGCGCGCCTGCTTTGGGAGCAGGAGATCGGGAGTTCGAATCTCCCCGCCCCGACCAGAATTTTTTAAATGGAACCTAAGAGGAGTAATTGGTGAAAAGTTCAGTCGAGGTTCTATCTCCAACTCGCGTTCGCTTAGATGTCGAAGTTGCATATTCTGAGCTTGAATCACACGTTGCAAACGCTTATACAAAGGTTGCAACACAGGTAAGCATTCCTGGTTTTCGCAAAGGCAAAATTCCTGCATCAATGATTGATCAACGAGTTGGTCGTGGCACAGTAATTGATGAGGCCATCAACTCGGCATTGCCAGAGTTTTATGGCATGGCAGCAAGAGAGCACTCTGTAGCTGTAATTGGCCGCCCAGAAGTAGATGTCAAAGAGTTTGTCGATAACGAGAAGCTAGTTTTTTCTGTTGAAGTAGATGTTCGACCTGAAGTAAAGCTTCCTGATTTCTCAAAGATCACAATTGAAGTAGATGATGTCAAAGTTGCAGACAGCGATGTTGATGAGCAGATTGAGTCACTTCGTACTCGATTTGGCACTTTAACGACGGTTGAAAGATCTGTTAAAACCGGAGATTTTGCAACGTTAGATCTGACGGCATTTATCGATGGCGCCGAAGTTGATGGCGGACAGGCAAATGATATTTCATATGAAGTTGGATCAGGAAAGATGATCGATGGATTAGATGATGCACTCGTTGGCATGGCAGTTAG
This sequence comes from Actinomycetota bacterium, assembly GCA_041175545.1. Lineage (GTDB taxonomy): Bacteria > Actinomycetota > Actinomycetes > Nanopelagicales > Nanopelagicaceae > Planktophila. The sequence continues at coordinate 17,526 of JBEDES010000002.1, forward strand.
CGATGTTAAGCATTTTGATACCAAGCTTGTTGGACAACAAGATGGCGAAAAGGGCGAAGTAAAGGTAACTGTTAAGGCCGTTAAGGAGCGCGAATTGCCACCTGTAGATGATGCGTTTGCAAAGCTTGCATCTGAATTTGATACCTTGGCAGAGTTAAAAGCTGATTTTGTTGTTCGTCTAGAGCGCGTGAAAAAGATGGAACAGGGTGCTCAGGCAAGAGATCGCCTGGTTGAAAAACTATTGGCAGAAAATGAGATTCCAGTTCCTGAGAATTTAGTAGAACTTGAAGTAAATGATCACCTAGAAGGTGAAGGCCGTATGGAAGATGCCGAACACCGCGCAGAAGTAGATGGCCAGGTTCGTTCATCTCTTAAATCAGATTTCCTACTAGATGCAATTGTTCAAGCAGAAGATGTTCAGATAACTGAGATTGAGTTGACTGAATACTTAGTGCGCACATCACAGCGCTATGGAATGGCGCCACAACAGTTTGCAGAAGAGTTGCAAAAAGCAGGACAGATTCAGCAACTTGTTGCAGAGGTAACTCGTGCAAAGGCGTTGGCATCTGTTTTGGGTCGAATCACTGTTAAGGATGCATCAGGCAATGTTGTTGATCTAGAGGCTCTTGCACCAAAGGCTGATCCTGCAGATCTAGTCGAACAGGCTTAATCTTCACTTTTTTGTCTCATTGCCTGTCTTTGCCGCTATATGCCACTCTGCCTACAGCGAACAACACCACCATTACGCATGGTTTAGACGTAAATCTCGCGCAGTTCACAGGAGTAACTGCCGTAATCGGGAAGCATTTAGAGCGCTTAATTGTTAAGGTCACTACAGGTAAAAATTACGGGAGGCAATCACGTGGATTCAGATAGCAAGATGAAGGACCAGATTTATAACCGCCTACTTGAAGAGCGAATTGTTTTCCTTTCAGGAGAAGTTCGCGACGACATGGCGAACATGGTCTGTGCGCAGCTTCTACTGCTCTCATCCATTGATTCTAAGAAAGACATCTTCCTCTACATCAACTCACCTGGTGGTTCAGTCACCGCAGGAATGGCCGTCTATGACACCATGCAGTTGATTCCAAATGATGTTGTAACTGTGACAATGGGAATGGCTGCATCAATGGGCCAGTTCTTGTTAACTGCAGGTGCTAAGGGCAAGCGTTATGCAACAAAGCGCTCGCGAATTTTGATGCACCAACCATTGGGCGGTATCGGCGGTACTGCAATTGATATTCGTATTCAGGCAGAGCAGATGGCGATTACAAAGCAGACAATGTCAGAACTAAACGCGCTGCACACAGGTCAAAAGCTTGCAAAGATCATCGAAGATTCAGATCGCGACAACTGGTTTAACGCAGATGATGCTAAAGAATATGGATTTGTCGATCACGTTGTTACATCAATGGCTCAGATCACTGGAGGAAAAGCGTAATGGACAAGATTCAAGAGATCACCGCTCGCTACGTTCTTCCAACGGTTGAGGAGAAAACAGCCTATGGATTTAAACGTCAAGATCCTTACACAAAGTTATTTGAAGAGCGCATTATTTTTATGGGTCAACCAATCGATGACACAGTCGCAAACGACGTAATGGCACAGTTGTTGACTTTGGAATCTATGGATCCAGAGCGTGACATCATGATTTACATTAATTCACCGGGTGGATCATTTACCGCGTTGACTGCAATTTATGACACCATGCAGTTTGTTCGCCCTGACATCAGCACAATTTGTTTGGGCCAAGCCGCATCTGCTGCTGCAGTAATTCTTGCAGGAGGCGCAAAGGGCAAGCGTTATGCACTTGAGCACTCACGTATTTTGATTCATCAACCATCATCAGAAGGTGGCGGTCAGGCATCTGATATCGAAATTCAAGCAAAAGAGATCGATCGCATTACTCGTTTGCAAGAAGATTTGCTGGCTCGTCACGTGATTAAGTCATCAGAGGAGATTCGCAAAGATATAGAGCGCGACAAGATTCTGACTTCTGCTGAGGCAGTTGAATACGGAATCATTGATCAAGTTCTTGCATCACGTAAGGCTAAGAAGTAAACCTTTTATAGCTTTGCTGGCTTTATTGTTGGAACGGTCATTCTTCTTTGTGTGTGGGCATAATGCCTTTTTGTACGCCTGATTATTCTCTCGGCGAACAGATGCAAGCCTTAAATCTCACGCATAAAAGAGTGTGAGAATCTAAACTTGCTCCATGACAAGAATCGGTGAAACTAGCGACCTGCTGAAGTGTTCCTTTTGTGGCAAAACCCAAAAGCAGGTTAAAAAACTTATTGCCGGTCCTGGCGTTTATATCTGCGATGAATGTATCGAGCTGTGTAACGAGATCATTGTTGAAGAACTCAGTGAAGCAAATTCTCTGGGCTTAGCCGAACTTCCCAAGCCGCAAGCAATCTTTGAATTTCTAGATCAGTATGTAATTGGTCAAGATCGTGCCAAGAAGTCTTTGTCGGTAGCCGTTTACAACCACTACAAGAGAGTTCAAAGTGGCGGCGTAAAGGGTGAAGATGGAATCGAATTAGCTAAATCAAATATTTTGATGCTCGGGCCAACCGGTTGCGGTAAAACACTGATGGCGCAAACTTTGGCGCGCATGCTCAATGTTCCTTTTGCAATCGCAGATGCAACTGCTTTAACAGAAGCAGGATATGTTGGCGAAGATGTTGAAAACATTTTGCTGAAGCTTTTACAAGCTGCAGATTACGATGTTAAAAAAGCTGAGACTGGAATCATCTACATCGATGAGATCGATAAGGTCGCACGTAAATCTGAGAATCCATCTATTACGCGTGACGTATCTGGTGAAGGTGTTCAACAGGCATTACTTAAGATTCTTGAAGGTACGGTTGCATCTGTTCCGCCACAAGGTGGACGAAAGCACCCGCACCAAGAGTTCATTCAAATCGACACAACAAATGTTTTATTCATTGTCGGTGGAGCTTTCTCAGGGTTAGAAAAAATCATTGAAAACCGCGTTGGAAAATCTGGTGTCGGTTTTAATGCAACCTTGCAAGATGCAAGTGATAAGAACCGTAAAGATATTTTCGCCGATGTGATGCCTGAAGATTTATTGAAGTTTGGAATGATTCCAGAGTTCATCGGCCGTCTTCCAGTTTTGACAAGCGTTGAAAACTTGGACAAGCCAGCCTTGATGCAGATTTTGACAGAGCCAAAGAATGCATTGGTAAAGCAGTACCAGCGCTTGTTTGATTTAGATCATGTTCAACTTGAATTTGAAGCAGATGCTCTTGATGCAATTGCTGATTTAGCTCTAGAACGTGGCACAGGTGCTCGCGGACTTCGCGCAATTATGGAATCAGTTCTACTTACAGTTATGTACGAGGTTCCTAGCCGATCTGATGTTGAAAAAGTGATTATTACTAAGGCTTGCATCGAAACTGGAGCGGCTCCAACTCTGGTTATTCGTACTGGTGATATTCCAAAGCGCTCCCGTGGCCAAAAAGGTCAAGAGGAGAAGAGCGCGTAATCTAGACTGCGCACTATGTCTTCTAGCCGCGAACTAGCTTCAACTTTTTCTCCTGCCGAGATTGAAGCCCCACTGTATGAGAAGTGGATCAAGGCCGGCTACTTCACAGCGGACGCGCAATCCAGTAAACCTACATTTTCAATTGTTCTTCCTCCACCAAATGTCACTGGCGTTTTACATATTGGTCACGCGTTAGACCAAACGCTGCAGGACTGCTTATCTCGGATGAAGCGAATGCAAGGCTTTGAAGTTTTATGGTTACCTGGAATGGATCACGCAGGAATTGCAACTCAAAACGTCGTTGAAAAACAATTAGCAGCTACCGGTAAATCTCGTCATGATCTTGGGCGCGAAGAGTTTGTCAAAAAAGTTTGGCAGTGGAAAGAAGAATCAGGCGGGGCGATCTTAGGTCAGATGAAACGCCTAGGAGTTAGTGTTGATTGGACCCGCGAACGTTTCACAATGGATGAAGGAATGTCCAAAGCAGTTGTAACAATCTTTAAGAGAATGCATGATGCTGGCCTTATCTATCGCGCAGAACGAATCATTAACTGGTGTCCACGATGTCTTACTGCACTGTCCGACATCGAAGTTGAACATCAAGATGATGCTGGTGAGTTTGTTTCTGTCCGTTATGGAGAAGGGGAACAAAGCATTGTTGTTGCGACAACTCGTCCAGAGACAATGATGGGCGATGGGGCGGTCGCTGTTCACCCAGATGATCCCCGATACAAACACATGATCGGCACAGAGGTTCTTTTGCCACTTGTTAACCGGATGATTCCAATTATTGCCGATGAATTAGTTGATCCAGAGTTTGGAACAGGCGCAGTTAAAGTAACTGCTGCCCATGATCCAAATGACTTTGAGATGGCAATGCGTCATAACGTTCCATTTGTAATCATCATGAATGAGCACGGTGTAATGGATGGAACAGGTACTGAGTTTGATGGGATGGATCGCTTTGTTGCCAGAAAAGCAGTTGTGGCAAAGTTAAAAGAGATGGGACGAGTAGTTTCAGAAAAACGTCCTTACATTCATGCTGTCGGACATTGTTCGCGATGTGAAACAACGATAGAGCCTCGTTTATCAAAACAATGGTTTGTAAAAGTTGAACCAATGGCAAAGGCTGCAGCAGATGCAGTTCGAAATGGTTCAGTAAAGATTGAGCCAGAAGAACTTGCACCTCGCTATTTCGATTGGGTAGATAACATGCACGACTGGTGTATCTCACGTCAGTTGTGGTGGGGTCACAGAATTCCTGTTTGGTATGGTCCAAACGGTGAAGTAAAAGTTGTTGGTCCAGATGAAACTGCGCCAACTGGTTGGACTCAAGATCCAGATGTCTTGGATACATGGTTTTCTTCGGGACAGTGGGCTTTTTCTACTTTAGGTTGGCCAGAAAACTCTGCAGACCTAGCAAAGTTTTACCCAACATCAGTTCTTGTTACTGGGTATGACATTCTATTTTTCTGGGTTGTACGGATGATGATGATGTCAACCTTTGCAATGGATGGTGTTCCACCGTTTAAAACAATTATGTTGCACGGTCTGGTTCGCGATCAATTCGGTAAGAAAATGTCAAAGAGCCGCGGAAATGTTGTAGATCCAATTGAATTTATGGATAAGTACGGCGCTGATGCACTTCGATTTACTTTAGCGCGGGGTGCAAATCCAGGAACAGATCAGGCGTTGGCCGAAGATTGGATTGGTGGTTCACGAAACTTTGCCACCAAACTGTGGAATGCAACCAGATTTGCCATGATCAATGGAGCAACAGTTGATGGCGAACTGCCACCGCTTGAAAGTTTAAATGCCATAGACAAGTGGATATTAAGTCGCTGGTCCCAAACCTGCTCACAAGTTACTGAACAACTTGAAAGTTATGAGTTCTCTAGAGCTTGCGAAACCATGTATCACTTTGCTTGGGATGATCTCTGCGACTGGTATTTAGAGCTTTCAAAAGAGGCATTTGCCTCAGGTAATGCGGCGCAGTCACAAAGAGTTTTGGGATATGTACTCGACCAGCTATTTCGCTTAATGCACCCTGTCATGCCATTTATTACTGAACAACTTTGGACCGTGTTAACGGGTCAAGAAAGCCTGGTAGTTGCACAATGGCCAAAGGCGCAGAGTTCGCACATTGATAAAGAATCAGAGACGTTAGTTTCACAGCTACAAGAGATCATTACTGAGGTAAGACGCTTTAGAAATGATCAAGGGATTAAAACATCGCTAAAGATTCCAGGACGTTTTGTTGCACCCGCCCACATCGCAAAATATGCATCTGCTATGGCATTTGTTGTTCGCATGCAACTTGGCGAGATTACGACCAGCGCAAAATGCGAAGCAGCTGGTGTAGTAGTTGAATTTGATCTAACCGGATCGATCGATGTTGTTGCAGAGCGCCAACGCCTAGAAAAGGATTTGGCAACGGCAACAAAGGATAAGCAGACTGCAGAAGTGAAGCTGAACAACCAAGGGTTTATGGCAAAAGCTCCAGAAAATGTTGTTGTTGAAATTCGTGAACGTTTAGAGAAAACAACCGCTGACATTGAGAGAATTACTGCAGCACTTGCTGGACTGCCGCAAGCATGATTCTTTCCCCAGATGATCAAGAGCGAATAGACGCTATCGAAAAAGCTTTACTTGCTCGATGGCCTGAAAGCCGCATCGCACCATCTATCGAACGCATTGCAGCGTTGGTAGATATTTTAGGTTCACCACAACTGACCTATCCAACAATTCACGTGGGTGGTACTAATGGCAAAACAACCACCTCTCGAATGATTGATGCTTTGCTTTTTGCCCATGGACTTCGAACCGGCAGATTTACAAGCCCGCATCTAGAAACGTATTTGGAACGAATAGCTATCAATGGGCAATCAATTGATCCTAAAGATTTGATTTTTTCTTACAACGATATAGCTGCATATTTAGATTTAATGGATGAAAAATTTGAACACCCGATCTCATTTTTTGAGGCGATAACCGCACTTGCATTTGTTGCTTTTGCCGAACATCCAATAGATGTAGGCGTTATTGAAGTGGGTATGGGCGGACAATGGGATGCGACAAATGTTGTCGAAGCTGATGTCTCAGTGATCATGCCAATTGGTTTTGATCATATGGAGTACTTAGGAAATACGTTGCACGAGATTGCTTCAACTAAAGCAGGGATTATTAAGGAAAATGGTTTTATTGTTCTAGCCCAACAAGAGCCAGAGGCTGCAAAAGAATTGATTCGCAAAGCCGCCGAAGTTGGCGCAGACGTTGTGCGAGAGGGAATTGAGTTTTCTGTTACTTCACGAGCAGTTGCAGTTGGCGGGCAACTCTTAACGATCCAAGGTGTTAATGAAACGTACGAGGAGATTTTTCTTCCTCTTCATGGTCGCCATCAAGCATCTAATGCCGCCGCCGCTCTCGTTGCAGTTGAAGCATTTTTTGGAGATCAACCACTAGATATCGATGCTGTCCGTTCTGGTTTTGCAGCAGTTGTGTCACCAGGACGCTGTGAGGTTGTCCACCGAGATCCAACAGTTATTTTGGATGCAGCACATAATCCTCACGGTGCAAAGGCATTAGCCGAGACACTAAAGAGTGAGTTCAACTTTGATGAGATCATCGCTGTAGTTGGCATTTTGGGTGACAAAGACGCTACGGGGATTTTTCAAGAACTTGAGCCAATTGTTGATCATGTAATTGTCACTCAGAGTTCTTCTGATCGAGCCATGGCATCTTCTGAGGTAGAAAAAATCGCATCATCGATATTTGGTGCCGATCGAGTATTTGAAATCTCAGAACTTTCTCAAGCTTTAGATAAAGCTGTTAAGGATTCAATTCGTCCGCTCAGTGAAGAAACTGTTGGAATCATTGTCACAGGTTCGGTTGTTACAGTAGGACAAGCTCGTTCCTACTTAAGAAAGAAGTTTGCACAATGAAAATTCTGGGAGCATCTGTATTAATTGCTGAGAGCATGACGATGGGTTTTGCAATTCTTCTTGCAATGAAAGATCACTCACAAGCAGCGATTATTTATGGATGTGTTGTTTCATTTTTACTTTTTGTTGCAGCCGGTTTGGTTCGCCGCCCAGGGGGATTTGTCATTGGTTCGATCATGCAGGTGGTCATGATCAGTTTCGGTTTTGTTGAACCATCCTTCTTCATTATCGGGGTGGTATTTATTGGATTATGGGTGAGCGCCATCGTTGTTGGCCGCAAGGGCGAGGCTGCCCGTGCTGCCCTGCTGGCTGCCGGTCCCAAAAAACCTGAATAGAATAGGTGCATGAGTACTGAGAAAACCTTGATCCTGGTTAAGCCTGATGGTGTGGCCAGAGGCTTAGTTGGTGAAGTTATCTCACGTATTGAGGCAAAAGGTTATGCAATCGATGCACTGCGAATGTTGCAAGCAGATCGTGCAATTCTAGAAAAGCATTATGCAGAACATGTTGGTAAACCTTTTTATGAACCATTAGTTGAATTCATGATGTCTGGCCCAATTGTCGCAATTGTTGCGTCGGGCAATCGAGTCATAGAAGGTTTTAGATCACTCGCTGGAGTAACAGATCCAACTGTGGCAGCACCTGGAACAATTCGCGGAGATTTAGCTCGTGATCAAGGAACAAAAGTTGTCCAAAACATCGTTCATGGCTCGGATTCAGTAGAATCTGCGACACGAGAGATTCAAATTTTTTTCCCAAGTAAATAACTTCCCACGTTCGAATAAGCACAAGGAGTAAAAATGTCACAATCTAACAAGATGTCCTTTATTGGTCGCGATATGGCGGTTGATCTTGGGACAGCGAACACTCTTGTCTATGTTCGCGGACGTGGCATTGTTTTGAATGAGCCTTCTGTAGTTGCTATCAACCAAGACACTGGCGGAATTCTCGCCGTTGGTCTGGAAGCAAAAAAGATGATCGGGCGTACTCCTGGCAATATCGTTGCTATTCGTCCATTGCGCGATGGTGTTATTGCAGACTTCGACACAACAGAGCGTATGTTGCGTTACTTCATTCAAAAAGTTCACCGTCGTCGCTATTTAGCGAAGCCTCGCATCGTTATTTGTGTTCCTTCAGGAATTACAGGTGTAGAACAGCGCGCAGTTAAAGATGCAGGTTATGCCGCAGGTGCTCGCAAGGTTTACATCATTGAAGAGCCAATGGCTGCAGCAATTGGTGCTGGACTACCAATTCACGAGCCAACAGGAAACATGGTTATTGATATCGGCGGTGGAACAACTGAGGTAGCAGTTATTTCACTCGGTGGAATTGTTACTTCACTTTCAATTCGCGTTGGCGGAGATGAACTGGATCAGTCCATTATTAACTGGGTTAAGCGTGAGTTCTCATTGCTTTTGGGTGAGCGAACTGCCGAAGAGATCAAAATGGCTATTGGATCTGCTTATCCACTTCCAGGTGAGAATGATGCAGAAATTCGCGGTCGTGACCTAGCAACAGGTCTACCAAAGACAATTATCGTTTCAGCAGCAGATATTCGTAAGGCTTTAGAAGAGCCTGTTAATGCAATTATCAATGCTGTAAAGAGCACGCTAGATCAGACTCCACCAGAGCTTGCAGCAGACTTGATGGATCGCGGTGTAGTTCTAACTGGTGGCGGAGCATTACTTAAGGGTCTAGATGAGCGCCTTCGTAAAGAAACTGGAATGCCAATTCACATCGCGGAGCGTCCATTGGATGCAGTGGTTGAAGGTTCTGGAAAATGTATCGAAGAGTTTGAAGCACTCGAGAAGGTTCTAATCTCCGAGCCTCGTCGATAAGGTCACGTTGTAATGAGCAGGGGCGGTCAAAGTCGCACACGATTATTGTTAGTGATTTTGATCGTCACTTCATTGTTCTTGGTTACATTGGATCTTAGAGGTGTTCAACTTCTTGATAATTTGAAGCAGGGCACTCAAAGTGTGCTTTCTCCATTTCAGCGGATATCAAATAGTGCTCTTAGCCCCGTTAAAAGTTTTTTCTCCGATGTATCTTTACTTGGTCGTTCAGGTTCGCAAATTAAAAAACTAGAAAAAGAGAATGCTGCCTTAAAGTTAGAACTTCTCGAGCGCGCAAATGCCGATGTTCAACTGCAGCAATTAAAAGGAGTTTTAGATCTAGCTGGAACTGCTGGATACAAGATCGTAAATACAAAAGTAATTAGCCAAGGCTCTTATCAATCTTTTGCTCAAACAGTCACTATTGGAAGTGGATCTAACGCTGGTATCGCCAAGAACATGACTGTCTTGTCTGAATACGGAATTGCTGGAATCGTTAAAGAAGTTTATCCAAACTCAGCATTGATTCAATTGGCGAGTGATCCAGCTTTTCGAATTGGTGTGCGAATTGTTAACTCACAGCAGATTGGGTTTTTATCTGGCAGGGGAGAGCGATCTGCAGTATTGCAGTTGCTAGATAATTCAACTGATATCAATGAGGGCGATGTACTAATGTCACGAGGCAGCATCGCAAACCGACCATTTGTTCCCGGAGTTCCTGTTGGCTATATAACAACTGTTGATAACTCTGCCGGAACAATTGCGCAGTCTGCGACAGTTCGCTATTACACAGATTTTTCAAGGTTAAGCGTTCTGGCAGTAGTAGTTTCAGGTCCAAGCTCAAACCCTGGTGATGCTTTGGTTCCACAAAAACCAAAACCAATTCCCACTCCTACAGTCACAGTTTTTGTAACTCCCACACCATCATCTAGTAACTAAAACTATGTCTATACGTCTGATCAGTGTCTCATCACTAGTTTTCTTAAGCATCTTTATAATTCAAGAATCATTCATTTCACAATTTCGCCTACCGGGTGGAGGATTTTCACTTTTGATCATCTTTGCCCTTAGTTGGGCAATTATGAGCGAGCGAGAAATGGCTGCTGTCATAGGTTTTTCGGCTGGGTTGCTAATGGATCTTTCACAAAGTTCCTCCGGACCTTTTGGCCAGTGGACTCTGATTATGTTAGTTGCTAGCTACGGTATTTCATATCTAGGTTATGGAGATGACAATTTTCTTGGTGGCGCAATTGGTGTTGTTTTCTCAATTGTTATTGCTAATTTACTTCTTGAAATTATGTTTTTGATTTCTGGTCCTCTTTTGGGCGTATCAATTGGGTCTGTAGGTCAGATATTTTCCATACTTCTAGGGACTAGCATTTGGACATTGTTCATTTCTCCAATCGTGCTGCCGCTTTTTGCGAAACTTCATAAAACTATTTTTAAAACGGGAACAGCAGTATGAACAGCAAATCACGCCTTTCTTTATTGGTAGTCCAAATTCTAATTGTCTCTTTAGTCATGGCACTATTGGGTCGACTCTTCTTTTTACAAGTTGCATCTGGTGCCAAGTATCAAGATGCCGCTCTAAGCATTCAGAGTCGAGATGTGATTACTCCTGCTATTCGCGGCATTATTGTGGATGGATCAGGAGTTGCGTTAGCCTCAAATAAAGTTGGACTTGCGATTACGATCGATCGAATTGTCATCGATGAATTAGAGGACAAAGGCGCTGCACTGATGCAGCGTTTGGCAGATCTCTTGCAACTTCAATATGCCGATATTTACCAAAACACTCGCCTTTGCGGAGAGTTACCAGCAGGGCAAAAGGCAGGATGTTGGCAAGGTTCTCGTTATCAACCAATTCCAATCACAAAATCAGCCGACCCAAATACGGCGATTCAGATTGTGGAAAGAGCCGACCTTTTCCCAGGTGTAACAGCAAAGCCAGTTGCTATTCGTTCATATCCTAGTTTTTTTGATGTCAATGCGGCCCACCTGCTTGGTTATGTAGGGCCACTTACTGAAAATGATTTACTCTCAACAAATGAAAAACAATACTTTAGAAGCGAGAGCATTGGAAAAAGTGGATTAGAGATTCAATATGACACTTATTTGCGTGGAGTACCAGGAATTCGAACAGTTATCGTTGACCGTAAAGAATCTATCACCAAGGAAAGTCAGAACACGGCATCCACAGATGGTGATCATTTAGTTACAAGTCTTGATGTTCGCTTACAAGCTGCAACTGAGAAAGCGCTAAAAGATGCCGTTCTTCGTGGCCGTGCCAATGGATACAAATCTGATTCAGGCGCTGCTGTCGTTATGGATGTAAAGACCGGACGAATCCTGTCCATGGCTTCTTATCCAACCTATGATCCTAATTCTTGGGAAAAAGGTTTAACGGTTCAACAAGCAAAGGATTTGTTTAGTGAAAAGAAATCAGTTCCGGCATTAAATCGCGCCACGCAAGGTTTATTCGCACCAGCCTCAACTTTCAAAGTTATTTCTGTTGTTGCAGCTGATAAAGCGGGCTATAACCTCAATGCCACTTACGACTGTCCGTCTCAAGTAGAAGTTGGAACAAGAACTTTTAGAAACTTTGATAGTAAAAATCAGGGAAGAATGAATATCAATACGGCTATCGCTGTTTCCTGTGACACGATCTGGTATCAAATTGCCTTTGATGAATGGCTTCGAGATGGTGGTTTAAAAGCTAAATCAAACCGCAATGATTATTTCTTTAAGGCAGCTGAGGCATTTAAGTTGACCGATCGGGTTGGAATCGATTTACCGGCAGAATCAGCCTCTCGAATTGCTGACCGCGAATACAAAAAGAGTTGGTATGAACAAAATAAAGATTTTTACTGCAACTATAAGGAAAGAGCAAAAAAGGATCAGCAGAGTGCCTTTTTAATTCAGTTAGCTGCAGAGAACTGCGTAGATGGTGACAAAGTACGTGCAGGTGATGCTGTTAACTTTAGTATTGGCCAGGGCGATACGGTTTTAACTCCACTAAAGCTAACGCAGAGCTATGCGGCTATTGCAAATGGTGGAACTATTTGGCAGGCACTTGTCGGTAAAGCTATTGTAAAAACCGATGGAACCGTTGTGAAGAGATTTACTCCGCAAAAGCTTGGAACATTAGATGTTAAGCCATCGACAATTAAGTTTCTTCAAAAAGGACTTCGAGAAGTAGTTGTGCGAGGAACCGCTGCTGGAGTTTTCTCTGGTTTTCCAATTGAAGTCAGCGGAAAAACAGGTACTGGTGAAGTATTTGGACGAAATCCTGATGGAAGTGCCAAAGATGACACGTCCTGGTTTGCATCGTATGCACCAAGTAATAATCCACGCTACGCCGTTGTGATGATGATCGGCCAAGGTGGTTTCGGTGCATCAACATCTGGTGTCGGCGTTCGTGCAATTTACTCATCTTTGTTTGGGGTTAGCGGTGGTCGAATTGTTCCAGGCGCCGCGTTATTTCCAGAAGGTCAACCACCTTCACAACTGCCTAAGATTTCTCTTGTCATCAAAAAGAAGGGAGAGGTCGAGTGAGTCAGATTTCTGCCCGTCAAAACCTATATCGAAGAGATCGCCGGTCACTTTTTCATGGCTTTGATCCGGTGCTAACAGTAGTTGTTGGCCTTCTTTTGTTCTTAGGAACATTGTTAGTTTGGGCGGCAACGCGTGATTGGTATGCACGCGGTGGATTAGATCCGCAATATTACTTAAAACGTCACATTATCAACATCTTGATCGGTGCAGTTCTTGCTTATGGAGTAACTGTTATCGATTATCGATTGTTACGTGCGTACACGCCAATTTTATGGGGCGCAGCTGTCTTAGGACTTCTTATTGTTTTGATTCCAGGATTAGGCACCGAGAAAAATGGCGCAAAGGCCTGGATTGCACTTCCTGGAGGCTTTCAAATTCAGCCAGCAGAGTTAGCCAAGGTTGGAATCATTATTGGAATGGCGATGATTTTGTCAGAGCGATCTCATGACAGCGATAAACCTTCCAACAAAAATGTTGTGCAATCACTTGGCGTAGCCGCTCTTCCTGTTTTACTCATCGTGCTGCAGCCTGACATGGGGACAATTCTGATTATTGCAGCATCCGTTGTAACAATGATTGCAGTTTCGGGAGCATCAAGTAAATGGGTTGTTGGACTTTTATTACTTGCTATAAGTGGTGGATTTATTGCAGTTCAGGCTGGTGTGGTCAGTGAGTATCAAGTAAAGAGATTACAGACATTTGTTGATCCCACTGCAGATACACAAGGTTCTGGATACCAACTACGTCAAGCACGAATCACTGTGGGATCGGGAGGACTACTTGGTACCGGTTTGTTTAATGGGCCGCAAACAAGTGGCCGATTTGTACCCGAACAACAAACTGACTTTATTTTTACCGTAGCAGGGGAGCAGTTGGGTTTTGTTGGTAGTGGAACTATTTTGATTTTGTACTTGATTCTCTTGATGCGCGCTTTTTCAATTGCGCGAAGAACCAACGATCCCTTTGGGCGACTGGTATGTACCGGGGTAATTGCTTGGTTTGCTTTTCAAATGTTTGAAAATATTGGCATGACCTTAGGCATGATGCCTATGACAGGGGTGCCTCTACCTTTTATTTCATATGGTGGATCGTCGATGTTTGCCACCTTGATTGGCTTTGGCTTACTGCAGAATGTTCACGCTCGTTTGCGCGGGTAAATTGGTAAAAAGAGCTGGTTCTGTCATACTTAAACCACTAGTTCAGCGCGGCGCGCGATCACTCGCGAGACACGCCTAGCGCGAACGGTACGGAAAACCCACAAGGATTTTTTAAGAATACAAGTAGCGCTATTTGGCGCATAGAGGATTTGGTGACATGGCTATTGAGCCTAAAACACCGCGCAAGCGTGCGGTTAAAAAAGTAAGTTCAAAAGAAGTCTCTGCTGCGCCCGAAAGTGATGGTGCGGATGTAAAGAAAACTGCTCGCAAGAAGTCAGTTCCGGTTCCAGTTTTTCAAGCAGCACCAATAAAGCCTGCTGCGGCAAGTAAAGCTCGTAAAAAAACTGATGATGGTGAGAGTAGTTCTGAATCATCTAAAAAAGAGAGCGTTACAAATAAATCTGCAGCTGCGCATGATGACAGTGAAGATCGTGGAAATCGCAACAAGCGCCGCCGTCGTGGTGGTCGCGGTCGTCGGAAGCCTGGTTCAACAGATGGCGTAAACACTGATGAAGCATTATCTGAAGATTCTTCTGAAGATGAATCATCAGAAGGTGGCACCCATCGTCGCCGCCGTCGCCGTCGCGCGACAGGTGATGACGTTGTTGCAGGCGAAACAGTTGAAGAAGATGGTGTAATCACAGTTGTTAAGGTTCGCGAAAAACGCGAACGTGTAGAGCGTCCAGCACGAACTGAGCGCCATGACCGTAACCGTAATCGCCGTGATCGCAATGATCGTGGAGACCGCAACGACCGTGGTGGCCGTAGCGAGTACCGCGAGCCTTATCGCAAGCGTCCAACGATTATCACAGATGGTGATTTCTTAGCTCGACGCGAAAACGTTGATCGCGAAATGTTAGTTCGCCAGATCGCAGATCGTACGCAGATCGCTGTAATTGAAGATGGCGTAATGGTTGAGCACTATGTCAATAGAAATAGCAACGTTTCATATGTTGGTAACGTCTATCTTGGCCGAGTTCAAAACGTACTTCCGTCAATGGAAGCTGCCTTCGTAGATATTGGTAAGGGTCGTAACGCAGTTCTTTATGCAGGTGAAGTTAACTGGGATGCAGCAGGAATTTCTGAATCTGCGCCACGTAAAATTGAAACAGTATTGAAAACTGGTCAACCAGTTTTGGTTCAAGTTACAAAAGATCCCATCGGACAAAAGGGTGCTCGCCTAACTAGTCAGATTTCATTGCCTGGTCGCTATGTTGTTTATGTTCCAGGTGGTGG
Source organism: Actinomycetota bacterium (assembly GCA_041175545.1). GTDB lineage: Bacteria > Actinomycetota > Actinomycetes > Nanopelagicales > Nanopelagicaceae > Planktophila. The sequence goes on from JBEDES010000002.1 coordinate 32,758, forward strand.
AATGTCTGGAATTTCAAAGCGTTTACCTGAAGAAGAGCGCTCACGACTTAAGTCAATTTTAAAGAATTTAATTCCTGAAGAAGCTGGCGTAATTGTCAGAACTGCGGCCGAAGGTGTCAGTGAAGAAGATTTAACAAACGATGTTGCTCGCTTGAAAGCGCAGTGGGAAGACATCAATGCCAAGAGTCAGAATCCAAACTTTCATCCACCTGCCGCGTTGTATCAAGAGCCAGATCTTGCAGTGCGCGTAATTCGAGATATTTTCAATGAAGATTTCCGGAAGTTAACTGTTCAAGGATCAACAGCTTGGGATGAAGTTACAAACTACTTGGGATTTATCGCTCCTGAGTTGACTACGAAAATTGAGAAATACACAGGCACCGGAGATCTCTTTGCAGACTTTAGAGTTGAAGAACAACTTGCAAAAGCCTTTGATCGCAAGGTCTACCTACCTTCTGGTGGTTCATTAGTTATTGATCGAACAGAGGCAATGGTTGTTATCGACGTCAACACCGGTAAATTCATTGGTAAAGGTGGAAACCTTGAAGAGACTGTAACCAAGAACAACCTGGAAGCAGCAGAGGAAATCGCCCGTCAACTTCGTCTACGCGACTTAGGTGGAATCGTTGTTATCGACTTCATCGATATGATTTTGGAATCAAACCGTGAGGCTGTTCTTCGTCGACTGGTTGAATGTCTTGGTAGAGATCGCACAAAGCACCAAGTGGCAGAAGTTACTTCACTAGGTCTTGTTCAGATGACACGTAAGCGTGTTGGCCAAGGATTAATCGAAGCTTTCTCAACGACATGTGATTCATGTAATGGACGCGGTATTCATATTCATATGGAACCTGTAAAGATGAAGGCACCAATGCCTCAACTTGATACTCCATCATCTCGTCATGAAGATGCAGATGAAGTAGATGCAACTGCCCATGAATATCATGAGAGTTTGAATCAGTCAGATTCAGATAAAGCTAATGATTCACAGGATCAAGAGAATCAAAGCGGTGATTCAGCCAAATCAGATAACTATTCCAATACCGATGCCAATAGCGATTCAAATAGCAATGCAGCCCCCAAAGGTCGCAAGCGCCGCCGTGCATCCTCGTCAGGCATTATCACCGCATAAATCCAAGCCCGATTTGAGCCCATGCGCTCAAATGGGTACCCTTAGGCTTCATTCAAGAGCACCTCTAACGTTCGGAGAAGTACGCAGTGGCAAATATCAAGTCTCAGATCAAGCGCATCAAGACAAACGAGAAGGCACGCCTTCGTAACAAGTCTGTGAGCTCATCTATTAAGACCGCTGTCCGTAAGTTCCGCGATGCATTAACTGCTGGAGATGCCAATGCAATCACAGCAGAACTTCGCGCTGCATCTAAGTCTCTTGATGTTGCTGTTCAAAAGGGTGTTCTTCACAAGAACTCTGCTGCAAACAAAAAGTCTTCAATGGCTAAGGCAGCTGCCAAAGCCGGCGCACGTTAATTCACTTCTCTTTATAAAGCGAGGCTAGGTTCATGCCTGCAATTTCACTTGCTAAGGCTCCGCAACCAGCATCTACTAATCCGGCGCAGATTCGTAACTTCTGCATCATTGCCCATATTGATCACGGTAAATCCACACTTGCCGATCGAATGTTGGGTATTACTGAAGTTGTAGAAGCACGAAATATGCGCGCACAGTATCTAGATCGTATGGATATCGAACGTGAACGTGGAATCACAATTAAGTCTCAAGCAGTTCGATTGCCATGGCGTTCATCAATTGATGGCAATGAATATATTTTAAATATGATCGATACGCCAGGTCACGTAGATTTCACCTACGAAGTTTCACGCTCACTTGCTGCCTGCGAAGGCGCTGTGTTGCTGGTGGATTGTGCACAAGGTATCGAAGCGCAAACTCTTGCCAATCTCTATCTTGCAATGGAAAACAATTTAACAATTATCCCTGTGCTAAATAAAATCGATTTACCTAACGCACAACCTGACAAGTTTGCCGCCGAGCTTGCTCGATTAATTGGTTGCAAGCCAGAAGATTGCCTGCGCGTTTCTGGAAAAACTGGAGATGGTGTTGCAGAATTACTAGATCAAATCGTTGCCCAGATTCCAGCACCTGTTGGCGATCCCAAAGCACCTGCACGAGCACTAATCTTTGACTCAGTTTACGATTCATATCGCGGCGTAGTTACCTATGTGCGAGTTGTAGATGGACATTTATCACCACGTGAGCAGATTCAAATGTTTTCAACTGGTGTGCGCCACGAAGCCCTAGAAGTTGGAGTTATCTCACCTGAACCAATTGCAAGCAAGGGACTTGGTGTTGGTGAAGTGGGGTATTTAATTACTGGTGTTAAAGATGTTCGCCAGTCTCGTGTTGGTGACACGATCACAACATTTAATAACCCAACCAAAGAAGCACTTTCTGGATACAAAGATCCAAAGCCAATGGTTTTTTCTGGGCTATTCCCACTAGATGGTGCTGATTTTCCAATCCTTAGAGAAGCACTCGATAAATTACAGCTAAATGATGCTGCTTTAGTCTATGAACCGGAAAGCTCTGCAGCACTTGGATTTGGCTTTCGATGTGGCTTTCTTGGACTACTTCACATGGAAATTGTTCGAGAGCGCTTAGAGCGCGAACACAAGATCAATTTAATTTCGACTGCTCCCAATGTTGTTTACAACGTAACAATGGATGATGGAAAAATTGTGCGCGTTACTAATCCTTCAGAGTTTCCAGAAGGTAAGGTTGCAGCAGTCCTAGAGCCAATTGTTAAATCCACAATTTTGGCTCCATCAGAGTTTATTGGCACGATTATGGAGCTATGCCAGGACCGTCGCGGAATTTTACTGGGAATGGATTACATCTCTGAAGATAGAGTCGAAATTCGCTATGACTTACCGTTAGCCGAAATTGTTTTTGATTTCTTTGATCAACTAAAGAGCCGTACTAAAGGTTACGCTTCCCTTGATTATGAAGAAAAGGGCGACGCCGAAGGCAATTTAGTTAAAGTCGATATCTTGTTGCAAGGCGAGGCAGTAGATGCTTTCAGTGCAATTGTTCACAGAGATAAGGCCTATGCATACGGTGTAATGATGACCGGCAAACTCCGCGAATTAATTCCTCGCCAGCAGTTCGAAGTTCCTATTCAGGCAGCAATCGGTGCTCGAATTATCGCTCGAGAAAGTATCCGTGCTATTCGTAAAGACGTGTTAGCAAAATGTTATGGTGGAGACATCTCTCGTAAACGTAAACTTTTGGAGAAGCAAAAAGAGGGTAAGAAGCGCATGAAGATGGTGGGGCGCGTTGAAGTTCCTCAAGAGGCCTTCGTTGCCGCACTTGCAACTGATGCGGATATAGAAAAGATTAAGGCCGCGCGTAAAGCAAGCCAATGAGCCTTTCATTTTATGTACACATTCCGTACTGCATAAAACGTTGCGGTTACTGCGACTTTAATACCTACACACCATCTGAGTTACAAGATGGTGCAACTTTGGAAATCGTAAGCAATGACTATATCGATGCAGTACTAAAAGAACTTGAAATTGCTCCAAAAGAGATAACGCCTACGATCTTTTTTGGTGGTGGTACCCCATCATTGCTTCCGGCAAAAGATCTGGGACGTGTAATTGAAGAGATTAAAAACCGAAACGGATTAACATCCGATTGTGAAATAACCTTAGAGGCAAATCCAGATTCAGTAACGTTGGAAAAACTTGAAAGCTACATAAAGGTTGGCTTCAATCGAATCTCATTTGGAATGCAGTCGGCAAAGCCACATGTTTTACAAGTTTTGGATCGCACTCATAACCCAGCAAATGTTGAAAAAGCGGTATCGCTTGCGCGTTCTGCGGGATTTAAGTCAATTAGTGTTGATTTGATTTATGGAACACCTGGGGAGAGTTTGGATGATTGGCGCCACACAGTACAGGCTGCTCTTGAACTCGACATCGATCACATAAGTGCCTATGCGTTGATAGTTGAGACTGGAACAAAACTAGCTGCCAACATCAAGCGCGGCGATATTGCAATGCCCAATGACGATTTAATGGCAGAGATGTATTTGTTGGTAGATCAACTGTGCCAAGAAAATGGAATGGATTGGTACGAACTTTCCAATTGGTCTAAGCCTGGTCATGAGTGCAAACACAACATTGCCTACTGGCGCAATCAAAATTGGTGGGGACTTGGACCAGGTGCACATTCACATGTTGATGCAAAGCGATTTTGGAATATAAAGCACCCAACTGCCTACAAACAAAAACTCTTTGCTGGCGAAACCGTAATTGCTGAGAGTGAAGATTTGACCATCGATCAAAAAAGAGATGAAGCAATCATGTTAGGCATACGAATGCGAGAGGGTTTGTCGACCATGCATTTGAGTTCAACCCAAATCCAAACTCTCACAACATATGGCGAAAATGGCTTTGTCGAACTGTTAGAAGATCGAGTTCTGCTAACGCCAACGGGGCGCTTGATCGCAGATCGAATCGTGCGAGAATTAACTTTCTAGTACCCTAGGCACACATGTCATCACGTCGTCTTGAAATCCTTCGCGCAATAGTAGATGAGTACGTTGCGACCCAAGAGCCTGTCGGTTCTAAAGCTATTGCCGACCGACACAGTTTGGGAATTTCACCTGCCACCATTCGAAACGAAATGGCAGTACTTGAGGAAGAGGGTTTAATCACGCAGCCCCATACAAGTGCAGGCAGAATTCCAACAGACCTTGGATACCGAGTATTTGTAGATAAGTTAGCAACTGTTAAACCATTGTCCTCTGCAGAACGTAGAGCAATCGAAACCTTCCTTGAAGGATCTAGTGATCTTGAAGAGCTTTTGAAAAAATCAGTGAAGTTACTTGCAGATATTACAAAGCAGGTAGCTGTAGTCACATATCCGATCATTGGAGAAAGTCGTGAAAAGTTAGCGGTTTCAGGAACGGCTCACTTAGCGCGCTCAGGTGAGGATTTAGGTCTAACGCTTTCACCGATTCTTGAAGCACTCGAAGAACAAGTTGTTTTGATGCGTTTACTAGATGAGGCAAACTCAACCGTTCACGTGCGTATTGGTCGCGAACAAATGGAAACAAATCTTCAGGCAACGTCACTTGTGACGGTTGGTTACGGTGGAGATTCAGCACAAATTGGTGCACTCGGTGTCTTAGGACCAACCCGAATGGACTACGCCGGTTCAATTGCAGCAGTAGATGCCGTTGCTAGATATGTTGGACGTTTCATCATTGAGGGTGCATAAATGGCCGATCATTACGAGACATTAGGTGTGACAAAGGGTGCATCTGCGGAAGAAATTAAAAAGGCATATCGCAAACTTGCGCGCGAGCTACATCCAGATGTGAATCCAGATCCAAAAACTCAGGAAAGATTTAAAGAAGTAACAGAGGCCTACGATGTTTTAAGTGATGGACAAAAACGTCAGCAATACGATATGGGCGGAAGCAGTTTTGGTGGTGGAGCAAACTTTGGTGGTGGCTTTAGTGACATCATGGATGCATTCTTTGGTGGTGGCGGTTCTCGTGGACCACGTCCACGAATGCGCGCAGGCCAAGATTCACTAATTCGAATTCAAGTAGATTTAAATGAAGCATGTTTTGGCACAGATCGCGAGATTACAGTTGAGACAGCTGTTGTTTGTACTAAGTGCACTGGCTCTGGTTGTCTAGATGGGGAACATCCAGAAGTCTGTCTAACCTGCAAAGGTCGAGGGGAAGTACAGCAAGTAGTTCGTTCGGTTATTGGCCAGGTAATGACATCTAGACCATGTAATGCATGTCAGGGATATGGAAGTGTTATTAAAAATCCTTGCCGCGAATGTGCGGGAGAAGGTCGAGTACGAAGCCGTCAAAGCATTGATGTGAAAATTCCAGCTGGTGTAGAAACAGGAAACAGAATTCAACTTGCGGGACGCGGTGAAGTTGGAGCTGGAGGAGGTCCAGCTGGAGATTTGTATGTAGAGATTGTTGAAGAGCGACATGAGTATTTAGTCAGAGATGGCGACACATTGCACATGTCACTTGAGATAAGCATGATCGCAGCAGCACTTGGCACAACAGTTTCGATAGAAACATTAGATGGCCCAGCAGAAGTTAACGTAAAGCCTGGCACTCAAAGTGGATCACCGGTTGTTATTAAAGGTAAGGGTATGACCAGATTGCGACGCGGAGATAGAGGCGATTTAGTTGTTCATATCGAAGTTCAAACTCCCACAAAATTAAGTAAAGAAGAAGAGAAGATTCTGCGCTCTTTTGCTCAGGTTCGAGGCGAAAAAGCCAGCGAGGCTCACGTAAAGGGACAAGATGGCTCTGTCTTTAGCAAAATAAAAGGTGTGTTTAACAAATAATGTTTACTCTCTTTTTTGTAGAGGATCTACCAACAACAGTTGGCGCCCACTACGAGTTTAAAAATGATGATGCTCACCATGCAATTCGTGTGCTCCGTACACAGGTTGCGGATCAATTCATGCTCAGTGATGGCAATGGTGCTTGGTCAAAAGTCACCGCAACTGAGATAAAAAAGAAGTCCATGATGGTTCAAGTTTTAGATTCGGGGTTTCAAGAGCCCCTGTCAACGAAAATTACAGTTGTGCAGGCACTTCCAAAGGGTGATCGTTCAAAAGAGGCGATAGAGCTTTTAACTGAAGCTGGCGTGGACACAATCGTTCCATGGCTTGCCACTCGAAGTATTGGGAAAACATCTGAAAAGTTTCAGATTACTGCGCGCGAGGCAAGTAAACAGTCACGCAGATTTAGAATCCCAGAAGTAACGGGGGTAGCCCAGACATCTCAAATTTGTGAAGCCATAAAGTTAAGTGACTTAGCAATTGTTTTTCATGAAAGCTCTGATACCAAGCTTTCAGATCAAATCACATCTCATAATGTCGAAAAATTGCTTATCATCATTGGTCCAGAGGGTGGAATCACAGATGAAGAGTTGGCGGCATTTACGCAGGCTGGCGCCAAAACCGCACTCATGGGTAGGCCTATTTTGCGTTCGGCCCATGCTGGTATCGCAGCCGTCTCAGCAGTTTCTGCACTATTAAAGGTATGGTGAAGACATGGCGCTAGTATCTGATTGCATATTTTGCAAAATAATTGCAGGCGAAATTCCAGCAGAGATTGTTTATCGCAATGAAAATGTTGTGGCATTTAATGATCTCAATCCGCAAGCTCCAACTCATGTCCTTCTTGTTCCAACTTTGCACACTGAAAATGCGGCGGGTGTTGCTAAAAACAGCGCCACGATCATTGCCGCACTTTTCTTAGCTGCAGATGAGATTGCATCCCAGCGTGGCCTTGAAGGCTATAGAACCGTTTTTAACACCGGAGAAGCGGCTGGTCAGAGTGTTTTCCATGCTCACCTGCATCTTTTGGGCGGTCGTGCCATGGCATGGCCACCGGGTTAAAGATAGATTTATCCCCATATGGAGCGAACGTTAATAACGGTACCTAAAGCAATCCAGATGGTCGCCTTGATCGGTGTCCATGATTTGAATCTGCGAACAATTGAAGCGGCTTTTGCTTCTGTCAATATTACGGTTCGTGGCAATGAGATTACCTTGCGCGGACCACACGATGATTGCGCCAAATTAGAAAACCTTTTTAATGAACTCATGGTTGTAATTCGAAGCGGCAACGTTCTAAATGTTGATGCCGTCAATAGAGCAATCGAGATGCTTGAGCATAAACCGGTGGATCATCCTGCCGAAGTTCTTTCACTCAATATCGTTAGTAATCGTGGTCGCACGATTCGTCCGAAAACGGCAAATCAAAAGCGCTATGTGGAAGCAATTGAGGATCACACAATAACTTTTGGAATTGGTCCTGCAGGTACAGGTAAGACTTATCTTGCAATGGCAAAAGCGGTTGCAGCTTTGCAGTCGAAGAAAGTCAATCGAATTGTTTTAACCCGTCCTGCTGTAGAGGCCGGCGAAAATCTAGGCTTCTTGCCCGGAACTTTAAGTGAGAAAATTGATCCTTATCTTCGACCACTCTTTGATGCTTTACATGACATGATCGATATTGATTCAATCCCGCGATTAATGCAATCTGGCATTATTGAAGTTGCTCCACTTGCATACATGCGTGGGCGCACACTCAACGATGCTTTCGTAATCCTAGATGAGGCACAAAACACCACTCCAGAACAGATGAAAATGTTTTTAACTCGACTGGGCTTTGGATCCAAGATGGTCATCACAGGGGACATCACTCAGGTTGATCTTCCAAACGCCCAGAAATCTGGACTAAAAGTTGTTCGCGAGATCTTAAAAGATATTGACGACATCGCATTTTTAGAGCTAACAGCTGAAGATGTCGTGCGCCACCGATTAATTGGTGACATTGTTAAGGCCTATGAAAGTTTTGATGTTAACCAACATGTAGTGCGGCCTATTCGACAATAGATGAGTATCGAAGTCACAAATACTTCAGGGCAGTTAGTTCCAGCAGAGCAGATAACTTCCTTGTTGACATTCGCACTAGGCGTCTTAGATTTAAATACTGAAAGTGATCTCAATGTAACATTTGTAAAAGATGATTACATGAGCGAACTTCACCTGAAATGGATGGATGAGCCTGGCACCACTGACGTGCTCTCTTTCCCCATGGATATGCCACTAACATCTCAAGACGTTGTTACCTTGGGAGATATTGTCATAAGTCCGGTTGTTGCACAGACGCAAGCGCTTGCACAGGGCCATACAACCGACCATGAGATATATATTTTGGCAACTCATGGTTTATTGCACATCCTTGGCTATGACCATGCCAATAAAGAAGATGAAAAAACCATGTTTGCACTGCAAGAAAAAATCGTTACCGACTGGGAAAAGAGATCATGAGTCTATTTGCAGTAATTAGCATCGTTGTACTTTTGATTTTTGCGGGTTTTTTGGCGGCAAGTGAGTCCGCACTGACCTCGATTTCACGTATCGTCATTGATGAGTTAGAAGGAAAGCGTGGTGGTGCGCTACTTCGAAAGTACAGTGCTCAACCTGCTAGATATTTGAATGTGATTTTGCTTGTAAGAAAACTCTGTGAGTTTACTGCAACCGTTTTATTGGCAGTGATTTTGCTTCGCAACTACCCATCGGCCCAGGCAATGGCTTTAACTGTATTGATAATGGTTGTGCTCTCTTACGTAGTAGTTGGCGTTGGTCCACGTACTTTAGGTAAACAACAACCTCATAAATATGCGCGATACGGAATTATTGTTGCTCATGGAATGGCGTTTCTGCTTGGCCCAGTGACGAAATTGCTCATCTCAATTGGTAATGCACTTACTCCAGGAAAAGGATTTAGAACTGGACCGTTTACATCTGAAGCAGAGCTTAGAGATTTAGTGGATCAAGCCCATGAACGCGGACTTGTAGAGTCAGATGAACAGGAGATGATTCACTCAGTATTTGAGCTAGGTGACACTTTGGTGCGAGAACTTATGGTGCCGAGAATCGATATGGTTTGGGTTGAGAAAGACAAATCTGTTCGCCAAGGCTTATCACTTGCCCTAAGAAGTGGGTATTCGCGTATTCCTGTAATTGGAGATGGAATAGATAACATCGTTGGAATTGTCTATGTAAAGGATTTGGCTAAAAGAGCACTCGATCACCGCGACGCAGAACAGAGTGAAACTATCGAACAGCACATGCGTCCTGCTAATTTTGTACCAGAGATTAAAATGGCAGATGACCTGCTAAGGGAAATGCAAAAGAATCAGATTCACCTTGCAATCGTCGTGGATGAATATGGCGGGACTGCGGGCATCATTACAATTGAAGATATTATTGAAGAGATTGTTGGCGAGATTGAAGACGAATTTGATGACGGAGAAGATGAGTTCACTTGGCTAACACCAGATAAAGCACGTGCAAAGGCATCTTTGCATATTGAAGATTTGGCTGATGAACTAAAGATTGAGATTGAAAAATCAGATTATGAAGACATCGATAGCATCGGCGGTTTAATGGCGCAGAAATTGGGACGCGTGCCGATTGCAGGCAGCACAATTTCTTGGAATGGTTGGGCGATTACTTCAGAGCGTCCTCTAGGTCGACGTCGTCGTATCTCCTCTGTATTAGTTGAACGCTTAGTTGATGCGATTGAAGACGCAGAGTAAAACTAAGCAACATGTCCACGCGCTATTACCCGAAAAACAACGACCGATCAACGGTTAGAATGTCCTAATGCGCATAGTCAGATTCACTCCTGGGCCAGATGCAGGATTAGATCCAGATCCACTTTTCGGCGTGCTCGAAGATGACGGATTAATTAGTGTTATCAGTGGAGACCCGATCTACTCTGGAATTCAAAAAACAGCAGCACGGATCGAACTCAATAAAGTCAGACTCTTGGCACCGATTATTCCTAGGTCCAAAGTTGTATGTATTGGAAAAAATTATGCAGATCATGCCGCCGAAATGGGCGGAAAAGTTCCTGCAGAGCCTCTTATCTTTTTAAAGCCAAACACATCAGTTATTGGGCCTCTAGATACGATCGTTTGGCCTGAGATGTCAGAGCAAGTTGACCATGAAGTTGAATTAGCAATTGTTATTGGGCGTATTTGCAAAGATGTTCCTAAGGAGCGAGTTAGCGATGTAATTTTTGGTTACACAATTGCCAATGATGTAACAGCTCGCGACTTGCAGAAAAAAGATGGCCAATGGGCCAGGGCTAAAAGTTTTGATACTTTCTGCCCGATTGGACCGTGGATCGATACAGAGTTCATCCCCGGAACTCAAAAACTGACAGCTTCAGTTGATGGACAGGTTAAGCAATCTGCTCATCTCAACGAGATGATCTTTGATGTTCCGACAATTGTTAACTTTGTTTCGCGCGTGATGACCTTATTGCCGGGTGACATTATCTTGACTGGAACTCCAGCAGGTATTGGTCCAATGGTAGTTGGCGGTAAAGTAAGCGTTGCAATCGAAGGACTTGGCGAATTAATCAATAAGGTGGCGGCGCAGTAGATGAGTACTAAACCTGTAAAGGTACGGTTTGCGCCATCGCCAACTGGCGACCTGCATGTAGGCAATATTCGCACCGCACTTTTTGACTGGGCTTATGCGCGCCACACAGGAGGCGTTTTCCTTTTCCGAATCGAAGATACAGATACGGTTCGAGTAACAGATGAATATATTCAAGCTGCAATCGAAACCTTAAAGTGGTTAGGCCTTGATTGGGATGAGGGTCCTGAAGTTGGTGGTGACCATGGTCCTTATTTGCAGTCACAACGTTTACATATTTACGCCGAATATGCTCAAAAGTTTTTGGATCAAAAAGATGCCTATCACTGTTATTGCTCACCTGATGAGTTAGAAGCTGTTCGCGAAGCCCAGCGCAAGGCAAATGTTGCACCGGGATATAACGGTCACTGTCGAGACTTAACGCAAGCTCAAATAGATGCATATAAAGCCGAAGGTCGCGCTGCTGTTGTTCGCATGCGAATGCCAGATGGTTCAACAACGTTTACGGATTTGATTCGAGGCGAAGTTTCATTCGATCACAATTTTGTTCCAGATTTTGTGATGGTACGTGCAGATGGTTCACCGTTATATACCTTGGCAGTTGCGGTAGATGACATTTTAATGAAGGTAACGCATGTGCTTCGAGGTGAGGATCTACTCTCTTCAACTCCACGTCAGATTCGCGTTTATCAAGCCATGGGAGTAGCGCCGCAAGACTATCCAGTTTTTGCACACTTACCTTTTGTTATGGGAACAGATAATGCCAAGCTGTCCAAACGAAATGGTGAGGCATCGATTGCTTGGTATCGAGATATGGGCTTTTTACCAGAGGCTATTTGTAATTATCTAGCACTTTTAGGTTGGTCACCAGGTGATGATGTTGAAAACATCACGATGAAAGAGTTAACAGAGATGTTTACAGTTGAAAAGGTGCACTCCTCACCTGCTCGTTTTGATATGAAGAAATTAGAAGCGATTAATGGCGATAAAATTAGAGCACTGACAATTGATGAGTTTTTAAAGTGGTCATTACCATTTTTGACAAAAGAGAAAGTAATTCAGGGGAGTAGCCAAGAAATAGAGCTAGTTAAAAAAGCGCTTCCACTTATTCAAGAGCGTATTATTGTGCTTAGCGAAGTACCAAAAATGCTGAAATTCTTGTTCGTCACAAACTTTGAAGTTGATGCAGATAGTGTTTCAAAGATTACGGATTCATGTTCTAAAGAGATTCTTAAGCGCTCCGTTAAAGAGTTAGAGGGAGTTTCACAATGGAGCCACGAAAATATTGAAGCAGCTTTGAGAACATCCCTTATTGATGAACTTGGACTAAAGCCACGTATTGCATTTACGGCTTTGCGTATTGCCACTACGGGCAGCACGATTTCACCACCGTTATTTGAATCAATGGAGTTACTGGGTAAAGAGGCATGTCTTTCACGTATTAACACGGCTTTGACTCTATAAATCCGCTGGTATTCTTAGGTCTTGCAATACAAGGTGTAACAACCTTGGGGTATGGGGTAATTGGCAGCCCTGCTGATTCTGGTTCAGTAAGTCTAGGTTCGAGTCCTGGTACCCCAGCGCAGTACCTGTTTCACAACTTAATATCAGTTACGTAATGTTTGTTCTAGGAAAACTTTCCAGAAATGGAATATGGCCCCGTCGTCTAGCGGCCTAGGACTCTGCCTTCTCAAGGCAGCTACGAGGGTTCGAATCCCTTCGGGGCTACAAATTAGATCTCCCTTCTCGCACTTAATTGTGCGGGGAGGGAGATTATTTTTTTGAATAAATTGAGTAGGATTTTATCCATGATTCCTTTTGACGCCCAACATTTATTCTTTGGCATATTTGCAGGTCTTTGTGCTTATGCTTTTGGACGACGAGTAATTCCTTGGATAGTACTTGGATACATCGGAACCTTTTGGGTTCTATTGGCGTTGATGTTGTCTCCAAAAAAGACTCGCACTCCACTTCGTGAGTGGAATCCCATTACAGAGTTAAGGCGTGGCCCAAAGAAGTAGAAGTTTGTTTCTAGAAGTTATTTAGCTGCCCATCTAAGAAATGGCAGCACATCTTGACTCAAGTTATCTGTTATCCAGATAGCACCATCTAAATTATCGCCACCTGATTCGGTAAGCATCACTTGTGGAAGTTCTTTCTTTACATTTTCAACTATTTTATTTACGTAGTTTTTGTTGTGTGCCGGTCCGCCTTGAATAACCAACTTCATCGCATCCTGAGCGCTGCCTTCAACTGCAAGCCAGGTGGAAACTACAGTTCGTGCCAGTAATTGTGCGCCTTCATTGACGATACTGACAGCCGTCGGCATTCCAAGATCTGCAGCATCTAGAATTTTTTTCGCAGAATTTATTGCAAGAATTTGAGCTTGTGCCCCATCTCGAACCTCTAATTCAAAGTACGCAGTAATCTCTGCTTCAAAGAGATTGGCCATTTGGTTATCGAGAATTCGACCTTGTTGGGATGCAAGCGCCTTAGAGATTGCATTTCTACCTAGCCAGAAGCCGCCTCCTTCGTCACCGAAAGTACTTCCCAAGCCATCGCGATGGGCATAGTGCCCCTTCAATCCACCAATTGAAACGACTCCACCACCGATGGTTAATACGACGCCCTCTTTACCGCCCAATGCACCGATGTAACTTGCAAAACCATCATCTATCACCGATACCTGTCTAGCGCCAAAGAATTCAGCACACAACTCAAGATACTTTTCAGGATTTGGAACTCGCCCATAAAAACCAGTGCATGAAAGCGTTACGCAAGCTGCAGAGATTTTTTCAGGAAGATCTATTGATTCAATTGCAGCTCGTAAGGCATCTAGCGAACTTTCTCCTGCATGTTTTCCACGTGATAATTCAATACTTAAATCACCTAAACGTAATGATGTACCGGATTGTCCTAGATCGATAGCCAAAACTGTTCCGGTGCCCATGTTCACAAGAGTACTTTAATAAGTAGCGTTTTTCAGACTATAACAATTTTTTGCGATGCAAAATATGTGTGTTTTATTCAAGTTATGTACCTTGAATGCAAACGACTTGATTTTTAGCCTATGAGTTCGCGGTTTCGTTTAACTTCGCGTTCATGATTGCAGGGGCGCTCGGTATGGCTGTCAAAGCATGGATCACACAGCAACACTAATTGATGACACTCTGGCTTTTGGCAGTTTCTAAACTGCTTTGTCTTTTCTCCACATTCGGCGCAGCTGCCAATTAGCTTTGTATGATCACTGAAGTCAATTGTCAGGCGATCATCAAAGGTATACAAAGAGCCTTCCCACAATCCATCATCGCCGTACTTGTTTCCGTAACGAACGATTCCACCCTTCATTTGATAAACCTCTTTGAAGCCTCGGTTTTTCATGACAACAGAGAGAATTTCACAACGAATTCCGCCAGTGCAGTATGTGACAACTGGCTTATCTTTCAAGTGGTCATACTTTCCACTTTCAATCTCTGCAACAAAGTCATGTGAAGTTTCGACCTGAGGAACGACAGCGTCTTTAAACTTTCCAACCTTGGCTTCAAAAGCGTTACGGCCATCAAAGAAGACGACTTCATCTCCACGATCTTCTACTAGTTTGTTAACTTCCTCTGGGCGCAGATGTACTCCACCGCCCACAACGCCATTTTCATCAACTTTGATCTCATCTGGATTTCCGAAGGCGACGAGCTCTGGACGTATTTTAATTTTTAGTTTAGGAAAATCTAATGGGGTTCCATCCGACCACTTGAAATCAATCTTTTTGAACCCCGGATAAGACTTTGTTGCCTTCACATACTTCTTCAGATCCTTCATCTTTCCACCCAAGGTTCCATTTATGCCATGGGGGGAGATGATGATTCGACCCTTGATGTTGAGGGACTCACACAGAGTTTTCTGCCAAAGTTTCATAGCATCAGTATCTGCAATTGGCGTGAAGCCGTAATACAGAATGACTTTGTCTAGATCCATATGCCAATTCTAACGGCTCGAAAGCGGCTTTAAAACCCTATATATCAAGCGCTAATTGCCAGACTTACTTCAGCGCTTATTCAAGTGTTACTGCAGTATTTACTTCAACGCCTTTAGAGATGCCGTGATCATCCCTTGCAGCAGTTTCGCATTGGAGGCATTTACATCCCAGTCATTGGGTATCTGGATCGTTTTTTTCAGAACTTTGTACTCAGCAAATTTAGGTGAGTATGTAGCCAAAACATCTTGATTCCAGGGTGCAATTGAGATGTGATTTTTAGATGTAGATGCACCAAAAATATAGTGTGTATCTTTTTTGAGCATAGGTTGATTCCATGCAATGACCAGCTCTAGCTCTGGGTGTTTAGCTTTGATCGCTTTAAAAATCGCCTTAATTGTTTTCGACTGCTGCGGATCAATACTCTTAAAGTAATCTGCAGGTGTTGCAAATCGTCTCGAAGAAACAGAGCCACGTGAGTACATAACAAGGGCGTTGGCGTGGGCTTGAGAAAAACCGTAGTTCTCCTTTAGGTGAGCAATCTGCTCTGGATACTTCTTGCCCTCAATCTTTGCCATGACCTTAAACCAGTAGGCCATTTTTTCGCCATACTTTTTCTCAATCGCAGGAAAGTGAGATTCTCGGGATGAATCTTTAGGCATGGGAGAAATTTAGCGAACTGTGCGAAGAACTGCTGTAACTTTTCCTAAAATTTCGCAGTTTTGACCATCGATCGGCGCAAAGTTTGCGTTAGCTGGAAGCAACCAAATTTTCCCGTTTTTGCGAGAGAAGGTTTTTACGGTGGCTTCACCATCGATCATTGCTGCAACGATTTCTCCGTTGTTGCAATCTTTCTGCGCGCGAATTACCACGTAGTCACCATCGCAGATGGCCGCATCGATCATTGACTCACCCACAACTTTAAGCATGAACAAATCACCTGAACCAACAAGTGATTCGGGAAGCGGAAATGTCTCTTCGACTTCTTGCTCGGCAGTAATTGGACCACCTGCTGCAATTCGACCCACAAGAGGTATGTATCTGGTGGCATCTACAGGTGATGAGTTCTCAGCGGTTTTCTCATCTGGCATCAAAACTTCTAGTGCGCGACCACGGGTTGGATCGCGGCGAATGAAGCCTTTCTTTTCGAGGGCTTCAAGTTGGTATTTGACCGAGGCCGGGCTAGTAAGTCCTGCTACTAAGCCAATCTCACGCATCGTTGGGGGATAGCCGTTGTTTTCAACGGCATCTTTGATAGCCCCAAGGATCTTGAGCTGGCGGGAAGTGAGGCCATGAGCGTCAGCTGGGCCATCGGATAGTTCGGTTACGTTTTTAGCCATGGATATAGGGTGACACAGCTGGGCAAAAAATTCAAACACCTGTTCGAATTTTGCTTGCATTTGTCAGTGGTGGGGTGTTTAATTGTCTTATTCGAACAGTTGTTCGAATCCTTCCCCAAGGTGTGACCGCAGGAGAAAACATGAGTACAGTAGTTTTTAACACAGGGTTTACAGGCTCTCAAAGCATTGTAAATCAAGGTTTTCCAAGAGTTTTGGCCAATCCGTCCGACCAGCAATCGATGCCAGTAATTCGATTGTCACGTCGAGGTCGACTCGCTAGGGCCGTTGTGTTGCTTTCTCTTACTGTGGTGATGGTGGCTGGCTTTGCTGCCCAATCTGGTGCAAACCAGAAAGCGGCAAGCACAGCGCCTTCATTTTCAACGATCGTTGTGGCTCCAGGTGAGACTCTGTGGAGCCTAGCCGCGGCTTACTCTCAAGGAGATGCCCAAGAGATGCTCGCTCTTATTCGCGAGGCAAACAATCTCAAAGGCTTTGATCTTCAATCTGGTCAAAAGCTACGGGTGCCTGTTCTAACTCAGAAATAATCTGACCTAGATCTCCCGACACGCCGTTAAGTTGGTTCTAACCCGTTTATCAGGCAAAGCCTCAAGAAATGCTTTATAGTTACTACTACATGTAGGGGTCAAACCAGCAAAAACTTCCATAAGTGGTGGTTTTAGGGTAAGTTTGCGGGTCCGCTCAATACATCTAGAACGAGCTAATTACCAGCATTGAAGGGAGGACACGCCGAAATGAATTGCCCATTCTGCAGATTTGAAGATTCTCGCGTAGTCGACTCTCGCCCGGTTGAAGAAGGCACAACAATTCGCCGCCGCCGTGAATGCCCTCAGTGTGGCCAAAGGTTTTCAACTCAGGAGATTGCACTCCTTAATATTATTAAGCGAAGTGGGGCCACAGAGCCTTTCAGTCGCGAGAAGGTCCTGATCGGTGTTCGTAAAGCCTGCCAGGGACGTCCGGTTAACGAGGACGATTTAGTTTTGCTTGCCCAACGCGTAGAAGAGAATCTTCGCAGCAGCGGTCAGGCAGAGATCGAAGCTCAAGAGGTGGGCATGGCAATTCTTGCGCCACTCCGAGAGCTCGATGAGGTCGCTTACTTACGTTATGCCTCTGTGTACCGTAACTTTGCCTCCCTTGAAGATTTTGAAGGTGAGATCGCACTTCTCCGTGCTCTACCTTCGAGCAATTCCCCAGTTGCAACAAACTCAAGCAATACAGATTCCCAACAGTACAACCGCGTAAAAAATTGATAAGAACTACATCCACAACAAGAACCAAATAAAGAAACAATTTAGAGAAAACTAGAAGACGGGGAAACACAATATGTCCGAGACGGTAATCAACCGACCAGCGAAAATCAAAGCTCACAACACTCTTAAGGGTAAGGGCTTGACGATCGAACGCATCTACACCAAGGAAGGCGTACACCCATACGATGAAGCTAAGTGGGAGCGTCGCGATGTAGTGCAGCAAAACTGGAAAACGGGAGAGACTGTTTTCGAACAACACGGTGTTGAGTTTCCTGACTTCTGGTCTGTGAATGCTTCAACAATTGTTACAACAAAGTATTTCCGCGGCGCACTTGGTGCAGAAAACCGCGAGTGGTCTCTCAAGCAAGTTATCGATCGCGTAGTCCTTACATACACAAAGGCCGGCCGCGATAACGGTTACTTTGCAACAGAGCAGGATGCAACAATTTATGAGCATGAACTTACATACATGCTTATGCACCAGATCTTTGCTTACAACTCACCAGTGTGGTTCAACGTTGGAACAGCACAACCACAACAGGTAAGTGCATGTTTCATCTTGTCAGTAGATGACACAATGGACAGCATCCTTAACTGGTACCGTGAAGAAGGAATGATCTTCAAAGGTGGATCGGGTGCAGGATTAAATCTTTCACGTATCCGCTCTTCAAAGGAGCTATTAAAGTCCGGTGGAACAGCATCTGGTCCAGTTTCATTTATGCGCGGTGCAGATGCTTCTGCAGGAACAATCAAGTCAGGTGGCGCAACCCGTCGCGCTGCAAAGATGGTTGTTCTAGATGTTTCACACCCAGATATTGAAGAGTTTATTGAGACAAAAGTTAACGAAGAGAACAAGATTCGTGCATTACGCGATGCAGGCTTTGATATGGACCTTGGTGGAAAAGACATCATCTCTGTTCAGTATCAGAATGCAAACAACTCTGTTCGCGTCTCAGATGAGTTCATGCGTGCAGTTGAAAAGGGCGAGCAGTTTGGCCTAACAGCACGTTCAACAGGTGAAGTTATTGAAACTGTTGATGCACGCGCACTATTTACCAAGATGTCACAGGCAGCTTGGGCATGTGCCGATCCTGGAATTCAATATGACGACACAATCAACGATTGGCACACCAACCCAGAGACAGGTCGCATCAATGCGTCAAACCCTTGCTCTGAGTACATGTCACTAGATAACTCTTCATGTAACTTGGCATCAATTAACTTGATGAAGTTCTTAAAGGCCGATGGATCATTTGATTCAAAGACATTTGGAAAAGCAGCAGAGTTGATCATTACATCAATGGATATTTCAATCTGTTTCGCAGATTTCCCAACTGAAGCAGTAGGTGACACAACAAAGGCATACCGTCAGCTCGGAATTGGTTATGCAAACCTTGGTGCACTACTTATGGCATCTGGTCTTGCATACGATTCAGAGGGTGGACGCGCATTAGCCGGTGCCATCACTTCATTGATGACAGGAATTACATACAAGCGCTCAGCAGAGTTAGCTGGAATCGTTGGTCCATATGCAGGCTTTGCACAAAATGCTAAGCCACATGCACGCGTTATGCGCAAGCATGCAGCAGCATCCTCATCTGCTAAGTCAGAGACAACTCTTGATCGCGATGTATGGACAGAGGCAAACAAGGCATGGGATGCATGTCTTGCAATTGGCGACAAGAATGGATGGCGCAATGCGCAGATCTCTGTTCTTGCACCAACAGGAACAATTGGTTTGATGATGGATTGCGATACAACAGGTATCGAACCTGACTTCTCACTTGTTAAGTTCAAGAAGCTTGTCGGTGGCGGTTCAATGCAGATTGTTAACCAGACAGTTCCACAGGCTTTGCGCAAACTTGGATATGCAGAAGAGACAATTGAAGCAATTGTTGAATTCATTGCAAACAATGGCCATGTCATTGATGCTCCAGGATTAAAGACAGAGCACTATGACGTATTTGATTGCGCACTTGGACAACGTTCAATTGCTCCAATGGGTCACGTTCGCATGATGGCTGCATGCCAGCCATTCCTTTCAGGTGCGATTTCAAAGACAGTTAACCTTCCAGAAGAGGCAACTGTTGAAGAAGTTGAAGAGGTTTACTTTGAAGCGTGGAAGATGGGTGTGAAAGCGCTCGCTGTCTATCGCGATAACTGCAAAGTTGGACAACCACTTTCAGATGGCAAGGCAAAGAAGAAGGATGTTGCAGTAGAAGAAGCTGTAGCAACTCCAGTTCGCAAGCGCCTTCCTAAGTCACGTCCTGCAACTACAACATCATTTTCTGTTGGAGGCGCCGAGGGTTACATGACCGCTGGCGCATACGCTGATGGCGCACTTGGTGAAGTGTTCTTAAAGCTTGGCAAGCAGGGTTCAACACTTGCCGGCGTAATGGATGCCTTCTCAATCGCAGTTTCAATCGGACTTCAGTACGGAGTTCCACTAGAAACATTCGTTGAGAAGTTCACCAACTTGCGCTTTGAGCCAGCAGGCATGACAGATGATGCAGATATTCGCATGGCACAGTCCATGATGGATTACATCTTCCGTCGTCTTGCACTTGATTACTTACCATTCGAACAACGTTCAGCAATGGGTCTTTACACATCAGTAGAGCGCGCAGCAGCACTGGATAACGGTGGCGAATATGCACCGGTAGCTAACGCTGAAACAGCTCAAGCCCCAAAAGCAGTAGCAGCCCAGGCGGCTGCGCCTGTGGCGGCTCCTGCGGTTGTAAAAAGTGATGTAAAGATTGAAGCAGCACCAGTTGCTCAAACAATTGGTTCTTCATCTGATCTTCTAGAATCAATGGGAATCAAATCTGATGCACCGCTATGTATGACATGCGGCGTGAAGATGCGAATGTCAGGTGCATGCTTTGTATGCGAAGGATGTGGCAACACTTCTGGTTGCAGCTAAAACTTAACCAACCCCGTTAAAAACCCCGCTAGTCGCGATAAAGAACGTGATTAGCGGGGTTTTTCATGTTCGCAGCACCTTTCAATCGCGAGTAGAATAAGCACGTTGTTTCCGGGGTCGATGTAATTTCGAACCGGCGGTTATAGTCCGCGACCCGATGGCCTCCAGTTATCGGTTGACTCAGTGAAATTCTGAGACCGACGGTTAAAGTCCGGATGAGAGGAAACCAACAAAAGGTAGGTTCACACCTGCCTTATTTGTGTTTGCGCACGCGCAATTTTTATTGCATTGGCCTACACGCAACCCCCGGAAACTCGTTACACAGAGTTAGGGGACAGATGATGGATTACACAGTTGCGATGCAACGTGCAATTGCGCTGTCTCAAAAAGGTTTAGGAAAAACTTCTCCCAATCCAATAGTGGGCACAGTAATAGTTAATTCTGATGGCCAAATTATTTCCGAAGGCTTTCATGATCGAATGAAATCACCTGATCATGCAGAAGTGGTGGCTTTAAACGCCGCAGGCGTGAAGGCAAAAGGCGCAACAATGGTTCTCACTTTAGAACCATGTAATCACACTGGAGCAACAGGTCCTTGCTCAGAGGCAATTGCGAATGCTGGAATTTCAAAAGTTGTATACGCCGTAAAGGATCCCAATAAAAAAGCTGCAGGGGGAGCGCAGTCATTGCGCGAGATGGGTGTGCAGGTTGAAAGTGGTGTTTTGGAAAGTGAAGCCACCTATGCAAATAGAGCATGGCTCACAAAGATCGAAAAGAGCAGACCTTTTTTCACGTGGAAAGTTGCAACAACTCTTGATGGAAAAGTTGCCGCAGTTGATGGAAGTTCACAATGGATCTCAAATGAAAAATCACGCAACGATGTGCAGATTCTTCGTAGGCACGCAGATGCGATTTTGGTTGGTACCAATACAGTCATTACAGATGATCCACATTTAATTCCACGGGGAGATTTCCAAGGGTTTACAGCCAATCCTTTGCGAGTTGTATGTGGAGAGCAGCAATTGCCTCCAACATCAAAGATCTTCGATGAATCTGCAACGACATTGCTGGTTAGAACTAAGAATTTGATTACTCTCATTGATGAGCTCAATAAAACTGGCGTTAATCACGTCTTAGTTGAGGCCGGTCCAACACTTGCAACTGCCATGTTAAAACAAGGTTTATTGGATGAGTTGGTTATATATCAAGCCCCATCGCTTTTGGGCCAGGGAAAATCATTTGTCGCAGACTTTGGTGCAACGACAATTAAAGAGTTATTAGCCCTAGATCACATTGCTACTGAGGTTTTAGATGGCGATGTTAAATCTACCTACGCTCTAGGAAAGGCAAAGTAGATGTTCACTGGGTTGATCGCCGAACTAGGAAAAGTTGTTGAAATTGAGCGTGGAAATGAGTCTGCAGTTTTTACTATCCATGCACCACTGTTAATTTCTCAAATTAAAGTTGGAGATTCAATAAGTGTTAATGGTGTCTGCCTAACTGCCACATCTGTCACCGTGAGTTCATTTAGCGCCGATGTCATGATTCAGACATTAAAAATTACCAGTCTTGCAAAGCTAGAGATTGGATCACCGGTTAATTTAGAGCTTGCTGCTGCGATAGATGCCCGAATGGGTGGACACATCGTTCAAGGCCATGTTGACGGAGTTGCCATAGTTGTAGGGCTTGTACCTGGAGAAAAATGGGCACGCTTTGATATCACTATTCCATCGAATTTAGGAAAATACATTGTTAATCAAGGTTCCATTGCACTTGATGGAATTTCCCTTACAGTGGGAGAAATTGATGACACCAACAATCAAGTAACCGTGTGGTTAATCCCGGAAACCCTGGAGCGAACAAATCTTTCAACTAAGAAAGCCGGTGACCTGATCAATGTTGAGGTTGATGTTTTAGCTAAATACGTAGAGCGGTTGATCAGTAAGGGAGTGAAAAAATGAGTAACTTCCAGGATGCCTTAGCTGCCTTTAAACGTGGCGAGATGATCATTGTTGTAGATGATGAGAATCGCGAAAACGAAGGTGACTTAATGATGTTGGCAGAAGCTGCCACTGAAAAGAGCGTTGGATTTATGGTTCGCCATACAACTGGAATTTTATGTGTTGCGATGCAAGAAAAGCGCGCCCGTGAACTTCGATTACCTTTGATGGTTGAAGAAAATCAGGACTCAAAGCAAACAGCTTTTACAGTAAGTGTTGATGTGAAGAAAGATATTTCAACGGGAGTAAGCGCAAAAGAGCGTGCGAATACTGTGGTTGCTCTGGCCTCACAACAATCAGTCGCAACTGATTTCATTAGACCTGGACATGTGTTTCCACTAATCGCAGTTGATGGTGGATTAAAGATCCGCAGAGGTCACACGGAAGCCGGGGTAGCGTTGACTCAACTTGTTGGAGCAGAGCCATTATGTTTGCTTTCTGAAATAGTTAATGACGATGGTTCTATGGCGCGCGGACAATCTCTTAAAGATTTTGGAACAGCCCACGGACTCTTAACGATTTCCATAGAAGAGCTATCCCAGCAAGTCATTCCAGATGATAGGAAAGATGTGCAGGATTCAAAGGAATTTATTTTTGATTGGGCGCAGTTGCCATTGCGCAATCAGTCATGGCAAGTTTCCACTTACCCAACGTTAAATCAGCGTGAACATGCGGTCATCAAATTTGGATCAACCGGTGCAAACCCTTTGGTTCGTATCCATAGCGAGTGCTTTACCGGTGATGTGCTGCATTCTCAAAGGTGTGACTGCGGAGAACAGTTGGAGCTTTCAATCTCTTTAATTGAATCTAGTGGTTACGGCTACATTATTTATTTACGCAATCATGAGGGACGCGGTATTGGCTTGAGTGAAAAACTCAAGGCTTATCAACTCCAGGATCAAGGAATGGATACGGTCGAGGCAAATATTGCTTTGGGTCACCAAGTTGATGCTCGCAAATGGAACGATGCAGTAGCAATCGTTAAAAAACTTGGATTGAAAAACATCACTCTTTTGACTAATAATCCTGACAAAGTCGCAGCGATTGAAAAGGCTGGGATTGCATGCGTTCAGCAGCATCTTTTGGTGGAAGTAAATGAGTTTAATAAAAGATATCTAGCAACGAAGGAAAGCAAATTAGGTCACAACCGAGGGAGTAAATAGATGTCAGGCAGTTCCCCACAGATTGCAGTTAGATCTCTTCCCGATGTCAAAGTAGCGATCATTTCTTCCTCATGGCATTTGGATTTATGTAATGATCTAATCGCTGGTGCGCAACGAGCGTTAGCAGAAGCATCAATTACCCAGATTGAAACGATCTATGTTCCAGGATCATTTGAGATTCCACTTGCATCACAGCTTGCATTTGAAAAAGGCTTTGACGCAGTTGTTGCAGTTGGACTTGTTTTAAAAGGTGAAACCCCGCACTTTGATTATGTATGCCAGGGAGTAACTCAAGGTGTTATTGATGTCTCACTTAAGTTCTCAAAGCCAATTGGATTCGGTGTACTTATGTGTAACGACATGGAGCAGGCAATTGCACGATCTGGTGTAGCAGGCAGCAAAGAGGACAAAGGTTATGACAGCGCAATTGCCGCAATCGAGCTACTGCACTTACGCAACACAAATTGATCCTTTGGAAATTCCTACCCAACTGTGATGTTCATAACTTTAGGTCGGTCCATATCCGCAACCCGCCTCCACTTGCTTTAGTTTGCATTCCTTGCAGGGGGGTGGGGCCCGATTTATGGAAGTTTGGACGCCATAGATTGTCAAAAAAGCCGCCTACCTATAGTTAAGATTGCCGCATGAGTGAATTCAAGCCTAAAAAGTCGGTAGCCCTCTCAGGAGTTCCAGCAGGAAGCACCGCATTAAGTTCAGTTGGTCAAGGAGATCTTCACTACCGTGGATATTCCATCAAAGATTTGGCAACACACTGCCAGTTCGAGGAAGTTGCATTTTTATTAGTTCACGGAGAACTTCCAAACCAAAAACAATTAGACAGTTACAAATCTAAGTTAAAGGGTTTGCGCGGGCTTTCACCTGCTGTTAAAACAGTTCTAGAACAGATACCTGCTTCAGCACATGCAATGGATGTTTTGCGTACTGCGTTCTCAGCAGTTGGGGCAGTTAATCCTGAATCAACTCAGCACACTGAATCTGAGGCACGAGATATCGCCGATTCAATGTTAGCCAAGACTGGATCGATTCTTGGATATTGGCATCACTTTGCAAACAACGGCAAGAAGATTGAAGTTGAAACAGATGATGACTCAATCGGTGCTCACTTTTTACATCTTTTGCACGGCGAAAAGCCAAGTGCACTGTGGGAAAAGGCAATGCACATCTCCTTGGTACTTTATGCCGAGCATGAATTCAATGCCTCGACTTTTACTAGTCGAGTAATTGCAGGAACCGGTGCAGATATTTATTCATGTGTATCCGGTGCTATTGGTGCGCTGAGCGGGCCAAAGCATGGTGGTGCTAACGAGGTAGCACTTGAGATTCAGCAGCGCTATACAACAGCTGATCAGGCTGAAGCTGATATTCGAAAGCGTGTGGAAAATAAAGAAGTAGTAATTGGATTTGGTCACCCTGTATACACAGTTTCAGATCCTCGTAATGAGATTATTAAAGTCATTACCAAAGAACTTGCTGTAGCTGCTGGAAAGGCAAATGATTACGAGATTGCCGAACGCATCGAATCTGTGATGTGGGAAGTTAAGAAGATGTTCCCAAATGTGGACTGGTTCTCAGCCGTTGCATACGATTCAATGAAGATTCCAGTTAACTACTTCACTCCAATATTTGTAATGTCGAGAATTTCCGGATGGACTTCTCACGTTATCGAACAGCGTCTTGATGGAAAAATTATTCGTCCAACTGCCCTTTATGTGGGACCCGAGGATAAAGCCTTCATTTCAATCGACAAGCGGTAGAACTGCATGAATGAGTGACATGTCAGCAAAAGTGCGCAGAGCACTTGATGTCGCTATAGAAGCAATTGGTGGGTCACCACGTGAAGGCCAGATCGAAATGGCTGAAGCGGTTGCTAATGCATTAACAAATCGCCATCACTTGATGGTTCAAGCAGGCACCGGCACTGGAAAATCACTTGCATATTTAGTGCCGGGCATTGTGCATGGGAGAAAAACCTTAGTTGCAACTGCAACTCTTGCACTCCAACGCCAACTTGTAGATCGTGACTTACCTGCAGTTGTTCCGGCACTTGAAAAAGAGCTAGGCCGCGAGATTACATTTGCAATCTATAAAGGTGTAGGCAATTACGTTTGTTTACAAAAAATGAATAGTGAAGAGATCGATCCAGATGCCGAGTTAGTCATGGATGTTTCGTCATTAGAAAAAGACGCAAAGCAGCTAATCGCTTGGGCAAAAACTCCGGGAGTCAGCGGAGATAGAGATGATGCGCCAGATGTGGATCGCAGAGTGTGGGCAGCTAACAGCGTTTCAGGGCGCGAATGCGTTGGGGCTGATGTCTGTGCCTTTGGATCAAAATGCTTTGCAGCCAATGCAAAGGCTAAAGCTCAGTTAGCCGATATTGTCGTTACCAACCACACTCTTCTTGCCATTGAAATCGTCGATTCGCATCCAATTTTGCCTGAGCGCGACTGTGTCATTTTGGATGAAGCACATGAGTTTATGGATCGAGCCACACAAGCCGTTACAGATGAATTAACTTCAAACAGAGTTTTACGAGCAGCTGCAATGGCACGAAAATTTATGCCCGGCAAGCTTGCAGATTCTTTTCATAAAGCGGCCAATGATTTTCATGAGTCTATGGTTGATTATGGCGAATCAATAAAGCTTGATGCAGCTCCTGCTTCTCGATTAGAAGAGATTCCACAATCACTTGAAGCACCTATCCGCAAAGTCTTTGAGAGCGCCAAAGCTATTACTGCATTTCTTTCTGCCGATGATGAAATTATTGATACGGATGCTTTAGCAGAGCGCGCCCGAGTAAAAGGTGCGGTCAACGAAATAAGCACTACTGCAGCAACAGTTCTTAAAATGGGTGATGGCTTGGTTCTTTGGTATGAACCAACCTATTCAACTCTTTATTTGGCGCCGTTGTCGGTGTCAGAGGTTTTACGTGAGAACTTACTAACAAAGACACCCGTCATTGCTACATCTGCAACGTTAACAATCGGCAAAGGCTTTGATTCGATGGCCAAAAGTATTGGATTTCTCATTGGTGGAGAGTTAAATGCCGATCTAAACGATGACGAGATTGATCCTGGAAATCTTCAAATGCTAGATGTTGGATCACCCTTTGATTTTGCTAACCAAGGCGTTTTATACATGCCCAAGCATTTACCAGAGCCCGGCAGAGATGGTCCAAGTCAGGAAGTTTTAACGGAGCTTGGTGAACTAATAGACGCCGCTGGCGGTCGTACTTTGGCGTTGTTTTCCTCATGGCGGGGAGTCGAGGCAGCTGATGCTCATCTGCGAAAAGTATTAGCTGAACTTCCAATTAAAATAATTACGCAAAAACGTGGTGATGCCGTCGGACCACTTGTTGCACGTTTTGCAAAAGATGAAACATCGATTTTGCTTGGAACAATGTCGTTGTGGCAAGGTGTTGATGTTCCGGGAAATAGTTGCATCTTGGTAGCAATCGATCGCATTCCATTTCCTCGTCCCGATGAACCAGTAATGAGTGCTCGCGCAGCGCAAGCAGATGCAGCAGGTGGAAGCGGCTTCATGCAGGTTTCTCTTCCCAGGGCTGCTTTATTATTAGCTCAGGGCACAGGAAGATTGATTCGAAGTGAAAATGACAGGGGAGTAGTCGCAATATTGGATTCACGGATTGTCACTAAACGCTACGGAAGCACTCTCCTTAACTCCATGCCACCTCTATGGAGAACCTCAGACTCTGAAGTTGTGAGGGATTCATTGCGCAGACTTGCACAGAGCATGAAAGACTAGGCGTATGCCACGCATAGCAACACAAACACTTGCCGAGCACCGTGATTGGCGCAGGAGCCAACTCATTGATGCTGCAGCAAGTATTGCTATGGAATCCGGAGGTCAGGCAGTTACGGTTGCAGCTGTTGCACAACGCGCTGGCCTTTCTAGAACCTCCGTGTACGAATATTTTGCAAGTAGTGCGGACTTAGTTGCAGATTTAGTTATCGATGAACTCAATGGCTTTGCACATTATTTAAACGATGAAATTGCGCAAGCAAAATCACCAAGTGAGTGTGTAGAACTATGGATTAAGGCAGCGCTAACATATATAGAAGATGGTCGCCATTTACTTGCAAAAGCATTAAATGCAACAACTCTTCCACAAGAGCGGGCACACCAGATTAAAGTCGCCCACCGCGGACTACTTGCTCCACTCATGGATTCTCTTGAAAAGCTTCAGGTAGATGATGTTCAACAAGCCATGGCCTTTATTCAGGCAGTCACCGATACTTCTACAAAGCGAATCGAAGCTGGCAACAATGCAGCAAAAGAGATCGAAAAAGCAACAGCATTTTGCCTTAATGGGTTAATTTCAATTTAATTTCATTCACTTTTTTATCGATCACAGTAGTGAGCAGGAACTAACGTGGGCCGATAAAATTATTAAGCAGGTTCTTTAGCTCAGGCCAGGAGTTACGAAAACTTGGGTGAAGAGTAAGCAACTCCACTTGATCAATCTCTACCCACCGAACCTCATGGGACTCATCGTTAACTTCATGTGCCACTAATTCATCAGAAGCCTGGGCCAGAACTGTTTCATACTTCCAATTTCCATGATCATCACAAAATGTATGCACCGGTGTGAGTAGGGCAGTATTGACTCCTGTTTCCTCAACAGCCTCTCGAAATGCCCCCTCAATAGCGCTCTCATGTGAATCTCTTGCTCCTCCAGGAATTCCCCATGTGTCACCGTTGTGCACCCATGGTGCTCGATGTTGCAAAAGAATGTGGCTGTTTCGAAAAATTAAAACTCCAGCTGCGCCATGAATTCCCCAATGTTTGTTTCCACAGCTGCATTCAATCCAGCCATCTCCATCGCGCGAACTCATGGGCTAAGCCTGTCACAACTATCCACAGTTAGCATCGTGGTTAAGGCCTTGCGTTGGCTCCACATTTATGGTGACCGCCATGAATCACAAAATTATTGTCCTATCAATTGCCTGCTTCTTCTTACAGAGCACCGCAGTTACCCATGCAAGTGAAAATGCAGTTAACTGCAAAGACATAGCTTGTATCAATGTGTATACAGAGAATAATCAAATAATCATTGAGGCACGAAAGGGTGATTCAACTGTAAGGAAAACCATTGCGCAATCTCCAAAAAAGCCAGTGGTCAAGGCAAAGCCAACAAAAAAACCGCTTCCATTTTTTCTTCTTCCAGATCCAAAAAAAGCTGTTGTAAAGAAGCCAATCACAAAGAAGCCAGTGGTTAAAAAACCTTCCGTAAAAAAGCGAGCTAAACCTAGAGTTAAGAAATCTGTTACCAAAGTCAATTTGAGCGATCGATTAACAAAGTTGGTGCCTACAGCAGGGGTTGCTTACCAACCAGAGTTTGAGCCGCTAGTAAATGTACCTGTCTACTTTTGGTGCGATCTTCCCGCATTGTTTCAAAGCCGAGTTGAGATCATTGGCGAAGTTATTGACGTAACTCTAAGACCTTCCTATGTGTGGAGCTTTGGTGATGGCTCAACATTTACCACGACAGACAGTGGTGCTCCATATCCACATGGCTTGATCCATCACATCTATTCCAAGCCGGGATCCTATGTAGTCACACTTGCCACCACTTGGAATGGCACTTATACCCACAACGCACAACTGCGCGCGGTCACAGGCTCGGTCGTAAAAATTTCATTAGCAGCAATCACCATTGTCGCAGCTCCAACTACATTCAAAGGATAAATTAAAATGACAACCGAGAACACCTACGTAAATATCACCGCACTTGCACTCTCTTTTGACACAGAGTTTTTGAATTCAGTGCGCTCATTTTCAATAGATGCAAACAATATTGATCTCAATCTCTTGCAACGCGAAGGGGCAACGGCAGTTATCGATTTGGCGATGCAATTTGCCCAATCAGGAGAAGGAAGTGACATCGAATTAGTCTCACAAGTAATCGGTCGATTATCTGATGTTCAAGTGCGCGACTTTGCATTGGGATCTCATGGTGAGAATAGTTTTGAAACTTACTGGAATATGTGGCTCTACTTGTTAAGAATCGCACCCAATGGTTTTGTTGCACCTATAGCCTGCTTATTTGCCACATTGGCATATGAACGAGGGGAAAACGAACTAGCTTTTCGCGCCCTAGATCGTGCCAGCGTAGATGCTCCAGGTTATGCACTCACAGTTCTTTTGCGCCGAGTCTTTGGCTCTAATTGGCCATCACATGCATTTGCTGCAATGCGTGTTGAGTTACATCCCAAAGTGACGGCTGGGATTTTTGGGCAGTAGTGGCTAGAATTGTCACTGTTCACGAGTCCTACGTATTAGCCCCGGCTTAGTAGGCGGCAACCCTCCACCGCGGTGGGGTGCTCCGGGTGACGAACAGGCCAGGTAACTGGCAAGTGCGTGAAGGAAGATTTTCCAATGACAGTTTTTAACTGCACAGCAACATTCTCTAAGAAACTTTGTTGCCTATGAGTACCGGTGCTTGGTTAGAAACTCACGATCCCGGTGAAAGAAAGTTTCTTTCAATTGGTGATCTCACACTTGAAAGCGGAGAAGCTTTACCCAACGTTGTTATTGCATATCAAAGCTGGGGAACGATTAATTCAACCCAAGACAATGTCATTCTTATTAATCATGCCTTAACTGGTTTTCCTGATGTTCCCGGTTGGTGGCCATCAATGGTGGGCCCAGGGTTGCCTTTTGATACGGATAAGTACTTCATTGTTTGTCCTAATGTCATTGGGGGTTGTCAGGGATCAACCGGTCCGTCTTCTTTAGCTCCAGATGGCAAACGCTGGGGTTCTCGTTTCCCAGCGATAAACATTCGAGACATGGTTGCAGCAGAAGTTGCATTTACAAATGCAATGGGGATTAAAAAATATAAGCTGGCAGTAGGTCCTTCACTTGGTGGAATGCGCGCGCTTGAATGGGCTATTCAACATCCTGATCGAGTTGGCGCAATTTGCACCATCGGTTCATCTGCAGTTGCTACGGGAGATCAGATTGGAACGGCTTCTATTCAAATCCGTGCAATTAAAACCGATCCCAATTTTAACAACGGTGATTACTACGAACAGCAAAAGGGGCCAGAAGAGGGCATGGGCATTGCCCGTCGAATCGCACATCTCACATATCGAACTGAGGCAGAGATGGACGTCAGATTTGGGCGACAGCTTCAGGGAGATGACACTGGGAGATATGCAGTCGAGTCTTACTTAGATCACCAGGCACAAAAATTGTGGAAACGATTTGATGCAAATACCTACATCGCGTTGACAGAGGCCATGAATAGCCATGATGTGGGTCGAGACAGAGGTGGCGTAGCCGAAGCGCTTTCAACGATAAAAATTCCTGTGATCGCTGTAGGCATAGATACAGACAGACTCTTTCCTGTGCGCCTCCAGGCCGAGATAGCCGAGCTAGCACCTGCAGCGGCGCCTTTGGTGACGATCTCAAGCCCATTTGGCCACGATGGCTTCCTAGTTGAGGTTGAGAGCGTGGGAGAGGTCATAAGACAGGCATTAAAACTCTCTAAATAGCGGTTTTGGATGTGCATTTAGGGTGAAAACCAAATTATAATATAGCCATTGCTTCAGCCGAGTGGCTGAGAAAAAACCAAAGGACAATTGTGGCTGTATTTAGTGCGCTCAAAAACAAGGTGAAGCCCAAGGCTTCTGTAAAAAAAGCTGCAACAAAGAAGGCCGTTGCTAAAAAAGCACCTGCGAAGAAATCTTCTCCTGCAAAAACTCCTGTAAAAAAAGCTACCGCCAATAAATCGGTTGTAAAAAAGAGTGCTCCAGTTAAAAAAGCCGCGGTAAAGAAAGCTGTTGTTAAGAAAGCAGCAGTCAAGAAAATAGAGCTAAAAAAAGATCTGACTGCAAAAGATGTTCAGGCAATTGTTGACACCAAAAATGCAGTTCTTCGCCACAATGAAGTTTTGGCCGAGCTTGAGTCTCGTGGAATTACATCGATTAATAGAATTCCAAAAAAGGTTGATAAGGATTTAGTAGACGAAGCGCGCTCGCTGGCTAGTGAAGTTCCAATGATGATTGAGAAACTTCGCAAGGCCGGACTGGGTTCACCTTCTCGTATTTTGAAAAAGTCCGAATACGAGTTAATCGCTCCAAAGGTTGAGCCAGTAAAGGTTGCCTCTGCGACTGTCGATGCAAAGACTGGAAAAACAGTTGTAACCAAAATCGATGGTGAAGATGTTGAGCTAGAAGAAGTTGAATTAGAAGACGTAGAGACTTTAATCAAGGAAGTTGTCGAAATTATCGACAGCGAGGAAGATGAAAAGGGCAATCAACCACGAGTTGTTGATCTTGCCGATGAGGCCACACAGGGCAACGAAGAGAATGCATTTACTTTAAAGGCATCAGAAGAAGACGACGCTCCAGTCCAAACAGTAATGACAGCTGGTGCAACCGCTGACCCTGTTAAGGATTACTTAAAGCAGATCGGGCGCGTAGCACTTCTTAATGCTGAATTAGAGGTAGAGCTTGCGACTCGAGTTGAGGTCGGTTTATTTGCTGAAGAGAAATTAAAGCACGAGAAAAAACTAGACAAGAAGTACAAGAGAGAACTTGAGTTCCTAGTTGAGGATGGAAAGCGTGCCAAGAATCACCTCTTAGAAGCAAACCTTCGCTTAGTCGTATCGCTTGCAAAGCGTTATACGGGCCGAGGAATGTTGTTCCTTGATTTAATTCAAGAAGGTAACTTGGGACTTATTCGCGCAGTTGAAAAGTTTGACTACACAAAGGGATATAAGTTCTCTACATATGCAACATGGTGGATCCGTCAGGCGATTACTCGTGCGATGGCTGACCAGGCTCGAACAATTCGTATTCCAGTTCACATGGTTGAAGTCATTAACAAGCTTGCGCGCGTACAGCGTCAGATGCTTCAAGATCTTGGCCGTGAACCAACCCCAGAAGAGTTAGCAAAAGAATTGGATATGACACCTGAAAAGGTTGTCGAAGTCCAAAAGTATGGCCGCGAGCCAATTTCTCTTCACACTCCACTGGGAGAAGAAGGAGATTCTGAGTTTGGTGATTTGATTGAGGATTCAGAGGCTGTAGTTCCTGCAGATGCAGTTTCATTCACATTGCTTCAAGAGCAGCTTCACTCAGTATTAGATACGCTCTCAGAGAGAGAAGCCGGCGTAGTTGCTATGCGTTTTGGACTAACAGATGGTCAACCAAAAACACTTGATGAAATTGGAAAGGTTTACGGCGTAACCCGTGAACGTATTCGCCAAATTGAGTCAAAGACTATGTCAAAGCTTCGTCACCCTTCACGTAGCCAGGTGCTGCGCGATTATCTAGATTAAAAACTCATTTCTATGGGCGAAAATGCAAAGGTATTTATCAATCCCAAAAGCGGATCAATCCGCATAACAGGAACGATTGACGTTGTTGATTCAGAAGGAAACATCACAGAGACTCTTGAAAATCCAAAGTTTTGTGGATGTGGTCAATCAAAAGAAAAACCCTTCTGCGATGGATCGCACAAGGGCCTTCTTGAAGAAAAGTAGTTTTAGTTTTTAGATTCGATGAGTTTTTCTGATTCATCTTGAATCTTTGCAGCAATTGGCTTTAGCTTTTCAGCATATTCCTTGCCGTGATGGGCGCAGAACATTAGTTCTCCACCGTTGAGAAGTACTGCCCGCACATAGGCCTGGGCACCGCAACGATCGCAACGATCTAGGGCGTTAAGAGGAACTGATTCAAGCAATAACTGATCTGTCATATCTCTCTCCGTTTCCGTGTACTTTCAACTTCCTTACATGGAACAGGAAACCACATAAATTTATTCCCCGCTCGATTTAATCTAGAATTTATAGATAAATTACGCTGAGAAATGCCTTTTTCCACTATCTGAGACTATTTCGGCGCGCTTTCAGGGCAAATGGGGCCAAGACAGTTAGCCTTTGCCCTCATGGCCGAGAAAGATGCAACAAGTTCGCACGATAGCTACACCGCAAAAGATCTCGCCGTACTCGAAGGCCTAGATGCTGTTCGCAAACGCCCAGGTATGTACATCGGTTCCACAGATTCACGTGGGCTCATGCACTGTCTATGGGAGATTATTGATAACTCTGTCGATGAATCTTTAGCCGGTCACTGTAAAAAAATTGAGATCAACCTTGAATCCGATGGTTCCGTTGAAGTCCATGATGATGGTCGCGGAATTCCAGTTGATAAAGAAGCTAAAACAGGATTAACCGGTGTTGAAGTTGTACTCACCAAACTACATGCAGGTGGAAAATTTGGTGGAGGTTCATACGCTGCATCTGGAGGACTCCATGGTGTTGGTGCATCTGTTGTAAATGCACTTGCATCCCGACTAGATGTAGAAGTTGATCGAGATGGCAAGATTTACTGGATGTCTTTTCAGCGGGGAACTGCTGGAATATTTGATGGCGATGGCCCAAAGGCCACTTTTCAGCCAAAGTCTGGTTTGCGCGTAATTGGAAAAATCTCTTCAAAGGTAACAGGTACAAGAATTAAATGGTGGAGTGATCGCCAAATCTTTTTGAAAGAAGCAGAACTAGATCTAAATGATATTTATGATCGTGCTCGCCAGACATCATATTTAGTTCCTGGCTTAACGCTGGTCGTAAACGATAACCGTACAAAAGCAAAGACGACAGAAACTTTTTACCACAAAAGTGGAATTACGGAATACTGTAATTTCTTACAGCCAGATGAGGCAGTTGGCGATGTCATTCGAATTTATGGAACGGGCCATTACCAAGAGACAGTGCCGGTTTTAGACGATAAAGGCCATATGGTTTCAACAGAGGTTGAGCGCGATATGGAAGTTGATATCGCAATGAAATGGGGAAATGGGTTTGAAACTACCCAGCGTTCTTTTGTAAACATCATTGCAACTCCAAAGGGCGGAACTCACGTTGTTGGTTTTGAGCGCGCACTGGTAAAGGTGGTCAATGAAGCGCTTAGGTCGACAAAAACTCTGTCAAACAAAGAAATTGATGTCATTAAAGATGACGTGCTTGAAGGCTTAACTGCAGTTGTCACTGTCCGTATGTCTGAGCCACAGTTTGAAGGTCAGACAAAAGAGGTATTAGGAACTGCAGCAGCTACCCGCATAGTCTCTGCTGTCGTTGCCGAAAAAATGAAAGAGTATTTCGGCACAACAAAGCGAATCGATAAAGCCAATGGGCGACTTGTTTTGGAAAAAATCGCTGCAGCATCTCGAACACGAATTAGTGCAAGAGCGCATAAGGATTTACAACGTCGTAAAAATGCTCTCGAATCGTCATCGCTACCGACAAAGCTCTCAGACTGTCGATCAGAAGATGTCACGCGCACAGAATTGTTCATTGTGGAAGGTGACTCCGCACTTGGCACTACAAAGGCAGCCCGCAATAGTGAGTTCCAAGCGATTTTGCCGATACGCGGAAAGATTTTGAATGTACAGAAGGCCTCACTTTCTCAAATGCTAGAAGACAAAGAGTGCGGCTCGATTATTCAAGTTATTGGAGCAGGCTCTGGTAAGTCTTTTGATCTAGATGAGGCTAGATATGGCCGAATCATTCTGATGTCTGATGCTGACGTTGATGGCGCACACATTCGCTGCCTCTTGTTAACTTTGATGTATCGCTACATGCGCCCACTGATTGATTCGGGTCGAGTATTTGCAGCTATTCCACCTCTGCACCGCATAGAAGTTATGGGCGGGGGAGGCAAAAAGGGCGACTACATTTACACATATTCAGATGATGAGATGAAGAAACTTACAGCTGATTTAAAGAAGAGTGGAAAGCGTTGGAAGGAGCCAATTCAGCGCTACAAAGGTCTTGGTGAGATGGATGCAGACCAACTCCGTGAAACAACTATGGATCCAGATGCTCGAACTTTGCGAAGAATTACCGTTAAAGATGCATCTGCGGCAGAGGCAATGTTTGAACTGTTAATGGGAAGTGATGTTGCCCCACGCAAAGAGTTTATTGCTAATGCAGAAATTGATCGCGAACATATCGACGTTTAGTCGATAGCAACTAAATCGAAGTATTCGTCTTTCCAAAGATCTTCATCACCATCTGGCAATAAAATCACTCGTTCTGGCTTTAATGCTTGAACAGCGCCTTCATCGTGCGAGACCATAATTACAGAACCTTGATACTCAGCCAATGCTCCAAGAATTTCGGCGCGTGATGCTGGATCTAAGTTATTTGTTGGCTCATCCAAAAGCAAAACGTTAGCTGCAGATACAACAAGCACAGCAAGTGCTAATCGAGTTCGCTCTCCACCAGATAAGACTTTGACTGGTTTGTGCACGTCATCGCCTATGAATAGAAACGAACCTAAGGTATTTCTAGCAGTTGGCTCATTAATGTCAGGAGTTGCCGACATCATGTTTTCTAGAATCGTTCGTTCGAAATCTAATGACTCATGCTCCTGCGCGTAATAGCCAATTTTCAATCCATGGCCATGTTCAACTTTTCCTGTGTCTGATTCAAGCTCTCCCGCTAAAATTCTCAGCAATGTTGTTTTACCGGCTCCGTTAAGTCCAAGAATCACAACTCGCGAACCTTTATCAATCACGCATGACACATCTGTGAAAATCTCAAGCGAGCCGTAGTTTTTAGATAGTTCCTCGCCTGATAGCGGAGTCTTTCCACATGGAGCAGGCGTTGGAAAGCGAAGCTTGGCAACTTTGTCGGCAACACGAACATCTTCTAAACCACTTCGAAGTTTGTCTGCTCGACGCAACATTCCCTGGGCTGCTGTTGCTTTAGAAGCCTTTGCACGCATCTTTTCGCCTTGCTTTTGCAAAATCTCAGCACGCTTTTCAGCATTTGCGCGTTCTTTCTTTCGGCGGTGCTCATCTTGCTCGCGTTGAAGCAGATAGGCCTTCCAACCTAAGTTGTAAACATCTATGACATTTCGATTTGCGTCAAGGTAAAAAACCTTATTTACAACTGTTTCAATTAAATTCACATCGTGAGAAATAATTACTAATCCACCAGCATATTTCGACAAAAATTCCCGTAACCAAACAATTGAGTCTGCGTCTAAGTGGTTTGTCGGTTCATCGAGCAATAGAGTTTCTGCGCCACTAAATAAAATTCGAGCAAGTTCAATACGTCGACGCTGTCCGCCAGAAAGAGTTGAGAGCTCGTTTGCAAAGACTGACTCTGAAACGCCCAATGATGTAGCAATGGCTTCAGCTTCAGCAGATGCGGCGTAGCCTCCTGCAGCCGAAAACTCTGCTTCAACTCGACCATATCGCTCCATTGCCTTTTCTAAAGCTTCACCTTGGGCAGTGGCCATCTCTTCTTCAACAGAGCGCATGCGGGCTGCAATTTGATCCAAATCGCGCGCCGATAAAATTCGATCAATGACTGTTCCTGGTTCGTCACCAGTTCGAGGATCTTGTGGCAGATATCCAATTTTTCCTGTGCGATTTACT
Source organism: Actinomycetota bacterium (assembly GCA_041175545.1). Taxonomy (GTDB): domain Bacteria; phylum Actinomycetota; class Actinomycetes; order Nanopelagicales; family Nanopelagicaceae; genus Planktophila. Next base: position 69,848 of record JBEDES010000002.1, read on the forward strand.
GCACCTCCCGCAGGCATAGTTTCACCTGCAAGAACTTTGGCCAGTGTTGATTTACCGGCTCCATTTCGCCCAACAAAACCAATGCGATCACCATCATTGATACGCACTGTGACACCCTTAACTAACAGGCGTGCACCAGCTCGAAGTTCTAGTGCTTGGGTTGAAATCACACCCAAGTCTATCTAGTTAGATTAAGCAGCACCAATTCGTGTACGGCGTGGGGCAGCAAAAGCCTTTCCAACTGCTGTTAACTCTAGTGACACCTGAGCTTTAATTGCTTCTTCACTCTTAAGAAGTTTTGTTAACTCAGCAATTACTGATTTAAGTTCCTTCTGCTCAGTTTCAAGTTCAATTTTGCTCATCTTTGTTAAACGGCGAAGAGGCATATCTAGAATATATGTTGCTTGTTCATCATTTAATTTGAAGTCTTTAATCAACTTATCTTTAGCTTGGCTAGCATCATCGCTGCCTCGAATGATCTTAATTACCTTATCGATATCAATGATTGCCTTTAAGAGGCCATCTACCAAGCCAAGTCTAGATTGAGCCTTGGCTTTGCGAAATTCAGAACGGCGACGAATTACTTCGATTCGGTGGTCAATAAATACTTTTAATAACTCTTTGAGCCCTAGTGTCTGAGGCTTACCTTTGACCAACGCGACTGCGTTAATCGCAAAAGCATCTTCCATTGGGGTTAGTGCGTAGAGTTTTTCGAGGACTTCCTCTGGCTCAAAACCATTTTTAATCTCAATGACCACATTTGTTCCAGTTTGACCGTCAGTTAAATCGATGATGTCGCTGATGCCTTGAATCTTCTTGTTTTTTACTAGGGCTGCAATGCGCTCTACAACTTTTTCTGGACCAATTGTGTAAGGAAGCTCCTTGATGATAATTCCCATCTTGCGGGAGGTTACCTTCTCAATTTCAACTGATGCTCTTACTTTGAACGATCCTTTACCGGTCGCATATGCCTCACGCACACCTTCTAAGCCAACAATTTCTCCACCTGTTGGAAAGTCTGGCCCAGGTACAAACTTCATTAACTGCTTAACTGTTGCAGTTGGGTTTTCAATCAAATGTTTAGTTGCAGCAATTACTTCGCCCAGATTATGTGGTGCCATATTTGTTGCCATACCAACTGCAATTCCCGATCCTCCATTAACTAGAAGATTCGGATAGGCCGCTGGTAGAACAATTGGTTCCGAGAGTTGACCGTCATAGTTGGGCCCAAAATCAACTGTGTCCTCATCTGCTTCGGCAACCATTGCCATGGCAGCCGCAGCTAAACGTGCTTCTGTATAACGCATGGCAGCAGGGCCTGCATCTAAAGATCCAAAGTTTCCGTGCCCATCAATTAACGGCAAGCCCATAGAAAAACTTTGCGCCATACGAACGAGCGCATCGTAAATTGCGCCGTCACCGTGTGGGTGCAATTTACCCATCACTTCACCGACTACTCGCGCACTTTTAACATGGCCTCGTTCTGGACGAAGACCCATATCTGCCATCTGATGCAAAATGCGTCGATGTACTGGCTTTAACCCATCACGAGCATCAGGAAGCGCGCGAGAGTAAATAACTGAGTATGCATATTCAAGAAATGATTCAGAGACTTCTCTAGAAACATCGATATCAATTATTTTTCCTGGAAATTCTCCAGGCTTCGGGCCGACGGGTTTCTTTCCTTTTGCCGCAGTTTTTACGGGCGTCTTCGCATTTGCCATGTGCGCATTCTGCCAAGATAGTCGATTAATTCAGGGGAGGGCGCGCCCCAACGGATGAAACACACTTAGCAGCAAGTGCGGCTCCTGCTGAAAGTGCATGAGTCAGGTCACCTGTTTCTAGCCATTTTGGAATAAATCCAGCAGCAAATGAATCACCTGCACCAGTTGTATCAACAACATTGGTTGTGACCGCAGAAACTTTTGCCGAGCTCTGCGTGCTGATTCCCATAGCTCCCTTCGACCCTAATTTAATTACAACGAGTGGGGTGTACTGGGTCAATTTCTTTTCAGCAGCTTTCACATCTATTTCGTCTGCAAGATACAACGCCTCTTCAGAATTTAAAAGAATTCCATCCATCATTGAAACCCATGACAAAACTTCTTCGCGAGAAACGATTTTCATGGCACCAGTAGTTGTGGGATCAAAGTAAATCGGTTTGCCTGCTGACTTAATTTTTTTAACCATTGCAAGCACAGAATCACGACTTCGAAAATCAAGGAGTGCATAACCACTTAAGTAGACACCATCGATATCGTCTAGAGGCGGAAGATCAGTCACTTCTAAATCTGCATTTGCGCCGTTGTCGGGAAACATTGTTCGCTCGCCATTTGAATCAACCAAGATCACTACGACTCCAGTTGGACGACCAGAGTGCATCAGATTTAAGTGTTCTACTCCGTACTTATCCAAATCTGAGATAAGTGCAAATCCCACAGGATCATTACCAGTTCTTGCTACTAAATGCGCCTTTGTGTTTGTTCGAGTAATCCACGTTGCAACATTTGCAGCCTGTCCACCTGGATGGCTTGAGATTTTACTGGCGGTGTCATTGCCGTAGTTAATAGACTCCTTCAACTGAGAGATTACATCTAATGCGATGTCGCCTATGCATAGAACTTTTTTCATGACAGGGCAACTGCAATCTCTGTCGCAAGTGCACAGTTTGATTTGATGATTTCCGTGTTTATCTTAAGCGACTCTCCATTTGACGCTTTGTGAAAATGTTCGAGTAAAAATGGAGTCACAGCCTTTCCGTCAATTCCATCGTGTTGCGCTCGGGCTAAACCGCTAGCAAGAATTTCATCATGTCTTGCTTTAGGCATCTCTTCTTTGACAGGGTTAGCAACGATTAAAGATTTAAACTGCGTTGCGATGTCGGTTCGAGTTTTAATTATTTTTGCAATTTCAGCAGCGTTTTCGACTCGGTGTTCAAGGGTGAATCCAGAGTCGGTTAGATAAAACCCGGGAAATGAGTTAGTTCTATAACCAACTAGACCGATTGCTAAAGTTTCTAATCGCTCAAGAGTTGCATGAACATCCAAAATAGACTTTACGCCGGCACACACCACAGTCATATCTAGTTGAGATAAGGCCGTTAAGTCTGCCGACTCGTCAAAGGATTCTGATGCACCGCGATGTACGCCACCTAATCCGCCTGTTGCAAAAACTTTAATGCCAGCAACTGCAGCAATATGAGCAGTAGCTGCAACGGTTGTGGCAGCACTTTTATTTTGCGAAATTATGACCGCAAGATCTCTAATTGAAGCCTTTGCTATGTCATCTCGATTAGCTATAGCTTCGAGTTCGTCCGGTTCTAAACCGATAAGAATTTTCCCATCAAGTAATGCGATCGTCGCTGGAACAGCCCCACCCTTTCGAACTATGGATTCGCACTCCAGAGCAACATCAAGATTTGATGGTCGGGGAAGACCATGACTAATGATTGTAGATTCGAGGGCGACAATTGGTTTGCCCGTTTTTAAAGCCTGGGCAACCTCAGATGAATACTTTATTGCGCTGATCATGGACAAACTCTAATACACATTCATGGGAAGATATGCACGTGCATTTGTCCCAAATTACCCCATCGATATTTTCTTCCCTTGGGTTGGACACCGCTAATGATGAACTAAATGTAGGAATCTCGCCTATGGGGCGTGAATTACTTTTTCTCATTGATGGATTTGGATTTGATGTTCTTGAAAAGTATTCACACGCAATGCCAACGATTTCGAGAATGTTAAATCACGGAGTTATACAAACTGCTTTTCCAACAACTACTGCAACTTCATTGGCAACTTTAACAACAGGTGCAATGCCTGGCTCACATGGAATGCTGGGCTATACAGTTCAAGTTCCACGTAGCGGGGGCAGATTACTAAACGCATTGAAATGGGATGAGCGCGTTGACCCAGAAAATTGGCAACCAGTTAAAACTCTTTTTCAAAGAGCCACTGATCATGGAATTAACGTCACGCATGTTGCGGCAAAACGCTATGAAAACTCTGGATTTACTCGCGCAGTTTTTCGTGGAGCCCAATACAAAGGTGCAAACGTTGCCACTGATTTAGTAAGTGAAACTAAAGCTGCGTTACAAAAAACACCTTCATTTGTATATCTCTATGTAAATGACCTGGATTCAGCAGGACATAGTGATGGTGTAGGAAGCCCAAAATGGCTTGCGGCACTTACGATGATCGATCAACTTACTCAGCAGCTCATGAAAGATGTTCCAAAGGGAACTCGTATATGGATTACCTCAGATCACGGCATGGTCAATGTTGATGAGAAAATAGTGATTGGACAAGGTAATCCATTACTAAAAGGTGTCAACGTTGTTGCAGGGGAGCCTCGTGCACGCCACATTTACCTAGATAGTGATAGCAAGAATGCAAGAGAAGACGTTGCCGGTATATGGAATGAGTTTTTGAATCAGAAGGCCTTAGTTTTAACTCGAGAGGAAGCAATCTCTCGGGGAGTTTTTGGTCAAGAAGTGACTCAAGATGCGATGGATCGCATGGGTGAAGTAATTGCTATTGCACGTGGTGGAGTTGTTTTACTTGACCCAGATCGAGCAGATAAAGAAGGTTCGATGGTGGGCCATCATGGCGGCGATAGTCAGGTTGAATCTCAGGTCGGATTGTTTACTACAACGCTGAGCTAATTACTTATGCTCTATTTTTGTTCTACTTTTCATCAGGTTTAATTCCAAACATAATCTCATCCCAGCTTGGAACTTTTGCACGCGCAGTTATTCCATCACGGGAAGCTTCATCATCTGGCTCCTCCCGAATGACAGCCAATCGGGGAACAAGTGGTGCAATTTTTTCATCAATTAACTTTTCATCATCAAACTCATCAAAGTGATCTTTTTCTTCCATGTTTGCGCCTAGATTCTCAGGGATGCGACGCTCTGAAGGGTGTGTTGCATCGGTAGACACCAAACCAGGTTTTGAAAGCTGACGCGGTGCAGGTTCATCACCCATCATCCATCGGGCATTTTCATCCATAGATGAAAGTGAGCGAAGCAAAGGATCAAAACTCCACTGAGCTACCCCAACTCCACCTGTGTGTGGATAGTGAAGTTCAACAGTCCAGGTTCCGTTATCTAATCGCCATGTATCCCATGACAAACTTGTTGCATCAATGCCACGGGGAGCCAGGCGTGCAGTAATCGTTTGAATCAAATTTACGGGATCGCGATCAATTTCTTTTCGAACAACAATTTGCTGCGCTTGGTCAATTATGTAAATTCGCTCCGAAAGAATTGGACCTGAAAAGCGCTCAATTTTTTCAATAGAAACACCATACTCACGAGAAATCTGTTCGCTTGTTTGTCCAGTTCGAAGTAATCTTTGAATCTCTTTAATTGAAATAGTTGGCTCTTCATTATCTGGAACAGAGTTCAATCGCTGCTGATTTACAGTTGCACGTAAAGTGTCACTAACGCGAACCGTATATTGTTCGCCTTCTTGATCACGTAAAGAAAGATAGAGACCATCATCGGTCCGCCCATCTAGTCGCAACTCAGTCACGAGCACGAGGGTAGCCGATGAGAGGCTTAAAAACCTTGAAGTACGGGAGTGTGGCTAGGCAAGCTGCGATCATAAATCCCAAAGGGACCCAGTAAGCAAAATCTGCGCCATATTCATCAATGACCAGGCCCGAAAGCGCGCTAGAAATCGCACCACCTAATGGCATACCGGCTACGACCCAGGTCAAGGTTTCTGTGATTTGTTCTGTAGGAACAGCCGCTTCTGCAACTCCGTATGCGCTTATAACTAATGGTGCAACAGCAAAGCCATTGAAAAATAGTGCAACGGAAAGCCAGAATAAAGAATGCACAAACAACATTGGAATTGATAGAAGAGTTAGGGCAAACAAAAAGATTAGAAAGCGTGCAGCGCTAGAGATCTTCCATTTAATCGCTCCAGCGCCAATTGCGGCAACTGCGCTTCCACATGCCCATATCGCAAGTAAGATTCCCGCTTTATCTTCTTGGCCTCTTGTTTGTACAAAAGCCACTGTGACTATTGCAATGGATCCAAAGAATCCACCCAACAAAACAGTAGGAAGAACTACGGCCTGAACTTGCTTGTTTTTAATTACAGCTGGATGTGGATCAACAGTTCTTTTAGGGGTTGCAGGTGGCTCTGTTGATTTTTGCATGACAAAAAGTGGGACTCCAACAGCCATAAAAACTATGCCGACGATAATGCCTGCAGCAGGTGCAATTGAAGTTGCGCACGCAGTAACAATGATGGGACCTGCGATAAAAACGATCTCATCCATCAATGCTTCAAAGGAGTAGGCCGTGTTTACAATATGCCGATCGCTTTCATCTTCTGCCGTAGTTGATTTATCCGGGCTCAAGATATGTAACCAACGACGCCGGACCAGTCCACCTGTATTGACCGAAAAGCTCTCTGCAAAAATTATTGCAGCAAACCACGTCCAAGTGGGTGTCTGATTTAAAACCAAAAAAGTAAAGAGACAAAGCCCAATGATCTTCATGGGAACAACTCTTATGAGCATCGCACTTTGTCCTAAGCGATCTGCCACTCGAGACCAAGCAGGAGTAGCAATTGACATCACAACAGATGCCGCAGCACTTAGTCCGCCTGCTATTGCATAGGATCCATTAACCGAGACAATGATAAATACCAAAGCTAGAGAGTCCATTGAAATCGGCATCCGAGCAATGACGCCTGGGATAGAAAATTTCAGACCCCCTGGTGTACGCATCAAGGTCGAATAAGCAGAGAACATGGGGATTAGTCTAGACCGCGGTTACACTCGTGCTATGACAGATACGAAAGCTTTGTTAGATCTTGCACTCACAATCGCACGCGATGCGGGTGATTTACTGATGGATCGACCAGCCTCATGGGATTTAACATCTAAATCAACGGCTATAGATATTGCAACACAAATGGATCTAGCAAGTGAGAAATTGATTGTTCAAGCGATTTTAAAGGCTAGGCCAGATGATGGAATTATTGGGGAAGAGGGAGCATCACGCGCTTCCAAAAGTGGAATTACTTGGGTTATAGATCCAGTTGATGGGACTGTGAATTATTTCTATGGTCTACCTGGCTGGTGTGTATCAATTGCTGCAAAAGATGAGAATGAAACTTTAGTCGGGGTTGTTCATTCACCTACAGTCAATTCGACATGGCATGCTTCAAAAGGCAATGGAGCATTTCTTAATAATGTAAAGATTGCGTGTAATGATCCTGTCGAATTAAATCGCGCACTTATTTCTTCCGGCTTTGCCTATGATGTAAAAAACCGAATCGAACAGTTAAAAATCGTGAACGTCCTACTTCCAAAAATTCGAGATTTGCGTCGAATTGGTTCTGCTGCAGCCGATATCTGTCATGTTGCTACTGGTTTAGTAGACGGTTATTTCGAAACTGGATTATTTGAGTGGGATCTGGCCGCCGCCCAGCTGATTGCCCAAGAGGCAGGTGCCGTTGTCAGCACTCGTAAGTGGCACGGACTGGATTTGACCGTAGCGGCAGGTCCCCACCTGTATCAACAGTTAAACGCTCAAATTCCTGAGTAAGTCCAGGCTTGGGACCCGATTTACGCTTACAACCCTGTCTATGGCACAATACGCAATCTGCACCGCCAAAGCGCGTGCTTTATTGAAATGACAGAAGGATCGAAAATATGAACATTCTTGATGCAGTAGATGCAGCCTCGCTGCGCAAAGACATCCCTCAGTTTCGCGCTGGTGATGAGCTCAAGATCCATGTTCGCGTTATCGAAGGTAACAAGAGCCGTCTACAGGTTTTCCAAGGAATTGTCATCCGCCGTCAAGGCGATGGCGTTCGTGAAACTTTCACAATCCGTAAAGTTTCATACGGTGTTGGAGTGGAACGCACATTCCCGGTTCACACTCCGGTTATCGAAAAAATTGAATTAGTTAAGAAGGGCGAAGTACGTCGCGCCAAGTTGTACTACCTACGTGATCTTCGCGGTAAGGCTGCAAAGATTCGCGAAAAGCGTGATGGCATTGAAGGTTACGGTGACGGAATTCTTTCTACTCCGGTTGCTGATGTAGTTGTAGAGCCTGTTGCAAAGGAAGTTGCTGAGCCAGCAGCGCTCGCTCAAGAAGTTGTTGCCGAGCCAGCAGAAGCCGTTACCCAAGAGGTAGCAGAAGCAAGTGCAGAGGTTGCACAGGCAGAAGAGCAAACTCCAGATGTACAGGTAATTCCTGCATCTGATGAAGAATCTAAAGCCTAGTAATTTCTTCCATTTCAATGCGAAATAAGGGATCACTCCTTAAGGAGCTCCCAATACTCATTGTTGTTGCATTAGTTGTATCGCTTTTTATTAAGAGCTTTCTTGTTCAGTTTTTCTACATCCCATCAGGGTCAATGGAAAACACATTGCAAATTCAAGATCGAGTTGCTGTCAATAAAGTTCCATTTATCTCTGACAATATAAAGCGCGGAGATATCGTAGTTTTTCGAGATCCTAATAACTGGCTTCCTGAAAACGTAGAAACTTCAAGTAACTCACTTACTGCCAAGGCCAAGAACCTTCTAGTTACGGTCGGAGTATTACCTAATCCTGCAAAACAGTATTTGGTTAAACGAGTTATAGGAGTAGCTGGAGATCGAGTTGTTTGTTGTACTGCAAGTGGGAAACTTTCAATTAATGGAGCAGAAGTAACCGAACCATATATTTATGGTGGAGATGCCCCATCTGATATGAAATTTGATGTCACCGTCCCAGAAGGAAAACTATGGGTGATGGGTGATCACCGTGGGGCAAGCGCCGATTCTAGATATCATCAAGAAGATATCAATAATGGATTTGTGCCCTTAGAGAGTGTCTCTGGTCGAGTTGTCTCTGTGATCTGGCCCTTTAAGAATTTAACGTATGTTCCAAGAGTAGACGTCACGAAGTAACCCTTGAAGGTTATTGAGCAACTGCTAACAGCTGCTGGAATCGCTCCCATCGCAGGAGTAGATGAAGCAGGTCGAGGTGCATGCGCAGGTCCGTTGGTCGTTGCATCTGTTGTCTTGAATGATCCATTTGCACCAGAATTAACTCCGGTTCGTGATTCAAAAGAGTTGTCAGAAAGCAAGCGAGAGATTATTTTTGACTTAATTCAAAAGTGCGCAACATCAATTAGCGTTGTTGTAGTTTCCTCAGAAGAGGTTGATGCACGTGGTGTACATGCTGCAAATTTAGATGGAATGCGCCGTGCGGTACTGGGATTAAACATAGAACCTGCATATGTATTAACAGATGGATATGCCATCGAGGGCTTAGGACTACCCAACTTAGCTGTATGGAAGGGTGATCAAGTAGTTGTTTCAATCAGCGCAGCCTCGATTATTGCCAAAGTAACAAGAGATCGAATAATGCGAGAGCTCGATTCAATTCATCCAGAGTATGGATTTGCAGGACACAAGGGCTACATCACGGCAGCTCATACTCTAGCCCTAGAAAAAAATGGTCCGACACCTCATCATCGAACTTCATTTTCAAATATCGCAGCGCTCATCCACAAGTAACCATCCATAGATTTTTATGTTGGCAATAGAACTTATTCTCGCCAATTATGGAGAAGACAACTAATAATCAAACAGGTGCCTTTGGCGAAGAGGCAGTCGTCCAGTTTTTATCATCTAAAAACACGGAGATCGTAGAAAGAAACTGGCGGATTCGTGAAGGCGAAATCGACATCGTTGCACTTGGTTCTGGTGGAGTTTTTTACTTTATCGAAGTTAAGACTCGAAGAAATGCAGCTTTTGGCCATCCACTAGAAGCCATAAATCCCGACAAGGCATACCGAATGCAACGCTTAGCATTGGCCTGGTTGGTAACTCACGGATGTTTTGGCTGTGATTATCAAATAGATGTTGCTGCTGTTTTACTTTCACCAGATGGCACCTATTCAATTGACTACAGAGAAAACATTGTATGAGTCTTGCCCAGACAAAATCTGTTGCACTACTTGGACTCGATGGTCATGTTGTAAATGTTGAAGTAGATATTGCAGACGGACTTCCGGGGTACGCATTATTAGGACTACCTGATGCAGCGTTGTCAGAGTCTCGAGATCGAGTGCGAAGTGCAATCGTAAATTGTGGAGAGATCTGGCCAAATCGAAAAGTTACGGTTTCATTATCACCAGCTTGGTTACCAAAAAGTGGTTCCAGCTTTGATCTAGCAATTTGCATTACTTTGTTATCTGCACATGAGACCATCCCTGTAGAGCGAATTGAAAACATAGTGTTTTTAGGTGAACTTTCGTTAGATGGGCATATTCGACCCGTACGAGGTGTGCTGCCTTCATTAATTGCAGCTTCAAAAACAGGGGTAAGAACTGCTGTGGTGCCTGCTGCAAATGCGCAAGAGGCTCAGCTCATGCAAACCATGACAATTATTCCGATGGAGCATCTAAGAGATGTTCTGTCATGGCTTCGGACTGGTGAGCGAGATAGCCTTGAAAAAGTTGAATTGAAGTGGGACAGCACAGACTCAAGATTGGATTTTGCAGATGTTGCGGGTCAAAGTTCGGCCAGATTGGCAGCAGAGATTGCAGCAGTAGGTGGTCATCACATTTTGTTGATTGGTCCACCAGGTGCAGGAAAAACAATGATTGCTGAAAGAATTCCAACAATCTTGCCTGCGTTAAGAATTGAACAGGCAATTGAAGTTACTGCGGTGCATTCGATCGCAGGAACATTGCTGCAACGTTCACCAGTTTCATTATTAGCACCAATTATTTCGCCTCACCACACAACAACTCGTGTAGCAATGGTTGGTGGAGGTTCACATGTAATTAAACCTGGTGCATGTTCTTTAGCCCACAATGGAGTTCTTTTCATCGATGAAGCACCCGAATGCGCTTCGGGCGTTTTAGATTCTCTTAGACAGCCATTGGAATCTGGGACAGTCACAATTGCACGCAGTATTGGCAATGTAACTTTCCCGGCTCAATTTTTATTGGTTCTTGCTGCCAATCCATGTCCGTGTGGAAAATTTACGGGCCGTGGACGTAACTGCATATGCACTGCCCAGCAAGTTAGGCGCTACTTAGGAAAACTATCGGGACCCATGATGGATCGAATTGATCTTCGAGTTCAGGTCGAACCTGTTGGCCGAATCGATATGGCCAAAAATGAATTGGGTGAAAGTAGTCAGATAATTAGAGCGAGAGTCATTAGGGCTAGAGAGATCGCAGAAGAACGTTTTAGCGGCATGGGGTGGAGCTTAAATTCACAGATTCCAGCCCGCGCACTTCGCAGTATTTTTCAACCAGAGAAAGCAGCTATGAATTTTCTGCATGATGAACTAGACAAAGAGACAATAACAGCCCGTGGGTTACACAAAATAATCAGAACTGCTTGGAGTTTTGCAGATATACATGAGAACAAAGTTCCAACTATGGACGACGTTTTGGCTGCCCATACAATGCGCGGAAAGATTCAAGCTTGAAGGAACGTATCGCCAGAGCTTCTCTTTTTAGCCAGATTGAAGCGGGTCATAGTTTTTGGTCCAAAGAAATCAATGAGGTGGGATCAGTTGTTGTCTACGAAAAGTTATTAAGTGGTGGCTATGGTCCATCCAAACACGAAAAATTGAAATCAGCTCTTCAGTCAGTCTCGGGAGAGAAAGTCCTAGAGACTATTTCGGCCCATGGTGCCCAGTTTTTAGCTCCACAAGATTTAGAGTGGCCAGCACAGTTAAATGATCTAGCAAATCCACCAATTGCTTTGGTGGTAAAAGGAAATCTTGATTCTTTAAAGATTCCTTCGCTTGCAATTGTTGGAACTAGAAATCCAACTAACTACGGAGCTCGAATCGCTGGGGACTTTGCAGCAGGTTTTGTTGATCGCGAATGGGCAATCGTAAGTGGTGGGGCATACGGAATTGATTCCTATGCACACAAAGGTGCACTCATAGCCGAAGGAATCACGATTGCAGTAATTGCCTGTGGCGTAGATATTAATTATCCAGCCGGAAATGTCAGGCTCTTTTTGGAAATATGTGAAAGTGGAGCAATAGTGAGTGAGTTCATGCCAGGTCAAAAAGCATTACCGAGTCGATTCTTAACGCGCAATCGATTGATTGCGGGGCTCTCAAATGCGACCCTAGTTGTTGAAGCTGCTTTTCGAAGCGGGTCACTTCGCACTGCCCGAGAAGCCGCTGAAATATTTAGACCAGTGATGGCTATTCCAGGAGCGATCAACTCACCAACTAGTGAGGGATGTCATCGTTTAATTGGTGAACGTTCGGCTGAGATAGTCACATCGGTGGCAGATGCAGTGGAGTTTGTTGGAGTTCACTCAGGGCAATCAATGAGAGAATAGACCGGTGAGTGAATTTCGATCGGGATTTGTTGCGATAGTTGGACGTCCCAATGTCGGAAAATCAACTTTAATTAACGCACTTGTCGGCAGTAAAATTGCAATTACTTCGCATCACCCTAATACAACTCGTTTGGCAATTAGAGGAATCGTTCATCGCCCCGATTATCAGGCAGTTCTTGTCGATACTCCCGGTGTTCATAAACCAAAGACTTTACTTGGGCACAGGCTCAATCAAGTTGTTGATCAGAGCATGGACTCAGTGGACATTGTTTTAATGTGCATTCCTGCAGATGAGACCTCCGGTGCTGGTGATTTTTTTATTGCTCAAGAGATTGCCAAACACAGCAAGGCAAAAAAGTTTGCAGTGATCACAAAAACCGATTTGATTTCAAAAGAGAAGTTAGCAGCCCGCCTACTTGGCATTATGGAGCTAGCTAAAGGTTTTACATGGGATGAAATCATTCCTGTTTCAGCGGCCATTCATGACCAAGTTGATTTACTCAATGAACTTATCGGTAAAAACTTGCCTCAAGGTCCTGCCTACTATCCAGAGGGCACAAATAGCGATCAGGCAATTGAAGCTTTAATTTGCGAACTCATCAGAGAAGCGGCACTGCAAGATGTTAGACAAGAACTCCCGCACTCGATAGTTGTGACGATTGACGAATTTGGTGAACGTGAAGAAAAAGGATCGAGGCCTTTTTATGACATCCACGCCACGGTTCATGTAGAACGAGATTCACAGCGAGCAATTTTGTTGGGCCATCAAGGTTCCAAACTAAAGGAAATCGGAATTAAGGCACGAGCCGACATCGAGCGCACACTTGGTGCCAAGATATTTCTTGGCCTTCATATTAAAGTTTCAAAAGAGTGGCAGAAAGATCCAAAACTTTTAGAGCGCTTAGGGTTTGGCGACAATATCTGATTCACTTTTCTTGCTAGCAAGATATGAACCTATAAGAACTAGCGGTAGCCCAATGATTAATCCGATTGTTATCGGCTCATTTAAGACTATTACACCAAGCACAACTGCAACTGAAGTATTGAGATAGGTAACCAAGGAACCTCGCGCAGGTCCAATTTCAACAAGAAGTTTAAAGAAGACAAGAAATGCCAGAGCTGTACAGAGCACACCCAGTGCAATTAATGAGAGAGCGGGCTTGAGGGTGATCTGCGAAGGCCACTGTGCAATTGCAAGAGGTGCCCAAAAAATTGAAGTGATCGCCATCGCTAATCCGTTGATCGCTATTCCATCGACAAGAGGCAAGTTGGTTGTCACCATAATGATTGCGTAGGAATATCCCATTGCGGCCAGAATCATCATTGCAATTGAGGCTGGGTGGCTGTTTCCAGAAAAACTCTCAATTCCGACAACGGCGATTAAACCAATGAATCCGACTACTATTCCGAACATTCTCTTAAATTGCCAAACTGTGTGGTCACCTCGCATCGAAGTAATGATCGCTGCAAAAATAGGAACAGTAGAGATGAGCAAACCAGCTAGCCCAGAATCAATCTTTTTCTGCGCAGTAGAAATTAATATCCAAGGGCCTATCATCTCTAGGAGTGCATAGAAGGCCACAAATTTGAATCCAAGAACCGCTCCCTTAAATGTCTTTCGATACAAAGCAACGGGAATAAGAATTGCAGCACCAATTAATGTTCTTCCAGCAACAATTGCAGAAGGTGGAATTTCTTCAACTGCAACTTTCATCAGCAAATATGGAATACCCCATAAAAAGCCAACAAGTAGGAAATAAAATAACGATTTACGACTCATTTAATAGTTACCATCTTTGCTGAAACTACGTTCGTCACCATTGTGTCGTCTTATTCTTGAGTGATCGATATTTCTCCATGACCTGCGGTGTCGGAGTAGAACTATGGTGTTGCACATGACCCAAATCCCACTGAGGCATATGGCCCAAAAGCGCCCATGCCGCTTGCTTGGCTGCACCATTTGCAACGTACTCTCCGGCAGGTGGCACTAGTACTTCGCGACCAAACAAAGCACTTGCAATAACCGGTACAGCAGGATTTTTTGCGGCGCCACCAATAAGTAAAATTCGTTCAACTTTTACGCCTAATGCAATAAGTGAATCAACAGCATCAGCTAAACCAGACAACATTCCTTCTATCATCGCACGTGCAATATCTGCAGGATTTGAATTATTTATGTTCATGCCAGAAAGCACACCAGTTGCATTAGGGCGATTAGGAGTTCGCTCACCTTCAAAATACGGCAAGAGTGTTAATCCATTTGCTCCGGGTTGTGCTGAAATCGCTAACTGTGCGATCTCATCATGGGTTTTGCCAAGCATCTGGCATGCTGAATCTAAAATTCGCGCCGCATTGAGTGTGCAGACAAGTGGAAGAAATCTGCCAGTAGCATCTGCAAAGCCTGCAACAGAGCCTGATGGATCATGTGTTGGTGTTTGTGAAACAGCAAATGCAGTTCCACTTGTACCAAGAGAGACAACGACATCTCCTGGTTGTGCTTGTAATCCTAAGGCTGCAGCTGCGTTGTCTCCAGCTCCTGCCGCAATCGGAATTCCTTTTTGAGTCACGCCACCAAATTCAGATGCTGCAACTATTCGAGGCAATTGAATCTGTCTCTTTTTTCCTAATGCCAATTCAATAATTTCTTGGCGATACTGCGAAGTGCTTGGATCGAAATAACCTGTTCCAGAGGCATCGCTTCTATCTGTGAATAGCTTTGTAAAGTCTTTTCCACCCTGGATTTGCCAGGAAAGCCAGTCGTGCGGCAATGCTACGGAAGCGGTTTTTGCTGCATTTTCTGGTTCGTGGTCTGCAAGCCATCTCAGTTTTGCAGCAGTAAATGATGCAACTAACTTTGATCCAACTTTTTTTGCAATCTCTACATCGCCGCCTGCTTCGCGATTTACGCTCTCTGCTGCATCAGCAGATCGAACGTCATTCCACAAAAGTGCATTTCGAATTACATTGCCGTCACTATCGAGGGCGACCATTCCATGTTGTTGACCCGCAATTGAAATTGCAGAGACATCTTCTATTCCACCAGCTTCTGAAATCGCCGCATTCAATCCGTTTAACCAATGAACCGGATCGACTTCGGTCCCATCTGGATGGCTGGCCCGACCCTGGCGGACTAACTCACCCGTATCTGAATCGCGAATCACAACCTTTACAGATTGGGTTGAAGAGTCCACCCCGGCGATTAATTGTCCTTTGGCCATGGGGCAAGGCTAGACTGTCCTAGTCAGTGTTGACCACAAGGAGCGGAAAATTAGCTACTTTAAAGAACAAGAATATTCATGGAGTAATAAATGCGTATTGGTGTGTTAACTGGCGGTGGGGATTGCCCAGGACTAAATGCTGTGATTCGTGCAGTAGTTCGAAAAGGTGTTAAAGAGTACGGCCACGAGTTTGTTGGCTTCCGAGATGGATGGAAGGGACCGTTAGAGGGTTTAACGATGCCCTTAAGTCTTGAAACAACACGAGGAATTTTGCCCCGAGGTGGAACAATTCTTGGTTCTTCACGAACTAATCCATTTAAAATCGATGGCGGCGTTGAGCGCATTAAAGAGAATCTTGAAAAAAGTGGAATCGATGCATTGATTGCTATTGGTGGCGAAGACACTCTTGGAGTGGCAACAAAACTTCATGCACTTGGAGTTAAGGTTGTTGGAGTTCCAAAGACTATTGATAACGATCTAAACAACACTGATTACACATTTGGTTTCGATACGGCAGTAAATATTGCTGTCGAAGCTATTGATCGCTTGCACACAACTGCAGAGTCACACCATCGTGCTCTCATCGTTGAAGTGATGGGACGCCATGCAGGTTGGATTGCTCTTCATGCAGGTCTTGCAGGGGGAGCGTCATGTATTTTGATTCCAGAACAAAAGTTTTCAACTGAAAAAGTTTGCGAGTGGGTTGAGTCTCGATTTAAATCACACTATGCGCCAATTATTGTTATTGCAGAGGGCGCAATTCCTCAAGATGGAGATATGGTCACAAAGGATCAAACACTTGATTCTTTTGGCCACGTAAAACTCTCGGGTATTGGCGACTGGCTAGCTCAAGAAATTGAAACTAGAACTGGAAAAGAAGCCCGAACTTCAGTTCTTGGACATATTCAGCGAGGTGGAACACCGAGTGCATTTGATCGAGTTTTAGCTACCCGATTTGGATTACAGGCAATCACGGCCGCTCATGAGGGCGACTGGGGCAAAATGGTTGCATTGCACGGCACAGATATCGTGCGCGTTCCATTGGCCTCTGCAACAGAGAAACTCAAGTTGGTCCCTCTAGAGTTTTATAAGGAGTCCGAGATCTTCTTTGGTTAATTGCCACGCGCAGTTAACAAATTAGTCTCTACACTTTCCCTATGAGCGCAAACTTAGACACTCTATTTACTCCAGGCCTTGTTGCAGCGCAACAACCACAATGGCCAGGAGGACCTGAAGGTTCAGAGATTAAAGCTGCTGTTGCCCAACTACAAGCGCTCCCTCCTCTAGTTTTTGCAGGAGAGTGTGATGATTTGAAAGCTCGAATTGCATTAGCGGCTGAAGGTAAAGCATTTTGGCTGCAAGGTGGAGACTGCGCAGAAACTTTTGTTTCAGCAACTGCTGATTCAATTAGAAATCGCATAAAGACAATTTTGCAAATGGCTGCAGTTTTGCAGTACTACTCCAGTCTTCCGGTTATCAAGGTTGGTCGCATGGCAGGACAGTTTGCGAAGCCTCGCTCAAGTGATTTTGAAACAAGAGGTGATATCAAACTTCCGGCCTATCGCGGAGATGCTGTAAATGACATTGAATTTACAGAAAAGTCTCGCACACCAGATCCTCAACGTTTAGTTCGTGTTTACAACACCTCTGCCGCAACTCTTAATTTAGTACGTGCCTTCACTCAAGGTGGTTATGCAGATCTTCGCCAAGTTCATGAGTGGAATAAAGGATTCATCCGTGATTCCAAAGTTGGAGATCGCTATGAACAGATGGCAAATGAAATTGGTCGTGCACTTTCCTTTATGAAATCTGCTGGAGTGGACCCAGAAAGTTTCAAGTCAGTTGATTTCTTCTCAAGTCATGAAGCCTTGATTATGGAATATGAAAAAGCTTTAACTCGCATCGATTCTCGTACAGGTGATGCTTACGATGTTTCAGGGCATTTCATTTGGATAGGAGAGCGCACTCGACAATTAGATGGCGCTCATGTGGATTTTGCTTCAAAGGTTCGAAATCCAATTGGAATTAAACTAGGTCCAAAATCTACTGTTGAAGATGCATTAGCCCTGATCGATAAATTAGATCCTAATCGCGAACCAGGACGCATTACGTTCATCACTCGGATGGGTGCTGGCAAAATTCGTGAACTACTGCCACCACTAATTGATGGTGTGACAAAATCTGGTGCAAAAGTTCTATGGGTGTGCGACCCGATGCACGGCAACACTTATGAAGCACCAACTGGATATAAGACTCGAAGTTTTGACGATGTAATGGATGAAGTAAAGGGATTTTTCGAAGTACACAAGTCACTCGGTACTCATCCAGGCGGCGTTCATATTGAATTAACTGGTGATGATGTAACTGAGTGCGTAGGTGGGGGAGAAGAGATTTCACATGAGGATTTAGCCTCGCGCTATGAAACTGCATGTGACCCTCGACTTAACCACTCTCAGTCACTAGAGCTTGCATTTTTAGTGGCTGAAATGTTGCGTGATCGCTAATTTAACTCTGTGTCTGAACTTATAACCTCCATTAAAACTCCCATTGGGGTTCTTAATCTATTAGCTGACGATCATATTTTGATCGGTGCCAACCTCAGCACAGTGTCAGCGTTGAAGCCTGAAAAACATGCAAAAAATGTTAAGCACATACCTGTAATCTCAGATCTCATTCAGGATTATTTTGATGGTGATTTAACTGCACTTAATGGAATTAAAGTGCGGCAAGATGGACCGCAGTTCTCTCAGTCTGCATGGAAGGCGATGAGAAAGATTGCACCTGGTAAAACATGGACGTATTCAGATCTTGCTACACGTGCTGGATCTGCAGCCGCCGTTCGTGCAGCGGGCTCAGCATGTGCCAATAATTCAATTATGTTAGTTGTTCCATGTCATAGAATCGTGAAAACTGGCGGAGCGCTAGGCAACTATGCATATGGTGTTGAAAAGAAAAGATGGCTTTTAAGCCATGAGGGCTATTTGTAATTTGATAATTAATTCTAAATGAAAAGTTAAGTCGAGCTAGTATTTTCTTTTAGAACAATTAGATACATAGCTAGCAGTACTAAAATTCCTCCAAGGAGAACTTGGAGAGTCAATACTTCTCCACCGAATATGACTGCAAACAATGCCGCAAATACCACTTCCATAGTTAGGATCACGGCTACTTTTGTTGCGCTAATGTGTGCTTGAGACCATGTCTGAATTATGAACGCCACCGCGGTTGCAAAGACAGCAGTAAACACAACAACAGCCCAAACTCCTTCATCTGGTGGAGGAGAATATCCCTCTGGTATGGAAGCTATACCTGCCATCAATGCACAGATAGTCAACTGAACAACTGTCATTGCATAAACATCTCGTCCTGGTGACCACTTACTAAGAGCGATGATGTGAGCTGCAAAGAAAATTGCACTCATTAGTACAAGCATCTCACCAAATCCAACTGAAAAACCTTGCACCGATAGCAAGGCTAGTCCCACCGTGGCAATCAAAATACAAAGCCATACAAATCCACTAATCCGCTCCTTAAGTATGAATGAGGCCAAAAGTGGGGTAAGTACAACGTAGAGTCCAGTAATAAAACCAGTAATCGCAGCACCAGTTCGTTCAAGACCTAAAGTTTGGAAGATGTATCCGAATCCTAAAAAGATGCCGGCCATGGAACCGCGCAAGAGTAAATCTCTATCTAACTTTTTAACTACCTGAGGTCGAATAACAACCATCACAACAACAGCTAATGTGAATCGAGTAAAGAGAAAGTTATTAACGCTCTGGCGCTCAATTGCATCCTTCATCGTTACAAATGCCAAGCCCCACGCTGCAGCCACCCCAAGAAGTGCCCAAGGAGCTAGCTTTAATTGAAGTTGGTGACGAACAGACATCATCCACGCAGTTTCTTGAGTAGTGCTACTTCCTTTTTGTGGGCAGGCTCTAATCCGGGAGTTTCAAGAATCAACGGTGCATTTGCTACCGCTGGATGATTGAGAAGCTCCTTAAATGGATCTACACCAATGTGTCCTTCGCCGATGTTTTGATGGCGATCCTTGAGAGCTCCACAAACATCCATAGAATCATTGGCATGGACAAGTTTAAATCGCTCAATTCCTGCAATCTCTACCAAGAGATCAATGGTTGCCGTCATTCCACCTTTGGTCGCAATATCGTGACCAGCAGCAAACACGTGACATGTGTCTAGACAGATCCCAACTTTAGGATGGTATTCAAGGGCCTTGAGGTACATCTCTAAATCATCTAATTTCTTAACCAATGATTGACCTTGTCCAGCCGTAGGTTCAAGCAATAAAAATGGTGAGGAATCATCTAATTCATTAAGAATTGGCATCATGCCTTCGTGAATCTGTTTCCATGCTTGATCAATGTGGGATACATCGACGGCAGAACCGGTGTGGATCACGACACCAAGCGCGTCGATTTCATACCCTCTTTTTAAAGAGTAAGCAGTTGACGCTAGAGAGTTTTCATAGGTTGAAACGGTTGGAGAACCTAAGTTGATCAGAAAAGGTGCATGGACGTAGGTTTCAAGATCCATTTCGGCTGCCTTGATTTTAAAAGCTTCATCAAGTTCTGGTTTTGCTGCAGGCATTGCCCACATTCGAGGACTTGAAGCAAAAACTTGAATTGCTTCAGCTCCAATTTCTTGGGCGTAATCAATAGAACGTTTGGCCATTCCGCCAGTGGTGGGAGTGTGCGCACCAATTCGTGGCTTTTTCCCTAGCTTAGGCATCTGGCTACTGTACTTTAATCGTCACTGTGCTGCCACGTTCAACTTTTGTTTTCTTAACAGGAGAGACAGAAATTACGTACTTAACACGATTTCTTCCAGTTGAGATTACTTTTGGCTTCAGACCTAGTGATTTGAGTAAATTCTGTGCTGCACCAGATTCCATGGCGATGATGGTTTCTGGAATGTAGGTATATCGAGGCCCCTTTGAAATAACTATCGAAACTTTCGCTCCCTTATTTAATGCCGTTCCACCTGTAGGGATCTGTGAAATCACCGCAAGCTCTAGAACGCTTTCACTGTATGCATATGTGGGTTGAACATCAAAACCAGCCTCTGTTAATTCATTCAAGGCTTGTTCGCCACTCTTGCCTAGATAAGAAGCCACAACAATTTGCTCGATACCTTTGGAGACTATTACCTCAATTGGAGTAGCTCTTTTTACAGATGTTCCCGACTCTGGGCGAGTTTGTATTACAAAGCCTTTTGGTATTTCATTATTGAAAACTTCAGTCACAGAGAGAATTTCTAGAGGAAACTTTAAGATAGCATTTTGTGCAGCCGAAACAGTTAATCCTGTTGTTTTTGGAATCGTGAATCGCTCCGGTCCCTTTGACAGGACAAAACCAACCGAGCCATTGGCTTGAACTTTTCCGCCTCCAACTGGGTTTGATTCGATGATGTTTCCTTTGGGAATATCTTCATCAAATCTACTTTCGACGATACTGGCAGTTAACCCTAACGGTTGCAAAATAGATATTGCTTCTTCATAAGTTGCACCAACTGTTGACGGAACAACTACTTGAGAACCCGGACCAACCAAACTCCACCATCCGCCAACTCCAACAGCAATTGCTAGGAGTACAGCAATCTTGCGATTTCGACGAACACGCTTGCTTGCTCGTTTCCTCTTTTCTTCTTTTCTCTTAAGTTGGCGGGTAGTTTCAGTTTTTTTCTCTTCAACATTTTCTTCGGCTGTTTTTACTGGAATAACTTCAGATTTGGCAGGATCCTTCTTTTGAGATTTTTCACGAATTGGTTCGACAGGTAAATCTAAACCTAATGACATTTGATTCTTCTTGGGGTCTAGATCAACGTGAATTTGTGTCAGTTCATCTAAAAACTCTGTTGCAGTTCGAGGTCGATCGTCCGGGTTTTTCGCTGTAGCTCGGGCGATTAAGTCATCCAATGCTTGTGGAATCTCCTTGCGCTTACTGCGCAGGTGTGGAACATCCTCATTTACATGCATATATGCAATTTGGATGGGGGAGTCAGCTGTAAATGGTTTGTCACCGATCAGCATTTCATAAGCAACAATTCCCGCTGCATATACATCACTACGAGAATCGGCGATTCCGCGTTGTACTTGTTCGGGCGAAAGGTAGGAGACACTTCCTAAAATCACACTTGATTCCGCCGTCATGGTTGAACCAATGAGTTCACCTCTTGCTAGACCAAAATCTGCAACTTTGACTCTGCCTTCATGAGAAATCATGATGTTTTCCGGTTTCACATCTCTGTGAACTATTCCTAATGTATGCGCAGCAGATAATGCGCTTAAAATCGGAGTTAGATAGTTGATCGCGTCTTTAATTTCAAATCTTCCACGTTCATTTAAATATTCACGCAAAGAATGACCTTCTATAAGTTCCATTACTAAAAAGACAGCTGGTACACCGTTTTGGTTCCATCCTTGATCCTGTACTGCAACGATATTGGGATGAGAAAGTGCCGCTGCAGCTTTTGCTTCCCGAATAAATCGAGAAACATAGGCATCATCTTGGGCAAGATGGGAATGCATAATTTTTACAGCAACTTTGCGATCTAATCTCGTGTCGATGGCCTCGTAAATTGCGGCCATTCCGCCATTGGCGACTTGGCGCAATAATTGATAGCGACCATCAATGAGTTCACCGGTTAGATCGGACATGTGGCGATTTTATGGAACCAAAGTGGTGGTGCCTCATCTGGCGCGCCCAAAGAGACTACGAAGTAAGTTTTACATCACAGTTTTCGGCTGTTTTATCCATCGTAAAGTGCGCATCTTGATAACTCTGCCAACTGAGCATTAAATCTCGAAGATGGTGTCCATCTCGATCTAACACTCGTGCAAGTCCTAATTCAGCAGATGTTTCAATCCAATAGGTTTTTGCACCTGCATCTCTTACTATTCTTTGTGCAGCGCCGACTCCTTCAAGAATTAGGACTTCACTTGCAGGAATCAGCTGTGCTTGGCCAAAATCCATAGTGTTCCAGTTGAACTTTGCGAGGTAAAAATCTTTTCCTGACTTATGCGCCTGCACAATCTCAGAAAGTTTTGTGGTCAGATCTTCAGACAACGCCTGCTCCCAGCCGTTATACAAATCGTCCATATGAATGACCTGAACAGTTGTCGTTAACTTATATTCTGCCTCAAGCTTTGAAGCCAGCGTTGTTTTACCTGAACCCGCAGGACCATCAATTGCTAAGAGCACGATTCCAACGTTGCCAACCGATTACAGCAACAAAAGTGAATACAACATAGAGCATCGCAGTAAACCAATACCCTAGAAGTAAATATTGTGCGCTACCCACGATATTGATGACTAGCCAGAGAAACCAAGCCTCAAATTTTTCATAGATCATAAGTAACTGAGCAAACAAGCTTCCGATCAAAATGAATGCATCTGACCAGGTTGCCGCAGCACCGATTCCAGATAGCACTGGCGATAAAACAGCAACAGTTGCAATAACCGTTATAGCAATATACGTACGATTTCTGGTCGACAATGTTCCTGGTTTAGCGCCACTTGGTCCCCAACCGCGCCAGCCGAAGAAAGCTGCAACTATAAAAATTATTTGAAGTGCTGCACTTGCAAAAAGTTCTACCTGATAGAAAAAAACTGCATATAAAATACTTCCTGCAGCCCACCATGGCCACGTAATTCTTTTTCCAGTAGTTCCCAGCCAAACCCCAATAAAAGAAGTAATTGCAGCAATAAACTCCAATACTGAGACTTCGTATTGCCAAGCTGTGAATAAAGTATTTGACATTGTGATTTTCCTTTCCGCATCCGCATTACCGGATCGGTCTAACGGTCGGTCTGAATTTCAGACCCTCTCAGCCTTGGTGGCTCCCGTGTTCATAGAGTAGCGTTATCTCGTGCTCAAGTTTGGTTATCTAGCGATGATTGCATTTACTGTGTTTGGCTCGATTTGGCTAGAGTTTTTTCTTAAAGTAAATGTTCTTAGAAGATACAAGCAAGCTATTAAGGCAATATTGCCCGTCTCGCTCATCTTTATTGCCTGGGATGCATACGCAATCTCAGCAGGGCATTGGTGGTTTGATAAAGAGCAAATCCTTGGAATTTTTGGACCATTCGGAATACCCTTTGAAGAGTATCTGTTTTTCACAGTCGTACCACTGGCAGCAATTTTGACTATAGAGGCAGTGAGAACTGTTAAGAAGCACTGGCAGGTTTATAAATGACATATACGCAGTTAGCCCTGTGCGCAGTTGCTATAGCCATAACAGTCGATCTATTTATAGTAAAAACAGCCTTGCTCAAACGAAAAGTATTTTGGACTTCATATGCAATCATCGTAGGTTTTCAACTTCTTACAAATTGGTGGCTAACCTCTCGCAATATTGTGATGTATAGCCCGGATGCCATAATTGGAGTTCGAATCGCATCAGCCCCAATTGAGGATTTACTCTTTGGTTTCGCCTTAGTTATGGGAGTTCTTATCAACTGGATACGGTTAGACGCTTCACATAAGCAGCGCTAGCTACACGTAACCTTCTGCCTGTAGAGGTTTTAGCTCTTTTGTTGAAAATGTCGTAATCAATTTTTTCGACTTCTTCAACGATTCCACAGTACAAAGTACTTGCAGCTTCAATACATGGACGACTTGTTGGTTCTAATAGTCTGATGCCTGGCTCAGCTTCGATTTGCAATCTCTTTACTCTGGCAATTTGAAACTTAAGCGCCTCAACAATTTCGGGTGTAAGAACCCTTGTTTCAAGCATCCTGCGGTCCACTCCAAATTCTTGTAACTCTTTTTTGGGAAGATACACGCGTGACCTGTCTAAATCTTCACCTACATCTCTGATGAAATTAGCTAATTGAAAAGCAATACCCAGAGTTTTTGCCGATTCAAAAGCATCAGAATTCAAGGGTCCTAGTATCGGAACCATTTGAAGGCCAATTACTGCTGCTGAACCATAGACATATTCCATTAAGTCTTCATATGTTTCATACTCTTGAACAGTTAAATCCATTTGCATTGAATGTAAAAATGCTTCAAAGTATTCATGAGGGATCTCAAATCGAGTCACCGTATCGATGAGTGCACGACCCACCGCATCTTGACTTTTGCCCTTCTTAAGATCGGAAAGAACGGTATTTCCCCAGGCGTTTAGCTCTTTGGCTTTTTCTTCAACAGTTAATTGGGAGGCCAAATCATCAACAATTTCATCGGCATAACGAGCAAAGCCATACAGCGCATGAACAAAAGGTCTTTTCGCTTTTGGTAGTAAGAGAGTTGCTAAAAAATATGTCTTTCCATGAAGAGCATTGAGTCGTTTGCACTCTGCATATGATGCTCGCAGATCGGGATCGAGAATTCCGGCAGCTGTTAACTCATCCACTTATTTGACCGGACCCACAATACGTTCGGCGGCTAAGCGGCCTGAAATCAAGACCATCGGAACACCAACACCTGGTTGTGTTCCAGATCCGGCAAATACAACGTTTTCAATTCCGGCAGCAATATTGCGTGGTCTAAATGGACCTGTCTGAAAGAAAGTATGGGCACTTGCAAATGGAGCACCAGCTTCCATCCCTTGGGCCTGCCAATCTAAGGGTGTTGTTAGTACTTCTGTTTCAATGGAATCACCAAATCCTGTATAGCCGCGTTTTTCCATAGTTTCAACCATGTGATCGCGATAGGGCTTTGCTTGTTTCTTCCAGTCAATGTTGGCAGACAAGTTAGGAGTAGGAAACAAAATGTAATAGGAGTGTTTTCCAGCAGGTGCCAAGGTTGGATCATCCTTTGAAGGTAGCGTTACCAAAAGACTTGGATCACTCATTAGAACCTTCTTCTTAATGAGTTCATCGAAAATCCCATCCCATTGATGACCAAAATGTATGTTGTGATGGGCCGCAAATTCATACTCTCGTGAAGATCCAACCAGCATGGTCACACATGAAGGAGAGTAGTTAAGCCGCTTTACTGAAAGTGGAGTTTTTCCAAGTAAATCACGCCAAGCAACAGGTAAATCAGGATTTAGTATGACCACGTCGCACTCAATTCTCTGACCGTCTTCTGTGATGACAGCCTTTGCGCGAGAGTTAACAACATCAATCTTTGAAACAGTGGTGCTGTATTTGAAAACGACACCATGTTTTTCAGCGGCAGCCGCCATTGCCCGTGGAACTGCGTGCATTCCTCCCTTGGGAAAGAAGACACCGTTTACTGAGTCCATATATGCAATAACTGCATAGATTGCTAGAGCTTGTTGTGGACTTACTCCTGCATACATTGCTTGAAATGAATACACGCGTTGAAGCCTAGGATCTTTCATGAACTGATTAACTTTGGGAGAAAGACGTCTAAAACCACCTAATGCAATCAGGCGGGCTAAGTTAGGAGTCAGTAAGTTAAGTGGTGAATCGATGTTTCTGTCGATGAAATCATTCATTTCGTACTTGTACAACTTAGTGACAAAATCTACGTATTTTGCATAACCTGCGGCTTCTTCAGGGCTAATCTTTTCTGCAATCTCAGCTTCCATTTGGGCTGTATTTGCATGCACATCGAGTTGCGTACCGTCGGCATAAAATGCTCGGTAAAGAGGAGAGACTGGCATGAGCTCAAGCCAATCTTTCATATCTTCACCCACACTGCTAAACGCATCCTGAATCAGTGATGGCATTGTTAATACAGAAGGCCCAGTGTCAAATGAGTAACCATCTTTTTTAAGCAGACCATTTCGTCCACCTGGAACTGATTCACGTTCAATTACTGTAACTTTTCGGCCCGCTCCCGCAAGGCGTAATGCTGCACTCAATCCAGCCAATCCAGCACCGACCACAACGACATGATCTGTTGGTCCCTTTACGCGTGCTGGCATTAATTACTCCTCTTGGTCGCGATGTGCGCTAGTTCTGTTAACAACTGTTGACCATCGTTTGAAAAATGTGGTGAATCAATAGCTGCAAGAGATGTTTCAGCTAAATCGTGAATCATCTTTTCCAGCTTATCTTTGGCTCCAGTGTCCAAGATTATCTGTTGAAGGCAGGAAATGCCCTCTGAATCTAAGTCAGGTGAGCCAAAGTATTTATCAAAGCTTTGTGACTGCGATGGAGATTGGTTTTCACGTGAAAGTGCGATCAGAACCGTTTTCTTGCCCTCGCGCAAATCATCACCCGCGGGCTTTCCTGTAATCGAGGCGTCACCGTAGACTCCCAATAAATCATCACGAAGTTGAAATGCTTCCCCAAGAGGTAGTCCATATTCTGAAAGAGAAACCATGGTCTTTTTATCTATTGGATTAGCCATAGCAGCACCAAGATGTAATGGCCTCTCTATCGTGTACTTACCTGATTTGTATCGAGCAATTTTCATTGACCGAACAACACTTGAACTTTTCTGTGTTTGTTCATGTATGTCCAAAAACTGTCCTGCCATAAGTTCAACACGCATTTCATTGTAGAAAGGAATTGTTCGTGCGTATTGTTCCTGATTTAATCCAGCAGAATTTAACATTTGATCAGACCAGACAAGAGCTAAATCACCTAAAAGAACTGCCGCTGACAAACCATATTGTGGAGCAAAGCCTTCGAGTTGATCCTGAACATGAATCGATTCAAAATGGCGATGAATAGATGGTTTACCTCGTCGAGTATCGGATGCATCCATCAAGTCATCATGAATTAATGCGCACGCTTGTAAAAGTTCTAAACATGCAATTGCTCTTAAGGTCGATTTTTCTGGAGTTCCACCTGCCGCGATAAATCCTGCATATGCAAAGAGAGGTCTAAGTCGTTTGCCTCGCTCAAGCAAAAACGATGTCAGCGAGTCACATACGATCGAAAGGTCATGAGATATCTCTCGAAGATAGCCACACTCACGGCTTAGAAATACTTCAAGCTCTTCTTCGACCGAAGTACGAACGGCAAGCAGGCTCGACTTTGGCGCTGAATTCACGTGATAACGGTACCCTCACTCAGTGGTACTTGGCACATCCTATTCATTTGAATTCTTTCCTCCCAAAGACGTAGAAGGGGAGGAGAGATTGTGGCATGCAATAGAAGGCCTTAAATCTATTGCCCCAGATTTTGTCTCAGTTACTTATGGAGCCGGTGGCTCTACACGGGATCGATCGATTCGAATCGCCCGTGAAATTACGGACCGTACTGGAATTCCTACAGTTGCACACATTACTTGCGTTGGCTCTACTCGAGCTGAGTTGCTAGAAATCTTGCACAGTTACAAAGATGCAAAAATTTCAAGCATTCTTGCGCTCAGGGGCGATCCAATTGGCGGACCATTAGCACCTTGGATTCCAACCGAGAATGGATTCACTCATGCAGATCAATTAGTTGAGTTGGCGAGTGAATGCGGAGGTTTCAAAATCGGGGTAGCTGCTTTTCCAGATGGACACCCAAGTTCTGAAGGAGATTTTGATAAAGACATAGATGTACTTATTAGAAAAGAACAGCTAGGTGCAACATTTGCAACAACTCAATTCTTTTTTGATGTTAGGGCATATGTAAATCTAGTTGATCGCCTTGCAAAGCGTGGTTCCTCATTAACTGTTATTCCGGGAATATTGCCAGTTACTAATGTAAAACTTTTGCATCGAATGGCTGAACTTGGGGGAACGCCCATTCCTTCTCATATTGCTCAAGCATTTGCCGAAGTCGAGTCTGACTCGCAGGCAGTTCGCAATGTAGGGGTAGAAATTGCCACAAAACTTTGCCAAGAACTCTTAGAAGCAGGTGCACCTGGATTACATTTCTATACCATGAATAGTTCCACAGCAACCGTAGAGATCTATCGAAGGATTACAGATGCTAAGTAAACAGGAATTTAAAATTAGGTGGAGTTCTTTACATAGTGATGCAAAGACAGATGGAATCGTAGGAGCGTGGTTAAACATTTCCTATCGATTTGGCCTTGTGTGCACACTGCTTAGAATCTCTCCTAATGTATTGACATTCTTAGGTTTACTTGGAGCCGTAGCAACAGCTGTTACTTCACAAACAGTCTGGGCTATCTTATTTCTTGTTTTTTCCCTTTTTTGTGATGGAATAGATGGAAGTGTTGCAATCTTCCAACAACGCGAAAGTAACTGGGGAGCCACACTCGATGCAGTTGCTGATCGAATAAGTGAGGCTTTCTGGTTTTTCACTCTCTTTGCCATTGGCGTTCCAGCATGGATCCCAATTATTTTATGGAGCATTGCATCTTTTCAGGAGTATGCGCGTGCCAAGTTAAAGTCACTCGGAGTAAGTGATCTTGGAGTTGTTACCCCGGCCGAAAGACCGATCAGGGCGAGTTTCTTGTTTATCGCGTTGATATTTAACTTCTTGGATATGCCAGGTGTTGCCTGGCTTTCAATAGGATTCTTGGTGATTCAGATTTATAGTTTTGTCAGTGTCGTAATTTTCGCTCGTACCCAATTGCTTCGGCAACAAGATCAGCACTAATTCCAACCAAGGGAAGTCCACCACCTGGGTGCGCTGAACCCCCGACAAGGTAAAGTCCTTTTATCGGAGATCTATTCTTTGCTCTTAAGAAAGCAGCTCGCGGACCATTGCTAGATGTTCCATAAATTGCACCGCCGGGTGCACGTGTTTGAGTTTCTAAATCTGCCGGAGTGCGAATAGTTATTGTTTCTAATCGAGAGCGAATTGGAATTCCCTGTTCTTCGATTTGGTCAATGATTGTGCTCGCATATTTCTCGTTGAATTCATCATTACTCCAATCAAACACACCATGGGTAGGAGCATTGATCAGTACAAACCAACCTTCAAGATTTTCATCTTTGCTCATTAATGGATCTTTGGGTGCGCAAATGTAAATCGTTGGCCTTTCAACAGGTTTTGCATCTTTAAAAATAGAATCAAACTCAGAATCATAGTTTTTTGGAAACAAAACTGTGTGGTGGTTTATGCCATCATTTGGATCTTTTCGCATACCAAGAAGTAGTGAGAATCCAGCAACAGAGACATCTGCTTTGGAAATATTTTTCCGAACAGTCTTTAGAAGTCGATTCTCACCGGAAATGAGTTTGTTGTACACCAACGACGCATCTGCATTGGCTATCACGACATCAGCATCAATGTTTTCTCCGCTTGCTAAAACTATCCCTGTTGTCACACCTTTGACTGTTTTTATCTGAGCAACGGGTGAATTTAGGTGAAAGGCAACTCCTACGTCTTGGGCTCTTTGATGAATCTGGAGTGCAAGATTTCCTAGTCCTCCTCTGACATGCCATGCACCAAAACTCTCTTCAACAAAGGCAATAGTGGACAAGACCGCAGGAGCTTTTCGGGGATCAGAACCGCTATAGGTTGCATAGCGATCCATAATGAATCGCAGATGATGATCTTTAAGAATTTCATCTGCATGTTTGCGCAAAGATTTCCACGGCGCAATGATCAAGAGATCCCTAAAAAGTGTTATGCGCTTAAGAAGTGAGAGTGGAGATTTTAATTCGGATTCAATAAACGGCCCGCGACTAACATCCCACATTGCCTCTGCACGGCGCATTATTCGATCCCATTGAGAGGAGGATTCTTGTCCAAAACTTTTTGCAATAGCATCAAGAGTTTCATTCCGTGAAAGGTTTGCAAACTTGACACCTAAACCATCTGCAAAACGATAATCAAATGCTGGATTCACAGGATCGATAGGACAGACTAACCCCATCGGTTTTCCAGTTCTTTGAAAAAAATCCTTGTACACCGCTGGCAGAGTTAAGAGCGATGGGCCCGTATCGAATGCAACTCGTCCAATCCACTCTGTTCGGCATTTACCGCCAACTTGATCACTCGCTTCATAGACCGCAACATCATGACCTCCGCGAGCAAGTCGCGCAGCTGCGCTCATTCCACCCATTCCGGCACCGATAACCACAATTTTCATACTGTGCGACCTTTCCAGGTGACGCTACTTCGGACTTTAAATGAATGGAGAATTAAATAGATGAGCAACATAGCCGAAATAGGATGAAAGAAACTATCAATAATCCTGCCTTTAACTTTGATGGCACTGAGCATGCGTGAAAAAACAATCAGCACGTATCCAAGCCACCCATAGAAATTTCCTGTGAACAATAATAAAAATGGAGCGATGCCGGTTAAAAACAGAAACAGAATGACAAAAGCTGCACCGAATGTCCCACCAAATGCCTTATTGAGTGATTTTCCATATCCAGATTTAATCGAACTCCATGATGTATACATACGACATTTAGCAATCGAAGCTCCATTAATAACACTGCCGTGAAAACCTTGTCGAATCAGTTCTCGAGCCAGAAAGACATCGTCTATGACTGCATTTTTCACAGCTGTGTACCCATCAATTTTTTGGATCGCTTTTCTTCGAACCAAAAAGAACTGCCCATTTGCAACTGCCAGAGAAGGCCATGAAGATTTCTCAGCAAATCTCAGATTCACAGTTGATAACCAAGACCATTGAAGTAACGGTTGAATCATTCGCTCACCAAAAGTTAGAGCAATTTGTCGAGGATACGGCGAGATGAAATCAAGAGAGGTCGATTTTAATGTGGCAACAGATCGGGCGATTGCATCGGAGGTTAGTCGTACATCTGCATCAACTGAGATTATAAATTCTTCTTTTGATTGAGTAAACAACTGTTGAAGAGCCCATGTTTTGCCGATCCAACCTTGCGCTAAGGGCGCGCCCTTAATGACCGTGAATCGGGAATCTCCGGCTGTGTATTTGTTGAGCAACTCGAAGGTCTGATCCTCGGAATTATCGTCTAAGAGATAGAAGTGAAACTCTCCAATTTGCTCTGACAAAGTTGAAATGAGATCTTGAACATTCTCTGCTTCATTTCGTAGGGGAACTAAGACTCCAACACTTTGACTACTATTATGATTAGATAAAGGAGTTAGGAGTGAATTTCTACTTGCTGCAGAAGGGCTACGAAGAAGTAAGAAATTAACAATTGTCATTGCAAGTAGCACTGACGGCAGAATGTAGAGCAGTGCGTTAAAGATTTAAGGCCTTCCAATCCATCGATTAAAAAAGTAAGGCGCTAGGAGTAGTCCAAGGATCAAACCGGAGAACATTGCTATTCCAGGCCGGTCAAAGAAAAATAGATTTCCGACTACGCCAGAAAAAAGTGTCCAAAATAAAAGTATGTCAGCTGCGACTAAGGAGCCACTGTTTTTACGACGATCGCGAGGTGTAAAAAAGTGAAGTATTGACATCAAGGCCATTCCGGAGAGTAGCCAACCAAATGTATTTGAAAGTGGAATCTCTGGCTGAAATGGAACATGCGCACCAGTTACTTGCCAAGTCCATCGACCAGCGCTGACCATGAGTGGATCTAAAAACAAATCCCATGCACACATGAGAGCTGCTCCATATAAAAAGACCCAAGATTTTGCGATCCTACGTGCCGCAACAAGACATGGATGGGCAATCATCAACCATGCAAATGGCACAACTAAAGGAACATCAAGAACTTTAGGGCCCAAAGATTCCGAATAGATGTAGTCGCCAAATGGCCAACCAGTAGTAACTCCAAGTTGTTCAATCCAAAATCCAAATAAAACTGCAATGACAAGAAGAGTAAATGCATATCGAGCTCCATACACCGCAAATCCATGTAAGAACATGGCAGTTGCGGCTGTATAAACAGAAGCTACTGTTATGAAATCTAAAACTGATCCCTCTGTAAGTGGATATGCAACTTGCATTAATATCGTCATGCCTAGGAAGAGAAAAATTAATAACGTTAACAATGGAGAGGTACTTTGGCGCACGGATTTTCGCGGAATAAATTGGCGCATAGACATAGGCATAATTCTGCCCTATAAATGGCGACCTACTGAATTAAACCCCGCTTATCCAGCAGTGCAAATCTGGCAAAAAGCTCCTCTGAATACCATTTATAGCGAGCAGTATCAGCGATTGCTTTTTTGTGGGCTTGGCCGCGATATGCAAAATCTCGCACCGCAGAAGCAGATTCCCATAAAGAAAAAGTTCCTTGTAAACCAATAGGGGCCTCGCCAATACCAATAGCGCTGATTAAACCATCGGCAGATTTTAGAGAGATTGTTACTGGTGGTACTGAGCGCCAAAATCGAAAATTCTGATGCCATTTAATACGCGCCCTGGTAATTGCCACTACTGGACCGCTCCATGTTTGTATATTTTCTGATGAACCTACATGAATTGCTCCATTACTAGTTGGCGCAATTAATTCAGTGAATGGATCCTTTCTAGCCCATTTTCCATGCGAGGAAATAGGAGAAAGCACTGCACGAAACTCATTGACACTATTTCTTCGCCAAAGGGAGATCAGAGCAGAGGAATCAAAAGCGTCTATGTCTTTAACAACGGCAATCAAACCCCAACTCAGGGGATCGGCATCTCGGGGGGTAAAGGTTTCGCCTTTTCCTACCCCGAGTGATTTATGGAATCCAACATTCTTATTCCAAAAAAGAAATAGTCGGTTTAGTGCCATGGAAAAAAGTGCAAAAGGAATTCTTGAAGGTTTAATTCTCCAAAAATAAGCAACAACCATTAAGCGCCCACAATCATTTCGCGCGCGCCTGTAGATGCAACTAACTCAGGAAAAGAAGTTGGGTAAACAGTATGAGGATGGCCTGCAGCAGCCCAGACCACTTCATAATCATTAAGTGCCAGATCGATAACAATTGTTGCAGGAGAGATCCAACCTATTGGCGCAACGCCCCATATGGCTTTTGAAACCATCGCCAAGCTGGCAACGCTTATTGAGTCTCGAGCATGGTTTAGCATTACAAAAGTCTAGGCCACTCCTACTTCTTTCTGCTAGCAAGCCAAAGCTTCAACTTTGATGCAAATGATTCCGGTAGCGCGTTTGCACCAAGAAGATTAGCGGCAACATCTCTCATGTGCTTTGCCAATACTGGGATCACAAAGATGTTGAGAAGTATGAATAACAGGCAAACGGTGATGGTCCACCCCGAGGTGTATACCCATGTCATTTGATTCGGGATTTCAGAATCGATGCTTTGAGTACCATTAAATGTGAATTGAACTTTGCCAGGATCAACTATGAAAGAAAGTTTTCCTGTCGCCTCTTGTTCATTGAGATTGAATACCCAGCTCCAGTTTGATGGAGTTATAAAACCGAGGGCAAAGATCAATACTGCGACTGAAATCCAAAAGAAAACGAGAATGGCTACGCCTAAACTTGAAAAGAAGATTGCCGCAAAGACATAGGCGATCGCAAACCAGGCTTTGCTAGATGTTATGCGCTGTTTAGCACCATCCCAGCTCCAGAATGGAGTTGAATACCAAGGTTGAACAGGTTGCTCAATGCTAGCGTTCATAATCTTGTTAGTTCTGCGGATTTCAAACTCCACGAAGTATTCAGCCGCTGTAAGAAGGGCTAGTAGCAATAAGAGCATGAACGGGAGGAAGCCGCCGCCCCAAAAAGTCATTTGTACGAGCCAGAATGCAAAAAGTGCGACTGGAAAAGTTGTAACTATGAATAATCTGTCATGAAACATTTTCTTGATCATGACTCAATTCTCCTCGTTAAATGGGAGAAGTCCAGAACCCTTACTTTGAAGTGAGTGCTAATCCCCAACAACCATGGGCTTTGCGCCTGTGCACTCGAGTAGTTCAGAAAACGATGTTGGATACACCGCGTGTGGATGGCCGGCAGCTGCCCAAACAACGTCATAGTCATTGAGGGCTTCATCAATGAGGATGATTTCTGGCTTTGAATTCCACCCCAATGGGCTCACGCCCCCTATTGAAAACCCTGATTTTTCCTTTACGTAGTCAGCATCGACTCGATCAAGTTTTTCAACTCCTAATGTTCGTGCGACTAAATCTGTATCAACTCTGTGGCGCCCACTTGTAATAATCAACAATGGCGAGCCATCCATTAGCTTAAAGATAAGTGATGAAGCAATTTGACCGACTTCAATTCCAAGTGCAGTTGCAGCTTCTTGTGCTGTTCTAGCACTATCTGAAAGTACCTGTACCTGTCCTTTAATTCCATTATCTTTTAAGGCAGCAATGACACGTTTAACTGCTGCCTTTTCAAGTACGCCTTCCATGTATCAACTTTAACAACTTATTTATGTCCTGAGCCCTCAATCAAGAAGCTAGAACCCAGGTTTCTATGAGTGTAAAAATTGAAATTAAAAAGAGCAGGGCCGCAAATGTGATTCGCAGAATAGCCGGCTTGATCTCTTTGCTTTTAATTGAGGACAACCTGGCAACTATGACAGCTGCTACAGCCATAGAAATCGGCACCTTCCAATTTACTTCCTCCCAGCCTTGATAGTGACCAAAAAATGCTGTCATCGAGTTGAGAAAAATAATGGCTAAGGATGTACCTGCAGCTTTAGCATGAGAATTTTTAAAGAATAGAACAAGTATTGGAATAGCCAAGAACCCTCCGCCAATTCCAAAGAAACCTGTAGTTAAACCAATTACAAGCGAAATCAAAACGAGCCAAATTATTGGAACCTTCTTTTCTGTTCCAGAAACAGGCTTGATCAACATAGATGCACCGGCTATCAACATCACCAGTGAAAAACCCGTAGTTATGAAGCTATCGGAGAGTCTGTAGGCAATGAGGGAGCTTGCAATATTTGTCACTAAGCCAAGGCCCCAAATCGTCAGAGCTTCCTTGACCAATACATCCTTGGTTTTAAGCTTTGGGATTACCCCTGATCCAGCTGCCAATAAAACAACTGCCAAGGCTGCAGTCGTTGCAGATTGTGGAGTGAAATCAAAGAAATATAAAAGTATTGGAACTGTGAGCATTGCGCCACCGGCACCTACAAATCCAAGAATCCCGCCGATAAAACAGCCAGCTATCAGGCCGGCAAGAATTTCCATGAATTAATGATGTATGCAAAAGGCCCGTCAGTAATTAACCGACGGGCCTTTTGGCGTGAATTTCTACTTACAAGATTGAGGTGAATTAGAGGTTAAAGAATGCACCTGTAATTGATGGACCGAAATCTGTTCCTGTTGAAACTAGAACAAAGATAATCAGTGCAGCTCCTGCTAATGAAAGATCCTTAAAGAAACCGATTGATTCATTTTGCTTGGCTGTTGGATCAGTCTCTTTCCAGAATGCGTGCATCATGAATGCTGCTGGGATTAGGAACAGTGCGAGCAAAAGTGCGCCCAGATCTGCGTAAACGCCAAATGCGATATAGAGACCACCAATAAGGATCATCAGACCCGATAGAAGTACGCTGAATTTTGCTGCTGGAACTTTTTTGTACTTGGCATAGCCAGTCATTGCTTCTAGCTTGGTCAAGTGCGAGATTCCTGAGCTGATAAAGATCAGTGCGAAAAGCACGCGGGCGATAACGAGAACGATGTCCATAAGACTCCTTAAGTCGATGTATTGGGCTTATAGTAATTGAAGTTTCAACTATTATTTCCATCTGACACCCTTTGAAGGCTTGCTATTTGTCGGGGGTAAGGGCTATTTTTCGAACATCTGTTCGAATACCCACAGCCTTGAAAGGTCCACCCAGAAATGTCAGCCACACAGGTTAATCCAGCCCTCGATGTCACTATCGATGGGGCAACAACACCTATTGAATTTACTTTCAAGGGTAAGCGTTTTCGCATACATGCAGTGCTTTCGAGATGGTGCGAGGCCGGTGGATGGTGGAATCGTATTAGTGATGGCAAGTACCGCCCGGATGATCAAGCCCGTGCACTATGGCGAGTAGAGGCTGCACCTATTGGCTCACTAACAACGTTTGAACTCGAGCGTGATGAGTTAACGGGTCAGTGGATTATCCGTAACGTATGAGTTTTATTCACCTTAATGTTGCTAGTGCCTATTCATTGAAATATGGAACTACTCAACCCCATGATCTAGTCCAACGCGCAGCTGAGTTTGAAATGCCGGCGCTTGCTTTAACTGATCGTGATGGTTTGGCCGGTGCAATTAGATTTACTCAAAGTTGTGTTGAGTATGGAGTTGCACCGATTATTGGAGTCAACTGCGCAATTGACCTAGGCGATGTTAAAGGTCGTATTACCTTACTTGCCCATGGCGATGGCGGATGGCGCTCGCTATGTAGGTTAATGACATCTTTAGCAATGACAAGTGATACTCGCAAACCAGTCTTGACTCTGGATTTTTTACAACGCTTTAGCAACTACAGCAGCAATGTTTACGCGCTACACGGATCAGAATCCCCCTTAAGCAGTGCAATCCAGGCACATCGCTTTGACCGCGCTCTTTCAATTTTTAATCAAACTCGAGATTTATTTGCCAATAATGCAGTGGAATGCGTTTCACATTTAATTGCTGGCAAGGCAGTGCGATCTACTGAGCACGCTGCTAGATCCCTTGTTTTTGCCCGAGAAAACGATATTGATGCAGTTGTCACCAATGCAGTCCGGATGTTAGATCGAAGAGATGGCCCAATAGCCGATGTTCTAGATTGTGCGCGTCAGTTAGTGCCATTGCATGAGCGTCATATTGAGCGTCGCAATGCTGAAGGATTTTTAAAATCTAGTGATGAAATGATTTATCTAGCTAGCGAAATCGCACGCGCTGCCGGTGAATCAACCCCACGAGCATTACTTAAAACAACTCGTGAATGGGCCGAGCGCGCTCTTTTGTCACCACAAAGAGATATTGGTTTAGGGGGAGCGCACCTACCTGAGCCTCATGTGGTGGGAGCTACAAACGCACAAGAGATGCGCGCCCTACTGCGTACTCGAAGTGAATCTGGAATCAATCGCAGATACACCACAAGCAATGCGATTAAAAAAGCCCGAGCACGTTTAGATGATGAGTTAGCAGTAGTTGCAACCCTTGGGTATGAATCATATTTTTTAACCGTTGCAGATATTGCAGCAATGGCCAACGATGCAGGTATTCGAGTTGCTGCTCGAGGCAGCGGTGCAGGCTCATTGATCTGTCATCTACTTGGAATATCAAACGTGGACCCTATGGAGCACGGCTTACTCATGGAGCGTTTTTGCTCACCACTGCGAAAAGCATTGCCAGATATTGATATTGATGTTGAATCCGATAGGCGTCTTGAGATCTACGACATGATTTTTAAACGCTATGGAGATAACAACTGGGATTTGGCAGGTAATCAATCTCGATGCGCTGTTGTTGCAATGATTGATACTTATCGCGCTCGACATGCAATTCGTGATGCAGGCGCAGCTTTAGGTCTACCCGGCATGGAGATCGACATGCTCGCAAAATCCATGCCACACATTCGAGCACGCAATATATCTAAAGCTATCGAATCGTTACCTGAACTTCGCAAACTAAACATCTCTACACCTCTTATGGCTGCCACTATTGAAATTGCACAGCGACTTGATGGTCTACCGCGTCATTTGGCTATGCATCCCTGTGCGATCGTTTTATCCGATGGTGGGTTTTTAGATCGCGCGCCTCTGATGGCTAGTGCTGGCGGATATCCCATGGTGGCCTTTGATAAAGATGGAGTTGAAGAAGTTGGCTTACTCAAACTCGATGTATTGGGGGTCAGAATGCAGTCAACGATTGCTTATTCAGTTAGAGAGATCGAGCGAGTACATAAAGAAAAAATTGATATTGATTTAGTACCACTTGATGATCTGGCTACCTATGAACTGATTCAATCAACTCGCACTTTAGGAATTTTCCAGATAGAAAGTCCTGGTCAGCGAGAATTAGTTGGAAAGCTTGCCCCCTCTAACTTCACTGATTTAATTATTGATATCTCTTTATTTAGGCCCGGACCGGTTAAAAGTGACATGATCACTCCATTTCTTAAAGCCCGTCATGGCTGGGCGCCTGCACAGATAATTCATCCTGATTTATATGAGATTTTGGCTAGCACTGAAGGTGTTGTTGTCTTTCACGAACAAGTTATTCAGATTATTTCCACAATGACTGGAGTATCTCTAGCAACGGCCGATGAAAAACGTAGATCGTTAGGTGATAGAGATGGCCAACAGCAGGTATGCGATTGGTTTTTCCCTGCGGCAACAGCCAAGGGATATGAGCTTGCGATCATTCATGAAATTTGGGATGTACTGCGCGCTTTTGCATCCTTTGGTTTCTGTAAAGCACACGCTGCAGCTTTTGCCATGCCTACTTATCAGTCGGCCTGGCTAAAAAGACATTACCCAGCGGCATTTCTTGCCGGGGTGTTAACTCATGATCCAGGAATGTATCCCAAACGTTTAATTGTCGATGAAGCACGGCAGATGGGAATAACTATCGCACCTCTTGATGCCAATGCATCAGATGCGGTTTATCGCGTTGAAGATCATGGAAATTCAATTCGTGTTGCACTGTCAACTATCAGTGGAATCAGTGATAGTGAAATTGCATCAATTATTGCTGCTCGACCATACATTGATCTGGCTGATTTTGTTCGTCGCTCAGGTGCCAGAACACCAGTTATTGAAAGCATGATCCTTACGGGCGCATTTGACTGTCTACATCCTGATGTTAATCGCCGAGACTTATTGCTACATTTTTCGGATCTACAAAAATCAGCAGTGGCAGTAGTTTCAGGTGCGCAGATGAATTTAAGTTTTGCACCCCCTGAACTTACTAGCAGTGGTCTGCCTGCAATGTCTTCGGCTGAGAGCGTTAAGCATGAAGTAGATCGCCTCGGAATAGATATGTCACGTCATTTAATCGAGTTCTACGGAGCATTTCTTAATTCAATCGGTGCTGTTCGTTCTAGCGACCTTTTAAAACAGCGCTCTCAATCATCGGTTTTAGTGGCAGGAGTGAAGGTTGCAATGCAGACACCGCCAGTTCGATCAGGCAAGAGAGTTATTTTTTTAACCCTAGATGATGGGTATGGTTGTAGTGATTCAACTTTCTTTACTGATGTTCAGGGAGAGTATGCAAATGTTTTGTACTCAACATCCTTATTGCTAGTTAGGGGAGTGACTCGCCGAACTGGCGCTAGGGGAATATCTATCAGAGCCACTGGTGTTTGGGACCTGCGCGCTGCCTACGAAAGTTGGAGCACTAAACAAAGTACCCTCGTAATATGAGTTCAATTGATGGGCCAACACAGGCCACAATTCTTCATGTAGATATGGATGCATTCTTTGCATCCGTTGCTGAGCGCGATAATCCTGAGTTAAAAGGCAAAGCAGTTGTGATTGGAATGGGCACGCGGGGTGTGGTCTCGGCGGCAAATTATGAAGCTCGTAAATTTGGAGTCCATTCTGCAATGCCTGTAAGTCAAGCCAGGCGACTAGCACCACATGCAGTTTTTTTGCCAGTAGATATGGCCAGGTATCAAGAGGTCTCTGCGAACATAATGGAGATTTTTGACAGCTTTACTCCAAACGTTGAACCGGTTTCAGTTGATGAAGCATTTTTAGACGTTACTGGAGCTAAGAAGTTATTAGGAACTGGCAGTGAGATTGCAACTGCAATTCGCGCAAAAGTAGAAAGCCAAGAAGGAATAACCTGTTCTGTTGGAATTGCTCCATCCAAGTTCATTGCTAAATTAGCATCAACACATTGCAAACCAAATGGAATGCTAGAAATTGCCCCAGAACAGATTTTGGATTTCTTGCATCCACTTCCCATTTCGGCGATGTGGGGCGTTGGTCCAAAAACCGCTGAAGTTTTAGAACGCTTAGGACTTCGAATCATCCAAGATATTGCCAATCTACCCCGAACTACTTTGATTCGTGCAGTAGGTGAAGCCGCAGGTGCGACATTGCATGAACTTT
Source organism: Actinomycetota bacterium (assembly GCA_041175545.1). GTDB lineage: Bacteria > Actinomycetota > Actinomycetes > Nanopelagicales > Nanopelagicaceae > Planktophila. The sequence goes on from JBEDES010000002.1 coordinate 110,103, forward strand.
CTTGGGGAAGGGACTATCGAGATGTGGCTTCCCATGACGGCGAAAAAAGTATTAGTGCTGCAGAAACTTTTCCAACCGATCTTGATAATCCAGAAGAGATCTTGCGTGAATATTTAAAACTGTGTGAGCGCGCAACTTCTAGACTCCGGGACAAAGGATTGTTTGCAAAGACAATTAGCATCAAAGTTCGATTCGGAGATTTCACAACAATTAATCGATCGAAAACTTTGCCCTTACCAATAGATGGAACGCACGATGTGTATGAAGTGGTTAAGGCTCTTTATGAGGCCTTAGGAATAGATCGTGCACGTCTGCGACTTGTGGGAGTGAGTTTGGAGAATTTAACCGACGGAGCACCAGTCCAAATGATGCTTGGTGAGCGAGAAAAAGGCTGGCGAGAGGCGGAGGGTGCCATTGATAAAGCACGCGAGCGCTTTGGAGCAGGCTCTGTACGACCTGCTCGATTAATTGATTCTGGTGATGATCAAGAGGAGTAGCGAGTCGGCCAAATCTGTTCTATTCTGGGCAGGTGCCACTATCCGATCGCGAAAAACGACTCCTTGATGAGATGGAAGCCGCCCTTTTAACTGAGGATCCTCGGCTAGTATCTGCATTATCGGCTTCACCGCTAACGCCCTCAAAGAAGCGAATTTTTAAGGGTGCAGCTCTTCTGATTTTGGGGTTTGTAACTGTTTTGGCAGGGGTAATCACCAAGAACGCTCCCATCGGTATTGTTGGATTCCTCATCGCTCTAACGGGAGTAATCAGCGTAATTTCTAGCTTCTCTGCAACTGGCGGGGTTAAGGCATTCTCGAAAAACTCCAATAATCCAGGCAAGTCCAAGAAAACTTCAAAACTTCGCGATCGCATGGATAAGCGTTGGGATGAGCGAAATAGCCAGTAAAAGCTAACAAAATAGGCCATTCCTTGGCTGAATTGGCGAAATAGCCTCTCCATCTAACTCATTTTGACCCTCCAATCGGAGGGTTTTTTCATGCCCTTTTCTTGCCTGAACATTCATTTGCATCCCTGACCCGTCTCTGCATTTTCTTCCATGCCTTTTTATCTCTGGGGGAGTAAAAG
>JBEDES010000003.1:0-87620 GCA_041175545.1 Actinomycetota bacterium
CTTAAAGGTTTTTCGCCTTCTGCCCCTAGAGATATTCCCTGAACTCCTAGTTTCAAAACATCTGAAAAATCCACCGATTCAAAAACAGGAATATGCCACAAGGAACCAGCTGTACTTCTAACAACTTTAGGAGAAAACATATCTACGCTACCCGGAGAGGTGATCACTCCATCCATCCCAAAAGCATCTGCAGAACGCAAAATTGTTCCGGCATTTCCAGGATCTTGAATTTCTGAAAGGTAAATAAAGCGCCGGTTCCCATTCAGTTTGATCGAGGAAATCTCACTTCTTGTGATGGAGCAAATAGCAAGAACGCCTTGAGGAGTAATAGTCTCAGACATTTCCTTCATAACATCATCGCTTACATCAATGACTTCAGCTACATTTCTTATTTCAATATTGTGAATTTGTTCTAACTTGGTGCGCCCGTTGCGTGTCAAATACAAAGTTTCTATAGAGGGGCCTTGGAAACCATTTTTGTTGGTAGAAATCGATAATGCCTCTTTTGCACATTGCAAACCTTCTGCAACAAACTGCCCAGAGTTCTTGCGCTCTTTAACGCCGCGCGAACTAATAAGAGCCTTAACTCGCGCGATATGCGGCGAGTTAAGGCTCTCTATCATTAGAAGAGTTTATGCTGAAGCAAGGCTCTTACGAGCTACGTCAACAAGTGTTTTGAATGTAGCTGGATCATTAGTTGCAAGTTCTGAAAGAACGCGACGATCGACCTCTACACCGGACGCTTTTAGGCCTTGGATGAATCGGTTGTACGTAAGACCATGTTCACGGCAACCGGCATTAATTCTTTGAATCCACAAGCGACGGAAATCGCCCTTCTTATCTTTACGATCATTGAAGGCGTAAACCATTGAGTGCGTAACTTGTTCCTTGGCCTTTGTGAAAAGACGGGAGCGTTGCCCGCGATAACCGCTGGCACGCTCTAAAGTTGTACGGCGCTTCTTGGCTGCATGAACACCACGTTTTACTCTCATCTAACTGACCCCTTACTTCAAACCAAGCATGCGCTTGGCTGTTACTGCGACGGTTGGTTTAGCGGCTGACTCTGTTGAAAGACGACGAGTCACTCGTGACGACTTGCGCTCAAGTAAGTGGCGCTTTCCTGCACGCTCATGCATGATCTTTCCAGAACCTGTTACGCGGAATGTTTTCTTTGCTCCGCTATGTGTTTTCATCTTTGGCATCTTCTAAGCTCCATCCATTGTCTGCACAGCTGCATCAGCTTTTGCTTTCCGCGCTGCTTTTGCCTCTGCAACTGCTTCTGTCTTCTTCTTCGTTGGTCCCAGAACCATTGTCATGTTTCGTCCTTCTTGCTTAGGAGCAAATTCGACGAAACCAACAGCTGCCGTGTCTTCTGCAAGACGTTGCAGCAACTTGTAACCCAACTCAGGTCGCGTTTGCTCGCGTCCTCGAAACTTCATTGTCACCTTAACCTTGTCTCCGCCTTTAAGAAACTTTTCAACTTGATTACGTTTGGTCTCGTAATCATGATTTTCGATCTTTGGCGTTAAACGCACTTCCTTAACCACGATGTGGGTTTGGTTCTGGCGCGCTTCCCGTGCTTTTTGTGCAACTTCGTATTTGTACTTTCCGAAGTCCATAATCTTGCAAACTGGCGGATTGGCTTCTGGAGCGATCTCAACTAAGTCGAGACCAACTTCATCAGCCATCTTTAGGGCTGCATCGATATCAACAACGCCAACTTGTTCACCGGTATAACCGATTAAACGAATTTGAGGTGTGCGAATTCGATCATTAATGCGAGGTTCGGTGGTGACTTTAGGCTCCTTCGGTTCGTTAACGCTTTGGTGTAACAGCGCTGCAAAAGAAAACCGCAAGGGCAAGAGAATAATCTCTTATCCGACAAACCAGCTCGCACTAGTGGCGATGAAGGTGGGAGCGGTAACTCCTCTTGCAGTGGTTGTTACTCCACTGGTCTGAGCCCAAGGTTACCCCTTTGGACAAAAAAGTGGAAATTAAGCGGTGTTTAAGCAGCCCCAGGCCAATCCCCAGCAGGAAATCACCGGCATCCAGCACTACCCTTAAGAGGTGAGTAAAGAAAGAAAAGTATTCGAGATTACAACGGCACCTGCTGCACTCACCCACGATCAAGCAGGGCGCCAGAAACGATACTTCATCTCAATGATGATACGAACAGCATGTTTTATTCTGGCAGTGGTTTTGCCGAGTCCGTATCGCTGGTTTGCATTATTAGGAGCGGTAACTCTTCCATATTTTGCAGTGGTAATCGCTAATGCTGGACGAGAGACAATTTCTAGTCGCGAAGATATTAAAAAAGATAATCCTCTGGCACTTGAATAATGTCGCGGGAACCAAAAACAAATTCACGCCCCAAAGAAACCTGGGCGATCTTTAAATCATTAGTTGCACTACTTTTAATTGTCCTTTGCATTTGGGGCGGGCAATGGCAATATCACCGTGGGGTGGATCGACATGAAAGAAATGCAACAGTAAAGGATCGCATTACTCAACAAGCGATATCACTAAAGGACATATCTGCACCTGGCAGTAATCCAGAAAGTTACGAATGGCGATTGGTTCAAACAAGCGGCCGATTCGATCAAAGTGAGCAGATACTTTTAAGAAACCGATATTTTGAGGGTAAGTATGGTTTTGAGGTTTTGACCTTATTTCGCGCGATAACTGGAGAAACTTTCTGGGTTGACCGTGGGTGGGTCCAGGCTGGCGAGACCGCCCTGACTAAACCAAAAATTGTTTCACTTCCAGAAGATGAAGTGGAGATTTTTGGCAGGATCCGTCTTGATTCATCTCTTCCTAGAGGGGCATTTTTCGCAATTAGTTCAAGTGGTCAAGAAATAGTTAGTAAGTTGAATGCTCAGAGTCAGCTCGACACTGAAAATTATTACATTGACCTCATTAGTGGATCTCTCCCCCAATTAACACCCGCAGCACCTGCCACATTGCCTGAGTTAAGTGATGGCCCACATATGGCTTATGCGCTTCAGTGGCTATTTTTTGCCGGATTAGTTGGTTATGGCCGAATACTAATTCGCCGCTCCCGTTAAGTCTTGGCGATTATAAAGTTCTGAGTAGAGACCCCCTTTGGCAATCAAACTTTCGTGATTGCCTCTTTCTACTATCACACCTTTTTCAAGAACCAATATTTGGTCTGCCTCACGTACCGTGCTTAAACGGTGAGCGATGACAATATTTGTTCTTCCCTTTAATGCATTTGAAAGTGCCTCATGCACTAGTTGTTCGTTTTCAGAATCTAAATGAGCTGTTGCTTCGTCAAGAATTACAATTGAGGGAGATTTTAAAAGAAGACGTGCAATTGCCAATCGTTGTTTCTCGCCTCCGGACAAACGATGTCCACGTTCTCCCACCATCGTATCCAAGCCATTTGGTAGCGAGTTCACTAAATCCCATATCTGAGCCGCTTTGCAGGCGATCACCATTTGCTCTTGCGTGGCATCTTCTTTTGCATACTTCAAATTCTCCGCGATAGTTTCGTGAAACAGATGAGCGTCCTGCATTACGACACCTATTGACTGCCTTAGAGACTCTAAAGTGATCTCGCGAATATCAATATCATCTATTGAAATAGAGCCACGTGTGACGTCATAAAGACGTGGAATTAATGCGCTAATTGTAGTTTTTCCTGCGCCAGATGGACCGACCAATGCTGTTGTAGTTCCAGGTTCCACGATGAATGAAAGATCATGTAGAACTTGACCTGAGGCTGCGGTCTCTTCCTTCGCTACAGACTCAAGTGATGCCAAAGAGATTTCGTCTGCGCTTGGATACGAGAACTCAACATTTCTGAACTCAATTTTACCTTTAGTCGACGTCAAAGTTTTTGCGTCTTGTTTGTTTTTTACCATGGGTTCTAGATCGAGTACTTCAAATACCCTTTCAAAAGAAACAAGTGAAGTCATTACATCGATTCGAACGTTTGAAATACCTGTTAACGGGCCATATAAACGAGCCAACAGTGCTGTAATAGCTAGGAGTGTTCCAACGGTTAAATCACCGCTAATCGCTAGGTGTCCACCGATTCCATAGGCGAAAGCCGTAGCGATTGCAGCAACACTTGTTAGAGCTATAAAGAAAAGTCGATTAAGCATTGCCATCTTAATGCCAATGTCAGCTACTCGCCTGGCTCGAACTCCAAATCCATTGTGTTCTCGCTCTTGTTGTCCATATAAAGCAACAAGCATTGCGCCAGATACATTGAATCGCTCCGTCATCGTGCTCGACATCTGTGAGTTCAGGGTAAATGACTCCCTCGTCAGAGCCTGCAGACGACGGCCAACCCACTTTGTTGGATAGAGAAATAAAGGCAACATCAGTAAAGAAAAGAGCGTGATCTGCCAGGACAAGAACAACATTGTTACACCCACTAGTAACAAACTCACCACATTACTAACTAGTCCCGACAGAGTTGAAGTAAAAGCTTGTTGAGCACCAATTACATCTGAGTTAATTCGAGAAATTAATGCCCCCGTTTGGGTACGAGTGAAGAAGGCTATAGATTGCTTCTGTACGTGAGCAAAAACCAATGATCTTAGATCGTAGATAAGTCCTTCACCGATTCTTGATGAAAAGTATCTGCCAAGCATGTTAAAGGCCGCATCAGCAACGGCTATTAATCCAACCAAAAATGCCAGTTGCGTAACAACTGCGCCATTTTGAGGGATAACTCCCTCATCAATTAATTTTTTCAACAACAGCGGAGTCGCAACAATTAAGGCAGCATCTACTACAACTGTGGCCAAGTAAATATAGATACTCGTTTGATATGGCTTGGCGAATGAAAAAATTCGGCGAATTGTTCCAGGCTTTAACTTCTGCTGTTTAAGTGATGGATCTGCCGTCATGGAGCGATAGTTAAGCCATGCGCCATGCATTGACATGTTAAACCGTAAAACCTAGAGCGCGAAGCTGGTCTCTTCCATCATCACTAATCTTGTCAGGACCCCACGGTGGCATCCAAACCCAATTGATTTTTACATCGCTTGTCATTCCTGCTAAAGCAGCCCTCGTTTGATCCTCAATTACATCTTGTAGCGGGCATGCTGCAGATGTCAAAGTCATATTGAGAATTGCAATGTTTGCTTCATCAACCATCACATCGTAAATTAAACCTAAGTCCACAACATTGATCCCAAGCTCTGGATCAACCACATCTTTCATGGCCTCGGTCACATCATCTATTGATGTTGTCATTGCGTACTCCCTCTATCCTCGCCTGCTGCTCTTGATTGATTAATTCTATCGGCTGCATCTCTAAAGGCCATCCAGCCCAAGAGTGCGCACTTTATTCGTGCTGGAAACTTAGATACCCCTGCCATTGCTACCGCATCTTCTAGAACGAGAGGATCGCCATCTTTAGTACCTTTGCTGTGCATTAATTCTATGAATTGCTCAGTAATTGCATGAGCTTGGATTAAATCTTTATCCACTAATAAATCGCTCGCGATAGAAACACTCGCCTGTGAAATGGAACAACCAACTCCATCCCAGGTAATTGAGCTTACTTTTGAGCCATCTACAGAAAGATTGAGCGTAATTTCATCCCCACAACTTGGATTTATATGGTGCACCTGAACATCATAAGATTCGGACAACCCCTTGTTAAGTGGATGTTTGTAATGATCAAGTATGACTTCTTGATAAAGATTGTCTAATTCCACTATGCAAAATATTTCTGTGCATCAACAATTGCCTTTACTAAAAGATCGCATTCACTCTCTTCGTTGTACAAATACAAGGAAGCACGCGTTGTGGCTGGCACTCCTAATTTACGCGTTAGAGGCCAAGCACAATGATGGCCGGTTCGTACCGCTATACCCTTGCTATCAAGAAATTGGCCCAAGTCATGTGGATGTATTTCTCCGACCGTAAATGAAATGGAAGAACCTCTGTTTTCATTATCTAATGGACCGACAATCTTCAACGTCGGAACCTTTTGCAACTCTTCAAGGAAATACTTCGTTAACTGCATTTCGTGTTCGAAAACTTTATCCATACCAATAGCGTTTAAATAATCTAATGCCGCGCCTAAACCAACAGCTTGTGCCATGTTTGGAACACCAGCTTCAAATCGTTTGGGGGCAGGAGACCATGTTGCACTTTCCATTGTCACGTTTTCGATCATTGACCCACCGAATAGGAATGGAGGCAAATCATCCAACTGATTGCTCCAGAGAACTCCCACTCCTGTAGGACCAAGTGCTTTATGTCCTGAGAAAACTAGGAAATCGACTCCTAGTTTTTTTACATCTATAGGCATATGTGGCACAGATTGACATGCATCCAGTACTACAACAGCCCCAACTTCGTGAGCTCGAGCAACAATTGCTTCAAGAGGATTGATTGATCCAAGTACATTTGATTGATGTGTTAGGGCGACTACTTTGGTATCAGTGGTGATAACTGAGTTTATTGATTCAAGATCTAAACGGCCGTCTGGAAGAACTTCAAACCATGAAAGCTGTGCACCAGTTCGAGAAGCCAACTGCTGCCACGGAATCAAGTTTGCGTGATGTTCCATCTCTGTAACGACAATTCGATCTTTGGATGTAAGTGCAAACCGTGATCCGGTGGCTGCATTGCTCATTGAATAAGCAATTAAATTAATCGATTCAGTGGCACTTTTGGTGAAAACTATCTCTTCAGAGCGCGCACCTATAAAAGCTGAAACCTTGGCACGTGCACCTTCATATGCATCAGTTGCTTCCTCAGCTAATTGATGTGCACCTCGATGCACGGCAGCATTGTGAAATCTGTAGAAATCACCCTCAGCTTGGATTACTGCTTCCGGTTTTTGGCTTGTTGCTCCACTGTCAAGATAAATAAGTTTTTTTCCATCACGAACTGTACGTTCAAAGATAGGAAAATCTTGACGAATTGTTGCAACGTCTAATGGCATAAAACTAATTACTTACTAACGTAATCGGCATATCCATTTGCTTCCAGCTTTTCGGCCAATTCTGGTCCACCTTGTTCGACGATGCGACCATTTGCGAAAACATGAACAAAGTCTGGCTTTATGTATCGAAGGATTCGTGTGTAGTGAGTAATTAAGATTACGCCAAGGTTATTTGCATCCTTTGCGCGATTAACACCTTCGGAGACGATACGTAATGCATCAACATCTAGACCAGAGTCTGTCTCATCCAGAATTGCCATCTTTGGTTTTAGAAGTTCTAGTTGCATAATTTCATGACGCTTCTTTTCTCCACCTGAAAAGCCTTCATTTACATTTCTAGTGGCAAAAGCAGGGTCCATACTCAAAGCTTCCATCGCAGTTTTGACTTCACTGACCCATGTACGGAGCTTTGGTGCCTCTCCACGCAAAGCAGTTGCAGCTGTGCGAAGAAAATTAGAAACAGAAACACCAGGCACTTCGACGGGATACTGCATTGCCAAGAAAAGGCCAGCCTTTGCACGTTCATCAACACTCATTTCAAGAACGTCGGCGCCATCCAAAGTAACCGTTCCACCTGTAATTGTGTATTTAGGATGTCCTGCGATTGAGTAAGCAAGAGTTGATTTTCCCGAACCATTAGGACCCATGATTGCGTGTGTCTCACCTGACTTGATAGTTAGATCCACTCCCTTCAGGATCTCGACCATTCCATCATCTGTGTTTACAGAGACCTGTAAGTTACGGATTTCTAGTGTGCTCATTTTTTTCTCTTTTCTCTCGTTACTAAATCTCTACTGTGACGGAATTTCCGTCGATCTTGACAGGAAATGTTTCTAAAGCAATATTTGCTGGCAACGTCAAAGCCTGACCAGTTCGCAGGTCAAACTCTGCGCCATGTAGCCAGCATTCGATTTTGAAACCATCTGTATCCCCTTCAGAAAGTGAAGCTTCTGAATGCGTACATGTATCTGCAACGGCAAAGACTTCCTGGCCAACTCGCGCGACACAGATACTCTTACCATTTTTTTCAATTCGTAATGGTTTGCCTTCATGAATCTGATCAAACTGTAGGTCAGACATTATGTCCCGCCTTTTCAAGCTCAATATCAATTCGATCCATGATTCGGTGTTGAACCTCTTCATCACCAATTTCCGAGACAATCTCATTGAAGAAGCCTCGAACAACAAGTCGTCTGGCATCTGCCATAGCAATACCGCGTGACATTAAGTAGAAGAGTTGCTCATCATCAAAGCGACCTGTTGTGCTTGCGTGTCCGGCACCAACTATTTCTCCCGTTTCAATTTCAAGGTTTGGTACTGAATCAGCACGTGCACCATCAGAAAGCAAGAGATTGCGGTTTAGTTCGTAGGTATCGGTGCCTTCTGCAGCCGCACGAATTAATACATCACCGATCCAAACTGTATGAGCATCTTGACCAGCTAGGGCACCTTTATAGTTCACATTTGATTTAGCGTGTGGAACTGCGTGATCGACATGATTTCGATGTTCAAAGAACTGTCCAGCAGTTGCAAAATAAACACCTAAGAGATCTGCCGATGCACCTGGAGCCTTAAAGGCTACCGTTGGAAGAATTCGGACAACATCTCCACCAACTGTCACCGTGATTGATTTAAAGGTTGCATCCTTATCAACTATTGCGTGATGGCGAGCTGTGTAGACAGACTTTGATTCAAATTCTTGAAGAGTTACAAATTTAAGATTAGATCCAGGTGCCAAGTAAATCTCTAGGTCCTCCGCCAAAACTGTATCTGTCGAGTTTTCGACGATCACAGTTGCAACTGCATGAGTACCGAGTGAAATGCGAACACGTGAGAATTCAGCTGTATCTATCGCACCGGATGAACGAGCCAAGAAGATTGGTTCAGATAGCTCGGTATTTGCAGCGATAGCAAGGTGTGCAACCGAACTCACCACTCCCCTGACGCGTTCAATGATGACATCATCGGAAGCAGAAAGAGGCTCTAAGTTCTCACGAGTAAATGTAACTCCAGATGGCAGCGCACCCTTTGTAATCAAAGACTCGCGATCAGATTGAACCGCCGATCCATCATGGAGTCCCCGCAGACGCTTGAGCGGTGTGAAACGCCACGCCTCTTCTCTTCCTGTCGGAGTTAAGTAATTTGTAGTTAAAACTGACATTAACCTACGGCACCTTCCATCTGGAGTTCAATTAATCTATTGAGTTCGAGTGCATACTCCATTGGAAGTTCACGAGCAATTGGTTCGATAAATCCGCGAACAATCATTGCCATGGCTTCATCTTCATTGAGTCCGCGAGACATCAAATAGAACAGTTGATCATCACTAACTTTTGAAACAGTAGCTTCGTGACCCATGGAGACATCATCTTCACGGATGTCCACATAAGGATATGTATCAGAACGAGAAATTGTGTCTACCAATAAAGCATCGCATTTAACGGTGCTCTTTGAGTGGTGTGCTCCTTCTTGCACTTGAACAAGCCCTCTGTAAGAGGTGCGTCCTCCTCCACGTGCGACCGATTTAGAAATCACAGATGATGACGTATACGGAGCAGCATGAACCATTTTTGCTCCTGAGTCCTGATGCTGACCTTCTCCGGCAAATGCCAATGAAAGTGTTTCGCCTTTTGCATGTGGGCCCATTAAAAAGATCGCTGGATACTTCATCGTTACCTTCGATCCAATATTGCCATCAACCCATTCCATAGTTGCCCCTTCGGCACAGGTTGCACGCTTTGTAACTAAGTTATAAACATTGTTTGACCAGTTCTGAATGGTTGTGTAACGAACACGAGCACCCTTTTTCACAATGATTTCAACTACAGCCGAGTGCAAAGAATCTGACTTATAGATAGGTGCTGTACAACCTTCTACATAATGAATATATGAATCTTCATCAGCGATGATCAGTGTGCGTTCGAACTGTCCCATGTTCTCGGTATTGATTCGGAAATATGCCTGTAAAGGGATATCTACGTGAACTCCCTTTGGCACATAAATAAATGATCCGCCGGACCATACTGATGTATTCAGGGCCGCAAATTTGTTATCTCCAACAGGAATTACTGTTCCGAAATATTCTTTAAAAAGTTCAGGGTGTTCTTTTAAAGCAGTATCTGTGTCTAAGAAAATTACCCCTTGCGCTTCTAAATCTTCACGGATTGAGTGATAAACCACTTCAGACTCATATTGGGCAGCCACACCCGACACCAGGCGTTGCTTTTCTGCTTCAGGAATTCCTAAACGATCGTAGGTATTTTTGATTTCATCTGGAAGGTCATCCCAAGTTGTAGCCTGCTTTTCAGTAGAACGAACAAAATACTTAATTGTGTCAAAGAAAATACCGGATAAATCTGATCCCCAGTTGGGCATCGGCTTCTTTTCAAAAAGACTCAATCCTTTAAGTCGCAGATCTAGCATCCATGATGGCTCTGACTTCTTTGCAGAGATATCGCGAACAACATCCTCGTTGATCCCACGCTTCGCATTTTCACCAATATCACTCTTGTCCGACCAACCATATTCATAGTTGCCAAGACCTTCGAGCTCTGGATGTGCTGTAGTCATGCGCGTTCCCCATTTCTTGATGTTTTAGATTTCTTCTGACTCGTTGATACTTTTGGTATAAAAGTTGTGCAGACACCATCACCATGTGCGATAGTTGCAAGGCGCTGAACATGTGTGCCTAGGATCTTTGATAGAGCTGATGTTTCGGCTTCGCAGAGCTGTGGAAACTCGGCTGCAACGTGTGCAATTGGGCAATGGTGCTGAATTAACTCTTGACCCATCGCCTTGCTATCAACACTTGCTGCATAGCCTTGTTCAGTTAGAAACGAAGCAAGAGCGGTTGTTTTGTTTGAACTTTTTGAAATTGAATCGAGTGCCTTGCGTTCAATGTCATCTGCTCGTGACTGTGCGAAGTCATCGACAAGTTGAGAACCAGATTGTGTGGACATAAACTTTAACGCCGCTACTGCTAAGTCATCATAGGAGTGCTCGAAACGCTCACGACCTTTATCTGACATAACAAATACTTTTGACGGGCGACCTCTTCCGCGAATTGCAATCGATCGCGGTTCTCGAGCTTCAATGAGTCCATCTGAAATCAGCAATTCCAAATGTCGTCTGATGCCAGTTGGCGTCAAGGCCAATCGCTCTCCAAGAATCGCTGCCGTAGAAGGACCGTTTTCTAGAATGGATCGAGCCACAAGATCGCGAGTACGGGTGTCTTCACCGGCGACCATCGATCCTGTCATTTTCACAACACTATTGTGTCGTAATTCGACACCTCATGCCAGTTGGAACGCGCGGGTCCTCTCAGTCAATAGGCTTCACCTATGTCCACACCTGTAGGCGCTAGAGCACGATTTTCAGCATCCAGGGTTTTGGTTCCTGCAAGTGCGCTACTTCTATTTTTGCAAGCCGCATTAGTGGTTACAGGTGGAGCGGTACGACTGACAGGTTCAGGCCTTGGTTGTCCAACATGGCCAGAGTGCACCCCGGGTTCATACACCCCAGTTCCACACCAAGCTGAACCGGTTTTAAATGTTTGGATTGAGTTTGGTAATCGCATGCTGACTTTCGCACTTGTCCTGGCTTCGCTTATCGTAATTGTCGCCGTACTAAAGAGCGGGCGACGGGATCTTCGCTCCCTTGCAATGGGTCAATTTTTGGGAATTTTTGGCCAAGGAGTTTTAGGTGGCATTACAGTTCTAACGGATCTAAATCCAATTCCAGTCGCATTGCACCTTTTATTGTCCATGGTCCTTATCGCCGGTGCATCTTCAATTCATGTACGACGATTTACGCCTTCAACAAATATTGAAAATAATAAATTGACTCGAACCTTAGCCAAAGCACATATCTCGGTTATGTTCGTAGTGATGATTCTTGGAACTGTAGTAACTGGGTCCGGACCTCATGCAGGTGATGCCCAAGCTCAGCGCTTTCCCTTTGATATACGAACTGTTGCAATTTTACATGCTGATGTTGTGATTTTTCTCTTTGGGTTAACTCTGGCCTTTTATCTAGCTGCTGGAACTTCGCAGCAAACAAAAATAAAGTTGCGCACCTTCACGATCATTGCGCTGTCACAAGGGATTATTGGCTATGTTCAATACTTCCTTGGCGTTCCCGCATTAATTGTTGGATTCCATTTATTGGGTGCAGCAGTTCTATGGATAAGCGCATGGCGTGTATTTCTATCAACGAGAATAAGAATGGATACAAAATGAGCAAACCAGCAGGTTGGACATCTCTTGATGATCGCGCCGTTACTTATGCGCGAGCTTTAGCAGCTGATGCAGTCCAAAAAGTTGGAAATGGTCATCCTGGGACAGCGATGTCTCTGGCTCCGGTTGCTTACGCACTTTTCCAAAGACACTTAATTCATGATCCTAGTGATCCACAATGGATAGGACGCGATCGATTCATTCTCTCTTGCGGTCACTCTTCATTAACTTTATATATTCAACTTTTTTTAAGTGGTTATGGTCTTGAAATGAACGATCTGGAAAACTTCAGAACATGGGGTTCATTAACTCCTGGGCATCCAGAGTATGGGCACACCGCAGGCGTTGAAATGACAACTGGTCCATTAGGTCAAGGGGTTGCAACAGCTGTTGGAATGGCAATGGCTGCACGATTCGAAAGAGGATTACTCGATCCCGACGCAGCGCAGGCTCAATCAATTTTTGATCACCGTATTTGGGTGATTTGTTCTGACGGAGATCTTCAAGAGGGTGTTAGCGCGGAGGCTTCTTCACTAGCTGGTACTCAAAATTTGGGAATGCTCAATGTTATCTATGACGACAATCGAATTTCGATTGAAGGCGATACACACAATGCATTTACAGAAGACGTCTCTGCTCGCTATGTTGCTTATGGTTGGCATGTTATTGATGTTGCCGCGCAAGCTAATGGAGACGTTGATCTAGTCGCACTGGATGCTGCAATGGTGGCGGCTAAGGAAGAATTACAGAGACCTTCTTTGATTCGAATGAAGTCGGTTATTGCATGGCCAGCACCTAAAGCGCAAGGAACTGCAGCTTCGCATGGTTCTGCACTCGGCGCAGATGAGATTAAGGCAACTAAATTAGTCTTAGGAATTAATCCTGAAGAAAACTTTGCAATGCCTTCAGAAGTTTTAGCACATGCAAGAGAAGTGAAGAACCGTGGCGCACAACTACGCGCTTCTTGGGATGAATCTTTTGCTGCGTGGACTACAGCGCAGCCTGAGAGAGCCAAACTATTGAGCCGATTGAAGGCGAGAAAACTTCCAGACAACTGGGAAAACAACATTCCAGAATTTGCTGCAGGAAAAGATTTAGCAACGCGCGCGGCTTCTGGTGAAGTCATCAACGCCATTGCAGAGCAACTACCTGAGTTTTGGGGTGGGTCAGCTGATTTAGCAGGCTCAAATAACACAAGTATTAAAGGTGCTCAAAGTTTTCTTCCAATTTCAAGTTCAATTGATGGAGCTAACCCATACGGTCGAATTATTCACTTTGGTATTCGAGAGCATGCGATGGGAGCAATTCTTAATGGAATAACACTTCATGGATTGTCTCGAAGCTTTGGTGGAACATTCGCTGTCTTTAGTGATTACATGAGACCGGCCGTTAGATTAGCTGCTTTAATGAACATTCCCTCAATTTTCGTGTGGACTCATGATTCAATTGGCGTGGGTGAAGATGGGCCAACACATCAGCCGATTGAACATTTTGCTGCATTGCGTGCGATTCCCGGCTTAGATGTGGTGCGCCCGGGTGATGCCAACGAAGTCGCACAGGCCTGGAAAACAATTATTGCGCGAAATCGTCCAGCTGGAATTTTGCTCTCGCGACAGAATTTACCTGTGCTGGATCGGACGATCTATCACTCCGCCAACAGTGTTTCAAAAGGCGCGTACATACTAAAGGATGCAAAGGATCCTCATGTGATCCTAATTGCGACCGGCTCTGAATTAAGTCTTGCAGTCGAATCTGCAATACTCCTTGATAATAGCGGCGTAAATACACGAGTAGTAAGCGCGCCTTGTTTGGAATGGTTTGACGAACAAGATAAACAATATAGAGACTCTGTTCTTCCTCGCGACATTCCTAAAGTCAGTATTGAAGTGGGAATAGCACAAGGATGGCATAAATACCTTGGTGATAACGGTATGGCTATCTCTCTTGAACATTATGGAGCTTCGGCTGATGCGAAGCGATTGTTTAAAGAGTTTGGTTTCTCAACTGAGAACATTGTTGCAAGCGTTAAGAAACTGGTTGGCTGAAAGTGAATATGTCCAGAATCGATGAATTGAAGGCTTGCCAGACTTCATTTTGGTTGGATGATCTATCCCGCTCGAAAATTACCGGCACAGATGTTCACTCACTTCCATCACGCATTGCAAATGCTGCAGTTGTAGGGGTTACAACAAATCCAAGTATTTTTAGTGCCGCAATTAGTTCTGGCTCTGAGTATGCCAAGGACATAGAAAAAATGAAGGGATACACGGTTGATGATGTCATTGAAAAACTCACAACCGATGATGTTCGAGCAGCTTGTGATCTTCTCTTGCCTATTTTTCAAGATTCTAACGGATTCGATGGTCGTGTCAGTATTGAAGTAGATCCACGGTTGGCACATGACACTCAGGCAACTATCACCGCAGGTGAGAAATTGTGGAAAATCATTGACAGACAAAATCTCATGATTAAAGTCCCCGCTACTTTAGAAGGACTACCAGCAATCACAGCGCTTTTGTCTAAAGGAATTAGCGTAAATGTAACTTTAATTTTTTCAATCAAACGTTACGGACAAGTAATCGATGCCTACATGAAAGGCATTGAAACTTGCAGTACACCCTCCAAGGTTCACTCAGTTGCTTCTTTTTTCATAAGCAGAATTGATTCTTCGATAGATGCGCAACTCAAGGAAATAGGAACGCCTCAAGCGTCAGAGTTACTGGGAAAAGCCGCAATCGCTAACGCACATCTTGCATATCAGTTGTTCGAGGAAAAATTCAGTTCCTCTCGATGGGCTGAAATGTCATCAAAAGGTGCCAACAAGCAAAGACCACTATGGGCTTCAACTGGAGTAAAGGATCCGAACTATCCAGATACGACCTATGTTGTTGAGTTAGTTGCCCCGGATACTGTAAACACAATGCCGCAATCCACGCTCGACGCACTTATTGACCATGGTGTTTTACGTGGTGATACCGTTACATCAAGATATCCGGAGGCGTTAAAGGTACTTCATGCGTTAGCAGACTTGAAGATTTCCCTAGATGACGTAACCAATGATCTTGAAATTGATGGTGTCAATAAATTTGCACAGGCATGGAGTGAACTTCAAAAAAATGTTGAGAGTGCGCTCAAATAATGATCAAAATTAGTGGTACTGCACTTTCGAAAATTGATCGTAACTCCCCCGAATATAAAGACTTACTACATGCACATTCAAGACTTGCCCAAAAAGATGCCAGTTTATGGGGTGATCAAGCAAAGGCTGAGGCGTCAATAAGACTGAATTGGATAGAGCTACCGGAGGCCTCTCGCAATCTACTGCCCACTTTGGATGCTTTAGCGGCAAAACATCGAGATAAAAATGAAATCATTTTATGTGGAATGGGTGGTTCCTCTTTAGGACCCGAAGTTATTGCAGCAACTTATAAAAAGAATTTATTTGTCCTTGATTCAACTGATCCAAACTATTTTATGCATGCATTAAACATAGACTTGTCAAAGTCGTTGGTGATTATTAGTTCAAAATCTGGAACAACTATTGAAACGTCATCGCAGAGATCTATTTTCGAGCGCGCCTTTGCAGATGCAAAGCTTGATCCAACTGAGCATATGATTTTTGTGACTGATCCCGGTTCTTCTCTAGATCAACAAGCGCGCAATCAAGGATTCTCTGTGATCAATGCAGACCCTCATGTCGGGGGTCGCTTTAGCGTCCTTGGCGCCTTCGGCCTAGTCCCTGCCGCTTTAATGGGTATAGACACCTCTGTATTACTTGATCACGCAGAAGATGCAAAAGTAGAGTTCATCGCAAATCCAGAAGTAGTATGCGATATTGCTTATCTCTTGTCTTATGTAGCCGATCAATACATTTCATTTTCAGACACACATAGTCAAATGCCAGGACTTAGTGACTGGATCGAACAATTAATAGCCGAATCCACAGGCAAAAATGGTGTCGGTAGATTGCCCGTTGTGGTCAAAGACGCTGATGATCTAAACAGCTCAGATGTTTTTAAAATTGCCTTCGGGGGAAATGCAGATTTAATTGTTGATGCCGAATTATCATCTCAATTTATTGTTTGGGAGTGGGTAACCGCATTGGTTGGATTTGCACTAAAGGTAGATCCATTTAATCAACCTAATGTGACTGAAGCAAAAGATGCCACGTCCTTGCTTTTGTCGCAGTGGAAAGTTAATAAACCTACCTTTGTTGCCGATCGAGTTGTCGGAGAGGTTGAGATTTTTGGTGAAGGTATCGACCTTAAAGATGCCCTTAGTAGATTAATTAAATGTATTCCTATAGATGGCTATGTGGCAGTTATGGCATATTTAGACCGACAGAAAGATTCAAAAATCTCTGAAATTCAAAAGATACTTTTAGAAAAAACCAAAAGACCAGTGACTTTTGGTTGGGGTCCGCGATTCTTGCATTCGACAGGACAGTTCCATAAAGGCGGCCAGCCCAATGGCGTCTTTCTTCAGATAACTGGGGGAAGTACTTCTGACCTGGATATCCCAGGACAGGAATTTAGTTTAAGTACTTTAATTGCTGCTCAAGCATTAGGTGACGCAAATGCTTTGGAGTTGCGAAAATATCCTCTTCTGCGACTAAATCTTAAACAACGAAAAAAGGGAATCGAAAGCTTGTTAGAAGCCGCAAAATCGCTCTGATCTGTTTAGAAACCTACTGAAAAGCTTTTAGTCGTCGTCCCCGCGCAGTTTGCGAAGTGCATCTTCAAGCAGTCTTTCGCCTTCTGAATCAGTGCGACGCTCCTTAACGTATGCAAGGTGAGTTTTGTAAGGCTCGTTCTTTATTGGGCTAGGAGGATTGTTGCGATCCCTTCCTGCCGGATAACCGCACTTTGGGCAATCCCATTCGGCCGGAATAACGACAGTCTCTTCTACAGCAAATGATGGACGTACTTCATGACCATTTGCACACCAGTATGAAACATAGGCACGCGCAATCGAATCTCCGCGTTCTGCCTCACCCATTGGGCCGGCACCAACACGACTTCCACGAATTGCACTTGCCATTTTTTCTCCCTAAGTACCTAGTTCAAATTAAAAATTTTTATACTTAAATGCCTGTTAAAAATTGTGAAATTACTTGAGCAAAAGCGAAAGGGCAACTACGAGTGAGAACCAGACTCCACCCGCAACAATGGTGATTCGATCTAGATTTCGCTCTACAACCGATGAACCACCATAGTTTGAAGAAATACCTCCGCCAAAGAGATCAGAAAGACCACTTCCCTTGCCCTTATGAAGAAGTACCAAAAGAATCATGAGTGTGCTTGTAACCATTAACGCAATAGATAGACCTAGTATCACTTTTTCAAACTCCTAGTTCGTAGATGGGTAAGGATACCCGCCTGAGTGGCTAATTGTTTACTCGGCTACCGCGTGGAACTTGGCAATTTTCGCCAATTCCTCAGGATCTAGGCTGGCTCCACCAATAAGGGCCCCATCAACATCCTGCATTTTCATGATTTCAACGATGTTTGATGACTTAACAGAACCACCATAAAGAATTCTCATATTCCCTGCTATTTCACTGGATCCAAAGTTTTCAATCTCTTCGCGAATAGCAGCACAAACTTCCTGTGCATCTTCAGGCGTAGCTGTCTTGCCAGTACCTATAGCCCATACAGGTTCATATGCAATGGTGATCTTCTTAAGCTCGGGCTTCGTAAATCCTTCAAGTCCTGCACGAACTTGGCGTATGACATGAGATACATGCATGCCAGATTCACGAATAGCTAAATCTTCTCCCACGCAAAATATCGGTGAAAGTTCATTAGCTAAAGCAGCTTTTATCTTGCGATTAACTAAAGTGTCACTTTCGTTATGAATGCTGCGACGTTCCGAATGGCCCACTACAACATATGTGCAGCCAAGTTTTTTGAGCATCGATCCTGATATATCGCCAGTAAATGCACCGCTGCTTTCAGGAGATAGATCCTGCGCACCATACTGCAGTCGCAGGCGATCACCATCTACTAAAGTTTGAATTGATCGAATATCTGTGAATGGAGGAATAACTGCTACATCCACAGCGTCGTAGTCTTTATCCTCTAGTCCGTAAACCAGTTTTTGTGCAACAGCTATCGCTTCAAGATGATTCAAATTCATCTTCCAATTACCGGCCATCAATGGCTTACGCATGTACATCTCCTCTGGTTACTTGGAATTCTAATCTGTGCACTGTGTTTTTATGCCAAATCTAAGGCTGATAATCCTGGAAGTTCTTTACCTTCTAAATACTCTAATGAGGCTCCTCCACCAGTTGAGATGTACCCGAACTGTGAATCCTGAAAACCTAAAGCTCGGACAGCGGCGGCCGAGTCTCCTCCCCCAACAACACTGATCCCATTAATTTGAGTCAATGCTTGTGCAATAGTTTTTGTGCCGGCAGCAAAGTTAGGAAATTCAAATACTCCCATAGGACCGTTCCAAAAAACTGTTTTACACAGGAGAATTTGTTCGGAATAACTGCGCGCAGAGTTTGGACCGATGTCTAAACCCATCTGATCCGATGGAATTGCATCAACTGAAACCAGCGTAGGGGTTGAATCGGCGGAAAATGCAGGAGCGACCACGATATCTGTTGGCAAAAGCAAAGTAACGCCGAGTTGTTCAGCTTTTTTAATGAGTCCCTTGACTTGATCTAGCATTTCATTTTCAACTAATGATGTGCCGATCTCTTTGCCCTGCGCCTTGAGGAATGTAAATACCATTCCACCGCCGATAGCTAGAACATCAACTTTTGTCAGTAAATTTTCAATGACGGCCAATTTGTCAGAGGTTTTCGCCCCTCCTAAGACCACACCATAAGGACGCTCTGGATTTTCAGTTAACGTCTTTAACACTTTTACTTCTGCTTCGACTAGGCATCCGGATGCATGCGGCAGTAATTTAGGGAGATCAAAAACCGAAGCGTGCTTGCGGTGTACTGCGCCAAAACCATCTCCAACATAAAAATCTGCTAAAGCTGCAAGCTCTTGAGCAAATCTTGAACGTTCATTCTCATCTTTACTTGTTTCGGCCGACTCAAAACGAATATTTTCAAGGAGGACTATCTCTCCAGGAATTAATGATGCTGTCAATTTCCTGACGGAATCTCCAGTGATTTGAGTAGAGAATTTAACATCCATCTTCAGTAATTCGCCAAGGCGCTTTGCTGCAGGTGCAAGTGAGAATTCATCTGATGGTCCATTTTTTGGACGACCAAGATGGGCTGCAATAACAATCGAAGCACCCTTACTTAACAAAAGTTGAATTGTAGGCAGGCTGGCTTTAATGCGTCCGTCATCCCTAATAACCCCATCTTTTATGGGCACATTTAAGTCACAGCGTAAAAAAACCCTCTTGCCATGTAAATCAACAGTTGAAAGCTCTGGCATTACAGCGTTTTGCCAATATAACCAATGAGGTCGACGAGGCGGTTTGAGTAACCCCACTCATTGTCATACCAACCAACTACCTTGACTTGATTACCAATAACTTTGGTTAGATCAGAGTCAAAAATGCATGATGAGGGATCTGTAACGATGTCTGAAGAAACAATTGGATCTTCCGTGTATGAAAGATACCCCTTTAGCTCTCCTTGTGCTGCCGCCTTCATAGCAGCATTGATTTCTTGTGCTGTGGCCTCTTTAGCCAACTCAACAGTTAGGTCTGTTGCAGATCCTGTTGGAACCGGAACGCGCATTGCATAACCATCTAGCTTTCCTTTGAGTTCTGGAAGGACTAGTGAAATTGCTTTTGCAGCACCTGTCGACGTTGGGATCATGTTTGTTGCAGCTGCGCGTGCACGTCGTAGATCTTTGTGTGGAAAATCAAGAATTGGTTGATCATTTGTATAAGCATGAATTGTCGTCATTAAACCCTTAACAATTCCCCAGTTATCATTAAGGACTTTTGCCATAGGAGCCAAACAGTTAGTGGTACATGATGCATTTGAAATAATGTGGTGCTTACTTGCTTCATATTTCAGGTGATTCACACCCATAACAATTGTTATGTCTTCATCAGTTGCTGGCGCTGAAATGATTACTTTCTTCGCACCTGCTGTGATGTGCTTTTGAGCATCAGCAGCTTTTGTAAATATTCCAGTTGATTCGACTACTACATCAGCCTTAACCGAAGCCCAGGGAAGATTTGCTGGGTCGCGCTCTGAGAAGATTTTTATGGTTTTGCCATCGACTGTGATTGAGTCATCGGTAAATGTGACTGGAAGACCGAGGCGCCCAAGAATTGAATCGTATTTAAGTAGGTGGGCAAGGGTTTCGTTTGGCGTTAGGTCGTTGATCCCTACGATATTGATATTCGGGTTTGTGAGACTGGCACGAAAAAAATTGCGCCCGATTCGTCCAAAGCCATTGATGCCTACATTAATCATGATTGAGTCCTTCTCAGTAGTGGGGCTCTAGAAATGAAGAAACCCCGTTATTGGTGGTTGATACTTCTGCCACAACATTGGGGTCTTGTGGAAAATCTTATCAGTGAGACCGCCACCACAGTTGCTTCTATGGCGATTAGTTCAGCAAATCTGGTGACAATCCGCTCTCAGTATCAGGGATTCCTAACTCCGCAGCACGCTTATCGGCCATTGCTAAGAGACGACGAATTCGACCGGCAATTGCATCTTTTGTCATAGCAGGCGTGGCTAGTGAACCAAGCTCTTCCAAGGATGCTTGTCCATGATTTATTCGTAATTCTCCGGCCTCTTTTAAATGGTCAGGAATGGTAGGCCCCAAAATCTCCATCGCTCTTTGTACTCGAGCAGCGGCCGCAACGGCTGCGCGGGCTGATCGTCGAAGATTTGCATCATCAAAGTTTGCAAGACGATTGGCAGTAGCTCTAACTTCGCGACGCATGCGACGCTCCTCCCAGGCCATCACACTTTCATGTGCTCCAAGGCGAGTGAGCAAGACTCCAATTGCATCGCCATCTCGAATAACAACACGGTCTACTCCGCGAACTTCGCGTGCCTTAGCAGCAATTCCCATTCGACGTGCAGCGCCAACCAAAGCAAGCGCAGCTTCTGGGCCAGGACATGTAATTTCCAATGAGGAAGATCGACCTGGTTCAGTTAATGAACCATGTGCAATAAATGCACCGCGCCATGCAGCTTCAGAATCGCAAATTGCGGCTGAAACTACTTGTGGAGGTAGACCTCTAACGGGGCGACCATTTGAATCAACTAACCCTGTTTGGCGAGCGAGTGCATCTCCATCGTTAATAACACGGACAACGTATCGAGAACCTTTTCTCAGACCACCTGATGACAAAACGGCTAAATCTGAATCATGACCATAAATATCGGCGATGTCTTTGCGCAACCTTCGTGCGCTTTGTGATGTATCGAGTTCTACTTCGATCAGAATTTTTCCAGCCGCCAAATGTAATCCTCCGGCGAAGCGTAGTAGCGCCGAAACTTCTGCTTTGCGGCAGCACGGCTTTGTAATCGCTATGCGAGAGAGCTCGTCTTTTACAGATGAAGTCATTGCCATGGCGTAATCCAACCAGTTACCGCAATGGAATGTGGCTCAAACTGAAAAAATTTTTTCCGAAGGATCTCTAAACCTAAGGTTGATACTTGAAACCAGATCAAGCTAATAAATAGAACTCTTACTCTCTACCTACGTCTCGATGGGTGGGGTGAGCAGAGATTTCATTGCCAATTTGATTAAGTTGTCTCGCAATCTCGGCGGTGATTGCAACGCTTCTATGTTTGCCTCCGGTGCATCCAACCGCAATCGTTAAAAACTTTTTACCTTCCCGCAAATATCCGGCCAACATTGAATTCACAAGATGCACGTAGTCAGAGACAAATTCCGATACTCCCTCACTACCTAGAACTGCAGAACTAACCTCTGGCGTTAAACCTGTTAAGGGACGTAGATCTGGATTCCAGTGAGGATTTGGAATGAAGCGGCAGTCCACAACAAGGTCTGCATCAACCGGAATTCCATACTTATATCCAAAGGAGAGTACGTTTATTCTTACGCCTTTAATTTTGCCTTTTCCAAATATTTCACCAACTCGTTTTTCTAATTGATGCACATTCAAGTTAGTAGTATCGATTGCAACATCACATTGTGATCGAACTTCTTCGAGTTTTTCCCGTTCTCTAGAGATTCCATCCACAATTCGATCATTTGCTTGCAGTGGATGAGGACGTCGTGTCGACTCAAAGCGTTGCACCAATGCCTGATCTGTTGCATCAAGAAAGACTAATCGGTATGGAAGGGAGTCTGTTTTTAGTTGCGTTAATGCATGCGAGAGTTCATCGAAAAACTCTCCACCGCGCACGTCGACAACTACTGCTAACTCTTTACCTTGTGGACCGGTTCCTTTTGAAACTAAAGCAGATAACAGTGAAGGAGGAAGGTTATCTACTACATACCAACCTAAATCTTCCAAAGCATGTGCGACCGTGGATCTACCAGCACCTGACATGCCAGTAAGGATTAGGGTTTCGTGAGAGCTCATGGATTAATTATCGCTGATTTCACCAGTCTCGGCATTAACTTTCTGAGCAGAAATTGCTTCCAAGTGGGATTCGATAACTGATGCAATCTTGCCGCCAATGCCTGGTGTCGCAGCAATCTCTTCGACTGATGCCTTCCGAATCGC
This sequence comes from Actinomycetota bacterium, assembly GCA_041175545.1. Taxonomy (GTDB): domain Bacteria; phylum Actinomycetota; class Actinomycetes; order Nanopelagicales; family Nanopelagicaceae; genus Planktophila. Next base: position 22,816 of record JBEDES010000003.1, read on the forward strand.
TGCTACAGATCCAAAATGTTCTAGTAAGGATGCCCTTCGCGCCGAACCCAATTGTGGAATCTGATCCAGAATCGACTCCAACATAACCTTTGAGCGACGAGATCGATGGAATGTGATTGCGAAACGATGAGCTTCATCTCGAATTCGTTGCAGGAGATACAAGCCCTCGCTATTGCGCGGAAGGATCAGCGGATCTTTAGAGCCGGGTACCCAAACTTCCTCTAATCGCTTGGCCAAGCCGCAGAGTGCAATATCAGTAATTCCTAACTCATCTAATGCGCGTTGAGCAGCATTGACTTGCGGTTGACCACCATCAACAACAATTAGTTGTGGAGGATATGCAAATTTACTTGGCTTTCCCCCTAGCTCAGCCACTTCAGCTTCATTCTCTTTACGATCATCGAGTAAACGTTTCAATCTGCGAGTGATTACTTGATGCATGGCTCGAGTGTCATCAAAGCCTTCACTAGTATCAATAATAAATCGTCGATATTCGCTTTTTTTGATCATTCCATCCTCGAATACCACCATGGAAGCTACAACTGAAGTTCCAGAAATATTTGAAATATCAAAGCACTCTATTCGAAGTGGCGTGCGCCCTAAATTGAGATGTTCTTCGATTTCTGTAAGGGCTTTACCGCTAACCGCTGCATCTGTCGCTCGTTTACTCAAATATTGAATTAACGAGTATTGAGCATTCCTCTTGACTGTCTGCAATAACTCAACTTTTTCACCTCGTAGTGGAACTTTGATCTCCACTTTTGTAGAACCTATTTGAGCAAGCCACTGTTCTAGTTGTTCTCTATCTGCAGGTTCGGCACTTATGTAAATGTTGCGTGGAACGGCTATTGCCCCTGATCCATAGATCGAATACAAAAGTGCAGTTAATTCATCTTGGCCCTCAAGAACCATCTCTTGATCAACTATCCAAGACCTGGAGCCTTTTACAGATCCTCGTTGCATTGAAAAAATTGAACCCGCTGCGTGAAAACCATCATGATAAATAGAAATAAAGTCTCCATCTAAATCATCAGAGAAATTTCCCTCTGTCGATTTTTGGGCCTTTTCAAAGGATTCAATCTGATCTCTTAAGCGGGCAGCTCTTTCGAACTCTTCATTATCTGCTGCGGTATTCATCTCTTCATGGAGTTTGGGAAGAATGTTTTCCATGCCGGACTCCATAAAATCATTGAGGCGACCGGCTAACTTCTTGTGCTCTTCCTGAGAAATCCAACCTACACATGGTGCAGCGCACTTTCCGATGTCACCCAATAAACACTGGCGCTTGCTTCGTTGCGCACGTGTGAAGTTTGATGATGAACACGATCTGACAGGAAAAACTTTAAGTAAAACATCAAAGGTATTTCGCAGCGCCCAAGCATTTGTATAGGGACCAAAGTACTTGAGACCAGGGCGCTTATCTTTTCGAGTAATAAAGATCATGGGGTACTCATCATTTAAAGATAAGGCCAAATATGGATAAGACTTGTCATCTTTGAATTGAACGTTGTACTTAGGTTGATACTGCTTGATCCAACTAAACTCTAAAGCCAATGCTTCCAACTCTGTACTGACAATTGTCCAATCTACGCGAACTGCTTCATGAACCATACGATTGGTTTTCGTGGCAAGGTTGGTTTGAAAGTAATTGCTTAAACGGTTTTTGAGATTTTTCGCCTTACCAACATAAATAACTTTGTCCTTGCTGTTGTAAAAGCGATAAACACCTGGATGCTCAGGGATATTGCTTGGCCGATAACTCTTTGGATCTGCCATCGATTACTTTTTCGCTAGTGTTTTTCGATTAGTTTTAAGAATCTCCCCTAAAAACTGACCTGTGTAACTCTCTTTAACAGCAGAAACAGCCTCGGGAGTACCTTCTGCCACTACCGTTCCCCCACGGAATCCACCTTCGGGTCCCATATCAATGACCCAATCAGAGCATTTAATGACGTCGAGGTTATGTTCGATTACCACAACTGTATTTCCGGTATCAACCAAACGATTAAGAACTGTAAGAAGTTTATTGACATCTTCAAAGTGCAATCCAGTAGTAGGTTCATCAAGAACATAAATGGTTCGACCCGTCGAGCGACGTTGTAGTTCGGTTGCCAGTTTTACACGCTGTGCCTCTCCCCCGGACAACGTTGGTGCTGATTGTCCGAGTCTGACATAACCAAGTCCAACATCGTTTAGTGTCTTTAGGTATCTAGCGATAGCTGGCACAGATTCAAAGAAATCACTGGCCTGTTCGATCGGCATATTAAGTACTTCAGCAATTGTTTTACCTTTGTAATGTACTTCAAGCGTTTCGCGGTTATATCTCGCACCATGACACACCTCGCACGGTACATAGACATCAGGTAAAAAGTTCATTTCAATGGTTATGGTTCCATCGCCAGAGCAGTTCTCACAGCGCCCACCTTTGACGTTAAATGAAAATCGACCTTGCTGGTAACCACGAATTTTGGCTTCGCTTGTTTCGGCAAATAAGGCTCGAATCTTGTCAAAGACTCCTGTGTAGGTTGCAGGGTTTGAACGCGGTGTTCTACCGATTGGTGATTGATCAACGTGAACAACTTTGTCTAGATGCTCTATTCCAGTCACTGTTCTATGGCGCCCAGGAACTAAACGCGCACCGTTTAACTTATTAGCCAAAGTCACATAAAGGATGTCATTTACAAGTGTAGATTTTCCAGAACCGCTTACTCCGGTAACAGAAACAAAGACTCCTAGAGGTACTTGAACTTCAATATCTTTGAGATTATTTTCTTTAGCGCCCTTGATTACTAAGGATCTTTTCGCATCGATAGGTCGACGTTTTTTAGGAATATCGATCGATTTTCTTCCTGAAAGATAAGCGCCAGTGATGGATTCCTTCGATGCTATGAGTTCCTCATAACTTCCAGAAACAACAACGTGACCGCCATGTTCGCCGGCACCCGGACCAATGTCAACGATCCAATCGGCAGTGCGAATGGTCTCTTCGTCGTGCTCGACAACAATTAATGTATTTCCTAAATCACGAAGACGAGTTAAAGTCTCGATTAATCGTTTGTTATCACGCTGATGTAATCCAATGGAAGGTTCATCAAGTACATACAAGACTCCAACTAAGCCACTGCCAATCTGGGTTGCAAGGCGAATACGTTGGGCCTCGCCGCCAGATAGAGAACCAGCAGGGCGTGCAAGAGAGAGATAGTCCAAGCCAACATCAAGAAGGAAACCTAAGCGCGCATGTACTTCTTTCATAACACGCTCGGCTATCTGTGCTTCACGTTTATTTAACTTGATCTGCTTTAGGAAGACTGCGCAATCAGCGATAGATAAATCGCAAATTTCTGCAATATTTTTGTTACCAATAGTCACTGCCAAAACCTCGGGCTTTAGTCTGGCACCATTGCAAGATTCACATGCAATTTGGCGCATATAAGCTTCGTATTTGTCGCGGCTGTAATCACTATCGGTTTCACTGTGCCTGCGGTGAATAAAAGGAACAACACCTTCAAATCCAGTTGTGTAATTTCGGGCTCCGTAACGTCCCTTGTACTTCATTTTTATCTCATACTCATAGCCATTTAATATTGCATCTTTAGCCTTTGCAGAGACTTTCTTCCATGGAGTATCAAGAGAAAAAGGAAGATCCTTTGCTAGTGCTTCAAGTAAACGCAAAAAGTAGTCGGATGACTGTCCACCAGACCATGGTGCTATTGCCCCATCATTTATCGATATTGAATCGTCGGGGATGATCAATTCCTCATCGACTTCCAATTTTGTCCCGATTCCGGAGCAATCTGCGCACGCGCCAAATGGTGAGTTAAATGAAAATGAGCGCGGCTCTAGCTCTTCGAACGAAAGTTCGCATTCGTGACATGCAAGATGTTCACTAAATGTGCGTTCTTTGTCCTTACCTTTGGCATCCACAAAATCCAAAACAACTATGCCAGTAGCCAATCGCAATGCGGTTTCAATTGAATCTGTTAACCGCGTCTTGCTTTCAACTTTTGCTGTTAAGCGATCAATTACCACTTCGATTGTATGTTTTTCCTGTTTTTTAAGTTTAGGGGCATCATTGAGAGCTACAACTACTCCGTCGATTCGTGCGCGGGAATACCCTTGCGTTATCAAGTCGCTAAAGAGCTCAACGAATTCACCTTTTCGAGCTCTGACAACAGGGGCTAGAACCTGGAACTTTGTCGTGGGAGGAAGTTCCAGGATTTGATCAACAATTTGTTGAGGAGATTGTCGAGTTACGGTTTTGCCGCACTTAGGACAATGAGGTGTGCCAGCGCGTGCAAAAAGTAAACGCAAATAGTCATAAACCTCAGTGATTGTTCCAACTGTAGAACGAGGATTTCGGTTTGTAGATTTTTGATCTATCGAAACTGCTGGAGATAGACCTTCAATAAAATCAACATCGGGTTTGTCCATTTGCCCTAAAAATTGGCGTGCATACGCAGAAAGAGACTCAACGTATCTTCTTTGTCCCTCAGCAAAAATTGTGTCAAAGGCTAACGATGATTTTCCAGACCCAGATAAACCGGTAAAGACAACTAAGGACTCTCTGGGTAGCTCTATAGAGACATTTTTGAGGTTATGTTCACGAGCACCGCGGACTATTAATTTATCGATGCTCATTTCATACCCCGGCTTCTTCCATCATTCGCAATTCTTTTTTCAAAATCTTGATTTCATCACGTAGGCGCGCTGCTACCTCAAATTGGAGTTCACCGGCTGCATTCTTCATCTGCTCAGTCAACGAGCCTATCAATGCAATCAAATCTCTGCGAGGAAGGGAAACAGACTTCCCGTCAAACAAACCTGAAACAGCCACCTTTTTTGCTGACGACTTTTCATGAGCCAATATTTCCTCGGTATCTTCGCTCTCTCGATTAATAAGATCCGTGATATCTGCAATTTTTTTACGCAATGGCTGAGGGTCAACGCCACGCTCGAGGTTATAAGCAACTTGCTTGGCTCTCCTGCGGTTTGTTTCATCAATAGCTTTAGCCATGGAAGCAGTTATGTTGTCTGCGTACATGTGTACCTCTCCAGATACATTTCGAGCGGCACGACCAATCGTTTGAATCAGAGAGGTAGCCGATCGTAAAAATCCTTCCTTGTCTGCATCGAGAATAGATACGAGAGAAACTTCAGGAAGATCTAGACCTTCACGCAAAAGGTTAATGCCGATGAGAACGTCATACTCTCCGGTTCTTAGTTCGCGAAGCAGTTCTACGCGACGCAATGTATCTACCTCTGAATGAAGATAACGAACGTTGACACCTTTTTCTTGGAGATAGTCTGTTAAATCTTCAGACATCTTTTTAGTTAAGGTTGTGACAAGAACGCGCTCATTTCGTGCTGCTCGAATGTTTATCTCCTGAAGAAGATCATCGATCTGACCCTTAATTGGTTTGATAATAATCGCAGGATCAACCAATCCCGTGGGACGAATCACTTGCTCTACAACATCATTGTTAACTTTTTCTAACTCATATTTTCCGGGCGTGGCAGATAGATAAAGCTTTTGTCCTGTTCTTTCTATAAACTCTGGAAATTTCAAGGGCCTGTTGTCTAACGCACTCGGAAGTCGAAATCCATGTTCTACTAAAGTTCTTTTTCTTGAAGCATCCCCCTCAAACATTGCACCTAGCTGGGGAACGGTCACGTGACTTTCATCAATGACAACAAGGAAATCTTCGGGGAAATAATCCAACAAACAATGTGGCGCAGAACCTGCAGGTCGATCATCTAAATGACGGGAGTAGTTCTCAATGCCACTACAAAATCCAATCTGCTCCATCATTTCGATATCGAAGGTTGTACGCATCCTTAATCTTTGAGCCTCAAGTAATTTCCCTTGCTTCTCCAAGAGATTGAGTTGGACCTGTAATTCATCTTGAATGTCTCCGATGGCACGTTTCATAGTTTCCGGTCCCGCGGCATAGTGAGTGGCAGGAAAGATGTACATCTCTTGCTCGTCGGCGATAATCTCACCAGTCAAAGGATGGAGAGTAGAAATCTTCTCGATTTCATCTCCAAACATCTCAATTCGGATGGCCAACTCTTCGTACATTGGAATGATCTCAATTGTGTCGCCGCGTACTCTGAATGTTCCACGCTCAAATGCCATGTCATTTCGCTTGTATTGAACATCAACAAATTTTCTCAAGAGAGCGTTCCGTTCAATTTCATCACCCACTCGAAGTCGGACCATGCGATCAACATATTCTTGTGGAGTTCCGAGACCATAAATGCAAGAAACTGTGGCAACAACAATCACATCTCGTCGTGTAAGCAATGAGTTAGTTGCCGAATGGCGCAACCTTTCTACCTCTTCATTAACTGATGAGTCTTTTTCGATGAAGGTATCTGTCTGTGGCACGTAAGCTTCTGGTTGGTAGTAGTCGTAATACGAGACGAAATACTCAACTGCGTTATTTGGCATAAGCTCACGAAATTCATTTGCAAGCTGCGCCGCTAACGTCTTATTAGGCGCCAAAACTAGGGTTGGCCTCTGAAGTTTTTCGATTAGCCAAGTAGTTGTTGCAGATTTTCCTGTACCTGTTGCGCCAAGGAGTACAACATCCTGTTGGCCGGCCTTTATTCGGCGGGCAATTTCTTCGATCGCCTCCGGTTGATCGCCGGCGGGAACGTAATCACTTACTACCTGGAAAGGCGCCACTGAGCGTTGAAGTTCACTAACAGGGCGCATTTTCCTAGCCTACTTACAAAGTTTCGATGATGCTATCCCAGATATTTTCAACCTGGCGCAAAAGTTGATCCTCGCTCCCATTGTTTTCGATCAAGAAATCGGCAACTTCTTCCCTTTCTTGTCTTGTGGCTTGAGAAGCCACTCGCACTTCGATTTCCGATCTCTGCATACCCCGTGAGCGCAATCTCTCAACTCGGTTTTCATACTCGGATTCAACTGTTATTACAAGATCAAAGCGATCGTGAGACTTTGTTTCTACAAGTAATGGAATTTCATAGACAAGAACTTCATTCTCTTTGAGGGAAGAAACGGCTGATTCAAACTTTTTCTTTACGTAAGGATGAATTATGCCTTCAAGTTTTAATTTCAAAGAAGGGTCCTTGAAAACCAATTCAGCCAATGCGCTTCGATTGATATCGCCATTGAGTAATACTGAATCTCCAAAAATACTTACAACTTCATCAAATCCCTTTGATCCTCTTTCGATGGCCTCTCGCGCGAGTTGATCGGCGTCAATTACAAAAGCGCCCAACTCTGCAAAATACTGTGCGGCCAAAGACTTACCGCTGCCGATTCCGCCAGTTAATCCGATAACACGCATACGCCAATCGTATCTTTACTCTCTTCAAACATGGCGAGCCTTGCTTGGTCAAAACAAAAAAGGCCCAGCTTGATCGCTAGGCCTTTTTTATTCTAAATTAATTAAGCGGTAGGAGTTGAATCCTCTGGCGCTGCAGCAGCATCTGCCATTTTGGCTTCCGCCTTTTGCTTCTTGTGTGCCATGAATCGTTCTTTAGCCAGCGAGTATTGAGCTTCCCACTCTTCGCGTTGGCTTTCATAGCCTGGCTTCCACTCTTGTGAATCTGCATCAAAACCTTCAGGGTAAATGAAGTTTCCTGCAGCATCGTATCGGGCTGACATTCCATATTGAGATGGATCAAAAGCTTCAATTTCGATTTCGTGACCTTCATTAGCTTGCTTCAAAGACAATGAAATTCGACGACGCTCTAAATCGATATCGATAATCTTGACGAAGAGTTCATCATCAACTTGAACAACTTGCTCTGGAATTTCAACATGGCGCTCAGCCAACTCTGAAATGTGAACAAGTCCTTCGATTCCCTCATGCACACGAATAAATGCTCCGAATGGAACCAGCTTCGTTACAACACCAGGGACTACCTGATTAATTGTGTGTGTTCGTGCAAATGCTTGCCAAGGATCTTCTTGAGTTGCCTTGAGGGAGAGTGAAACACGCTCACGCTCGAAGTCCACTTCTAGAACTTCAACTGTAACTTCGTCTCCGACTTCAACAACTTCACCTGGATGATCGATGTGCTTCCAAGAAAGCTCCGAAACGTGAACAAGGCCATCAACTCCACCTAGATCAACGAATGCACCGAAGTTAACGATTGAAGAAATAACACCGGAGCGCACTTGACCCTTTTCGAGTTGATTGAGGAAAGTTGTGCGTGACTCAGATTGGGTCTGTTCCAAAAATGCACGGCGTGAAAGCACAACGTTATTTCGATTCTTATCAAGTTCAATAATGCGCGCTTCAACTTGCTTACCAATGTATGGCGTTAGGTCGCGAACGCGACGCATTTCTACAAGTGACGCAGGCAAGAATCCACGAAGACCAATGTCTACGATTAGGCCACCTTTAACAACTTCAATAACTGTTCCAATAACAACTTCGTCACGCTCTTTCTTGCCTTCAATATCTCCCCATGCGCGTTCGTATTGTGCGCGCTTCTTAGAAAGTATAAGGCGACCCTCTTTATCTTCTTTCTGAAGAACAAGAGCTTCAATGATTTCGCCGACTTTTACGATTGAATTTGGATCTGCATCATGGCGAATAGAAAGCTCGCGTGATGGAATTACACCTTCGGTTTTGTAACCGATGTCGACAAGAACCTCGTCGCGTCCTACTTGAACAACTGCTCCTGAAACTAAGTCGCCGTCATTAAAATTTCTGATTGTGCCTTCGATTGCGGCAAGAAAATCTTCTGCTGATCCAATATCGTTAACTGCGATTTGCGTTGTCAAGTGAGCTCCGTAGGGATAGAAAGTAGTAGTTCCCGCTTTCGCGGCTGAAGGGCAAGAGTACGGTTTGCACGCTCACCAGAGCAAATTCGCATTACTTTTTGAGCGTGAGATCAAAGCCAGAACTTTCCAAAGCTAGGCAAAAGCTATCTAGTGCGCCGCCTCATGCCATGTCAATCCAAGTCCGGCGTTTACATCTAATGGAGCCTTTAATGGATAGGCCGCTCCCATTTCCTTTTTAACTAGATTGGTAACGACCTCTTCTTCACCAGGTGCTACCTCAAGAATTAACTCATCATGAATTTGAAGGAGTAAGCGAGATTTCAATTTTTGATTTCTAATGGCGTTATTGACATTGAGCATTGCGATTTTAATAATGTCCGCAGCCGACCCTTGTATTGGAGCATTTAACGCCATTCTTTCTGCCACTTCACGTCGTGCGCGATTATCGTTCATCAGATCAGGAAGATAACGCCTTCTACCCATGATCGTTTCGGTATATCCCACTTTGCGGGCATCTTCAACAACAGTTTTCAAATAATCTCGAATTCCACCGAAGCGCTCGAAGTATCTATCCATTAAGTCCTGGGCAGCAGGAGGCGTGATGTCTAACTGTGCAGACAGTCCGTAAGAAGAAAGGCCATAAGCCAAACCATAAGACATCGCTTTTATTTGACGGCGCATTTCGGGATCGACCTCATTTGGTTTAACCCCGAAAATCTCCGAAGCAATAGTTGCGTGCAAATCTTCACCAGATGCAAACGCGGCTAGTAGTTTTGAGTCATTTGAAAGGTGAGCCATGATTCGCATTTCAATTTGGCTATAGTCTGCAGTTAATAGTCCAACGTAACCATCACCTGCAATGAAGCAATTTCTAATCCTTCGACCCTCTTCGGTCCTAACAGGAATATTCTGTAAGTTCGGTCCAGTAGACGAAAGTCTTCCTGTAGCTGCAACTGTCTGGGCAAAGTGTGTATGAATTCGACCATCTTGAGCTATCTCAGCGATTAGACCCTCTACGGTTGTTCCAAGTTTTTTTGTCTCTCTAATGCGAAGTAAAGAAGTTAAAACTGGATGGCCTGTTTTCTGATGTAGCCAGTCCAAACTTTCTGCATCAGTTGTAAAACCGGTTTTAATTTTTTTCGTTTTGGGAAGTTTTAACTCATCAAAAAGAACTACCTGCAATTGTTTGGGTGATGCCACATTGAATTCATGGCCAACACTTTCATGTGCAGCTTTTGTTTCGCGGTCAACTTCGCCCTGAAAATACTTCGCCAGAACTTCTAACTCTTTTTTATTGACAGCAATCCCCAGATTCTCCATTGAGGCAAGTAATGCAGCCACGGGCATTTCCATTGTAAGGAACAAATCCATAAGCCCACGATCATGAAGTTCACGTATCAACGCTTGCTTTACATCAAATAATGCAGCCGCGCATGTCAACAAATAACTCTGACTAGATGATTCATCAATTGTGGAAGTATCTGCCCAACGCTGTGCAATATCTATGAACTCTTGTGTTCGAACTCCTGGATTTACAAGATAGGCAGCGAGTGAAACATCAAAGTCAACGCCAATTAATCCATTAATCCTTGCTAGAGATTTTGCATCGTGCGCGATCTTTTTCACATCAGGATCTTGAACCCAATCCCCCATCTGATCTGAATTAATGAGAAACACCTGACTTTGAGAGAGCGCTATGGCGTACTGTTCAATCTCGTCTTCAATAATCTCAAAAGAAATCGCGATTTCTCCGGTGTGCTGTGAAATCTTTGCTGAAGCTTGTTCAGGTGTTAAAACTTCGTGAGCAATCGCCTGTGAATTTTTATTTAATCTCTCTGATTCGCCCGAACTGCTCAACTCTTTTGTGCCGCCCTGGCCATCGGATGTGATCAAAATAGGCTTCATTCGCTCTTTTAAAGTTTTGAATTCTAAGGTTTTAAACAAGGACTCAACTGATGCTTCCGCTACACCAGCCCATGCAAGCGATTCAATAGTAAATTCAATTGGAACAGAGCTAACTAGCTGCGTAAGTTCTCTATTTCTTTCGACATCAGATATGCAGTTTTTTAAAGACTGCCCAGCTTTGCCACCGAGATCATCAACGTTTGAAAGTAGTTTTTTTAAAGATCCGTATTCGATAATCCACTTTGCTGCTGTCTTTTCTCCAACTCCCGGAACGGAAGGCAAGTTATCGCTGGGGTCTCCCCGCAAAGCTGCGAAATCTGGGTACTGCTCTGGAGTCATTCCATATTTTTCGTTAAGCGCCTTTGAGTCCATACGAACAAGATCGCTAACACCACGTTTTGGATACAGCACAGTAGTTTTATCACTAATTAATTGAAAAGAATCTCTATCTCCTGTGCAGATTAAAACCTGAGCACCTTCTTTCTCAGCTGCCTTTGCGATCGTTGCGATGATGTCATCAGCCTCATAACCGTGGATTTCAAAAGAGGAAATTCCAAAAGCATCAACTAGTTCATGCAAAAAACTCATCTGTGATCGGAATTCATCTGGAGTTTTCGCACGGTTGGCTTTGTATTCAGGGAAAATTTCAGAACGAAATGTTGTTCGAGAAACATCGAAGGCAACTGCAACATGAGTTGGTTTCTCAGTGCTTAGAAGTGAAAGCAACATCGTTGCAAAGCCATAAATTGCGTTTGTGTGCTGACCCGATGCCGTGGTGAAATTTTCAGCAGGAAGGGCAAAAAAAGCTCGATACGCCATAGAGTGTCCATCGATGAGCAGGACTCTCTTATCACTCTTGCTCTTGCTATTGCCAGTGCCAGCCATGGCATCCATCCTAGATAACAAGTTATGATTGCCTTATGACGCAACAAGATTTACTGGCAATAATTAGAGAACGAGGCAACGGTGACCTCGGTATCAAAATGGGTATTGAGATTATTGAAGCCTCAGCCCAACGGTTAGTTGCAACAATGCCAGTTGAGGGAAACACTCAACCTGCTGGACTTCTTCATGGTGGCGCCAGTGTTGTATTAGCTGAATCCTTAGGTTCAATCGGTGCACAGATTCATGCAGGAGCCAATCGCCGGGTTGTCGGTGTTGATATCAATGCCACACATCATCGTTCGGCACAATCTGGACTGGTAACAGCAGTAGCCACGCCAATTTCACTTGGCAAAACCCTATGTTCCTATGAAATTGTCATAACCAATGAGGCTGGCGAAAGAACCTGTACGGCCCGCATAACCTGCCTGATCCTTGCCGAGGTCTAGGTCCGTTAGTTAAGGTTAGCCGCCTAGCCCGCTCACAAATCGGGTGCCAGCATGAAACGAAGAAACTGCCTGATGCATCCAAATCGCGGTGCACAGAAAACGGATGTGGAGCGCAACTTGAATTTTGCAAGAAAGAAGAGCGGCGCTCGATTCATTCTCTTGTGCATCACTTTGTTGAGTGCAAGTACGGGCATCTCTTTGATTGCTGCGCCGGCAAACGCGGCTGATCCAGCTACAAAAATTTATGGTGTCGTGACAGGTTCTACTGAACAGCCTCTTGCAGGAGTTGGTATTTCGATTCAAGGACCTGACGGCTTTAGTGCAGAGGTAGAGACTGATTCTGCCGGTGCATGGGAAGTGCTCGTTCCAACAAAGGGAACCTATAGCGCGACAATCAATGAAGGTGATTTGCCTTCAGGCCAAGCATTAACTGATCCTGCGAAAGGTACTGTTAAAGCAAACATTTTCATGCCGGGAGTGGAATTGCGACTGCTATTTCCTATTGGACCAGGTGTTGAAAAAGCTACTTTGTTGGAGCGCTCAGCTCAGTTAACAGTTGATGGATTAATTCTGGGTCTTATCATCGCTTTGGCCGCACTGGGGCTAAACCTTATTTTTGGAACAACAGGGCTTACTAATTTCGCGCATGGTGAGATCTTAACTTTTGCAGGACTTCTTACTTATTACTTCAGCGCAATTGCAAAGTTACCAGTTCTTGTTGCGGCACCCATTGCTGTACTTCTTAGTGCCTTCATCTCAGGATTCTTACAAGACAGATATCTTTGGAAACCTCTGCGCAAGCGTGGCACCGGATTAATTGCAATGCTCGTTGTCTCTATTGGCTTTGCAATATTTTTGCGATACTTCTTCCTCTTCCTTTTTGGCGGAGACACTCGCCAACTTCCACAGTACGCAGGCCAAGCTGGACTTGAACTTGGATTGGTAAGCATTACTCCTAAATCAATCCTCACGACCGTCATAGGAATCGGCTTCATTGTCTTTGCGACGTTATGGCTCTTGACTACACGCATGGGTAAGGCAAGCAGAGCCGTTGCAGATAACCCAGCGCTAGCGTCTGCTTCAGGGATTGATGTTCAAAAAGTGATTAGAGCTGTATGGATTTTAGGTGCAGCACTTGCTGGGTATGCCGGAGTCATTGTTACTGTCAATCAAGGTGTCAGCTTCTTAATGGGTCAGGACATGCTGCTTCTTATATTCGCAGCTGTAACACTGGGTGGACTTGGTACTGCCAACGGCGCTCTTGTTGGTTCTTTAATCATTGGGCTCTTTGTGCAGTTGTCCACGTTGTTTATTCCAACAGAATTAAAGTATGTGGGTGCGCTAGTGGTTCTTATCTTGATTTTGATTGTTCGCCCACAAGGAATCTTGGGACGAAAAGAGAGGATCGGATAAATGGACATTCTCTTTATTATTCAACAGACTTTGAGTGCAACCTTTGGAGTAAATGCAATTATCTTTGCACTTGCTGCTATTGGTTTAAACATGCACTTTGGATATACAGGCCTGCTTAACTTTGGCCAAGCAGGCTTTTTGGCAATCGGTGCGTATAGCGTTGCCGTACCGGTCATCACATTTGGACTTTCATTATGGGTCGCTCTCTTAATTGGTATCTTCAACTCAATTCTTTTTGCTCTTCTCTTGGGAATTCCAACTTTAAGGTTGCGAGCTGACTATTTAGCGATCGTCACGATTGCTGCTGCCGAGATTGTTCGCCAGATTGCCCGCTCGGCAACATTTAACGATTCACTAGGTGGATCCGATGGCATTACAGGAAAGTTCGGAAAAGAGTTCTTTGACTTAAATCCATTTAAGACCGGTCTGGATACTCCAATACTGCGCTTTAACGGAAATGACCTTTGGGTTGTCATCACAGGGTGGATACTCGTAGCACTTATTACTTTCATTATGTGGGTGATGGTCAACTCCCCGTGGGGTCGAGTTATGCGCGCAATCCGTGAGGATGAAGATGCAGTCCGATCACTGGGTAAAAACGTCTACTTGTACAAGATGCAATCACTAATTATTGGTGGTGTTATTGGATCTATTGCAGGCTTTGTCTATGCGCTGTCACGTCAATCAGTGCAACCAGATAACTATGGAACGGCACTTACATTCTTTGCATACACCGTGCTTATTCTCGGTGGGGCTGCCCGAGTATTTGCCCCAATCGTTGGTGCAATGATTTTTTGGTTCCTCATCGTATTTATTGAGCAGGTTCTTCGTGAAGGCGTAACGTCTAATTTGATTCCTGATTGGCTTATCGGTGTTAACCAAGTAGGACAGATCCGATTTATGCTAATGGGGCTTGGTTTGATGTTACTGATGATCTTTAGACCACAGGGTATTTTTGGTGATAAGAAGGAGTTGGCACTTGATGCAAAAGCATAATTCTGGTGCGAGCTTCGCCTTAACAACTGCTCAAACTCCTGGATCTTCAAAGCCAGATCCAATTTTGGTTGCAGATAAAATCATGCGTCAGTTCGGTGGTCTAACTGCGGTCAATGTGGACCATGTTGAGATTCAACGTGGATCCATTACTGCTCTTATTGGTCCAAACGGCGCAGGAAAAACAACGTTCTTTAATCTTCTAACAGGATATGACGCCCCTAACTCAGGAACATGGAGTTTTAACGGGAAAGCACTCAATGGTATTCCCCCACATAAGGTCGCAAGACTTGGAATGGTAAGGACTTTTCAATTAACTAAAGCTCTCTATCGTTTAACTGTCATTGAGAACATGTTGCTCGGTGCACGATCACAAAAAGGGGAATCAGTACTTCTTTCAGTGTTTCCTTGGATCTGGCGCTCACAAGAAGCTGCTATTCGTGAAAAAGCAACGTCTATTCTGAAAAACTTTAAGCTGATTGAAAAGCAAGATGATTTTGCTGCAGCGTTATCAGGTGGACAAAGAAAACTTCTTGAAATGGCGCGTGCTTTGATGGTCGAGCCTGAAATGGTCATGCTCGATGAGCCGATGGCTGGTGTAAACCCTGCGTTGAAGCAGTCTCTCTTGGAGCACATCAAAGAACTGCGCAGTGAAGGTAAAACTGTTCTCTTTGTTGAGCATGACATGGATATGGTGCACGAAATTAGTGACTGGGTAATTGTTATGGCTCAGGGTCAGATTATTGCCGAAGGTACTCCAGCAACTGTAATGGGAAATGCTCAAGTTATTGAGGCGTACTTAGGTGCCCATCACAACACCGATTTATCAAGTGAAGGAGCCTAATTCATGGCTGCAACAGAGAATACGCCTTTAGTATCTGCCAAGGATTTAGTTGCTGGATATCTACCAGGAATCAATATTCTTAACGGATGTAACTTGTATGCCAATAAGGGAGAACTTGTTGGAATTATTGGTCCCAATGGTGCTGGTAAGTCAACACTCCTCAAGGCGTTGTTTGGTCTAGTCAAAATACGTGAAGGTCATGTAAGTCTGTCTGGTGAAGAAATTACCAACATGAGAGCTGATCAATTAGTAGCCCGCGGAATTGGATTTGTTCCTCAAAGCAACAATGTTTTTCCATCTCTAACAATTGAAGAAAACCTTCAGATGGGTGCATTTCAATCACCTGATAAATTCTCAGAGCGCTTTGATTTTGTAACTGATCTTTTCCCTACTCTTGGAACTCGTCGTAAGCAAAGAGCAGGATCTTTATCTGGTGGAGAACGCCAGATGGTGGCAATGGGGCGTGCGTTAATGATGAATCCATCTGTGCTGCTATTAGATGAACCAAGTGCTGGCCTCTCCCCTGCTCTTCAGGATGAGGTCTTTGTTCGCGTTCGTGAGATCAACAAGATTGGCGTGACAGTAATTATGGTGGAGCAGAATGCTCGCAGATGTTTGCAGATTGTTGATCGAGGTTATGTTTTGGATCAAGGTAAGAATGCTTACGAAGGTACCGGTAAATCTCTATCCACAGATCCTAAAGTTATCGAACTTTACTTAGGCACCCTAGCCAAGAAGTAATAGTTACTTAATCTTCTAGCCTTTTCAAAGCTTTTCACTTGTAAAACTCTTAAAGCATTTAAACATAAGAATGGCCCGCCGGTTATCCGGCGGGCCATTCTTACTACGTCTTTAGCTAATTACTCGCCCGCTGGCACATCACCAGAGATGAACTCTGCTGGAAGTGCTACGTACTTGTCATTTGCTGTGTATACATACACACCCATTGTTGCGTATGAAGGATCGCCATTGTCTGCGAACTCAATTGGACCAGAAACACCGTCATAGTCGATGTCTGTTCCTTCTGCGATGAGAGCCTTGCAATCAGCAAAGGTTGTGCACTTTGTGCCACCCTTTGAAACAGATACTAGGTTGTCGCGGATGGTCTTACCATCTGTTGCTCCACCCTGCTCTGCTGCAAGTGCGATCAAAACTACTGCGTCGTATGACTCAGCAGCGTATGAGTAGTCAGTCAAAGCTGGATCTACTGAAAGTAGACGCTTCTGAAGATCTCCATCAGCAAGTACGCCAGGAAGTGTTCCCTTAACGCCCTTCATGATTCCTGCAGGTAGGTCCTTGTAAGCACCGCTTGAAAGGTTTCCATCCACTAGGTATGTCTTAACCTTGTTTGGCCCGATTCCCTGCTTGATTAGCTCAGTGAAAATCTTTGCTGTCTCATCAAAGCCGATGATTGCGATTGCATCTGGCTTTGCAGCCTTTGCCTTTGCAACATCTGCTGAGAACTCAGCTGCCTGTGGGTTGTAAACAATGTTTGTTGATGTTCCAGTAAATGCAGCCATTGCGTACTTAGCAAGACCGTTACCGTATGCATCATCAAGGTTAAGGATCACAGCATTCTTTGCGCCTTCCTTAGCCATCAACTGACCAAGAACTGCTCCCTGGAAAGTATCTGAAGGAGCTGAGCGGAAGTAGTAACCGTCATCTGCATAGTTTGTGAAATCTGGTGATGTGTTTGCTGGTGAGAAGTGGACAATTCCAGCTCCTGCAATCTTGTCGATAACAGTAAATGAAACTCCAGATGAAGCTGCACCAACAATTGCACTTACTCCTGCTGAAATATGTGAGTCAGCAGTCTGCTGTGCGATATCAGTACTTGTATCTCCTGAATCACCACGGATGTGCTCAATGTTTTCTCCAAGTACTCCACCTGCGGCGTTGATATCAGCAACAGCTAAATCAACTCCTGCAAACTCTGGGGGTCCAAGGAACGCAAGGCTGCCTGTCTCAGGCAACAATGAACCAATCTTTAGAGGACCAGATGCTGTTCCTCCACCACCGCAGCCAGCAAGAACTAAGCTAGCGACAGCAGCAGCAACCACGATGGCTGCCTTATTGAATTTCTGCATGTTTTCTCCTTTTGTAAGTTCCTTTATCAAAGGTATCTAGATGACCTTCAAAAAGGATCACCGAAGTATAACTAGGCATTACCGATCGGTAAATACTTTTTCAGGCTCAATACTCACCTGATCTGGGGTCAAATCCACTAAATCTGGGTAACCAACTCGATCAAAGGCAGGCTATGCCGGTGGACCTTAAGAACTGGCTAGAGGAAAGGATGATTCTACGGATTGCTATGGTGAAAAGTTTAAGCGAGAAACTGTTCGGCTTGCTTTGGATCAATTACCGCTAATGCAACTTCTTTCATAGTAAGTCTTCTATCCATTGCTGCCTTTTGAATCCAGGAAAATGCTTGAGGCTCACTCAAATTAAGGGCAGACATCAATATGCCCTTAGCCTTATCAATGATTTTGCGAGTCTCCAAACGATCATGGAGATCTGCAACTTCAGCAGCCAAAGATTTCATTTGCTGATGTCTACTTATTGCAATTTCAATTGCCGGCATCAGGTCTCCTATAGTAAATGGCTTTACAACATATGCCATAACTCCAGCATCTCGAGCTCGCTCTACTAACTCTCTTTGCGAGAATGCTGTGAGCATCAGAACCGGTGCAATTTCAATTATCTTTGAGGCCGCCGATATTCCATCTAATACGGGCATCTTTACATCTAATATTGCTAAGTCTGGTTTGTGTGCCAAAGCTAAATCAATTGCCTCTTGTCCATTAGTTGCTTCTGCAACTACTTCATAACCGGCGGCCTGCAACATTTCAATCAGATCCATCCGAATGATTGCTTCATCTTCTGCAACAAGTATGCGCACACTCATCTTCGGATAATCCTCTCTTGCTCAGTACATTTATAACTACTAAATACTTTTGTAACAGGATGCCGAGATTGAAACTAGCGTGCCCCGAGTCGGATTCGAACCGACACTATGCAGTGTTTGAGACTGCCCTCTCTACCGTTGGAGTACCGAGGCCTTAAGTTCGCCATTCTAACCGTAAACTGGTTTGGTTCGGAAAACGAGAAACTATTGATAGGCAGGAACTACGCCACCAACAGCATCACCCACGCGGTGAACACGCATTGCATTTGTTGAACCAGGAATCCCAGGCGGTGATCCAGCAACAATAACGACTGCTTCGCCAACTTTTGCGCGACCAGATTCAATGAGCAAGGTATCGGTTTGCTTCACCATTTCATCAGTGTGCTTAACCATCGAAGCGATTGCTGGTTCGACGCCCCATGTCAAAGCTAGACGATTGTATGTACCAACTTCGGGAGTGAAGGCAAGGATTGGAATGGGTGAACGCAACCGCGCCATTCGACGAGCTGAATCACCAGACTGCGTAAATGTCACTAAATACTTCGCCTCAACGATTGCACCAACTTCTGCTGCCGCGCGAGTGATTGCACCACCTTTAGTCCTTGGTGTGGTTCGAAGCGGGCGAATCATTTCGAATCCACCTTCTTCTGTGCGCGCAATTATTCGGGCCATAGTTGCAACAGCTTCAATAGCAAAAGCCCCCACAGAGGTTTCACCAGATAACATCAAGGCATCTGCGCCATCTAAAACAGCATTGGCGCAATCCGTAGCTTCAGCACGAGTTGGGGATGAGTTATTAATCATTGAATCAAGCATCTGAGTCGCCACAATAACTGGCTTTGCAGCTTCTCGAGCCAACTCAATGCATCGCTTTTGAACTAAAGGAACTTCTTCAATAGGCATTTCAACACCTAGGTCACCTCGAGCGACCATGATGCCATCGAATGCTGCCACGATTTCCTGAAGATTATGCACTGCCTGTGGCTTTTCAATTTTTGCAATCACGGGGATTCTAATTCCAACTTCGTCCATAATCTTATGAACATCGTCAATGTCCTTTGCATTTCGAACAAATGACAAAGCAATAAAATCTGCTCCTGCTCGAAGTCCCCAACGCAAATCATCTATGTCTTTTTCCGATAGAGCAGGTACAGAGACAGCAACCCCGGGCAAGTTAATCCCTTTGTTATTGCTGACTAATCCTGGCTCGATAACTTTTGTTACAACATCATTGCCATTTACTTTCACTACCTCAACGGTAACTTTTCCATCATCGATAAGTATGCGATCGCCTGGTTTACAATCTTTTGGGAGTCCTTTGTATGTTGTGCCAACTCTTTCTTTGGAGCCTTCGATCTCATCTGTTGTAATCGTGAAGAGATCACCCCGAGAGAGTTCGTGTGGGCCATCAGCAAATCGCGACAATCGAATCTTTGGGCCTTGCAGATCAATGAGGACAGCAATAGGAACCCCTGCATTTTTTGCGCCATCTCTTACAAGATCAAGACGTGACTGATGATCTGAATGTTCTCCATGAGACAGATTCAATCTCGCCATGTTCATTCCTGCATCAATAAGTTCTTTAACTTTTTCGGCAGAGTCAACCGCTGGACCCATGGTGCATACGATTTTTGCTCTACGCATAGTTACTACGTTAGACCATCAGAGGCTTAGAAGTTGGCTCAATAGGTGATGGCAATTGTGTTCCTCCGGTTAAGTAAGTATCAACTGCCGCTGCCGCGCTTCGTCCTTCTGCAATTGCCCAAACAATCAGCGACTGCCCACGACCTGCGTCTCCGGCAACAAAAATTCCCTCTTCGCTGGTTTGGAAATTAGCATCGCGCTTAATGTTTCCGCGTTCATCAAGATCTACTTCAAGCTGAGTAATCAATGAAGATTTTTCTGGTCCAGTAAATCCCATAGCCATAAAGACAAAATCAGCTTTCAGTTCTTTCTCACTGCCTGACTTGGGCTCAAATTTTCCATTAATAAATTCTGTCTCGACAATTTTAATCGCGCGCAAATTACCATCAGAGTCTCCCAGGAACTCTTCAGTGCTAACTGCGAACATGCGGTTGTCTTGTTCTTCATGTGCACTAGAGACTCGATAAATCATTGGATATGTCGGCCAAGGTTGTGAAGCCGGTCGCTCATCGGTTGGTCTTGGCATGATCTCAAGTTGAGTCACTGACGCTGCTCCTTGTCGGACAGAAGTGCCTAAACAGTCTGCTCCAGTATCTCCACCACCAAGAATGACAACGTGCTTTCCTGCTACGTTGATGAGTGGTTCTTCAACTTCACCTAACGCTTGCTTATTTCCCCACGGCAAGAACTCCATCGCTTGGTATACACCCTTTAGTTCCCTACCCTTAATGTTGAGATCTCTCCATTGTGTTGCACCAACAGCTAGAACTACCGCATCGTATTTTCTTCGTAAATCCGTTCCTGTTAACTCAATACCAACATCTACCCCAGCACGAAAACGTGTTCCTTCTTGTTCCATTTGTTCTAATCTACGATCAAGAATGTGTTTCTCCATTTTAAACTCTGGAATTCCGTATCGCAGAAGTCCGCCAATTTTTTCAGCACGCTCGTAAACAGCAACCGTGTGTCCGGCCCTTGTTAACTGCTGAGCAGCAGCCAAACCTGCAGGACCTGATCCAATAACGGCGACAGTCTTTCCAGTCAAACGATCTGGTTGCATTGGCTTCACGTTGCCCATATCAAAAGCTTCTTCAATGGTGCGAAGTTCAATTTGCTTAATAGTTACTGCATCACGATTAATTGCTACAACACATGCGGTTTCACATGGCGCGGGGCAAAGTCGACCTGTGAACTCTGGGAAATTGTTGGTTGCATGAAGGCGATTTATGGCTTCTTCTTTATCACCACGAAAAATAAGATCGTTCCACTCTGGAATCAAATTTCCTAGTGGGCAACCGTTATGACAAAAAGGAATTCCACAGTCCATGCATCGGCCAGCTTGTTTTTGAAGGTGTTCAAAACTTTGAGGCTCGTAAACTTCGCGCCAATCTTTAATTCGAACATCAACTGGTCGGCGCTTTGGTACCTCACGCGAGGTTGTCATAAAACCTTTTGGATCACCCATTTGCTGCCACCTCCATTACTAGTTCATCAACTGGCAAACCTTCTCGCGCTGCTCTTTCCATAGCTGCAAGAACACGAGCATAGTCGCGAGGCATAACAAGAGAGATACGAGCAAGGCTCTTATCCCAATCCTTTAACAAAGAACCGGCAATCTCTGAACCTGTTTCTGCAAAAAATACAGAGAGGTCGTTCTTTAGAATCGGGATTTGATCTTGCGGTACAGCAAGAATGTCCACCATCTCCGAATTCACATCTGCCCTGTCCAAATCAAGTACGAATGCTCGTCCACCTGACATGCCAGCGGCAAAATTTCGTCCAGTTTGACCTAAGACAATTACAGTTCCGCCTGTCATATATTCGCAACCGTGGTCACCTATGCCTTCAGATATCGCAAGTGCGCCTGAGTTTCGAACACAAAAACGCTCACCAACAACACCGCGAATGAAAATCTCCCCGGATGTTGCACCATATCCAATGACATTTCCAGCGATTACATTGTCCTGTGATGGGAAGCTAGCTTTCTCATCAGGACGAACAACAACGCGGCCTCCCGAAATTCCTTTACCGACATAGTCATTCGAGTCACCGTATAGACGAATAGAAACGCCGCTAGGTATAAATGCACCTAATGACTGGCCGGCAGAACCATGCAAGACAACATCAATTGTTCCAGATGGCAATCCATCGACCCCATACTTGCGAGTGACTTCTGCTCCAAGCATTGTTCCTACAGTTCGATTTACATTTCGAACAGGTAGATCAATCTTTACACTTTCACCCTTTTCAAGGGCGGGTGCTGCCAAAGCGATAAGTTGATTATCTAATGCATTTTCAAGTCCATGGTCTTGTTTAATTGTGTTGTGTAGGGGACTGTCAACATCAGGGCGCACAAGTAGTGGCGCTAGATCTAATCCAGATGCCTTCCAATGATCAATAGCTTTACGAGTATCGAGATACTCAACATGACCAATGGCCTCTTGCATAGTTTTGAATCCCAATTGCGCAAGAATTTCTCGCACTTCCTCTGCAATGTATTCGAAGAAAGTTTCGACAAATTCTGGCTTACCACTAAAGTTTTTGCGGAGCTCGGGGTTTTGTGTTGCAACACCAACTGGGCAAGTATCCAAATGGCAGACTCGCATCATGATGCATCCTGAAACCACAAGTGGCGCAGTAGCAAAACCATATTCTTCAGCGCCCAAAAGTGCCGCGATCACAACATCTCGACCTGTTTTCAATTGGCCATCTGTTTGCACAACGATGCGATCACGTAATCCATTGAGTAGAAGTGTTTGTTGAGTTTCTGCCAAACCAAGTTCCCAAGGTGCTCCGGCATGTTTGAGTGAGGTCAATGGTGAAGCACCCGTCCCACCATCATGTCCAGAAATTAGAACTACGTCAGCATGCGCCTTTGAAACTCCCGCAGCTACAGTTCCCACACCAACTTCTGCAACAAGTTTGACGTGTACTCGAGCATTCTTATTAGCATTCTTAAGATCGTGAATCAACTGGGCCAAATCTTCAATTGAATAAATATCATGGTGAGGTGGTGGAGAAATCAGACCAACACCTGGAGTTGAGTAACGCGCCTTTGCTATCCATGGATAGACCTTGTATCCCGGAAGTTGGCCCCCTTCTCCTGGTTTAGCACCCTGAGAAATTTTGATCTGAATGTCATCGCTGTTTACTAAGTAATTGCTATTTACACCAAAACGACCAGATGCAACTTGCTTGATTGCAGATCGCTTTGAATCACCATTAGCCATTGGGGTATTTCTCTCAATTTCTTCCCCACCTTCGCCTGTATTGGATTTTCCACCAATACGGTTCATTGCTATGGCTAATGTTTCATGAGCCTCTGCAGAAATAGAACCATATGACATTGCACCCGTTGAGAATCTCTTGATGATCGCACTAGCTGGCTCTACTTCATCAATAGCAATTGGTTTGTTGACTCCACCTTTGAATTCAAACAAGCCACGCAACGTCATTAATCGAGAACTTTGCTCATTAACTCGATCGGTGTATCTCTTAAAGATGTCATAGCGCTTATTTCTTGTTGAATGCTGAAGCGTGAACACAGTTTCTGGATCAAACAAATGAGGCTCGCCTTCACGGCGCCATTGGTACTCACCACCGATAGGTAGACGCTTTGTTCCGGGAACTTCTCCCCCTGGCGGATAAGCAATGTTGTGTCGAGCAATGGTCTCTTCTGCAATAATATCGAGTGAAACTCCACCTAAACGAGAAGTTGTTCCCACGAAATACTCATCTACGACTTCTTGTGACAAGCCAATCGCTTCAAAAACTTGCGCCCCTGTGTACGAGGCAATTGTGCTAATTCCCATCTTTGACATCACCTTGAGAACGCCTTTACCTAAACTCTTAATAAGATTTTTAACTGCCTTTTCAGGTGTTATTCCTGTAATGACTCCCTGTAGAACTAGATCTTCAGCAGACTCCATAGCTAAATAAGGATTTACACATGCTGCTCCAAAACCGATGAGTAATGCGACATGGTGCACTTCGCGAACGTCCCCAGCTTCAACTACAAGACCAACTGTGGTGCGAGTTTTCTCTCTAATCAAATGATGATGAACTGCTGCTGTTAAGAGCAGCGAAGGAATAGGGGCATCTTCAGCATCACCATCTCGATCTGACAAGACAATTATGTGCGCGCCATCTTTAATTGCCTGTGAGACTTCTTTTTTAATCTCATTAATGCGATCGCGAAGTCCTTCCCCGCCCTTAGAGACATTGAAAAGTCCACGAATGACATACGCGCTGAGCTCAGGAAAATCTTCATCGGCATTGATGTTAATAATCTTGGCCAGTTCATCGTTATCGATGACAGGAAATGCAAGTGAAACCTGACGACAGCTTTCCGGGCTTGGATCTAGAAGGTTGTGTTCAGGGCCCATTGATGTTCCCAAACTTGTTACAAGTTCTTCACGGATTGCATCTAGAGGCGGATTGGTAACTTGTGCAAATAGCTGTGAGAAATAATCAAATATAAGTCGAGGCTTTTCAGAAAGTGCAGCAATAGGAGTATCTGTCCCCATGGAACCCAGCGGTTCCATACCGTTTTTAGCCATGGGAGTAATCAAAATGCGTAGGTCTTCTTCGGTATATCCAAATGCACGTTGTCTTCTAACAACTGATGAGTGCGGATAAACAATATGTTCGCGAGATGGAAGCTCACTCAACTTAACCATTCCATCTTCTAGCCATTTGCCATAAGGGGCAGCGTTTGCCAAATCATCTTTAATTTCACCGTCTTCAATAATGCGCCCTTGTTCGATGTCTACTAAAAACATTTTTCCGGGTTGTAGGCGACCTTTACGTTCAATGTTTTCTGCAGGGACATCAAGAACTCCTACTTCAGATGCGAGTACAACTAGACCGTCTTTTGTTACCCAATATCTTGAAGGTCGAAGTCCATTTCGATCAAGCACTGCACCAACTTGATGTCCATCAGTAAAAGTTACACAAGCTGGTCCGTCCCATGGCTCCATCAAGGATGCATGGAACGCGTAAAAATCACGACGGTTCTTCGGCATGGAAGCATGGTTCTCCCACGCTTCCGGAATCATCATCAGAACTGCATGAGCAAGTGATCGTCCGCCCAAATAAAGAAGTTCTAGTACTTCATCAAATGATGCTGAGTCAGATCCATCCATCTGAACAATTGGAAACAGTCTGTTGAGATCTCCAGGAATCACATCGCTTTTGAGCAATGATTCGCGGGCTCGCATCCAATTTCGATTTCCTTTGACGGTATTGATTTCACCATTGTGCGCAATGAATCGGTAGGGGTGAGCAAGTGGCCATGAAGGAAAAGTGTTTGTTGAAAAGCGAGAGTGAACTAACGCAAGCGGTGAGACTACTCGCTCATCGGAAAGCTCCGGAAAGAATTCTTCTAATTGGCCAGTTGTTAGCATGCCTTTGTAGACGATAGTTTGAGAAGAAAGTGAAGGGAAATAAACTTCTAATGAGTGCTCTACTCGTTTTCTAAGGCAAAAGGCAAGACGGTCAAGGACTATTCCACTCTCACCATTTTTTCCTGAAACAAAAAGTTGATGAAAATCTGGCATAACTGAAACTGCAGTTTTTCCTAGTGAATTTGGATTAATAGGTACTTCGCGCCATCCTAAAACCTTCAGGCCTTCTTCTTCAGCAATCTTTTTTATTTCTTCTTTGTATGTCTTTCCTTTTGCAACGAATGCAATACCTGTGGCATAAGCGCCTGCAGATGGAAGATCAAACTCGGTAACTTCTTGAAAATAAGCATCGGGGATGCGAATCAGAATTCCTGCGCCATCTCCGCTATCAGGTTCGGCACCTGATGCTCCTCGATGTTCCATATTTCGAAGCGCAGTCAACGCTTTTGAAACAATCTCATGTGTCGCGACCTTGTTGAGAGTGGCAACCATTGCAACACCACATGCATCATGCTCATTGGCAGGGTTATAAAGCCCTTGAGCTTGTGGGTAATTACTTGCGAGGGCCATAACCACTCCTACAGATTGTCCGAAAAAAAATGGGACATCCTTGGCCCGAAAAACTTAAGAGGTTAAGCCTAGCAACAAGGCAGGTTTGTGTCGCCCTTAATTGTGTGAAATTAAAGGCCCGAAATATTGGCGATCTTTCCAATCCCAGCGGTTATGAGCATGCCTAGGCTTCCCCCGAGCATCACTCGAACCGTCGGAGACAAGATCCGAGAGCCAGCCAGTCTTGCGCTGACTACTCCGGTGATCAGTAACCCACCCAAAGTAAAGAGAACGATCGACCAAAACTTTGCACCAGCCGTCGGAGCAAATGCACCAGCAAATGGAATCAAGCCACCTGCCGTGAATGAAATCGCCGAAGCTATTGCAGCTTGAACCGGCCTAGCCTTTGTGTGTGGATGTTGACCAAGCTCATCTCGCAAATGTGCCTCAAGTGCATCTTTTTCGTGCATTTGTAATGCGACTTGCATCGCCAACTCTGGAGTGAGTCCACGTTGAATATAAATGTGTTGCAACTCAATTAGTTCTGACTCTGGATCAGTAGCTAAATGCTCCATTTCCAAAAGGCGATCAGATTCTTCTACATCATTTTGAGATCTCACTGATACGTACTCACCTACCGCCATAGACATGGCACCTGCTGTAATTCCAGCAACACCTGCAGTCAGCAAAAAATCATTCTTCCCCGCCGCTGCAACACCAATCATTAAAGCGGCAGTTGAGACCAATCCATCATTAGCACCAAGGACGGCAGCGCGTAGCCAACCTGCACGATGAGTGCGGTGTTGCAAATTACGGCGATAGACCTCTTCAAGGCTCATGTTTATCAGCCTACATTAAGACTTTGGTCTCTCCTTAGCGGCGCGCACAAAATATGCTGCCGAGAGCATGCCTACAACCAGACTTACCCACACATTCACGCGAAGTCCAGCTATCGTATTTGCAGAATCAATTCGAATTAACTCTATAAATAGGCGTCCGAAGCAATACGCAATAACGTATGCAGCAAAAGTTTGACCAGGCTTCAACCGCGAGCCAAAGTAAATGAGCACAAGGGCAACTAAGGAACACCAGATCGCTTCATACAAAAATGTCGGGTGAAAACTTTCAAATTGCTTGTAGTCAGCAGGACGATATTGAACTGGTATCTGCAATGACCACCAAGCATCTAGCGGGCGGCCGAAGAGTTCTCCATTGAACCAGTTTCCGAAACGACCTATCGCTTGAGCAAACAAAATTCCTGGTGCAAGGCTATCGGCAAAGACTGAAAAAGATGGCAGCTCTACTTTTCTTTGTAACATTCGATATCGCAAAAATGCTGCAGCAAGTCCGATTGAAATTGCTCCCCAAATTCCCAAGCCTCCCTCCCAGATTTTTACTGAATCAAGTGGCTGACCATTGGCTCCGAAATATGCTGCAGGCGAGGAAATTACGTGATAAATCCGGCCGCCGATTATTCCTGCAGGAACAGCGGTAATTGCAACCTCAGCAACTATTGATGCACCATTTGGAGTTGCGGCTTTAAAGCGTTTGTCTCCCAACCAGATTGCAACAGCAATGCCCGTAATAATGCAAAGTGCATAGAAGTGAACCGTGAATGGACCAATCTCTAACGCCGATGTTGATGGCGTCGGAAACGAAAAATTCAATCTTTATCCAGCCTCTACCGCTGAGCGCAGTTCATCTAAAACATAGTCATTGGATGTTGGCTTCCAAACTTTTCCGTTGATAAATACAGTCGGGGTGCCTTGTACGCCAAATTTTCCCATAGAGTCATAATGGGCTTGAACAAGATCGGCCTTTGTTCCATTTTTAACGCAATCATCAAAGGCAGGAGAATTAATTCCGATTTTCTTTCCGATTTTTACAAGTGTTTCACTGCTGAAGAAACCAGTGCCTTCTCCAGACGGTTGCACTGTATAAAGAGCATCATGGAAATCTAAAAAGTGGTTTTCATCTGCTGCGCAAAATGCCGCATTTGCAGATCGAACTGATTCAGGTCCAAGGAATGAAAGAACATGGAATCGAACTGTAGCTTCCTTATCGCGAACCAATGAATTTAAATAGTCTCCCATCACATTTTCAAAGCGCTTACATGATGGGCATTGAGGATCTTCCCAAATATCAACTTGAGTGGGCAACCCAGGATTAAAAGTAATTGCAGAACCATTGTCTACATCGATTGTGGAAGTAACTGCAGGCTTAAGCGATATTCCATCCAAACCTGCCAATGGTGCATTTTCTTTGTTGTTTTGCCCCATGATTGAAAAGGCAACTCCGGTGCCAAGTACGAGTAACACCATTGCAAGAACAATCCAACGATTTGCGTTGTCACCGGTTTTACCTTGTTGCTTTGCCATGATCTATCCCCTGTCCCTTTACCTGAGTTGCTGGTTAGACAAATTTCTAATGGATAAAGTATAGATAAATTCTCACACAGACCAAATTCAAACCACCGAGGGCGATGAAAGATGTTTAACGAAACCTGCATCTGAATGAAAATGCCCGCTTTGACTTCAGAAAACTTAAAGGCGCTTGCTGGACTAGCTATAGAGAAATTCTGGCAAAAAGTATGTTCCATACTTCCAGATAATTGCTGCGGCAATTACTGCATACATTATGGTCATTGCCGCATAGTCGCGACCCAGAAGAATCAATCTGAGAATCTTCTGATGATTTACATCTGACCAATTGAATGCGTTTTGATAGATGTTTATTCTGAACATACTCATGAAAACTGAGATAGTTGAAACAGTGACCAACATACACCAGGGACAAAAAGCTTTGATCACAAAAAATGATTGCGAAAACAACCAAAGTGCGAATATCAAAGCAGCGGAGTAAATAAAGAATGCAATTCTAATTAACGAATTCGGGAACCGAACCTGCATCAAACCTGCAATTGCGATCGTGATCACCGCGGATTCGAACATCAATCCGATAAATGAATTAGGAAACCCAAAAACAGTGGATTGCCATGAAAGAGCAACCTTTCCGCATGAGACCACAGCGTTAATACTGCAAGAGAGATCTACATTCTCGTCTTTTGCTAATTTAAATGCATCGATCGAAAGCACCATTGCTGCGAATAGACTCAACGATGCTGAAACTAACATCGTCAAATATGCATTACGCACACGTCGGGCTGTTGCTACTGCCTGCTCGGACATGGACGTAATAGTAACCTATCGCCCTTCTCTAACACCTATTGCCAATTCTTTGGCAAGATGTGAGACAGCATCTAATCCAGATTGTTCATCTTTTGCGTTGAGTAAAAGTTTTATAAATGCAGACCCAACTATCACGCCATCTGCATATTCAGCTAAAGATCGCGCTTGATCCCGAGTAGAAACACCTAAACCGACACACACAGGTAGATCACTAACTTTTCTAATTCTTGAAACTAAGTCTCTAGCATCAATTGCAACTGCTTCTCGTGTACCAGTTACGCCCATAGAGCTAGCAGCGTATATAAATCCCCCAGTCACTGAAGTAACGCGTACTAGACGCGGATCCTTTGTGCTTGGTGCAACAACATAAATTGGATTAATTGAATTATCTTGCGTGGCCGCTAACCACTCTTTCGATTCTTCAATAGTTAAATCTGGAGTAATTACACCGGCTCCCCCATTTGCTGCAATTGATGCCGCAAATTTTTCGACTCCGTACTTTTCAATTGGATTCCAATATGTCATTACAACGGATGCAACGCCTGTATCAGATGCTGCTTTAAGAGCTTCAAAAACATCAGATGCCTGGGTTCCACCTTGAAGAGAAATATCAGCCGCCTCTTGAATTACTGGTCCATCCATTACTGGATCGCTATATGGAAATCCAATTTCTATTACATCTACACCGGCATCTGCCAATACTTGAATTACTTTGTGGCATCCCTGCTTCGAAGGAAAGCCGGCAGGAATGTAGGCAATTAATGCAGCTCGATTTTCAGATCGGCACTTAGTTAAAACAGAATCTAAAGCTGTCATTACAGCGGAATTCCAAAATACTGCGCGGCTGTTTGTACATCTTTATCTCCCCGACCTGAAAGATTTATGAGCAAGTTTGCTTTAGGGCCAAGTTCGTTACCAATAATTAGTGCACCCGCTAATGCGTGGGCAGTTTCAATTGCAGGAATAATTCCTTCAGTTCTACTGAGTAAGGCAAATGCATTCATTGCCGCATCATCATTAATTGCTCGATACTCAGCGCGACCGAGGTCATGTAAGTAGGCATGCTCTGGACCAACGCCCGGATAATCAAGGCCGGCTGAAATTGAATGAGATTCAACTGTTTGTCCATTTTTATCTTGAAGTACATATGAGCGAGTCCCATGTAAAACACCAGGTGTACCGCCGGTGATGGTGGCTGCATGGCGACCCGTCTCTACTCCATCACCACCTGCTTCTAAGCCAATCAATCTAACATTCGAATCAGGTATGAATGCATTAAAAATTCCAATTGCATTTGAGCCTCCTCCGATGCATGCTAGAACTGCATCTGGAAGTCGACCAGTTAACTCCAACATCTGCACGCGCGATTCTTCACCGATCACTTTATGAAAGTCGCGAACCATGGTGGGAAACGGATGTGGACCTGCCACAGTACCCAACATGTAATGCGTGTCATGAACATTTGTAACCCAATCGCGCATTGCTTCATTGATGGCATCTTTTAAAGTTTTAGAGCCAGAAGTAACAGCTACAACTTCTGCTCCTAACAATTTCATGCGGGCAACGTTCAAAGATTGTCGTCGAGTGTCTTCTTCGCCCATGTAAACAACACATTCCAACCCCATGAGAGCTGCTGCTGTTGCTGCAGCTACGCCATGTTGTCCGGCGCCCGTTTCGGCGATTATTCGCTTCTTACCCATGCGTTTAGTCAGCAATGCCTGACCGAGCACGTTATTTATTTTATGACTTCCAGTGTGATTGAGATCCTCGCGTTTTAAGAATATGCGCGCACCTCCAGCGTGCTCTGAAAATCTCTTTGCTTCAGTAATAATGCTTGGTCGCCCCGTGTAAGTGCGATGTAGTTCTGCTAATTCAGCTAGAAATTCTGGATCTTGCTGCGTTTGATTGTGAACAGCTTCTAATTCCTCAAGTGCTCCAATGAGTGCTTCTGGCACAAATCTTCCGCCGTATTGGCCAAAGTGACCTAGTGCATCAAAAGTCTCCACTGCTAAAGCCTACCCAGCAATTGATTGATCGCAACTGATGGCGACTGAGCCCGTACTAGTGCCTCTCCTACGAGAATTGCAGTGGCGCCACATTCCTGGGCAAAGAGCACATCTTCTCGTTTCGAAATCCCAGATTCTGCAACTCGAGCTATTCCAGATGGAATCTTTGGAATCAATTCTGAAAATGCTTGTGTATCCACTTCTAGAGTTTTTAGATTTCGTGAGTTGACTCCGATTATTTCAGGGGAAATCTCTAATGCTCTTTCGAGTTCGTCGTGCGTATGGACTTCCACTAATGCTTTCATTCCAAGTTCCTTGCTTAACTGGAAATAGTCATCTAATTGATTCTGACTAAGAGCTGCGACAATAAGAAGTACGACATCGGCGCCATGTGCACGTGCCTCATAAAATTGATATTCACTAATCATAAAATCTTTGCGCAGTATTGGAATATCAACTGCATTTCTAACGCTATCTAAATCAGCCAGTGAGCCTCCAAAGCGACGGCGCTCTGTTAAAACACTAATCACGCTAGCACCGGCCTGTTGATACTGCGCAGCCAAGCCGGCAGGATCAACTATCTCCGCGAGTGAACCTTTACTAGGAGAAGAGCGCTTAATCTCAGAGATTATGGATATCTCATCGGTCAATAAATTAGGCAAGCAAGATCTCACATTGGGTGCTTGCTCAAGGCGTTCTAGAAGTTGCCCCATAGGAATTCGTCTTTGATCTAAGTCTTCTCGCACTCCAGCGATAATTGAATCTAAAGCACTCATTGTTTCTCATCATCTGTTGGATCAAGCCCATGATCTTGTGCATTCCAAGAGTTTAAAACTCTCGGTTTTCTTTCATAACGCGAAGAAAGTTTTAACTTCGAACTTAACGTGAGAACCAAACCAATCACAACAAGAATTGATACAAGAAGTGGAATGAACTCGCTCATTTACCTTGGCCTAATCTGTTGGCAGCGTGAACAGCGCTTAGTACTGCGGCAGCCTTATTGTGACACTCTTGATTTTCGCTCTCTGCATCAGAGTCAGCAACTATCCCAGCACCTGCCTGAACGTATGCAGTTCCATTAAGTAGCAGGGCAGTTCGAATCGCAATTGCTGTATCAAGATTCCCCGTGAAATCTATGTATCCCACTACTCCGCCGTAAACTCCACGACGGGTGCTTTCTTGTTCTTCGATAATCTCCATCGCTCTAGGCTTTGGCGCACCAGACAAAGTACCAGCTGGAAAAACTGAAAAGAGTGCATCGGTAGGTGTAGCACCTTCCTTAAGCTTTCCAGTCACAGTTGAAACAATATGCATTACATGTGAATAGCGTTCAATTTGCATGAAATCTGAAACTTCTACAGTTCCTGGCTCGCAAACTCTTCCTAAATCATTACGCCCTAGATCTACTAACATTAAATGTTCTGCGCGCTCCTTTGGGTCTGCCAAAAGTTCCTGAGCTAATGCTTCATCTTCTAGTGGATCAGCCGATCGTCTACGTGTTCCAGCAATTGGATGAATCATCACATCTTTTTGATTGACTTTAACCAAAGCTTCTGGACTTGATCCAACTATTTCAATTCCATTCGCAAACCTAAAGAGATACATGTACGGTGATGGATTATTCAAACGTAACATTCTATAGACGTCCATGGCATCAGCAGTTGTTGGCATGGAAAAACGTTGTGAGAGAACTACTTGAAATGCCTCTCCTGAAAGTATCTCTTCTTTAATCTTTACAACACTTGATTTAAAATCTTCTGCGCTGACATTCACATCATAGGCTGGTTTTGAGAAATCTGGCATGCGCTGTCCTTGAGAGACGAGTGGGGCTGATAAATCTGACTCCATTTGATCAAGTCTGCTTTGACATGACGTGAACGCCTCATCTACGCGATCATCACTTCCATCCCAATTAATTGCATTAGCAATAAGAGTAATTGTTCCGTTGCTATGGTCAAAGACGGCAAGATCACTTGTCAGCATAAATGCGAGCTCAGGCAGATCGATATCTTTTACAGTTAAGTTTGGTAATTTTTCCAAACGACGAACAATGTCGTATCCCATGAAACCAACAAGACCGCTTGTTAAAGGTGGCAGTCCTGGAATTTGGGGTGAACGCAGATGCGAAGCACAGATTCTCAACGCTTCTAAAGGATCAATGCCAAGAGGAGCACCCGCAGGCGCTGTTCCTTGCCAATGAGCAAGCCCATTTTTTTCACTCAAAGTAGCTTCACTTCTTACGCCGATGAACGAATATCGTGACCATGTTCCATCATGTTCTGCTGATTCAAGTAGAAAAGTATTTTCTCGATTCTTTGCAAGTTTTTGATAAATCCCAACTGGTGTATTTCCATCGGCAAGTAAGTGTCGCGAAACAGGAATTACGTTAAATGTCTTTGCATAGGCACGAAACTCTTCTAAGTTCATGAGCGCTTTAAATCCAAAGGTTTATGAAAACAAGTCGCTTCACCGGTATGACAAGCAACTCCGGTTTGCTGCACGCGAAATAAAAGCGCGTCGCCATCACAATCTAGTGAAATCGAACGGACCGCCTGTGTATGGCCAGATGTAGCCCCTTTTACCCATAACTGATTTCTACTTCGACTCCAGTAAGTAGCGTTACCGCTTTCAATGGTTAATGCCAATGAATGCGCATTTGAATATGCCAACATTAAAATTTCCAATGATGCATCGTCTTGAACAATTGTTGGAATAAGCGATTCTGACTCTTTGAGCATAGCTAGGATGGCTGGATCTAGAGTGCTCATGGGTTAATTCTGCCCTATGTGACTACAACGTTGCGCACTGGATAATTGTGCTTATTTAAGTAGGTCTTTACGTCACCAATTCGATGAGTTCCAAAATGAAAGACGCTTGCTGCTAGCAGTGCGTCTGCTCCAGCATCTAGGGCAGCAGCAAAATCAGAGAGTGCTCCTGCTCCTCCGCTAGCAATGAGTGGAACCTTTGCCACTTCTCTAACCGCAGTAATCATCCCAATGTCATAACCAGCTCTAGTGCCATCTGCATCCATTGAATTCAATAAGATCTCACCCACACCCAACTGACAGGCTTTTTCAACCCATTGCAATGCATCGATACCAGAGCTCTCTCTTCCACCATGTGTAGTGACTTCAAATCCCGACTCCGTCCGTGCCCGTCTAGCATCGACCGAAAGCACAAGTACTTGTGAACCAAAGCGATCTGCAATCTCTGCAATTAGTTCTGGGCGAGTGATTGCCGATGTATTTATCGAGACTTTATCTGCTCCTGCTCGAAGCAACCTGTCAACATCGCCTACTGAGCGAATTCCACCACCAACAGTTAAAGGTATAAAAACTTGTTCCGCTGTTTTGCGTACAATATCTAAAGTTGTTTCACGGTTTGATGATGATGCTGAAATATCTAGAAACGTTAATTCATCAGCACCTTCACGATCATAAAGCGATGACATCTCAACAGGATCACCGGCATCGACAAGATTAGTGAAATTAACACCTTTGACAACTCGCCCATCGGTTACGTCAAGGCAAGGAATAATTCGAACAGAAAGAGCCATAATCTCCTTACTCCTCCCTTAAAGTTTTCACGATTTTAGATTTCAATTTTAGCTATTTAGCAGAACTGCTAACTTGCAACGCCTGTTCCAGAGTGAAAGCTCCGGCATATAACGCCTTACCGACAATTGCACCTTCTACTCCAATGCTTTGAAGCCCTGCTAGTGCAGAAATGTCTTCAAGTGTTGCTATGCCTCCACTTGCTATTACGGGCTTGTCAGTTACCGCACAGACAGATTTTAATAATTCTAAATTTGGTCCCATCAGTGTTCCATCTTTTGCAACATCTGTTACTACGTATCGGCTGCATCCATCTCGCTCTAATCGCGCAATAGTTTCAAAAAGGTCCCCGCCTTCTTGCGTCCAACCTCTTGCAGCCAGCGTATGCCCACGAACATCTAGACCTACCGCGATTCGATCTCCGTGTTCTGCAATAACGCGCGCTGTCCACTCAGGATTTTCGAGTGCGGCTGTTCCGAGATTTACTCGACGGCAACCTGTTGCCAACGCTCTTGCCAACGATGCCTCATCTCGAATACCGCCAGAAAGTTCGACATCGATATCTAATCTGCCTACAACTTCAGCCAACAGCTCTGAGTTTTCACCACGCCCAAATGCTGCATCCAAATCCACTAAGTGAAGCCAAGTTGCTCCAGCTGATTGAAAATCCAATGCAACATCTAGCGGCGCTCCGTAGATACTCTCCTGAGTTATTTCACCTTGAACAAGCCGAACAGCTCGACCATCTTTAACGTCAACCGCGGGAAGTAAATAAAAATTACTCATAAGGAATCAATCCAATTCTTGATCAAAGCCAGCCCTGCAGCTCCAGACTTTTCTGGATGGAACTGAGTTGCACTTACATATTCATCTTCAACAACAGAAAGAAATCTCTCTCCATAAACACTCCAACTTTGAGCTTTACCTACCGGAGATTTTGCAGCATAAGAATGCACAAAATAAAAAGACTGATCTTCTATGCCTTTAAGTAGAACAGAGTTTTGATCTGCTTCAATCGAGTTCCACCCCATATGTGGCAGGACCGGTGCTTTGAGGCGATCTACAACGCCGTCGAATACACCGATTCCTGCATGCTGTTCAGATCCACCCTTTTCAGTTCCCTCTGTTCCATGTGAAAACATGATCTGCATTCCAATACATATACCCAAAACAGGACGTTCTTTGGCAATGCGCTCTCGCACGATTGACGCACCATTAATCGCATTAATTCCATTCATGCACGAAGCAAAAGCGCCTACTCCAGGAACTACTAAACCATCTGCATCAAGTGCAATCTCAGGATCTGATGTAACAACAACCTCTTCCCCCGAACTTGCAAATGCACGTTCGGCAGATCGGAGATTTCCAGATCCGTAATCAAGAATTGCGATCAAAGAGAACCCTTTGTTGATGGAATTCCTGCCACTCTTCCATCGAGTGAAACAGCATCTCGTAATGCTCGCGCCACAGCTTTAAATTGAGCTTCAAATACATGGTGTGCGTTTCGACCTTCTAAAACTCGAACATGCAAGGCTATTCGTGCTTCGGCAACGATTGATTCCCAGATGTGCTTTCCGAGAGTCGTATCAAAAGTACCGATTAACTCAACGATTTCTGGTTGACGATGAACAAGATATGGTCGCCCCGAAAGATCTACAGCTGCTTGCACTAAAACTTCATCGAGAGGGACCATTGAGTCTCCAAAACGACGTATTCCCGTTTTGTCACCAAGTGCTTCTCGTAATGCCTGACCAAATGCAAGTGAGGTGTCTTCAACGCTGTGGTGAGAATCAACTTCAACATCACCTGTTGTTTTGATCATTAAATCAAAACCAGAATGCTTTCCTAGTTGAGACATCATGTGGTCGAAAAAAGGAACTCCTGTTGACACATCGATAACACCCTGACCATCTAGATTGAGTTCGACAATTACGTGTGACTCTTTTGTTTTTCTCTCAACGCGTACTTTTCTCATCGATTTCTCCTTTAGATCAGTTCCTTTAGGGCAGCTATGAATAAATCATTCTCGGCCTCATTGCCAATTGTCACTCGAAGATGCCCAGATACTCCCACATCTCGTATCAGAACACCCTTTTTAAGTAAATCTGACCACAGCTGCGTCGCATCTTGGGGGAAGCCTGTAAATAAAATGAAGTTGGCATCGCTATCGATGGTTTTCAAACCAAGGGAGGTCAGAGCTTTAACCATTCTATTTCTAGCTTCAATTAATGTATCTACATCTGCTAACAACTCTTCTTTGAAATCAAGCGCAACTTGCGCAACAGCCTGAGTTATGGAACTTAAATGATACGGGAGGCGAACAATAAGCATGGCATCTATGACTTTAGGATCAGCCACCAAATATCCGACACGGGCCCCTGCAAATGCGAAAGCTTTACTCATTGTTCGAATCACAATTACATGGGGATTATTTGAAATCATAGTAACTGCAGATACATGTTCAGAAAATTCTGCATAAGCTTCATCAATAACTAACAGACCACCCACGGCCTTTACCGCTTCAGCGATTTTTAAGATATCAGCAATTTCAACAGCACCACCTGTAGGATTATTTGGTGTTGTTAAAAATGTTAACGTTGGCTGGTTGGTTTGAATCTGTTTAATAGCATCTTCAATATTGAGTGAGAAATTTGAATTCCGTGATCCATCTATCCAATCAGTCTTAGTTACTCGTCCAATAAGTGCATGCATTGAATATGAAGGTGTAAAACCTAATGCTTTTCCCTGTCCAAATGCCAAGAAAATTGATTGAATTACTTCATTGCTTCCATTTGCAACCCAGATATTTTCTTGAGTAAAACCGGTAGAACTTAACTCATTAATGTATGTCGCTAATTTATTCCTCAAGTGTTGGGCATCACGATCAGGATAACGATTGAGTTGGGAGGAAATTTCAGATACTGCGAGAGTTATCGCTTTCTGTAATTGCTCTGAGAGGGCGTAAGGATTCTCATTTGTATTTAGAGACGCTTGGGCCGCGACTTGCGGTGCCCCATAAGGTGAAAGTGATCGTAAATCCGAGCGAAGCGGTAACCAGTCCGGCCAACTCATGATGTCTTCTCATTTCTTGCAAGCATGGCTTCACCGTGTGCTGGAAGATCTTCTGCGTTAGCAAGAGTTACTACGGTATCTACAATCTGGTTAAAAGCATCTTGTGAATATTCGACAAAATGCAGGCCACGCAAAAAACTTTGGACAGATAATCCACTTGAGTGGCATGCGCACCCACCTGTTGGAAGGACGTGATTTGATCCAGCAGAATAGTCACCTAATGAAACTGGCGTGTAACGGCCAATAAAAACTGCTCCTGCATTTCTGATTTTAGTAGAAATTTGGCGAGCATCTCTGCATTGAATCTCTAGGTGTTCTGCTGCATAGGCATTAACAACATCAACTCCCTGATCTAAGTTATCAACCAACACGATTGCTGATTGCACGCCAGCAAGAGCTTCGCGTATGCGATCAGAGTGTTTGGTTGCAGACACTCTGATCTTTAATTCGTATGCAGTTTTCTCGGCAAGTTCTAATGAATCGGTCACTAAAATGGCAGCTGCAATTACATCGTGTTCTGCTTGACTGATTAAATCCGCGGCAACATCACTTGGCAATGCAGTTGAGTCTGCCAAAATTGCAATTTCGGTTGGTCCTGCCTCTGAATCAATTCCGATCACTCCTCGTAATGCTCTCTTTGCTGCTGCAACATAGATATTTCCAGGGCCTGTTACAAGATCAACTTTTTCGCACACTCCATCCATTCCATAGGCAAATAGAGCAATGGCCTGTGCCCCACCAACTGCGTAAACTTCTGTAATTCCTAATAGCGCACACGTTGCAAGAATTGTTGGATGAGGCAAGCCACCAAACTCTTTTTGCGGCGGAGATGCAACGGCGATAGATGCAACTTGTGCGATCTGAGCAGGTATTACATTCATCATCACACTGCTTGGATAAACGGCTCGACCGCCAGGAACATATAACCCAACTCGATCAACAGGTATCCATTTTTCTGTGACAGTTGCACCCTCTACAACCGTCGTGGTTTTTTCACTTCGAATCTGGTCATTGTGAACTTTCTTGATTCGAGAAATCGATGCCTCTAGAGCTGCCCGTACTTTGGAATCCAGGTTTTGCAAAGCTGTATCTAGATCAGATTGAGGAACTCTTATTGAGGTCGGCTTTACACCATCAAATTCTTGAGAAAGCTCTATCAAATCTTCCTGTGTTCCGTTTTTTACTCGCAGCAATATTGGGTGAATTAGATCCAATGCTTGTTCGATATTGAAGTCTGCGCGAGGAAGTTGGAAGGCATACCCTGCTTTTGATAGCGCCTTTCCGCGTAGGTCAACGGTGCGAATCATGCCGCAATCGTATCGGCTCTACGTTAAATCTCGCCGATGGTTTCTAAACTAAGCAGTTGGGTCCCAAAATTGATTTCAAATCTGCGCTCAGACTAGGCGAAGAAGTGATTAATGCATCAACCTTCATGACAGTACTGGATCCGTTATCTCGTAATTGAAGATGAACTTCTCGTTTACCTGGGTGAGATCTAAGAATCTCTTTTATTCGTTCAACCACTGGTGGTGTGCACTGAGCTATTGGAAGAGAAATCACAAGTGGGCCAACGGGCATTGACTTAATCTCAGGTATCGACATTTCAAGTGCTGTAAATCTCAGTGCATCCTCTCGTCTATCAACGCGACCTCTAATTGTGACGATCCGATCCTCAGTTAGTGTTATTGAATACTGATTATAGGTATTTGCAAAGAACAAAACTTCTATCGAACCCTCGAGATCCTCCACTGTAACAACTGCCCAGGATGCGCCTTGTCGCGAAACTTTTCTCACAACGCTTGTTATCAATCCACCAATAGTGACAATCGATTCATGCTGTGCACCATCATCTACCAATTCGCTGATAGTTAAATCGGTGTTAGCGCGCAGAACATGCTCTACTCCTAGAAGCGGGTGGTCAGAGACATAGAGACCTAACATCTCTCTTTCATATGAAAGAAGTATGGATTTTTCCCATTCACCCTCTGGAATTTGAATATCTAATCCAGAAACAGCAGTAACTTCTTCTCCCCCAAAAAGATCAAATTGGCCGATAGCTTCAGCTCTCTTTGATTCAATCACTGAATCAATGGCCTCCAAGTGAACAGCAATAAGTCCTTTTCTTGTTGAACCAAGAGATCCAAATGCTCCAGCTTTGATTAATGATTCAATAGTTTTTTTATTGCAAACCTGGGCATCAACTTTTGCTAAGAAATCACCAAATGACGTGAATTTTCCTTTAGTTTCACGCGCAGCCTTGATGGAGGCAACTACACCTTCACCGACATTTCTAATTGCCGCCAAACCAAAACGGATATCCACACCACGTGGTGTGTATTCGGCATCTGATTCATTGACATCTGGAGGTAGAACTTTGATA
This sequence comes from Actinomycetota bacterium, assembly GCA_041175545.1. Lineage (GTDB taxonomy): Bacteria > Actinomycetota > Actinomycetes > Nanopelagicales > Nanopelagicaceae > Planktophila. The sequence continues at coordinate 62,775 of JBEDES010000003.1, forward strand.
CCCATCCGTCGACATTCAGAAAGATAAAGAGCAGATTTATCTTTATCATCTCTTACAGAAGTTAACAGCGCCGCCATGTACTCAGTTGGAAAGTTGGCCTTTAAATAGGCTGTCCAATACGAGACAACTCCATACCCTGCTGAGTGAGCGCGGTTAAAAGCATAATCAGAGAAGGGAATCAAAGTATCCCAAAGGCGCTTGATTGCAGCTGTAGAAAATCCATTAGCTTTCATTCCAGCTTCAAAGGGAACATATTCCTTATCTAGAATCTCTTTATTCTTTTTACCCATAGCCTTACGTAAAAGATCTGCGCGACCCAGTGAGAAACCCGCTACTTTTTGTGCGATCGCCATTACCTGCTCCTGATAAACGATCAGTCCATAGGTATCACCGAGAATTTCTTGCAAGGAATCGGAGAGTTCATTATGAATTGGTTCGACAGGTTTGCGATTATTCTTTCGGTCAGCATACAAATTGTGAGAGTTTTCTCCCATAGGACCTGGGCGATATAAAGCAATTACCGCAGAAATATCTTGGAAAGAATCTGGTGACAAACTTTTCAGTAGCGCACGCATTGGCCCACCATCTAGTTGGAATACACCCAATGTTTCACCACGGCTAAGAAGTTCAAAAGTCTTTGGATCATCTAAGGTCAAATCTTCAAGAACAACTTCGATGCCTTGGTTGGCTTTAATGTTTAGAAGGCAATCATCTAGAACCGAGAGATTTCTAAGACCTAAGAAGTCCATTTTTAGTAACCCAGTTGCTTCACATGCGCCCATATCAAACTGAGTAATTATTGCTCCGTCTGCTTCACGTCGGTGAATTGGAATTACATCAAGTAATGGTTCGCGAGAGAGAATTACTCCAGCCGCATGCACTCCCCATTGTCGCTTTAAGCCTTCTAGACCACGGGCGGTGTCTATAACTCGCTTAGAGTCAGAGTCTGATTCATAAAGTGAACGAAACTCACCTGCCTCTGAATAACGTTCATCTTTGGGATCAAAAACACCAGATAAAGATATGTCTTTACCCATTACTGATGGTGGTAATGCCTTTGTTAACTTTTCACCAATAACATATGGATAGCCCAAGACACGGGTTGAGTCCTTAATCGCCTGCTTAGACTTAATAGTTCCGTACGTAATTATTTGTGCAACGCGATCTTCTCCATATTTATTGGTTGCATAACGAATCATTTCACTTCGTCGACGCTCATCGAAGTCAAGGTCAATATCAGGCATTGAAATACGTTCTGGATTTAAGAAGCGCTCAAAAAGTAATCCATGCTCGATTGGATCTAATCCAGTAATACCCAGTGAATATGCAACCAATGATCCAGCAGCAGATCCTCTACCTGGACCAACTCGAATTCCAACTTTCTTTGCATGTGCTACTAAATCTGCAACCACTAGAAAATATCCAGGAAATCCCATCTTTTCCATTACGCCAAGTTCATACTCCAGACGGTTCTCGTGAGCAGGAGTTAATCGTGAACCCATCCGTTCCTTTAAACCAATCTGAGCCTGTTTTTTTAGCCATGTATCTTCTGTTTCACCAGATGGAACTTCAAATTTTGGAAGAAGATTCTCACCCTCGCGCAATGTGACATTACATCTTTCGGCTATTAGTAATGTGTTATCGCAACTTTCAGGAAGGTCTTTGAAGAGTTCTCTCATCTGTGCTGGAGTCTTAACGTAGAAAGAATCATTATCGAACTTGAAACGTTTTGGGTCAGCCAATGTGGACCCTGACTGAACACAAAGAAGCGCCTCGTGTGCTGGTGCATCTGCTTGCAATGTGTAATGAAGGTCATTAGTTGCAAGGAATGGAATGCCTAATTCTTTACCTAACCGAAGCAGATCATCCTTGACGCGAGATTCAATCTCAATTCCATGATCCATGATCTCCAAAAAGTAATTTTCTTTACCAAAAATATCGCGATAATCACTTGCTGCTTTTAGCGCTTCTTTATACGCACCCATTCGAAGTCTGGTTTGAATTTCACCACCTGGGCAACCAGTTGTTGCAATTAACCCTCCTGCATATTTGGCTAAAAGCTCGCGATCCATTCTTGGTTTGTAGTAATAACCCTCTAAGGAAGCAAGCGAAGAGAGACGAAATAAATTTCCAAGGCCTTCATTATTTTCAGCCAAAATTGTCATGTGCGTGTACGCACCGCCGCCAGAAACATCATCCTCGCCACCGCCGGCCCATTGGACACGTTTCTTGTCTAAGCGTGATTCTGGAGCAACGTACGCTTCAATTCCGATAATCGGTTTTACATCTGCTTTTTTTGCTGCTTTATAAAACTCGAACGCTCCAAAAACATTACCGTGATCTGTCATTGCGATCGCTGGCATCGACTGTGATTTAACTTCAGCCATCAACTCACTAATGCGCGCTGCACCATCGAGCATTGAGTACTCGGTATGCACATGCAGATGTACGAAATTGTCTTTGTTCTGGTTAGACATGATTGGCGAGATTAGTGGCTATGGCAGAACTGCGTCGGAAAGCAACGCCAGTGAGCCTGTGAGATCGGAGGGATAAGGGGCTTTGAAGTTAAGTTTGACCTGCGTAACGGGATGGGAAAAAGAGAGTTCGGCGGCATGTAGCCAAGGTCGAGACATACCCAGACTTTTGCCTAGCACTGGGTCAGCACCATAGGTCGTATCGCCCACCAAGGGATGATGCAGGGCTGAAAAGTGAACTCGAATTTGATGAGTTCGTCCAGTTTCCAATTCAATCTTTACCATTGATACTGCTCGATAAAACTCAATCACTTCATAGTGGGTAATTGATTCTTTGCCTGTTGCAACAACTGCAAATCGATGATCTTCTTTAGGATGTCTATCTATCGGAGCATCAATTGTTCCTGTTGATGGATCCATGTGACCCTGCACAAGCGCGTGATAAATCTTTGAAACAGTTCTGTTTCTAAATGCATCCTTTAATGCATGAAAAGCTTGATCACTCTTTGCAACAATCATCAAGCCACTTGTTCCAACATCTAAACGATGAACAATTCCCTGTCTTTCAGCTGGACCAGACGTTGAAACCGAGTATCCAGCTGCCATTAATGCGCCCACAACTGTTGGACCCGTCCAGCCAGGACTTGGGTGAGCAGCGCAACCAACAGGCTTATCTATAACAACAAGGTCATCATCATCATAGATAATTGTTAAACCTTCCAAAGGCGTCAGAGGAATTGGATCACTGTTAATTGGGGCGGGCATCAAGACTTCGATTACTTGACCAGCTGTTACACGCTCTGACTTGGGCATAACTTTGCCATTTGTTGTGATGTCACCATCTTCGAGCAGTTTAACTACTGAAGTTCTGGAAAGTCCAAGCACTCGAGTGAGCGCGCTATCGATTCTCTCTCCTGCTACTCCTTCAGGAACCGAAAGTGTTCGTAACTCTCTCTGAATCATGAATCTGACTTTACTCTTGCAATAGGGGAAATATTTCTTACCGAAAGAATCATTGAGACTACAGCTGCTAGAACTATTGCAGAATCAGCAATGTTAAAAACAGGCCAGTTAGGAACTTGAAGCCAATCAATAACATGACCTCTTAAAACACCTGGTTCACGAAAAATGCGATCGACTAGATTTCCTAAAATTCCACCCATTGCAAGCCCTAGTACAACCGACCAACCTCTTGAGGTAATTTTGGTTGAATAATAAAAAATAACTCCCATAACTAAAAATCCAAAGAGCGTTAAGAAGATTGTCGCTCCCTCTGCTACAGAAAAAGCAGCTCCAGGATTTCGCACAAGTGTAAGTTGGAAAAAATCACCGATTATTTTGATATTGGACCGATCTGACAGTGTGTTTACTGCCCATAACTTGGTTGCGAGATCCAAAACCCAAACAAACCAGGCAACACCATAAAGTGTGCGCCAATGCTGCACAGTTAGCGCCGCTCTTCCTTCTGCTTACACAACATGCACAAGGTTGCACGAGGAAATACTTGGAGGCGGGCTTTACCAATCGGAGAACCGCACTCTTCGCAATTACCATAGTTCTTAGAGTCAATTCTTTCTAAGGCACGCTCGGTTTGTAGAACCATGTCACGTGCGTTAATTACCAATGACATCTCGTGTTCACGTTCGAAAGTTTTTGTTCCAGCATCAGCCTGATCATCTCCAGCACCTTCGCCTGATTCTTGAATGAGCTCGTCCATTTCTAATTCGACGATGGCCAACTCTTTGCGCAAACGATCTAACTCTTTGGAAATTTCAGTTCGAACTGCCTTGAGCTCTGCTGCCGACCATGGTGACTCAGCTTCTGTAGCAACAACTGGGACAGGCGCGACTTTTATTGGTTTTAACGGAGCAATTTTTTTACCGCTTTTAACTGGGCGAGGAGGTGGTGGCATCACAAGACGTCTTTCTTCAACAACAGGTGCCACTACTGTGGCTGTTACTGTTGAAACAGAAACCGTTTGTGATTTTTCATCAACAGTTAAAGTTGTTTTTGATGGAAATCCTTTGCCTGTAGCCTTTTTTACAGGAATGCTCTTAACGCTAGTTTTTTTGGCAGGAGCAGCTTTCTTCGCGGCTTTTTTAACTGGCACCGCTTTTTTAATAGGCTTCTTGCTAGAAGCTACCTTCTTGACAACCTTTTTGGCAGGAGCAGCTTTCTTTGTTGCCGCCTTTTTTGCAGTTTTTTTAACTGGCGTTGCTTTCTTAACAGGCTTCTTAGGCATGTCGCGAACCCTATGCCGATTACCCCTGTGTTGCCAATTTCGCCACGTTGCAATTTATTCTTGCCTCATCATCTAGACTAATCCCCTCACAGATACGGCATTGACGGGGCTATCACCTCACGAGCCTGCTGGAAGAAGTGGTCGATAGGCCATCTAGAACTAGCAAGTGAGAACCAAAGTGGTGATTGCATTTCGGTGCAGGCACAAGGTGGGTGGTACCGCGAAAACTGCATACGCAGGTTTCGTCCCTCCAGATAATTTTCTCTGGGGGTTTTTTAATGTCATTTCGCCAGATCTCTGCAGCGGTAGATCTACCTACCGTCGAACATAGCATTTTAAAGTTCTGGCGCGAAAACTCAATTTTCGAAAAAACAGTTAACTCTCGCGAAGATGGACCTGCATGGACTTTTTACGAGGGACCTCCAACAGCAAATGGAATGCCTGGAACTCACCATATTGAAGCTCGAGTGTTTAAAGATGTTTTCCCTCGCTTTCATACAATGAAGGGCAAGTATGTTGAACGAAAAGCAGGTTGGGACTGTCACGGTCTGCCAGTTGAAATTGCAGTAGAAAAAGAACTTGGATTTACCGGCAAAGGTGACATCGAAAAATTTGGAATCTCCCAATTTAATGACAAGTGCCGGGAATCGGTTCAACGCCATGTAAGTGCATTTACAGACATGACAGACCGTATGGGTTTTTGGGTTGATTTTGATAAGGCTTACTGGACTATGTCACCTGAATATGTTGAATCAGTGTGGTGGTCGCTCAAAGAAATTTGGAAAAAAGGGTTACTTGTCCAAGATCACCGCGTCGCTCCATATTGTCCGCGTTGTGGGACTGGACTTTCAGATCACGAATTAGCTCAGGGTTATGAAACTGTTACAGATCCTTCTGTGTTTGTTCGCTTTCCCATAACATCTGGTCCATTACAAGAGTTAAAGGCCAGCTTTCTTGTATGGACTACAACACCTTGGACTCTAGTTTCAAATACTGCCATCGCAGTCCACCCAGAAGTTGAATATGTGGTTTTAAACGTTCAAGTAGAAGAACAAGAAGATGAAGTGCTTGTTGTTGCTAAAGCGTTGATGGAGAGCGTGAAGGGTGAGAAGAAGATAGTTCGAACAATTCTAGGAAAAGATCTAGAAAAAACTACCTACCAAAGACCATTTGATTATGTAGAAATTCCAGATGCTCACTACGTAGTCCTTGCTACCTATGTCACTACAGAAGATGGAACTGGGCTAGTCCATCAATCCCCCGCTTTCGGTGCTGACGATCTTGCGGTATGTCGAAGCTATGGATTGCCTGTCGTAAATCCAATAGCACCCGATGGAACCTTTCACAAAGAGATTTCCGTAGTAGGAGGACTTTTCTTTAAGGATGCAGATAAACCCTTAGTGAAGGAACTCAAGGCAAAGGGTGCACTCTATAAGCACCAGCAATATGAACACTCTTATCCGCATTGCTGGCGTTGTCACACTGCACTTATGTATTACGCCCAACCATCTTGGTACATCCGAACAACTTCCATAAAAGAAGCCCTTCTTAGAGAGAATGCATCAACTAATTGGCATCCTGAAACAATTAAAGAAGGGCGATATGGAGATTGGCTCAACAACAACATCGATTGGGCACTTTCGCGAAATCGCTACTGGGGAACTCCTCTACCTATTTGGCGTTGCGAGAATAAACATGAAATCTGTGTCGATTCACTCAAAGAGCTAGGCGAGTTAGCTAGCAAAGAACTATCCAATTTGGATCCGCATAGACCTTTTGTTGATGACATTACATTTGCTTGTAGTAGTTGTGATTCAACAATGATCCGAGTCCCCGAAGTTATCGATTGTTGGTATGACTCAGGTGCGATGCCTTTTGCTCAGTGGGGCTATCCGCACAAGGAAGGCTCAGTTGAAAAATTCAAAGCCTCATACCCTGCGGATTTTATCTGTGAAGCAATCGATCAAACGCGTGGTTGGTTTTATACCCTCATGACAATTGGAACATTGGTTTTTGATCAATCATCGTATAAAACTGTTTTGTGCCTTGGTCACATCTTAGATAAAGATGGTCGCAAGATGAGTAAGCACTTAGGCAACGTTCTAGAACCTATGGCGTTAATGGATCAACATGGCGCAGATGCTGTTCGTTGGTACATGTTGGCTGCTGGTTCACCATGGTCTGCTAGACGCGTAGGGCACGAGAATTTGAATGAAGTTGTCCGCAAAACTCTGCTGACTTATTGGAACACAGTTTCTTTCCATGCGTTATATGCAAAAGCTTCAAATTTTGAACTTTCGCAAACTCCCCCACTTGCCGATCGACCTCTAATGGACAAGTGGATAATCTCTGAACTCAATCTTTTAATCGCCAAAGTTGATAACGCTCTTGAGTCATTTGATTCACAAATTGCTGGCCGCGAATTGGCCAAATTCATCGATGATCTCTCCAACTGGTATGTGCGTAGATCTCGCCGACGTTTTTGGGATGGTGATGTTGCAGCATTGGGAACATTGCACGAATGTTTGGTGGGTCTGACACAACTTCTTTCACCCCTTGTGCCTTTTGTCACCGAGCACGTCTGGCAGGAACTCGTTCGACCAACAGATACATCGGCGCCTATGTCAGTTCACCTTTCGGATTTTCCTATTTCGAATGAGAAACACATCAATCGCGAATTGGCCTCTCAGGTCGAACTCACGCGTCGTATAGTCGAACTTGGTCGTGCTACTAGGGCTGAATCTGGTGTAAAAATTCGACAGCCTCTGGGTAGAGCGTTAATTGCTGCAAAGGGTTGGTCTGAATTGCCAGAGCAGATGAGAGAGCAAATTGCAGATGAGTTAAACGTTGTAGAACTCGCAGATATCGCAAATGCCGATGGGGACTTAGTCGATGTCAGCGTGAAGGCAAACTTCAAAACACTTGGGGCAAAATTTGGTGGAGCTGTTCAGGAGATTGCAAAGGCTATCTCTAAAGTTGATCCGACCGAACTTGTAAGACTGCTCCGATCACAAGGAACAGCTTCAGTTGCCGAGTGGACAATTTCTCTTGAAGATCTCGTTATTACAGAAGCGCCAAAAACTGGATGGAGCGTGTCTTCGCATGATGGCGAAAGCGTTGCACTAGATCTTGAGCTGACTCCAGCATTGATTCTTGCAGGAAATGTTCGTGAGGTCATCCGCTTTATTCAAGAGCAGCGAAAGAGCCAAGGATTTGATATTTCAGATCGAATCGATATCTCTTGGAATGGTATTCCAGAGATAGTGGAAGCAATTGGAAGTGATCAGGGTCGAATTGAAACCGAAGTACTTGCGGTGAATATGGTGCATGATTTAAAACTTTCAATTACCGACAAGGAAATTGGTTTAGAGGTTGTTTTAACTAAAACTAAAGTTGGCTAACAAGACCAATTAAGAGTTGGGTTCCAAAGAAGAGAACTATAAAACTCATGTCTAAACTTATTGCGCCCAAACGAAGCGGTGGAACGAATCGTCCTACAAACTGCATAGGTTTGTCTGTGATCGTATAGATCGCTTCTACCAAATACAGAACTAGACCGCGAGGGCGCCAAGTTTTTGAAAACATCTGCACGTAGTCAAAAATCAGACGACCCAACAGGGCAAAGAGGAATAACTGCAAAATGTTGGCTAGCAGTGAGCCCACGCTCAACATGATCAGCTCTGATTAAAAAAACTTGCTTGCGCAGCAGCTGATTTATCTTCACTGCTCACTGAAACATTTGCAGGAGATAGTAGGAAAACCTTCTTTGTTACTCTCTCAATTGTTCCGTGTAATCCGAATGCAAGACCACTTGCGAAATCTACAAGTCTCTTGTGTTCTGACTCATCCATCTCCGTTAGATTGATGATTACTGGATTGCCTTCACGATAATGCTCACCAATTGTGCGAGCCTCGTTGTAGTAGCGAGGATGCAAAGTGATGATGCGATCTAACACTGGAAGATCTAACTGAGGAGCAGCGTTAACTATTTCTGGGCTGCGAACAGTTGAAACCGGACGTAGCTCTCTACTTTTGATGCGAACATCGCCACTTGGTTTTGCTGGCGCTTGCGCAGTATCAAATTCCGGTTCATCCATTAGACCTAGATAGTTAGCCACACGGCGGATTGCATTAGACATGAGAAAAGGTTACCTCTGGGGTGATCGGGAACCGAGTATTGAGGAACCAACACGAACATGTGTCGCACCATATGAAATGGCCATTTCATAGTCCCCACTCATCCCAGCAGAAAGCCCTGAAGCCCCCGGAAACTCCTTCAAGAAATCTTGATGAATCTGCTGCAACTGCTCATAGGCAGCTTTGGTCTGTAAAGACAATGGAGGCACAGCCATGATTCCTGCCAAAGTATGTTCGGTCGATTTTTCTACTTCCTCAGCAAGTAAATATAAATCCTTGGTCTTGGCTCCCCCTCGATGATGGGCACCGTCGAGTGATACCTGCAGAAAAATTGAGAGTGGGTGAGGTGCATACTTTTTGATCAATTCGAAATGTCGAAGATCGTCCAATGAGTGTATGACAGAAGCCCATTGTGTAATTGATTTCAGTTTATTGCTTTGAATCTGACCTTGAAAATGCCAGGTGCCTGAAACAACTTGAGATTTGTCTGCTCCCTCGGCATCTCTGTTCTCTCCGAAATCCTTAACACCCAATTCACTCAAAATCTCAGCATCACTAACTGGAAAGCTCTTTGTGACAACAATGAGAGTCACATCATGTTTTGCTGCCTCGGCTATTTTGTTCTCAACATCTGCCAGGTTGGCTGCTAATTCAGCCTTTCTATTCATATCTTTACAACTCCAACAAATCGACCAGTCGGATTATCTCTACGGTGAGAAAAATAGGAACTGTTCTCCAAAGTGCACACAGTTGATGCTTCAAAACTAACATTCTCAGTCAATAACTCCGCAACTAACCCCGCCTGAAGATCTAGTGCTGGAGTCGAATGTCTGGTTGTGGAGTAAGACTCTGGATGGATTGCGGTGACTTCTTCCTGCAACGTTATCGGAACTTCATAACATTTGCCGCAAATCGAAGGGCCCAAAACTGCATGAATATCACTTGCACCGTTTTGCCTCATTACATCCAGGGCTTTAATGGCTATCCTATTAATTAATCCTGCACGGCCCACATGAACGGCGCCAACAACTGAGTTTGAGATAAGCAGGAGCGGTATGCAATCTGCAACCATAACTGCTAGAGAAATATCGGGATTAGTTGTGACCAATGCATCGCATGTGGGCTCTACATGGCTGTAATCGGTAACGACCGTAACGGTATTGCCATGAACTTGATTCATGAATTGTGTATTCAAAAGCGTGGAGCGATTTGCATTCACACTGAACGGATCATCTCCAACATGATTACCGAAATTTAGTGACTCATAACTGCCCGAACTGAAACCACCAGTTCGATCGGTAAAAAAATAAGACAAAACAAAGTTCCTTTACTTCATAAAGTCAGGAATATCGATCTCATCTTCTGCGACCAATTCTTCAAAAGTCACTCGACGTTTTGGTAATTCGTTGTCTAAATCAAGTGCCACAGCAAGTGGATCATTGGCCGAAATTGGGTCCGCAACTCCACCCAAAGTGGCTGCATCAAATGATGGGGTTGCAACCTTCTTTGGCTGTCCACCTTCAAACCCTGCTGCAACTACAGTGATTCTTATTTCATCTCCTAGTGCATCATCAATTGTTGTACCGAAAATGAATTTGGCATTTGGGTGAACAACTGATTGAACTAATTCGCAAGCCTCATTAACTTCAAATAATCCCAAATCTGAACCACCAGAGACCGACAGCAACACACCCATCGCACCATCAATAGAGGCTTCAAGTAATGGACTAGATATTGCGAGTTCAGCTGCACGCATTGCACGATTTTCGCCGCGAGCTGAACCAATACCCATAAGTGCAGAACCAGCACCAGACATAACCGCTTTTACATCTGCAAAATCTAAATTAATTAATCCAGGTTGAGTAATGATCTCAGAGATACCCTGAACGCCGGAAAGTAGTACTTGGTCTGCACTCTTGAATGCATCAGCCAAAGTTATTTGACGATCTGATATTGCAAGTAAACGATCATTAGGAATTACAATTAGTGTGTCTACTTCAGCTCGCAAAGCTTCTATTCCTGCATCGGCTTGCTCGGTACGCAGTTTTGCTTCAAACGAAAATGGGCGTGTAACAACACCAATAGTCAGTGCGCCTATTTCTCGCGCAATTTTTGCAACTACAGGTGCAGCTCCTGTGCCAGTTCCGCCACCCTCACCTGCGGTAACAAAAACCATATCCGCGCCTCTAAGAATTTCTTCGATGTCATCTGCGTGATCAAGTGCAGCTTCGCGACCTTTTTCAGGATCCATCCCTGCACCAAGTCCACGCGTTGTCTTACGACCAATATCAAGTTTTACATCAGCATCACTCATTAACAAATGTTGTGCATCAGTGTTGATAGCAATGAACTCAACACCTTTTAATCCGACATCGATCATTCGGTTAACTGCATTAACTCCACCGCCACCAATGCCAACTACTTTGATGACAGCCAAATAATTTTGTGGTGAAGCCACGAGTCTTCCTCCTTATGAACCTTAAACCTCACCTTGAGAGTTACGGCTCACTAATTTTCTATGAGGTGAACTTAAAGTGCGCAAGGGTGATTATCAAACACCGACATGATTTCTTTAACGTGTCGCAAAACAAATTTAAATTGAAGTTGTTACTTCACTATCGGTGCATGTGGAGCCGAAAGATCAATTCTTGTCACTTTATAGTTTTCTGGAAGAGCAATAATTTCAGCATAGACCCTGGTTTTTAACTCATTTTCTTTATTCAATCCCCATTTAACTTCCACTGCTCGTGAATCTTGGGTGAGAACTAGGTCAAAGGATCCAGTCCTTTGGACCGTGATCGTTCGCAGAGATTGCTTGATCTGTGAATCTAAAACTGTCATTAAATCTACGGCCTCTAAAGCTGACTCCGAATCTGTGGCCTGTATCTGCACAAGTTCAGAATTGTTGGCGCTTTGTGGGACAAAGCTTTTGCCTTCTATGTCGAATGCTTTGCCGTTGAAGACAGCTATGGGAGTGCGTTCAAGAATTTGAATTGTGACTTTGCCATTAATCCAATTGCGCGAGACTTCGGCCTTTTCAACCCATGCTAAATTTTCAAATCTCGTTGCAATTACTCGAGGTTGGATCCGAGCCAATTTTTCTCCCTTTACAACACCTGGGTTTATGGTCGAATTGATTCCAATGATCTCAACACTGCTGACGGTAAAAATCGTTGAATAGCCCAAAATGTATGCCGAACTAAATAATAAGAAGATTGGCAAGGCAATGTAGATAAAACGTTTCTTCATTTAGGTAAAGCGCCTTTGTAAACCATCCACAATGATTGGTGCGAGTGAATTTACATCACCAGCTCCAAGTGTCATGATCACATCTCCTGGCTGAGCCGAAGAAACAACGGAGTCGGTTACCTCGATAAAATTAGGGATGTACTCCCCCTTTGACATTTTTGATGTGATTAGTCGTGATGTAACTCCATCGATTGGTTTTTCACTTGCAGCATAAACCTCTAAAACAATTGCTCGATCTGCTTTGTCTAATGTCTCAGAAAATCTAGATGCGAATGCTTGAGTTCGGGAGTATCGATGTGGCTGAAAAATAACAATTAGTCGACCATCACCAGCGAATCTGCGTGCAGCATCAAGGGTTACTTGTATCTCAGTTGGATGATGCCCATAGTCATCGATAACGCGAACCCCATTTACCGAGCCTTTTAATTCAAATCGTCGTCCTGTTCCCCTGAAAATACCAAGACCAACTAAAAGCTGGGCCGATGGCATTCCTAGTTTTAAACCTGTCGCCAATACTGATGCTGCATTTAACAAGTTGTGTAGACCAGGCACTTGAAGTTCGATGATGCCAATCATTTTTCCATGCCAAATGGCTCGTGCCTTAGAACCCATTGCCAATAGTTCTATCTGGTCAACATGTAAATCCGCATCCTCACTGACGCCATATGAAATTAGTTCAGGACCTGTTTGCGAAACTTCTGTCGCCAATCTTTTTGCACCTGAATCATCAGCGCAGTAGACAAGAAAACCTTGCTTATCAATGGTTGCAGCAAATTCAACAAACGCTTGATCTACTGCTTCTGGAGACTCAAAGAAATCAACATGGTCATGCTCAATATTGGTCACAATCGCGGCGAAGGGCCTGTATTCGATAAATGAGCCATCCGATTCATCTGCCTCAGCAACAAAAATCTCTCCAGTACCTCTGTGTGCATTGGAGCCAGAGGCTGTGATGTTTCCCCCGATTGCAAATGAAGGATCAGCAGAGCACGCTTGTAGCGCAACAGCCAACATTGATGAAGTTGTAGTTTTGCCGTGAGTTCCAGCAACTGCAATGCTTTTTGACTCAGACATTAAAATTGATAGAGCAGAAGCTCTCGTTAGAGATTGAAGCTGCAATTGTGCGGCACGAACTCGCTCTGCATTGTTTTCCGAGATTGCATTGGAATATACAACTAAGTCTGCGCCTTCAACATTTTCTGCAGCATGTGAAGTATTTATCGAGGCCCCTAAAGCCTTGAGGGCGGAGATCACCGATGAATCCTTTGTATCTGATCCTGAAACGGTTATTCCGTGCGTCAACGCGATTCTTGCCAAGCCACTCATTCCGGCTCCACCAATTCCAATGAAGTGAATTCGTTTACCGGTTAATGATGAAAGCGTTGGATTCATTTTTGAAGAGCAAATTCTGCTAGTGCTGCGATTTTCTCTGCAGCAAATAGATCCTCGTCACTTCCCGATTCTGATGACTGAGAAGATTCATTCAAGATCTTTACTATGTTGTCTCTCACGTAATCAACAGTAAAGTATTTTTGCTCAATAATTCTTGCTCTTCCTGCGTCAACTAGTCCTGTTGCATTGACCATTTGTTCACCGTTTCCAATTGGCAAAGGAACAAAAAGAGCGTAGCGTCCAAGAGCGCGAAATTCACTGCATGTCACAGCGCCACTACGGCTAATGACAAGGTCTGCAGCCAAATACGCATCTGCCATCTGATCTACATATGAGACTGCCTTGTAACCTTGCGTTGAAGCCGGTAATTGATTCAGACGACCTACCGAATGTAAAACGAAGTATCCAAGAGTGCGGAATTGATCCACAGACTTTTCAATGACTGTGTTTATCGCGACTGAACCTTGTGACCCTCCCATGACAAAAATAAAGGGAGCTGAAGCCTCGATGCCCAATCGTGATTTGGCCTGGGCGCGGGCAACTTTCCAATCTTTGTTTGCATTTTCATATGCGATGGCCACATCAGAACGCAATGGGAGTCCAGCCAATAGAGCAGTTGAGAACTTCCCATTTTCCACGGCATGAGCAACGGCCAAATGAGGGGTAAGAAATGCACCAACGGTATTGGCCCAGCCTGGTTTTGCATTTGCTTCATGAATGACTATCGGAATATTTAAACTTCGCGCCGCAAGATATGCCGGAGCGCTTACATATCCCCCAAATCCAATTAATACATCTGCGCCCGAAAGTATTTTTCGGGCTGATGCAATTGAAGCAACTAGATCAAAAGGTACTTTCAGCCATGAAAAAGATGGGTGCCTCGCGATTGCTACCTTTGGAATCATTCTTAATTCAAAACCGGCCTCTGGAACAAGAGTTGTCTCTAAGCCTTTTGCTGTTCCGATAAACAAGCAACTATCTGCCGGATGTTGTTTCTTCCACACTCGTGCCACCGCTAAGGCCGGTTGTATGTGACCTGCAGTTCCTCCGCCTGCGAAAACTACCGTAGCCATTTATTACCCGTTGCTTGTAACTCTTGATAGATCGCGGGATCACGTCGAGCTGCTCCAAGAACAAATCCAATCGCGACATATATTGCAATCAATGATGAACCACCATAAGAAAGTAAAGGCAACGTAACTCCAACCACGGGCAAAACGCTAATCGCCGATCCAATATTGAGAACTGTTTGAATGCCAATCCAGCAACCGATTCCCGACGCAACGTACCTAACCATTGGGTCATGCGCACGCATAGCAATCTTAAAGATAGAGAACAAAAGAATGCTAATTAAAAATAACGTGACTAATGTTCCAAACAAACCTAATTCTTCTCCGATGACTGAAAAAATAAAGTCCGTATGCGCTTGAGAGAGATTCCCCCATTTTTGACGAGACGCTCCTAGACCTACACCGAAGAATCCGCCGCTTGCAAGCCCCAAGAGACTATGAGCAGGTTGCCAACCATAAAGTTTGTATTGATCCTCTGCGAATGGGTTGAGAAATGCGATGAATCTTTGAACTCTATATGGAGATGTCAAAACTAAAATGGCCAAACTTAAAAACCCTGCACTGAGCACCACCCCAAATACTCGAAGCTTTAAACCTGAAACCCAGAGAAGTCCGACCAGAATAAATCCAAAGACAGATGCGCTTCCTAAGTCATTTCCTACCAAGATTAGAACTATACATAAAAAATAAGCAGGCGTAATGAGTGCCAAAACATTGACGTGAATATGGCCTGCGCTTTCATTTTTTGCCAAGATGAAACCTGCCCACAAAATCATTAAGAATTTAGCGAATTCACTTGGTTGAATAACCACAAAACCAAGACTGAGCCAGTTTTGATTTCCACCTGTTGAGTTTCCGAAGAACTGAACAAAAAGAAGCATGATCACAGAGAGTATGACCCCGACACGAGCAAGTGACTTCCAATGTCTAACTGAAATTCTAGAAAGAACCCAAGCCATAGGAATTGAAAAAATCAGAAAAAATAACTGCCTAGCTGCAATAGCGTAAGTAGAACCTTTCTCGTCTAATGAATCGATTGATGATGCTGAAAACACCATAATCAGACCTAGGAGACTCAGCAGCAATGTGCTTCCTACTAGCATGTAATAAAGATTTACTGGCTTTGTAAAAAGGTTTTCTTTTCGCTTAGTTTGCATGTGACACCAATTTCTTCACAGCTGCAGCAAATCGATCCCCTCGATCTGCATAAGAAACAAACTGATCCATCGATGCACATGCAGGAGCCAAGAGAACTGTATCTCCTGAAGTTGCAAACGCTAATCCTTGAGTGACCACCAGTTCCATTAAGGAGTTATCCGCTTGACCCTTTAAGTAGCCACTAGGCGTATTAATCTTTACTCTTGGAATCTCCGGAGCAAATTTTTGCAAGGCTTTTTCAATTAAATCTGAATCTGTGCCAATCAATATTGCTGCCTTCATTCGACCTTTGCAGCGCTCCACAATTTCCTCCATGTCGGCGCCTTTTGCTAAACCGCCAGCAATCCAAACAACAGATAAGTGTGAATTGATTGAGGCTATTGCAGAGTGAGGATTTGTTGCTTTGGAATCATCAACCCACGTAATGCCGTCTTTTTCTGACACTAGTTCTATCCGGTGTCTTCCCGGCCTGAAAACTTGTAAAGCTTTTTGAATGATTGCGTGTGGAACATCTACGGAAAGTGCAAGAGCAGCAGCGGCCATAGCGTTTGATACATTGTGGGGTATTGTTGGCTTCACATCGTTAATCTCGCAGATCATCTCAGCCTGCATAGGATCTGAAACAAAGCAGCGATCGACAATTAGCTCCTCTACGACACCGATTTCACCAGGTCCAGGGGTGTTGAGTGAGAAAAAGACTTTATGTCCTCTCCACGAACCAGAGCGCGAAACAACTTCTGCATCATCGGCATTTAGAACTGCCATCTCACTTTTTTCCAGCAGGGATAACTTGGCTTGTGCGTACAAATCAAAACTAGAGTGCCAATCAATGTGATCGTGAGCAATGTTTAAAATAGCCGAGCTGTGGAATTGTGCTTTCTTTGCCCAATGAAGTTGAAAGCTTGAAAGTTCTAAAACTAAAAAATCATAGGGATCTGCCTGTTCAACGGAATCAATGACCGTTTCTCCGAGGTTTCCGCAGGCTTTAGCATTTATTCCTGCCGTCTGCAAAATAGCTGCAACCATTTCAACGGCAGTTGTTTTTCCGTTGGTACCAGTAATTGCTAACCATTTCTGATGTGGTGCAACTTCTTTCTTTAAATCCCAAGCTAAATCTACTTCGTTTAAAACTTCTAAATCACTATCTAGTACCTTCACAAGTAAAGGATGGTCAAGTTTCCATCCTGGTGAGACTACTACCGCATCAAATTTTTCGAGGTTTATGTCTTCAGTTTTTACTGCATCGTCAGAAAAATCATCTGCAATAGTCACTGAATTTCCTCGCTTGGTGAGAGATCGAGCCACTGACATGCCAGTCACACCCGCTCCTAAAATTAGGAACTTTTTATCATTTTGAGTCGAACTCATGGTTATTGCGCTACCCATTGTGCATAGAAAAGGCCAAGGCCTAGAGCTACGGATAGTCCAGAAATTATCCAAAAGCGAATAACGATTGTTATCTCTTCCCAACCCTTTAGTTCAAAGTGATGGTGCAGTGGCGCCATTCTAAACACTCGTTTACCGCCACTTATTTTGAAATAAAACGTTTGAATAAGAACCGACAAAGTAATTATGACAAACAAGCCGCCAAGTGGGACTAGTAGAAGCTGAACTCGCAATGTTGCAGCAAATGCAGCAATTGCCCCGCCCAGAGCAAGGGAACCGGTATCCCCCATCATTATTTTTGCTGGCGCTGTGTTCCACCAAAGAAAACCAGTACAAGCCCCAGCAAATGCAGCAGCAAGTACCGCTAAATCCAGGGGATCTCTAACCGCGTAGCAACCTGCTGTCACTTGCATTCCGCAACTTTGACCAAACTGCCAAACTCCAATTAAAACAAAGGCGAGGAAAACCATAATGGCAGCGCCAATAGCTAATCCATCTAAACCATCAGTTAAATTGACACCGTTGCTTGCAGACATCACCATTAAAATTATCCAAAGAATTACAACAGTTGTTCCTAGATAAATACTGGTTTCCCGCACGGCGGATAGGTACTGTGAAATTGGAGTAAGTGAATATTCATTCATAAATTGCAGACCAAGGTATGCAAATCCACCAGCGGCAATAGCCTGACCAGTTAACTTATACCGACCTTTAAGACCTCGTGAGTTTTGTTTCGAAACCTTTAGCCAATCATCAAGGAAGCCGATTATTCCTAAAGCAACAACTAGTCCAATTACCAATAACGCAGATGCTGTAACAGGTGTCCACGTTACTAAGTGGGAGAATAGATACCCCAGTATCGATGCGAGAATAAAAATGATTCCGCCCATGGTGGGAGTTCCATGTTTGATGTGATGCGTACTTGGCCCATCATCTCTAATTATCTGACCAAATCCCTTTTTCTCCAGGATACGAATTAAAATACGTGTTCCAAAAAGAGCAAACACTAAGGCGAATGCACCAGATATGAGAATCTGTCTCATCTTTCAACTCCGCTCTTATCTAACCAATCACTTTCTATCTTTTGAGCCAAATGTTCTAGGCCCTCAGATCGTGAAGCCTTTACCAAGACAACATCTCCTGCCGAAAAATGCTCCATGAGTAAACTTGCTTCTTCGACATTTTCAACGTGATGGACACGTAGAGCCCCCGTACTTGCGCCATAATCTGGCTGATTAATTGCAACTAAGTGATCTACGCCAATCTCTTGGGCAAGAGTGCCAATTTTCTTGTGCGCTGTGGCTGATGACTCGCCGAGCTCATGCATTTTTCCTAAGAACGCCCAGGAAGAGCCTCCACGTTCTTGCGCAAATAGAGTTAATGAACGAAGCGCCGCTGTCATAGATTCCGGATTGGCATTGTAGGAATCATTAATTATCAGGAGCCCAAAAACGTCATGAAGCTCCATCCTCCATTTGCTCTTTATCTCAGCAGTTGAAAGAGAACTTGCAATTAATTCGATCGGCAATTCCAATGCAGTTCCCACAGCAGCAACAGCTAACGCGTTTGCGATTTGATGGGCTCCTACAACTCTCATTCCAACTGCATCTCGACCTGAAGGTGTGACAATTTCAAAGTGTGGGCAACCTTCTCGAATCTCTATATCTGCAGCACGTACTTCATGTTCATCTCCGAAAAATATAACTCGACCTTTATGTAGCTTGGCCATTTCAGGAGTAAATGAATCATATGTCCCCAGAACTGCAATAGATTTTTCATCAAGAGTAGAAATTAACTCCGATTTTGTCTGAGCAATTGCTTCAACTGATCCAAATTCTCCTAAGTGCGCCGAACCAACAGTGAGAACCACTCCAACATTTGGTTTAGCAATAAGTGATAAACGGGCGATATCACCCTTATGGCGTGCACCCATTTCAAGGATACAAAAACGTGTTCTTTCGTCACACTCAAGTAATGTAATTGGAAGTCCCAAGTCGTTGTTAAATGATCCTATAGGTGAAACCGTTGGACCAACTGCACTCAACATGTGTGCCAATAAATCCTTAGTACTGGTTTTTCCTTGAGACCCAGTAATTCCTATAACGGTTAGATTCTCTAAACGTGCACGCACAAAGGTGGCTAACGTTGATAATGCTTCAACTACATCTTTCACGACTATGCAAGGCCCATCAATGCGTCGTGAAGTCAACGAAAATACAGAACCGGCGCGATAAGCATCTGCTGCAAAATCATGCCCATCAAACTTTTCACCCTCTAATGCTAGGAAAATTGATCCAGGGATTGCTTTTCGAGAATCAAAAATAGGTGCTTGTGAAACAAGCAAATCCTTATCACAGAAGATTTCTCCACCTAAAAGAAGTGCAATTTCACCAGCTGTTAAGGGAATCATTTTTTATCCTCGATCGCTCGAGCCAACTCAATTCGATCATCAAATGGAAGAACTTCACCGTTAACTTCCTGACCTTTTTCATGTCCCTTGCCAAGAACAATAACTAAATCTCCATCCTTGGCTTCATTGACGGCTACCTTGATTGCACTCGTTCTATCTTCAATTACGGCACTCGGCTCATTTATCTCTAGACCTAAAACCATTTGGACCAAAATATCCTGTGGCTTCTCACTTCGTGGATTATCACTTGTATAAATCGCTACGTCAGCACCCTCTTGAAGAGCCTTCCCCATTAATCCACGTTTTGATGAGTCCCTATCTCCCCCACAGCCAAGAACTGCAATCACACGACCATCTGTAATCTCGCGCGCTGTCTCTAGCACTCGAGTAACGGCATCTGGAGAATGTGCATAGTCGATCATCGCTATGAAACTCTGTCCGAGTGCAATTGATTCAAGTCGACCGCTGGCGCCAGATAGAGATGGTAACAAGGCTGAAATATCTAGTGGGTCAATGCCGCTTTCTGCGGCAAGTGCAACTGCCATAAGAAGATTGTCGTAGTTGTAACCACCATGGAGCTGAACTTTTCCTTCAATCAAAATTCCACCACTGCCCCGAATTGCAACATGAGCCCCAACGTAATCTCGTGAAATCTTTGTGAAATGCCAATTAGCTTTTACATCAAAACGCGAAAGGGTCATAGTCGGCAATTCAGTCTGAGCTGACAAAATTGCACCGTATTGGCTATCAATGTTTATAACAGCAAGATCTGCATACTCATGAGTAAAAAGCTTTGCCTTTTCAGCAAAGTAATTTTCCATGTTTTCGTGAAAATCCAGATGATCTTGCGAAAGATTAGTAAATCCAACCACTGCAAAATGGCTTCCTCGAATGCGCTCAAGTGCAATGGCGTGACTTGAAACTTCCATAACTAAATTACGCATATGTCGCTCACGCATAACAGCAGATAAAGCTTGAATTTCACTGCTTTCTGGTGTTGTCCTAATGCTCTTAATCGATTCTGATCCAATTAGAGTTTCAACAGTTCCGATGAGTCCACTTTCACGACCTGCACCAGTCATTAATTGATGGAGCAAGGTTGTAACAGTTGTCTTCCCATTCGTGCCTGTTACTCCGACACTGTAGAGATCTCTCATTGGTTCTCTATAAAACCACGCGCTAATTACGCCAGCTGCACGTCTTGGGTTATTTGAGATAATTACGGGAAGATTTTTAACTTTAGATGCACCAATACTGTCAGTTAAAACAGCAACGGCGCCCTTTGCAGCTGCATCCGATGAAAACTCTGCGCCATGAAAATTCTCACCAGGTAAGGCAATGAAAAGATCTCCGGGCAAGATTTCTTTACTCGATTGTGAAAGACCATTTACTCGAATAGCTCCATCGCCAACAATCTCTGCGTCGATGATTGCACGGATAGCCTCAAGGCTTACCTCAAAGGATTCAATTGGCCTGAGCACGTAAAACCTTTTTCTGTGAATTCAACTGCGCTTCATCGAGAGCAACCTTTTTAACTTTATCCTTCGTTGGCGCTATTCCTTGTGACTGCAAAACAAAAGACATTACCTCTTTAAAGACCGGTCCACCTAAAGCTCCACCCCAGTGCATTCCTTTTGGATCTTGAATCGTCACGTTAATTACATATGCAGGCTTATCTGCAGGTGCAAAACCAATAAATGAAGCTGTATATCCGCGATAGCAACCGCAAGTGTCATCAATCCTTTGGGCTGTACCTGTTTTGCCCGCAACTCGATATCCGGCTATAGCAGCTGTTGGTGCAGTTCCTTGTGCGGAAACTACTGTTTCCATCATTGTTCTCATCTGTTTAGCTGTAGATGCACTTACTACTCGAACTGCTTTTTGCTTCTTAGTAGGTGTGTAATTTCCGCTGGAATCACTAGTACCTGCAATTACTGTTGGTGGAACTCTCACTCCATCGTTTGCAATCGTTGCAAAAATGCTTGTGGCCTGCATTGTGTTAAGTGAATATCCCTGTCCAAAAGCTACTGTGGGAGCAGTAGTTCCAGACCAGTCACTGACTTCTAATAGTTTTCCTCGTGATTCACCAGGCAACCCCGCCCCAGTTTTAACTCCCACACCAAATTTCGTTAAATAGTCATACAAACTTTGGTTTGAAAGCTTTTCACCTATCAAAATTGAACCTGTATTACTTGAAACAGCCAAAATCCCTGATGTTGTCAACCGTTGAGTTGGATGCGGTTCGTGATCGCTAAAGGTTTTATCTGCGCGCTTTAGTTTATACGGAACGGTTAAAACTGTCTCAGGAGTAATCTTTTTCTCTTCGATTGCCGCTGCCAATGTCATGATTTTTCCAGTAGATCCTGGTTCATAAATATCTTGAACAGATGGATTTCTCATTGCAATTAGTGAAACTTTTTTGGTGTTATTTGGATCAAAAGTTGGCGCGGTTGCATGTGCCAAAATGTGTCCGGTCTTTGGATCCATAACTATGACTGTTCCACTCAGAGCCTTTGAAGATTTAACTGCTTTGGCTATTGCCTTAGAGGCCACCCATTGAATATCTCGATCAACAGTTAGTCGAACTGAAGTTCCCGTTTGTGCAGGAATTATCTCTGACTGTGAACCAGGAATCTCCGCTTTGAATCCATTTGCATATGAATATTTACCATTAACTCCAGAGATCTTTGAGTTCATGCTGGATTCAAGTCCAGTAGCTCCAATACCTTCATGATTTACAAATCCAACGAGTGAGGCAATCAGATGTCCAGATGGATACTCACGTACATAACTGCGCTCTGGGAAGAAGCCAATTATTCGCTCAGGACTCATGGGTTCATATCGAGCGTTGTATGCAGCGATTGCTTCAGTTAACTTCAACCACGTGGCAGGTTTTGCATTTCGTGCAACCATGCTCCATTTTCGAGTGCCCGTCAGAGCAGTCTCAACTTCGGCCTCTGGCAAACCTACGATTGGGGCAGTCAGCTTTGCAACTTTTGAAGGATTTAGAATTTGAGTTTGATCTACGACAATGCTGATTGCTGCAACACTACGTGCAAATGCCACACCATTAATATCCGTGATATCTCCTCTAGGAGCCTGCAAGGTGCTTACTTTTTCCATCTCATTAAAGGCCTTTAGGCGGTAATCACTGGCTTGTATGGCTTGAATCTGAATGAGTCGAACTCCAAATAAAAAAACTATGAACGCCGTGAATAGAACTAGTGCTCTAATTCTGGAATGAGATAAATTGAAATTACCCATTATTGATCACGTCTTTTTCCGGGTTAGAACTCAAATCTAAAAAGTTTGGAACTTTCGATGGCTTCATGCCAAGCTCGGCTGCTTTTTGAGCTAGTGATTCTGGAGATGAAATGGCATCTATTTCCCTTGCTATTGCCTCTCTCTGATCACTTACTAACTTGGCCTCAGCCTTTAACTCAGAAAGTTTGAAAGCATCTTGTGCCAATAGTGTGTTGATTAGAAGAAGCAATAAAAGCCCTAGGACTCCGACGATCGAGACAAAGACTGCAAAAAATCTTCGATCAGCTTGTTTACCAACTGAAGGTTCAGGTACAAGTTTGAGTGCAACCTCTGCGGTCTTTTCAGTCAGAATTTTTCTAGAGCGAGTGACCGCAGGTGCGAGTGAAGTAAGTGCCATTACGCGGCCACTCTTTCAATTGCGCGAAGGCGGACCGACTGTGATCTCGAGTTTTCTTCGACTTCTTCGTCTGTAGGCCCTTGGCTTCCACGAAAAACTAAAGCAAACTTTGCTGCAAATTCTGGTAACTCCACTGGAAGTTCTCGCGGAGTTCCTGATGTGCTAGCTGTTACAAAGAGTTCTTTAACAATGCGGTCCTCAAGTGATTGAAAGGACATCACCACTAACCGTGCTCCTATATTTAGAATTTCTAGTGCTACAGGTAGCGCACGAGTAATGCTGCCTAGTTCATCATTCGTCTCGATGCGAAGTGCTTGGAATGTTCGCTTGGCTGGGTTGCCGCCAGTGCGCCGGGTTGCCGCTGGGATAGATTCCTTCACTAACGCTGCTAATTGAGCGGTTGAATTCATTGGTGCAATTTCTCGGGCTTTTACTATCGACTCAACAATTCGTGTAGCGAATTTTTCTTCACCGTATGTTCTTAATATTCGAACGAGTTGACCAGGTTCATAAGTATTGACTATTTCTGCTGCCGTTAAGGATTGTCTGCGATCCATCCGCATATCAAGTGGCGCATCCTGAGAGTATGAAAAACCTCGCTCAGTTTGATCCAGTTGCATTGAAGAAGTGCCAAGATCAAATAGAGCACCATCAATTTTCTTGAAACCAAAACTGCGCACAACTTCACCTATTGCATCAAAACTACGATGTGCTGTTAAAAGTCGATCTCCGAATTCAGAAAGTCTGGCCGTTGCTTTTGTGATTGCTTCCTGATCACGATCAATCGCAATCACAGTTAAATGCGGAAACCTCTGGAGTAGTGCTTCGGTGTGCCCACCTAAACCTAACGTTGCATCAACTACAACTGGATGTTCTGTTGATTCAATTGCAGGAGAAAGAAGGTCGATACAACGATCACGCATTACAGATATGTGTTCGTTATCGATGCTCACTTGTCCCCCTTTCCTAGATAAAATCTGCTTTAACTCTTTACAACTGCTCTCACCTCTGGTCACTGCCGGCCGACGGATCTAAAGTTGTAACGGCACCGGGGAAGGGGTGTCGCTACTTTCGAAGGGTCGGCAGTGGCCACAAATGAGAGTTAGAACAAACCTGGAAAGACCTCCTCTGAAACTTCAGCAAAACTCTTTTCGCGATCGGCTAGATACTCATTCCAAGATTTTGAATCCCAAATTTCAACTCTTGTATTTGCACCGATAACAACGCATTCCTTTTCTAAACCTGCATATGTTCTAAGTGCTTGAGGAATCGTCACTCGACCTTGTCGATCAGGAATTTCATCGTGTGCGCCGGCAAACATCACACGGCTGTAATCACGTGCTGACTTTGCAGTAACTGGTGCTTGTTTAAGCGTTTGTGTAATTTCGGAAAACTCTTGTGAAGGAAAAACATAAAGACAACGTTCTTGTCCTTTAGTAATTACTAAACCTGCAGAAAGCTCTTCGCGAAATTTCGCCGGAAGAATGAGGCGACCTTTTTCATCTAAACGGGGTTCGTGGGTGCCAAGAAACATCGCGTCCCACCTACTTCCCCTAGATAAAACTGGTCCTGTTGTCAGGCGTAAATGCCTGCATAATTCCCCACTTTACTCCACTTTTCTCCTTTTTCAACCACCTTTCCCCATATTTACCCCATTTACCCCCACC
>JBEDES010000004.1:0-84800 GCA_041175545.1 Actinomycetota bacterium
CTAAGTCTGCAGAGAGTTCGTTAAGTCCTGGTTGTCCGTCTACTCCGTAGAAGAAATCGCGCAACCAATCAACTCGGCCAGCATCTCCTGATGCGATCTTGTCTAAATCTTCTTCCATACTTGCCGTGAATTCGTAATCAACTAACTTTGTAAAGTGTGTCTCTAGCAAGCCAGTAACAGAGAATGCTAAAAATGTTGGCACAAGTGCGCGCCCGCGCTTATAAACATAACCACGATCTTGAATAGTTTGTATGATCGATGCGAATGTAGATGGACGACCAATGCCTAGCTCTTCTAGTTTTTTAACAAGAGTTGGCTCTGTATAGCGCGCAGGTGGCTTTGTTTCGTGGCCTTCGCAGGTGTATTCATTTACCTTTACTGCTTGGCCAAGTGTCATTGCAGGTAGGCGTTTGTTGGTTGCCTCTTCATCTTTGTTGTCATCTTTGCCATCTTCAGTAATTACTTCATCGTAGGCAGCAAGAAAACCTGGGAAAACAATTACAGATCCGTTTGCGCGGAAAATCGCTTTCTTCCAGTTTTGTGAGCCAGCTGAGTTGATATCTGCATCAAAATCAACGCGCATCTGCATCTTTTTAGCATCTGCCATTTGGGAGGCAACAGTGCGCTTCCAAATTAAGTCATAGAGTGCAAACTCATCACGTGAAAGCTCTGGTGCTAACTCACCTGGAGTCTTAAAGCTTTCACCTGCTGGACGAATTGCTTCGTGTGCTTCTTGCGCATTCTTTGTTTTACCTTGATACACACGTGGTGCATCTGGAATATGGTCGGCGCCGTATAAAGATTTTGCTGCATTGCGCGCTGCAGTAATTGCTTGCGCCGACAAGTTAACACTGTCTGTACGCATGTAGGTGATATAGCCGTTTTCATATAGGCGCTGTGCAACTCGCATTGTTATCTGTGCGCCCCAACCAAGTCTGCTACCAGCATCTTGTTGCAGCGTTGATGTTGTAAATGGAGGTTTTGGACGCTCGGTTCGTGGAGACTCATCCATCGACTTAACAGTTAGATCGCTGGTTTTTAATCCATCTACTAATGCACGCGCACTGGTTTCATCCAGTAATAAAATATTTGATAGTGATTTTTCTTTTACCGCTCCATCTGCGCCAAAGTCAGATGTGCTTGCAACTTTCTTTCCATCTACTTCTAGTAAGCGTGCGTTAAAACCAAGTGCTGTAACTGCAGCCAAATCCCACCAGCCAGATGAAATAAAGGCCATACGCTCGCGCTCTTTTTCAACAATCAATCTTGTTGCAACAGATTGCACGCGGCCTGCAGAGATGCGTGGCATAACTTTTTTCCATAAAACAGGTGATAGGCGATATCCAAATAATCTATCTAAAACGCGACGTGTCTCTTGTGCATCGATTAAGTTGTAATCTAAATCGCGAGTGTTTTCTACAGCAGCGACAATGGCCTCTTTTGTAATTTCATTAAAGACCATTCGCTTAATAGGAATCTTTGGCTCTAATACTTCAACCAAGTGCCAGGCAATTGCTTCACCTTCGCGGTCTTCATCTGTTGCCAGAATTAACTCTTCGGCGTTTTTCATTAAGGCTTTTAGCTCTGCAACCTTTGCCTTCTTATCTGGGTTAATTACATACAAAGGTGCGAAATCATTTTCGATATCTACGCCCTCTTTAGCCCAGGCGGTTTTCTTAAACTCTTTTGGAATATCTGCAGCGCGCTGTGGCAGATCACGGATATGACCGACGGAAGCCTCGACGACATAGTCGTCGCCGAGGTATCCACCAATTTTTCTGGCCTTGGCTGGTGATTCAACGATCACCAACTTGATCAGATCCGTTTTTGCTTTAGCCATGAGTTATTAACGCTTTGCGCTACTTCGTATTGTTCTTTGATGCTTTGCATCATTGACTAGTACGACTGGGGAAGTCACTGGCTTTAGACCGTGATTGAAGTTGCTTGTCGGCGGTTGCGAACTAGCGCACCGACGATGACTGCAACTGCCAGCAATGAAATAACTGTGCTTGTTGTTTCACCGTTACCAAGTGCAAGAGAAACAATTGCAGGAGTAATCAATAGACCAACAAGGTTCATTACCTTGATAAGTGGGTTGATTGCAGGACCTGCAGTGTCTTTGAATGGATCTCCAACAGTGTCACCAACGATTGTTGCTGCGTGTGCATCACTGTTCTTTCCACCATGGTGGCCATCTTCAACCATCTTCTTAGCGTTATCCCAAGCACCGCCTGAGTTAGATAAGAAGACTGCCATCAATGTTCCTGTACCAATTGCTCCGGCAAGGTATGCACCAAGTGCGCCAACACCTAAACCAAATCCAACTGCGATTGGCGCCATAACTGCAAGCAGTCCTGGTGTCACCAATTCGCGTAGTGAATCGCGAGTACAGATATCAACTACGCGTGCATAGTCTGGCTTCTCTGTTCCCTTCATGATTCCTGGATGCAAGCGGAACTGTTCGCGAACTTCTACAACAACTGCGCCTGCTGCGCGTGATACGGCGTTAACTGCAAGACCTGAGAACAGGAATACAACTGCTGCGCCAATAATTAATCCAACGAGGTTACGTGGATCTGCAACATCCAAAATTCCCTGATATTGGTTAGCAAGATCTAGTGCATTGCGACCGGCATCAGAGACTGCAGTTTTAATTGCATCTGTGAATGCACCAAAGAGTGCTGTTGCTGCAAGTACTGCTGTTGCAATTGCAATTCCCTTAGTGATCGCCTTAGTTGTATTACCAACTGCATCTAGGCCTGTAAGGATTGCTGCACCCTCTCCGTTGACATCGCCTGACATCTCTGCGATTCCTTGTGCGTTGTCAGAGATTGGTCCGAAGGTATCCATCGCAACGATTACACCTACTGTTGTGAGCAAACCAGTACCAGCTAGAGCAATTGCAAGAAGTGAAAGCACAATGCTTCCGCCACCTAGCAAGAAGGCGCCAAATACTGCTGCTGCAATCAAAAGCGCTGAGTAAACAGCTGATTCAAATCCAACTGCGATACCAGCCAAAATCACTGTTGCTGCGCCTGTTTCTGAAGATGCTGCAACATCATTTACTGGACGACGACCTGTCTCTGTAAAGAAGCCTGTAAGAACCTGAATTGCTGCAGCAAGTGCGATACCGATTAATACTGCGCTAATTGCAAGAACGCGAGGATTTGTATCTCCTGCTGCTGCAACTGCCTCTGCTGACAAGCCACTCATTAGTTTGAAATCAGATGGCAAGTAAGTAAATGTTGCAAGCGCAGTTAGTCCTGCAGAGATAATTGCTGATAAAAAGAATGAGCGGTTAATCGCTGTCATAGCTGACTTGTCTGTCTTGCGAAGCTTTGTTAAGAAGATTCCGATTACTGCTGTGATTGTTCCGATTGCTGGAACGATCAATGGATAGATCA
This sequence comes from Actinomycetota bacterium, assembly GCA_041175545.1. Taxonomy (GTDB): domain Bacteria; phylum Actinomycetota; class Actinomycetes; order Nanopelagicales; family Nanopelagicaceae; genus Planktophila. The sequence goes on from JBEDES010000004.1 coordinate 3,405, forward strand.
AACCTGCATCACCAAATGCTGCTTTACCAAGAATCAATGCTGCAACAAGTGTTACTGCATATGACTCAAAAAGATCTGCAGCCATACCAGCGCAGTCACCAACGTTGTCTCCTACGTTGTCTGCAATTGTTGCAGCGTTGCGTGGGTCATCTTCTGGAATGTGCTTTTCAACTTTACCTACAAGGTCTGCTCCAACATCTGCAGCCTTTGTAAAGATTCCGCCACCAACGCGCATGAACATTGCAAGCATTGCAGCGCCAAAACCAAAGCCTTCAAGAACTGCTGGTGCATTTTCGCGATACAAAATTACAACGAGTGCTGCACCTGCTAGTCCAAGACCAACTGTGGTCATACCAACAACGCCACCTGTACGAAATGCGATCTGAACAGCCTTCTGACCATTCTTATTACGAGCTGCATCTGCAACGCGAACATTTGCGCGCACTGCAAGCCACATACCGTTATAACCAACAAGGGCAGAAAATGCTGCTCCAACTAAAAAGAAGATTGAACGCCCGATGCGAATTTCAGCATCACCAGGTAGGGCAAACAAAAGAAGAAATACGATGACAACAAAATATGAAAGTGTGCGGAACTGGCGGGACAAAAATGCCGCTGCGCCTTCTTGGACTGCCTCTGCGATTTCGCGCATCTTGGGTGTTCCATCACTAGCTGCCAAAACCTGGGCGCGAAGGCCATAGGCAATTGCAAGGGCTGCAAGTGAGATACCCAAAACGATGTAGGCATAAATTAAGTTAGTTCCGGTTACTTGGACCAGCGATACGGTGCTTGAAGCACGCATAGTTTCTCCTCCGTTGGAGTAAAGGGCGCCTTAAACTGAAGGTCGGGCGCGAGACTGTCAGAGTGTAAAGGGCTAGGGCCCGATTAAGGCAAATTGATACCTATTTATTACCTAACACGGGCCTAGCCGAAAGGGCCATGGCAATAGCCAAAATTGCCGGGATCATCATCGCCCATCGCAGTCCAATCTGATCTCCTAAGAATCCAAGCAATGGCGGGCCGGCTAAAAATCCAAAGTATGCGATGCCAGAAACAGTTGCAACGGCCTCTGATGGCGCGAAATCTAATTCGGGTCTGGCCTTTGCAATCTCACCTGCTTGTGAAAATAACATTGGAATTACTGTTGAAAAACCGATTCCAATTGCAAGCCAACCAAAAATAACCCCACCAACTCCTCCAATAATTAAACCTGAGGCCAATCCGATACCTGCGATTAATCCACCGCCGATAATTAACTTCATCGGTCCAAATTTTGCAGCCAACCGATCACCCATAAGGCGTCCGATAACCATTGCAGCAGAAAAACAAATATAGGGAAGTGTTGAGATAAATGGTGTTGCATCAAAAGTATCTCGAGCAAGAACTGCGCCCCAGTCACCTGCAGAGCCTTCACTCAGCGCAGCGCACAAACCAAGTAGTCCCACTACTAAAAAGATTCTAGGTCTGCGAATTTTTTTCTTTTTAGTCAGCGGGTGTTGATCGATAGAGGCGGGAAGAAAACTATTTCGTACGAAGAAGTTTGCGATAACAATAAAAATTGCGATAACCAATGATTGCGAAAAAAACGAAATTTCGTTTTGAGAAAAGATTCCACCAAGAATCCCACCGCTTAATGTTCCAATAGAAAACATTGCGTGAAAAGTACTCATGTAACGCTTGTCTGCTTCGTGCTCTAAAACAATGGCATGAGAGTTCATCGCCACATCTTGAGTAGACAGACACGCTCCAAAAACAATTAAAGCTACACATAGGGCAATAAATGAGTTAATAAATCCAACGATAAATACTGATAAACCGATTGCATATGTAGAGGCAATTACAATTGGCGCGCTGCCTCGTTTGGCAGATTGGCGACCAGAGAAACCAAGGCCAATTAATACGCCTACTGCAACACATAAAAGCGCAAACCCTAAGGCGCTATTTGTGATTTGAAGCTGGCTTTTGATGTCAGCAATTCGAGCATAAAAAGAACCAAGGACAGAGCCATTAATTATGAAAGCCACCGTTACGGCTATGCGCGTCTTTGAATACTGGCTTGTCTGACTCATTAATTTAGTTTACAACTACGGCGTGGCCGTCGGTGATCTGCCATAGGCAGATTGCTTTAAAGTTATCTCATGAATTATTTCGACCCAAACGTTGTCGTATCAAATCTGGGTCTAGTCGGAATTCTCTTTATGATCTTTGCAGAGATCGGACTATTAATCGGTTTAGTTTTGCCAGGCGGTGACACGCTTTTATTTCTTTCAGGTCTAGCAGCTTCTAATGCCGGTGCTTTAGTTTTTGGTGATGCCAAGATTTCTGCGCCGTTGTTATTTATTCTGGCACCTATTGTTGCAATCACTGCTGGTGAGTTTTCATATTGGACTGGTGCAAAGTATGGAAGAAAATTCTTTGACCGCCCCGATGGACGATACTTTAATCATAAAAATGTTGTGAAGGCAGAAACATGGTTGGTTAAGTACGGTGTAGGAAAAGCTCTTGTTTTATCAAAGTTTGTATCTGTTGTTCGCACCTTGATTACTCCTTTGTGTGGAGTTATCGGTATTGATAAGCGAAAGTTTAGATTTTGGAATGCTGTTGGTTGCATTATCTGGACGCAGACTGTTATTGGTTTGGGTTATGTTTTAGGTGATGTCTTTGATGTTTCAATCAGCAAATACTTACTGCTGGTTGTGCTTGTGATTATTGCAATAAGTTTGACGCCTGTTTTTCTTGAAGTTTTTAAAGCGCGAAAAGCGCGCGGCACCCAACAAGGTTAAGTCTTACAAACCTAAATCTGCTAGTTGGTATGCAGCTCGGTATTCATAGCCAGCTTCTTTGATCTTTGGTTCTGCGCCTCGTTCAACAATTACAGCTATAGCAACAACAATTGCGCCAGCTTCAATTAATGCATCCACTGCTGTTAAAACAGATCCACCAGTTGTAGAAGTATCTTCAACGGCTAGAACTCGTTTTCCTTTTACATCTGGACCTTCGATGCGACGTTGTAATCCATGAGCTTTCTCTGCTTTGCGAACTACAAATGAATCAATTTTTCGACCTTGCGCGGCAGCTACATGCATCATTGCTGTTGCAACAGGATCTGCGCCAAGTGTTAAACCACCGACGGCGTCATAATCTAAATCTTTTGTTAAATCCAACATAACTTGGCCAACTAAAGGAGCCGCTACAGAATCCAGCGTTACCCGACGAAGGTCAACGTAATAATCGGCCTCTTTACCGCTAGAAAGAATGACTTTTCCGTGAACAACAGCCTTATCTAAAATCTGCGTTTTTAAATCATCGCGTGCGCTCATGGGTAAACCTTAACTACTTTTCTTGCTTATAAACGATTACTTCGCCCTTGCGCCGTGTTGCTAATCCTTTTGGTGGGTTTTCCTTGATCAGTGCATCTACTTCGATACGAAGCTGTGCGACCTCTACGGATAAATTAGCCATTGCCGATTCCAGTTCGATGATGCGTTTGATACCAGCGTGGTTGATTCCTTCGCCAACTAATTTTTGTACCGCACGAAGCAATGCAATGTCGCGCAATGAGTAGCGACGGTTGCGACCTTCGGTACGTGAAGGAGATACAAGACCTAACTTGTCATACTGGCGCAAAGTTTGTGGATGCATGCCAGAGATTTCGGCTGCAACAGAGATTACGTAGACGCCTGCATCATCATCTGGGATGGCGTTCTCTGATTTGTTTACTGAATCTTTGCTCATATTTTTGCCTTCTTCACAAAGTCAGAACGAACATCTTCTTCTGATGTTGCTTCTGCAAAAAGCTTCAGCGCCTGTTCTGCTTTTTCATTTACTCGCTGAGGGACTTGTACTTGAATGGTTACTAATAAATCACCAGTCGTGCTGCCCTTAACGATTCCACGTCCCTTTACGCGCAAGGTGCGTCCATTAGATGTTCCTGGTGCAATACGCACGGTGACATCTTCTCCATTTAATGTTGGCACTTTAATATCTGCACCTAACGTTGCTTCTGTAAATGTGACAGGTAGGTTCAACGTTAGATTTTCTCCAGCACGCGAGAAAATTGGGTGAGGTTTTACATTTAACAAGATAAACAAATCCCCTGGACCTGCTTCACCTGCTGCACCTTTACCTTTGACTCTAATCTTTGCTCCATCATTCACTCCGGATGGAACGCGCGCAGAGATGTTTTGTGCTTGCCCACGATCGGTTGCTAAACGCAGATCTAAAGTTGTTCCAAAAACAGATTCGCGAAAAGTAATCGTTGCATCGGTCTGTAGATCTTGACCTTTACGTGGCCCACGTCTGCCGCCGCCACCAAAGAGATTTGCGAAAATATCTTGGGGGTTGCCGCCACCAAACATGTCTGAAAAATCAGCACCTGCACCGCCTTGTGGTGGGCGAAAACCGCCGCGTTCGTAAAGTGAACGTGCTTCATCGTATTCAGCGCGCTTTTTCTCATCGGAGAGAATTTCGTAGGCCTCTGAAACAGCTTTGAACTTGTCTTCTTTGGCCGCATCGCCTTTTGTTTTATCTGGGTGAAGATCGCGCGCCAAAGCACGATATTTCTTTTTAATTTCATCGGCGCCGGCTTTTTTATCTACGCCAAGGGTTTTATAAAAATCCTTTTCGTAAAGATCTTTGGCCGCCATTTAAATTACGCTCCAGTTGGTTCAGTTACGGATACTCGTGCAGGGCGCAAAACACGTTCTTTGTATTTATAGCCAGATTGCAAAATCTTGACCGCAGTTGCAACTGCAACATCAGATGGCTCATCATGCATTAGGGCTTCATGAATTTGTGGATCAAATGCATCACCTGCGGTGCCGTATTTTTCCAAACCAATTCGAGAAGTAATGGAGTTCAACTGTTCTGCAACAGCTTTAAAGCCTCCAGTTAGTTCGCCATGTTCTTCTGCGCGATCAATGTCATCTAGCAAAGAAAGTAGTTCGCTAAGAACAGCAGCCACTGCGTTTTCATGTGCAACGGCGCGATCGCGCTCTACGCGCTTTCGGTAGTTTGCATACTCTGCCTGCAGCCTTTGTAAGTCGGTTGTAAGTGCTGCTACCGGATCAGTTACCTGACCCGGCGCAGCAGCATCAACATCTTCTACAGAAGTTTCTGTACCTACATCTTCAGTTGCTGCCCCTGTTGGCTCGCTCATGCTTTCTGATTTTCTGGTTCTTCTTCGATTACTTCGGCATCCTCGACACCGTCATCGGCTGAGTTAGCTTCACCATCTGCGCTAGCACCTGCTGCATATAGCGCAGCACCCAATGCTTGGCTAACAGTTGCAACTTTTTCTGTTGCTGACTTAATCATTTCGTAGTTAGAACCACCAAGTGCGGTCTTTAACTCTTCTAGAGCAGCTTCTGTCTCTGTCTTCTTTTCAGCTGCATCACCTGAAGCTAACTTCTCTTCATTTTCTTTGATGAACTTTTCAGTTGAGTAAAGAAGTGAATCTCCAGCGTTGCGAATCTCTGCCTCTTCCTTGCGGGCGCGATCTTCATCAGCATGTGATTCTGCATCAGCCATCATGCGCTCGATCTCTTCTTTAGAAAGTGCGGAGCCACCTGTGATGGTCATGCTCTGCTCTTTTCCTGTTCCAAGATCCTTTGCAGATACGTGAACAATTCCGTTTGCATCAATATCGAATGTAACTTCGATTTGAGGAACTCCACGTGGTGCAGGTGGCAGACCTGTTAGTTCGAACATTCCTAGCTTCTTGTTGTAAGTAGCCATTTCACGCTCGCCTTGATAGGCCTGAATCTGTACCGCTGGTTGATTGTCATCGGCAGTTGTAAATACTTCACTGCGCTTTGTAGGGATCGTTGTATTTCGCTCGATCAACTTTGTCATAACGCCACCCTTGGTTTCAATACCAAGTGAAAGCGGAGTAACGTCTAGAAGCAAAATATCTTTTACTTCACCCTTTAAAACACCAGCTTGCAGAGATGCACCAACTGCAACAACCTCATCAGGGTTAACACCCTTGTTAGGTTCTTTGCCTCCAGTTAACTCTTTAACAAGTTCTACAACTGCTGGCATACGAGTTGATCCACCAACCATTACAACTGATTGAATCTTTGAGATTGGGATTCCTGCATCTTTTAGAACTGCTTGGAATGGCTTCTTGCATCGCTCCAGCAAAGCAGAAGTTAGTTGCTGGAACTGTGCGCGAGTAATTGTTTCATCCATAAACAGTGGATTTTTTTCTGAATCTACTGTGATGTATGGCAAGTTAACAGATGCTTGCTGCGAAGATGAAAGTTCTATCTTTGCTTTTTCTGCAGCTTCGCGAACGCGCTGCATTGCCATCTTGTCTTTTGTTAAGTCGATTCCGTTTTTAGAACCAAATGTTTGAACTAAGTAGTCAACAACGGCTTGATCCCAGTCATCTCCACCAAGATTGTTATCACCATTTGTTGCCTTAACTTCTACAACTCCATCACCGATTTCTAGAAGTGAAACGTCAAATGTTCCACCACCAAGGTCGAAGACAAGAATTGTTTGTTCTTTGTCAGCTTTATCTAATCCATATGCGAGCGCTGCAGCAGTTGGCTCATTGATGATGCGAAGTACGTTAAGTCCTGCAATTTCGCCAGCCTCTTTTGTTGCTTGACGTTGTGCGTCATTGAAATATGCCGGCACAGTAATTACTGCATCCGTTACCGTCTCACCTAAGTAAGCTTCTGCATCGCGCTTTAGTTTTTGAAGCACGCGTGCTGAGATTTCTTGTGATGTGTATTTCTTGCCATCAATATCAATAGTCCAGTTAGTACCCATGTGGCGCTTTACCGAACGAATAGTGCGTTCAACGTTTGTGACTGCTTGGCGCTTGGCTACTTCTCCGACGAGGACCTCGCCGTTTTTGGCAAAGGCCACAATCGATGGAGTGGTGCGGGCACCTTCGGCATTTGCGATAACCGTTGGCTCGCCACCTTCAAGTACAGATACGCAGCTGTTAGTAGTTCCGAGGTCGATTCCGACTGCTCTAGCCATTGTGTGTTCTCCTTTTACGCTGGTTTTCCCTCTCGAGCCTGATTTAGGGTCGAGGACCGTTTGAACCTGAGTCGATCATACCCAAAAGGTTGAGTCGCCGCGACTCAGGTTTCTACTTAGTGAACACCGGGGCCTTGGGCTTTATTCCTGGGCTGAGGTAGTTGGCTCTGCTTTTGCTGTGGTCTTATCTAGGCCTTGCCTTAGCCTTACCCAATGAATCTTGGATTAGCCGGCCTTGCCTATGGCATCACTGTTATTGCACTGGTGCTTCTTGCTGTGCGAACTAGAACTTTGATTGCTATCTATAAAAAAGGTCAACCAGATCCAACACGGCGCAACGATAAGTTGCAGCGATTAAAGATGGCAGCTGGTGAAATTTTTGGTCACAGCAAGATGCTTAATTTTTCAGTAGTAGGAATAGCCCACTGGTTTGTGATGATTGGCTTTTTCTCTCTCTTTGGAACATTAGTAACAGCATATGGACAGTTGATCGATCCGCATTTTGCACTTCCTGTTATTGGTCACTTCTGGCCATATGAATACTTTGTCGAACTAGTTGCATGGACAACAGGAATCGGAATAGTTGCACTCATTGGTATTCGTCAAGTTACAAGATTGCGCAATAAGCGATCACGCTTTGCAGGTTCTGGAATGGGTAAGGCCTATTACGTAGAGGCCACAATTTTGCTGATTGTTTTCTGCGTCATCGCACTTCGTGGATTAGAAGGCGCGCTCTCTGAAGAGACCCAGTGGAACCGTCACTTTATTACTACATGGTTTATCGCTGACATGTTTAAGTCAATGTCCCTGACGCAGATCACTTCTTGGATTCAGATTGTTGCAACAATCAAAATTGTTGGATCAATGCTCTGGTTTATTGTTATCGCTTCAAATCTAACAATGGGTGTTGCATGGCACCGTTTCTTGGCACCGTTTAACATCTTCTATCGCCGCAACGCTGATGGCTCATCTTCACTTGGCGCCCTGCCTCCAATGCTCTCCCATGGCGAAGAGATTAACTTTGAAGATCCAAAAGAAGATGATGTATTTGGTTTAGGAACTCGCGCTGACATAACCTGGAAAGGTTTGTTGGATATGTCATCGTGCACAGAGTGCGGTCGCTGTCAGTCACAGTGTCCTGCTTGGCATACAGAAAAACCATTGTCACCAAAGCTTTTAATCATGGCTATGCGCGATCACGCCTTTGCTAAAACCGTTGAAAATGAAGCACTTGTTGGCGATCTTTCACCTATTTCACTCGATGTCTTGTGGTCATGTACTACATGTGGTGCATGCGTAAATGAGTGCCCAGTTGATATCGAACACATAGATCACATTGTTAACATGCGTCGCTTCCAAGTTTTAGTTGAATCAGAGTTTCCTTCTGAACTTGGTGGAACATTTAGAAATCTTGAAAAGAGTGGAAATCCATGGGGTGCCAATCGCACAGATCGCGAAGCTTGGATTGCAGAGTGTGATTTCCCGGTTAATGTTATTGAAGGTGCGCTACCTGAAGATGTTGAGTACTTATTCTGGGTTGGTTGCGCTGGTGCATATGAAGAGCGTGCCAAGAAGACAACAAAGGCAGTTGCAGAGTTGTTGTACATGGCTGGCGTTAACTTTGCAGTCTTAGGCAAGAAAGAGACATGTACTGGCGATCCTGCACGTCGCGCAGGTAATGAGTTTTTGTATCAGATTCTCTCTCGCGAAAACATAGAGACGTTTAAGGAAGTATTTGGAGACCGTCCAAAGGGTAAGAAGAAAGTTGTGGTTACTTGTCCTCACTGCTTTACAACAATTGGCCGTGACTACGGACAACAAGGGTATGAGTTAGAGATGGTTCACCACACACAACTTCTTAATCAGTTGATTCGCGAAAAGCGATTAACTCCAATAAAGATGTCACATACTGCAATGACTTTCCATGATCCTTGTTATTTGGGTCGCCACAATGAGATCTATCAACCGCCTCGTGAAGTTCTAGAAGCAACTGGTATTGAGATCATTGAGATGCCACGAAATAAAGAGCGCTCATTTTGTTGCGGCGCCGGTGGTGGACGCATGTGGATGGAAGAAAAAATTGGTTCACGTATTAATATCAATCGCGTTGAAGAAGCCATTGCAACAGGTGCAACCGAACTTGCAGTTGCCTGTCCGTTCTGTCGCGTCATGACAAGTGATGGAATGAACGCCAAAGAGTCGGCGGTTGAAGTTTTGGATGTTGCTCAGGTACTGCTTCGCAGCGTGAAGGAAAGCTAGCCAAACCTCTCTGCGTGCGGTGTAAGCGCCTTATTTCCCGTGTGAATTTAGGGCTATTCTCAGGCAATCTTCAGTTTGTGAGAGCATTGTGTAGCCATGACAACCACATTAGACAGAGTTAATGCAAAAACTACTAACGGTCAACGCATTCTTGTCGTTGATGATGAAGCAAGCATCAGCGAACTAATCTCAACAAGTCTTCGCTTTGTGGGATTTGATGTTCGCACTGCAGCTAATGGCGCCGAGGCGCTACAAATTGCTGAAGAGTTTAAGCCTCATGCAATGGTTCTAGATGTGATGTTGCCAGATCTTGATGGCTTTGAAGTCTGCAAGAAAATTCGTAACGAAGGTGTTGAAACCGGAGTTCTATTTCTTACAGCAAAAGATGGCATGGATGACAAAGTTAAAGGTTTAACTCTTGGCGGCGATGATTACATGACAAAGCCATTTTCTTTAGAAGAGTTAGTTGCACGCATTCGCGCTCTCTTGCGTCGCACAGGTGTAGATGTAATTGAAATTGATGATGAAAAGATGCGCTTTGCAGACCTTGAGTTAGATGAGGCAACACACGAAGTTCGTCGCGCAGGCCAGCTACTTGATCTTTCACCGACCGAGTTTGCTCTGCTTCGCTATTTGATTATCAACGCAGACCGCGTGGTTTCTAAGGCCCAGATCTTGGATCACGTCTGGCAGTACGATTTCCGTGGAGACATGGGTATCGTTGAGACCTATATTTCTTATCTTCGCAAGAAGATAGATTCGTTTGACCCACCTTTGATTCATACTGTTAGAGGAGTTGGCTATCGCCTTAGGTTGCCGCCACAATAAACTATGAGATCACGCATGCTTCAATTTAGTCTCAACAATTGGAGTCTGCGGGATCGCTTAACTGCTGGTGTGCTAATTCTTTCTGCTTTTGGTTTTATCGGTGCAGGCATTGGTTCACAAGCTCTCTTGCGTGACTATTTAATTAATCAAGTTGATGAACAACTACTGAGTGTTGTTAATGGAACGACAGATCAGTTAGATCGAGCTGGAATCCAAGATGATAGTTCCGAAGAACGCGGAGAAGGGTTTGGTCGCACGACTGTAACACCTTTAAATCGAGTCCCAACATCCATCTCTGTAACTGTTTTAGACCCTTTTGGAAATCTTGTAGGGGGTCTTGGTGGAGACCTAAACTCCAATCAAATCACTGAATATGTAAGGGGTTTGCTGCCAGGGCAGGTAATGGAGTTTGGAAGTAAGCCATTTACTATCCAAGCCCCTGGATCTGATTTTCGCGTTGCAACAACTGTTTTACCTTCTTCACTTGGCTCTGTAATTGTTGCTCAATCATTAGAGGATTTTGATCAGACAACCAGACGCATCGGTGTTGTTTTTGTAATTATCGGGCTCTTGGTGCTTCTTTTTATTGCTTTTGCTTCAAGACAGGTCATCAAAATCTCTATGCGACCTCTTGTGAAGATTGAAGATACGGCCGAGAAAATTGCTGCTGGTGATTTATCTGCACGTCTTGAAAACTTTGAACCAGATACTGAAGTAGGTCGCCTAAGTACTTCACTGAACATAATGCTTTCTCGAATTGAAGAGTCATTTGCTGTTCGCACATTGAGTGAAAATAAGTTGCGCCGATTTGTTGCAGATGCCAGTCATGAGCTTCGCACACCATTAACCGCAATTCGAGGTTTTGCAGAACTGCACCGCCAGGGCGCAGTACCTGAAGGTGAGAAAACAAAAGAGTTAATTTCGCGCATCGAAAAAGAGTCAATCCGTATGGGTTACTTAGTAGAGGATTTATTAATGCTTGCGCGCCTAGATCAGTCCAGAGAACTTGTCATGGATGAAGTTGATCTAAGCGCACTAGTCAATGAAGCGGTTACATCGGCAGCTGCATCTGGACCAGATCATAAAATTACTCCAGAGATAGCTTCTGGGATTAAAGCATTGTGTGATTCAGACAAGATTTATCAAGTTGTCACTAACTTGCTTGCCAATGCGCGCGCGCATACTCCTGCTGGAACACACATTAAAGTTATTGTTGGAACTAATCAGCAAGGCGTATTTGTTTCGGTTGCAGATAACGGGCCTGGGTTATCAAAAGAGGATCAAGCAAGGATTTTTGAACGTTTCTATCGTGTTGATCCATCACGGCAGAGAAGCACACAAGATGGAAGTGGTTTAGGGCTTTCAATTGTTGATGCGGTAATGCAAGCCCATGGGGGAAGTGTTTCTGTAGCCTCAGATCTTGGAAAAGGCGCAGTCTTTACTCTGCAATTTAAAAACTAGAATTTAATAACTAGCAATTAATAATTAACCTAGGGACTCCATCGATCTAAGTACTGCGATTCGCTCTTGAATTGGTGGGTGAGTAGAAAATAATTTTGAGACTGATTTTGAATCGAGCGGTGATTCAATCCAAATATGTGCAACTGCAGTTGAACGTTGCTGCACAACTGTTGAGTCAGATGCTAAAACCTCTAGCGCCGAGCGCAGACCTGCTGGATTTCTTGTAAATGAAACTGCGGTTGCATCCGCCAACGATTCACGTTTTCTGGAAATCGCTGATTTGAGCATGATGGCAGCAAGTGGAGCAAGAATTAAAATAATAAGAGAAAAAACCAGTGCAATTGGATTACCGTTTCCATTGTTGTCTCTGCGTCCGCCAAAAAACATCATGCGGGTTAACATGTCAGAGACGATTGCAATTGCACCTGCTGTTGTCGCTGCAACAGCACTTACCAATGTGTCGCGGTTTGCAACATGTGCCATTTCGTGAGCGATGACGCCCTGTAATTGGTCTCGATCCATTGCATCCAAAATCCCTGTTGTAAATGCAATCAGCGCATGTTCTGGATTTCGGCCCGTTGCAAAAGCATTGGGCGCGCTATCTACAACAATTGCAACCTTTGGCATTGGCATTCCAGATGCGATTATCACTTCATGAATTAATCCAAAAAGTTTTGGGTTGTCTGATTCTTGAATTAATTTTGCACCCGTCATTGTTAAAACAAGTTTGTCGGATCCATAGTAAGAACCCCAAACAGAGATCAATGCAATACCAACTGCGATTGGAACAATGCCGGCAGTTGAACCACCAAAATATGTCAGTGATGCATAGACAACGCACCACATCAAAATACCCATGCCCATGAGTAAGCCAATTGTTTTGCGGCGGTTGGCCGCTTGCATCGTTCTAAAGTTCATTAGAACTTAACGTTTGGAGCTTTACGATCTTGTGGATCTTCAACTTCATAAAACTCACGTTCTCCAACTTTAGCTAACCCTGCAAAGAAGCTGCTGGGGATGGTTTTTACAGCAGTATTGAGCGAGCGCACATTGTCGTTATAGAACTGACGAGAGAAGGCAACTTTATTTTCTGTAGTTGCTAATTCTTCTTGCAATGATAAAAAGTTTGATGATGCTTTGAGATCTGGATATGCCTCTGCCACCGCGAGCAATCCGCGCAGCGCTTGAGTCAACATGCCATCTGCTGCTGCGGTATCTGCTACACCAGTTGCAGATGTTGCTTTGGCGCGAGCTGTAACGACCGCGTCAAAAGTAGATTGCTCGTGCTTTGCATATCCCTTAACTGTTTCTACTAAGTTGGGAATTAAATCTGCGCGTCGCTTGAGCTGTACTTCGATTTGAGCCCATGCTTCATCGACAGTGATGTTGAGTCTGATCAAACGGTTGTATTGAGTGATCAAGAAAAGTGCAATGAGACCTACTACGGCAATGACGATGATTATTTCCATGCCTAATTAAACCGCTTTTTGGTCGATTTCATTCCCTGAATTGTGCAAGGGTTGCCAAAGGCGCTTACACCGCCCGGTTAAGGACTAGTCGATTTTTGATTTATGAAAGTTTAAAAACGAGCGGCTAGCAGTTGGTCCGCGTTGGCCTTGGTAGCGCGATCCATATTTAGTACTTCCATATGGATGCTCAGCAGCAGATGAGAGTTTGATGAGACAAAGCTGACCAATCTTCATTCCCGGAAACAATTTAACTGGCAAGTTTGCAACGTTTGAAAGCTCAAGAGTTATGTGGCCACTAAAACCTGGATCGATGAAACCTGCGGTGCTGTGGGTTAAAAGCCCAAGTCGACCAAGAGAAGACTTGCCTTCTAAGCGACCTGCAATGTCATCTGGCAATGTAATTACTTCGTAGGTGCTTGCTAATACAAACTCACCTGGGTGCAAGATAAATGGCTCGTCGCCTTCTGCGATTACTTCACGCGTTAGATCGGCCTGCTCGATTGAGGGATCGATAACGCTGTACTTGTGGTTTTCAAAAACTCGAAAGAACTTGTCGAGGCGAACATCAACCGAAGATGGCTGGATCATCGCTTCGTGGAATGGTTCGCAGCCAACTCGGCCGGCGGCTATCTCTGCCCTAATATCGCGATCGCTAAGTAACACGGCGCCGAGCCTATAGGAAGCATGGCCCGGGGATGGGTTACGGCTCAAATACGCTCAGTATGGGTTGCATAAGTTACTGGCGGGTAGCACAATTTATCCATGAGCCATTACATAGCAAATCTGCGCGATATCGAGTTCTGCCTATTTGACCTTCTAGGTCGTGAAAAAGTTATGGGTATCGCCCCATACGGTGATGTCGACCGCGATACTTCTGTTGGCATGCTCGAAGAGATGAAGCGCCTTTGCGAAAATGATTTGGCTGATTCTTTTGTTGAAGGCGATCGAATTGGAACTGTTTTTAATAAAGAGACAGGCAACGTAACGCTTCCAGAGAGTTTCAAAAAATCTTACAAGGCATATGTTGATGGCGAATGGTGGCGTTTAGATGCACCAGTAGAACTTGGTGGAATGAAAGTTCCTCCATCAGTTCGTTGGGCAATGGCCGAAATGGTTTTGGGTTCTAACCCAGCAATTCACATCTATGCATCTGGTTATGCATTCGCACAAGTTGCGCATGTATTAGGAACAGCGCATCAAAAGAAGATTGCAAAGCACATGGTTGAAAAACACTGGGGTGCAACGATGCAGTTAACAGAACCTGATGCAGGTTCTGATGTTGGTGCAGGTCGCACAAAAGCTGTTGATCAAGGCGATGGCACATGGCATATCACTGGCACTAAGCGTTACATCACATCAGGTGATGCCGATTTTTACGACAACATTGTGCACTTTGTTTTGGCTCGTCGCGAAGGTGGCGGACCAGGAACAAAGGGTCTTTCACTATTTTTAATTCCTAAGTTCATGTTTGATTTTGAAACAGGAGAGCTAGGAAAGCGCAACGGTGTCTATGTCACTAGCGTTGAACACAAAATGGGACTTAATGTTTCTGCAACATGTGAAGTTAACTTGGGTGAGAAAGAACCAGCTGTTGGATACCTATTAGGAGATGTCCACGAAGGTATTGCTCAGATGTTTAAAGTTATTGAGTTTGCGCGAATGATGGTTGGAACAAAGGCGATTGCAACACTTTCTGCCGGATACCAACAGGCATTGCTCTATGCCAAGCAGCGCGTACAAGGTGGAGATATGAAGGTTATGAATGACAAGGCTTCGCCTCGCGTCACAATCATTAACCACCCAGATGTGCGTCGTTCGTTAATGGTTCAAAAGTCTTACAGCGAAGGTATGCGTGCGCTGGTTTTGTATACCGCCTCTATTCAAGATGAGATTGAACTTGCGATTCAGGCTGGCGACAAAGAGCGCGCAGAAGATATGGAACACCTCAATGATTTGTTGTTACCAGTTGTTAAGGGTTACGGATCAGAAAAATCTTGGACGTTGCTTGGTACTGAATCACTACAAACATTTGGTGGAGCAGGATTTACTGAAGATTGGCCGCTAGAGCAATACGTGCGCGATGCCAAGATCGATACGTTGTATGAAGGTACAACTGCGATTCAGGGTCTTGATTTCTTCTTCCGCAAAGTAGTTAAAGATGGCGGACGCACACTTGGTCTACTTGGAAAAGAGATTCAAAAGTTTGCAGAAGCTGGCGGTGCGCATCAAGAAGAGAAGCAGGCGTTACTTAAAGCTTTGGGTGATCTCAATGGAATTATCGCTGTGCTGGTTGGACATGCAATGGAGTCACAATCAGAGCCAGAAAAGATTTATCAAGTTGGCTTAAATACTTCTCGCTGCTTAATGGCAGTGGGCGACATCATTACTGCATGGCTACTACTTCGTCAGGCAGATATTGCAGTTGAGAAACTTCCAAACGCTGGAAAAGATGCAGATTTCTATACAGGAAAGATTGCCTCTGCAAAATTCTTTGTACAGAACTATTTGCCTCACATCACTGCAGATCGCAAAATTGTTGAAGCCACAGACGGTGCGATTATGGAGATCCCTGTAAACGCCTTCTAAGGCGATACCATTTCCTGATGTTTACAAAGCACCGTGGTGAGTTTTACCTTGTCATGGGTGGAATGGTTTTCGCATTTAACGGCGTTGTCTCTACCGTTGTTTTAGAGCACATCTCGCCATATAGGTTGGCCCAGATTCGCGCAGTCGGCGCACTTGTCTTTCTATTAGCGATTGCTTTGATTATTGATCGCAAATCTTTAGCAGCTACACCAAAGCAAATGCCTAAGCTGTTTCTCTATGGAATTGTTGGCTTTGCAGCAGTGCAGGCCGGTTATTTTCTAGGTATCCAGCGCGGTATTCCGCTAAGTCTTGTGCTGGTAATCGAATTTACCGCCCCTATCTGGATTGCTCTTTGGATTAAATATGTGCGCAAACATTTTGTTCCTAACTCAATGTGGGGCGCCATCGCACTTTCTTTGCTTGGCTTAATGATGTTGGCCCAGGTCTGGAATGGTCTGACTTTAGATGCCGTTGGTTTGTTGGGCTGCATCCTGAGCGCATTTGCATTAACTGCATATTTTCTAGTTGGTAAATCTTTTGGTACCACTCGTTCTGCGTTGTCGTTAACAGTGTGGGGTTTTGCAACATCATCTATTGCATGGATGGTCACGATGCCCGTATGGAAATTTCCATTTGAAGTTTTCACAATCGATATGAATCTTCGCGGAATCTTTGAAGGAAGTTTCTTGCCAGGTTGGGCTTTGCTTTTGTGGATTGTTACGATGGGAACAATCGTTCCCTACCTACTTGTCATCTCGGGGCTTCGTCGTTTATCTGCATCAACATCTAGTGTCATTGGAATGTTGGAGCCAGTAATGGCAGGAATCTTTGCATGGATCTGGCTTAACCAAAGTTGGAATGCAATTCAACTAACTGGTGGGGTAATTGTTTTGGTCGGAATTTATATTGCCGATCGTGCTCGATCAAAAGTGGACTAAGCGCCGAAGTTATCTTCTGTTGGAGCGTTTGTTTGTTCGCGGGCCTGCGTCCAGTCTTGTCCGCCGCCAGGATTTTGTGGCATATCAAAGAAGCGGGCATAGTGAAGTTGGGCTGAAACAGTAATTGTTTTTGTTGGTCCGTTACGGTGCTTAGCAACAATTAAATCTGCCTCACCTGTTCGGTTTTGAGAGTCATACATGTCATCGCGGTGCAACATAATTACAACGTCGGCGTCCTGTTCGATAGATCCAGATTCACGTAAGTCAGAGAGCATTGGTCTCTTATCTGTACGCTGTTCTGGTCCACGGTTTAGCTGTGAGATAGCAATTACTGGAATGTTTAACTCTTTTGCCATTAGCTTCAATTGACGTGAAAATTCAGAGACTTCTTGCTGACGGTTTTCAACCTTTTTACCGCTGCTCATCAGTTGTAGGTAGTCGATAACAATGAGTTTTAGATCGTGACGCTGCTTCAGGCGACGAGCCTTTGCGCGGATCTCCATCATCGAAAGATTGGGAGAGTCATCGATAAACAATGGTGCTTCAGAGATTTCACCCATACGACGTGCAAGACGTGACCACTCATCATCTGAAAGTGATCCTGCTCGAATATTGTTAAGTCCAACGCGAGCTTCGGCAGACAACATACGCATTGTGATTTCGCTCTTGGACATTTCTAGAGAGAAAATAACGGATGTTAATCCGTCGTGAATGGATGCATGTCGAGCGATATCTAATCCCAAGGTTGATTTACCCATTGCAGGACGTGCAGCAAGAATAATCATGTTGCCCGGATGTAGACCGTGGGTTAATTGATCTAGATCTTTAAATCCAGTCTTTACGCCTTCAACACCAATTCCCTTTGAGATCGCTTCGATCTCATCTAATGCCTGTGGCAGCAATGTAGATAGTTGTACGTAATCCTCTGAAGAGCGGCGTTCGGTAACTGCATAAACCTCGGCTTGTGCCAAGTCGACCATCTCATCGACTTCACCTTCGGATGTATATCCGTACTGAACAATCTTTGTACCGGCCTCAACTAAACGGCGCATGATTGCATGCTCGCGAACTATCTTTGCGTAGTAACCGGCATTAGCTGCTGTTGGAACAGAAGATATAAGTGTGTGCAGATAAGGCGCACCACCTGCTCTGGCAATGTCTCCGCGCTTTGTAAGTTCGGCGGCAACTGTTACTGCATCTGCAGGTTCTCCGCGGCCGTATAGATCAATAACTGCGTCATAGATAAGTTCGTGTGCAGGGCGATAAAAATCGCGCTCTCTAATTACTTCAATGACATCTGCAATTGCATCTTTAGATAACAACATTCCGCCAAGAACGGATTGCTCTGCAATTAAATCTTGGGGTGGCGTGCGTTCGAACTCTGCGCCAACTGAATTTAAATTGGGATCGCGAGGAGAGCGGTTATTGGGGAATTCAGCGATACTCATAAAGCTAACCTCCCACTAGGTACTGACAAATTTGTCATCGAACACAGGCTTTGTTGAATGAATTCACTCTGAATCCTCTTCATTTCTGAGAGTTTCCAGGATGGGTACGAAGGGTTAGCCCCGTGTTCAACTGTGCGTAATTTTATTGTTTACCTCTACTGCAAGCGAGAAAGCATCTTTATCCATGGGGATAAAGGTGTGCATAAGTAGGTGGATAAGTGGATATTCCTGTGTAGATAGCGGTGGATGAACTGTGGGTAACTATGAGTTGTTGGGTGCAAAGAGATTAAACCTGCAGGTCACGGGCGGTTTTTAACTGCACAGGGGTGTGGATCAAAGTATTTTGGTGTGTATCAACTAGTGAGATAAACAAAAAACCCGCCACATTATGCGGCGGGTTTTTTTAACTAGAAAAACTCTAGTTATTAATGCTTGTCAGTAACGGTTACTTGTCAGCAACTACCTTGACTGAAAACTTAGCAACAATGTTGTGACCTAGTGAGATCTTTACATCGTGATCGCCAAGCTTTTTGATATGGCCCTTAGTACTAATCGCATGGCGATCAACATCTAGACCTGTCGCAACCTTGATTGCCTGTGCTACATCTTTGTCAGTTACTGAACCAAAGAGTGCGCCCTTAGCGCCCACCTTTGCCTTTGTAACAACTGATGCAGATTCAAGCTTTGCCTTAATCTCTTTTGCGTGATCGATATCGCGAACTTCGCGTGCTGAACGTGCACGACGGATTCCTTCGATCTGCTTTTCTCCACCTTGTGTCCATGCAATTGCATTTCCACGAGGAAGAAGGAAGTTACGAGCAAAACCATCTTTAACATTTACAACATCTCCTGCAGTGCCTAGGCCTGCAACTTCACGGGTAAGGATGAGTTTCATAGTTGCATCCTCCTTATCGTGCTGAAGATGTGTAAGGAAGTAACGCTACTTCGCGGCTGTTTTTTACGGCTGTTGAGATTGAGCGTTGGTGCTGTGTGCATGCACCAGTTACTCGGCGAGCGCGGATTTTGCCGCGATCAGAGATGTACTTGCGAAGAGTCGCAATATCTTTGTAATCGATATATGTGACCTTCTGTTGGCAGAAGCTGCAAGGCTTCTTCTTAAACTTCTTGCTAAGCGCTGCGGCTTTAGCATTCTTATTCTTTGGCTCGCGTAGAGCCTTGTTATTTCTTGCTCCCATTATGGTGCTCCTTTTCGGGCCCTAACCCTTTAAGTAAGTCTTTTGTTCTTACTTGGTGCTAGGAATGGATGGTTAGTTGGACGGATAGTTTTTAATTTTTAAAATGGTGGTTCATCGGAAGTAGAGGTTCCCCATCCACCACCGGTTGAAGTTGGCGTTGATGCTGCTGCCCATGGATCTTCGGTAAATGAATCGGCTGCTGGTGCAGCAAATCCGCCACCGCTTCCGCCAGTGCGTTGGGCCTTAACGACCTTTGCAGTTGCGTTACGTAGTGATGGACCAACTTCATCTACTTCTACCTCAAAGACAGTTCGCTTTTCGCCTTCTTTTGTTTCATACGAGCGTTGCTTGAGACGTCCTGAAAGAATGACACGCATTCCTTTAGTCAATGATTCGGCACAGTTTTCTGCTGCTTGGCGCCAAATCTGACATTGAAGGAAAAGGCTCTCGCCATCTTTCCATTCATTAGTTTGCTTATCTAAATAGCGAGGTGTTGAAGCAACGCGAAACTTTGCAACGGCCGCACCTGAAGGTGTGAAACGTAGCTCTGGATCGTCAACTAGGTTGCCGATTAACGTGATTGTTGTATCTCCTGCTGCCATTTGTTTCTCTCTTTCTTCTCGTTATCTACTCGTGGAGTCCGTGCATTGTTGTGTATACGAAAAGATTATGCGTCGAGACGCAAAGCCTTTGTGCGCAACACTGATTCATTGAGGTTTAGCTGACGATCAAGTTCTTTAATCGCGGCTGGTTCGCAAGTCATATCGATAACTGCGTAGATTCCTTCGCCTTTTTTCATAATCTCAAAAGACATACGACGGCGGCCCCACAAGTCGAGCTTGTTTACGGTTCCACCGCTGTCTTTGATGATCTTTAAATATGTTTCTAGGCTTGGTGTGACGGTGCGTTCTTCTAGTTCTGGATCAAGAATGACCATAAGTTCATAATGACGCATGAGTTAACCCGACCTCCTCTGGACTAAGACGGCCACGGTATTTCCGTGACAGGAGGGTTAATACTTCTTAATTCGACAACCGGGGTTTGCCCCTGATGGCTCTTAAGAGGGTTAAGGGTAGGCCTAAATAGGCTAATTCGCTAAATCAGTGCGGGGATTTAAGGCTTTGGCTTCTGTTTTCCGCCTGAAGTCATGACGACAGGATCTAGCCCACCAATATTTGATGGGGCAGGAAATGACATAACGGGCTGTCCTTTAAGTGCGCCCTTCATAAACTGCGTCCAAATTCTTGCAGGAAATGATCCACCTGTTACAGAAGTCATTCCACCAATTCCATTAAGTGATTGCGTTGCGTTATCTCTAAAGAAAGAAACTGATGCAGCAATCTGTGGTGTATATGCGCTAAACCAGGCAGATGCATTTGATTGTGAAGTTCCAGTTTTTCCTGCAGCAGGTCGGCCTAATGCAAGTGCTGCAGCACCTGTTCCACCTGTGATTGTTCCTTTAAGAGCATAGGTTAAATCTGCCATGACATCTTTGCTAAATACTTCTTCGGTAGAAGGTGTGGCCTCATATAAGACGCCTTTGTTTGCGCCCATTACCTGTGAAACTAAATATGGTTTTGATCTAACACCTTGTGCAGCAAATGTTGCATACGCATTTGCAACATCGATTACGTGCGGACTAGACGTTCCAAGTACAAAAGATGGAGTTGGCATCATTGCAACTGATTCTGGAATTCCTGCACGGCGTGCCACATCAACAACTTTGTCTGGACCAACATTGATTCCAAGTGGAACAAATATTGTGTTGATCGAATGCTTGGTTGCAAACAGTAAATCAACTTGGCCCCAGCCTTCATTTCCATAGTTGAAAACCTCATATGGTTTTCCGAGATCATCAAATGTTTGTGGAGAATCGCCATTCCACATTGAGGTCAGCGGAATTCCTTTTTCTAATGCAGCAACAATTGCAAAGGGTTTAAAGGTTGAACCAGCTTGTGCAATTGATTGGGTTGCATCATTTAACTGACGCTCTAAGTAATCCCGGCCACCGTATAGTGCAAGAACTTCACCTGTACCTGGACGAATTGCAACTAAACCAATTCGAAGATCCTCTGGTGCGTTGGTTGGATAAAATCTATTGACTGCGTCTACTGCAGATTGTTGTGCTTGTTGTTCAAGAGTGGTCTTAATTACCAAACCACCAACTAATAATTGTTCTTGAGAAAAACCAAGTTTTGCTAACTCTTTTTGAACCGCTTCAATAACGTGTCCTTTTGGTCCACTTAGCTGTCCAGATGTTGCACGTGGTGCCACCTCTGGCAGTTTCATCTTTGAAGCTTCTTCTTTACTTAACCAACCCTCTTCTAACATGTTGTTTTTCACATATTCAAATCGATTAGCTAAACGCTCGTCATTACCTTCAGCAAATGCTGGATCGTACAAACCAGGCGAGCGCAGTATCGATGCAATAACTGCGGCCTGTGAAAGCGTCAGTTGATCAACATTGCGATTGAAATATTGCTGGGATGCAGTCATGACACCGTATGAACCACGACCAAAGTAAATTGTGTTGAGATAGCTTTCAAAGATTTGATCTTTAGATAGTTCGTTTTCTAGTTTTATTGCAATGACAAGTTCTCGGATTTTTCGCTGAATTGTTCTACTCGGCGTTAAAAAGGCGGTCTTTGCATACTGTTGAGTGATCGTAGATCCACCCTGCAAGGAACCACCGGTCAGGTTGTTAAATGCTGCACGTAAAATTCCAGTTACGGAGAATGCTTTGTTGGAATAAAAGCTTTTATCTTCTGCAGCAAGTACAGCCTGGCGCACCTTGAGTGGAATTTTTGCAAGTGGAACTATCTGACGATTTTGTGTTCCTACTCGACCGATCTCTTCACCGTTTGCGTATTGAAAAATTGTAGATTGACTATTTACATATGCATTTGCATCTGGAACATCTACAGTGAAGTAGGCAAGTGCGAACAAAACAGAGCCGGCGACAAAGCCAAACCCCGTAACAAATACTGCAGCTCGAACTAGTACCTTTCGCATCATTTGATAATGCTATCGGCTTGCATAATCATCATCCTCTAAGGTGCGTACCTTTCGGGGCGCCTTACGTTCAATTCCATCACCCAACATGTATGAAGCGCACAGGTGATTCCAAGAACAGTTGCGACAGACCTCCACAATGTAAACAGTGAACTCTCCGAACTCTCTTTCCATCTCTACCAACTCTTTGGGGGACTTAATACGTCCTGAGTACTGACCTAGCTGCTCTCCAAAGGTGTAGCGAAGTTCGACAAGCTCCTCTTTTTTACAGACCGGACAGTTTCTATCGACTTTGTCTCCATGCCATTTGGCAGCACGCATTAGATATGGGTCAGCATCACAGGCATCAACAACCCCCCGGAAAAGCGCCATCAATGTGGCTCGCTTATCGAGTGAATAATCGATGAATGAACGTTGCGATTTCATTAAGGACAAGAATAATCCTAAATAGATGGCTACGCTCTTTCTTATGAGTTTCTTTGGGTTACTTAGACACCCACGGCTATCTCGCCTCCTTGCTGTTCGTTGGACTGGCCAAGCTACCGATGGCGTCTTTCAAAGCGCGCTTGCATCCTTTGTTTTATTTTCCCCAGAGCGTCAAGCAAATGCATTAAGTGCGGCCATTGGTTTTGCAGTTGTTTTAATGCCGTACTCAATAGTTGGTCCCTTTGTAGGAACAATCTTGGATCGTGTTTCTAGGCAGCGTGCACTTTTTTATGCAAACCTAGCTCGCAGTATAAATCTCTTGGTGGTTGCATTGTTTGTGTTTAGTGGAACAACAGGAGTAACACTGACAGCAGTTGTGTTAGTTGCATTTGGCATTAACAGATTAATCCTTGCCGCACTTTCCGCCGGTTTGCCTTTACTTATTGATTCTCAATCTCTCATTACTGCAAATGCGGTTGCAGTCACAGGTGGATCAGTATTAGTTGTATTAGGTGGTGGTATCGGAGTTGGTGTGCGCGCACTTATTGATGGCGCGGCAATTGCAGATCATGCAGATTCAATTTTAGTTTTGTTGGCATCGGTCGGATATTTCACTGCCGCACTACTTACGGGGCGTTTAACTAAATATGAAATTGGTCCCCAAAAGCATGAAAAGGCAGCAGCTTCTTTTGCTCAAGGCTTTATTGATATGAAGGAAGGCGTTGCATTTCTTCGCACACATATAGATGCCGGTCGCGGAATTCTTGCAACCGCCGTTCACCGCGGTGGATTAACAGCACTTACTTTGACTGCTTTGTTATTAGAGCGCAACACATTTAATGATCCAAGCAGTCCTGAAGATGGGTTACAGGGTTTTGGAATTGCATTAACAATTGCAGGTATTGGTGTTTTCTGTGGAGCATTTCTTGCTCCCTATGGTGTAAATAGATTTGGACGTCACCGTTGGATCAAATTTGCAATGTATGCAAGTGCATCAGCGCCACTTGTTTTGGCAGCTTCACAAACACAAGTTGCTCTAGCAATCACAGCTTTCTTTACAGCTTTTTTTGGTCAGAACGTAAAAGTTACTAATGACGCTTTAGTTCAGTCAAAGATCGATGACTATTTCCGTGGACGAGTTTTTGCTGTCTATGATGTTGTTGTTAACTTTGCAATTGTTAGCGGGGGATTAATTGCTGCACTATTGCTGCCTACAACAGGTGTTACTGCAAAGGTTCCACTGTTTGTTGCCTTTGCTTATTTGTTTGTTGCGCTAGTAATTTTGCGCCCAAGTAAATTTAAGGCTTCCGCGTAGCCCACCATTGAAGTAGAGCCTGTGTAGCTTTTTCTTCACCAATTTGACCTTGTTCTAAACGTAATTCCATTAAGAAATCCATTGCCTGGCCAACTTCACGTGAAGGTTTTAGTTTTAACAGTTCCATCACCTGTGTGCCATCTAAGTCTGGACGGATTTTTGATAGCTCTTCTTGTTCCATCAACAATTCAATGCGAGCTTCTAATGAATCGTATCTGGCAGATAAGCGATCAGCTTTGCTCTTATTTCGCGTTGTGCAATCAGCGCGAGTTAATACATGTAAATGAGTTAATAATTCGCCAGCATCTCGAATGTATCGTCTAACTGCCGAATCAGTCCAATCATCATCTCCATAGCCGTGAAAGCGAAGATGTAGGGCCGTTAATAGTTCGACTGCATCGATCGTGTCATTATCAAACCGCAATGCTTGCAATCGTTTTTTCGCAAGTCGCGCTCCAACAACTTCATGATGATGAAAAGAGACTCCTCCGCCTTCAATAAATGCGCGGGTTTTTGGTTTACCAATGTCGTGCAAAAGTGCAGCAAGTCGAATAACAAGATTTGGCCCACCCAAGCGTGCCTCTTGGCTAATAGCTTGTTCTAAGACAGTAATTGAGTGCTCATACACATCTTTGTGGTGGTGGTGTTCATCAACTTCTAGACGAAGTTTTGGAATCTCCGGTAACACATGCTCTGCAAGCCCTGAGTCAACTAGAAGAGTTATTCCAGTACGGGGATTTTTTGACATGAGAATCTTTATTAACTCATCACGGACTCTTTCTGCAGAAATGATTTCGATTCTTGTCGCAAGATCTTTCATCGCTGTTAAAACTTCAGGATCTAATTCAAAATCTAATTGAGCAGCAAATCGCGCAGCACGCATCATCCGTAATGGATCATCTGTAAATGAATCACCTGCGCGCCCAGGAGTTTTTAGAATTTTTGCCGCAAGATCTTGTAAGCCATTAAAGGGATCGATAAAAACTGGATTATCACCAGTTAGTTCTAGCGCCATTGCATTAATTGTGAAATCTCGACGCGAAAGATCTCCATCGATTGAATCACCGTATTTAACTTCTGGGTTACGTGAGTCTGGACTATAAGTTTCACTTCGATATGTTGTTACTTCGACAGTTGTGTCGGCGCGTTTTCCTGCAACTGTTCCAAACTCAATTCCAGTTTCCCAAACATTTTCTGCCCAGGCTTGTAAGATTTTTTTACTTTCTTCTGGTCGCGCATTTGTTGTGAAATCTAAATCATTTCCTAAGCGACCTAAAATTGCATCGCGCACAGGGCCACCGACTAATGCCAAAGTGAAACCTTTTGCTTTAAAGGCCTGAGCCAAGGAGCTAGCAAGCGGTGCGCGTTCAACAAGTGAACGGATCGCTAACTCTCCTGCGGCGCCTAATGCATTACTCACAATAAGTAAGGTTAAGGCACTACCCTTGATTCATGATCCCTGCACCTGGTGCGGGCAGCGAAGGTGCGAAGAAAAAACGCAAACGTAAGCGTTCTGGCAACCGCGGCCCACAACCACAGACACAAACCGAGGCGCAAAAACGCCCCCCAGTTAAGAAAAGCTATGCCAAACGCGTTGATGAGGTCAGTGCTGGCGGATTAGTAATCGATACGACTGGAAAATTGGGTCTGCTCATTGGTCGATTCGATCTTAAAGATGCAACTGGAACAAGAGTTTTGTGGTCCCTACCTAAAGGTCATATTGAAGAAGGTGAAACACCAGAACAAGCCGCAATCCGCGAAGTGGCAGAAGAAACTGGGATTAATTCTCAGATAACGCGATCTTTAGGTGTTATTGATTTTTGGTTTATGGCCGGTGGTAAACGTATTCATAAAACTGTCCACCATTTTCTCTTTACTGAAGTTGGCGGCATTCTTGCCCCACAAGAAAGTGAAGTAGATAAGGTCTCGTGGTTTCCACTAGAAGAGATTGTAGATCGTCTTGCTTACCCTGATGAGAAAAAATTAATTCTCAAGACCGCGGGGATAACTCCGTGAAAAAAATATCCTCTTATTTTTCTCGCTCTTTTTCTCACGTCCTAGCAATGTCCTTAATCTTTGTATCAACTCTTGTCTCTGGTATGGCATTTGCTCCCCATGCACAGGCGTCAAATGAGATTGTTCGAATAACAGCGCCTTTAAACCAGAGTTTTACTGGTGAATTTCGTGATGATTCCTTTGCTCAATCTTTGTTGCCATCTGGTGAACTTGGAAAATTAGTATTCAGATCAATGGCGCGTGATCGAACATGGGTTATTGATCCAGCGTTAATTGATGCAATCACCGCAATGACATCTGAGTACAAAGTTCTCAGTGAAGAAGAGACAACTGGAAGCGACGTTGCTCTTTCTTGGTTGGATCGATTAAAAGCAGTTACTTCGCGAAATGAAGTGGTTTCCCTTGCATACGGAAATCCAGATATTAAATTGGCAAAAAAATTAGCACCCAGTGAACTCAATCAATATCTATCCTTTGGTAAAGCCCGGTTGGAATCTTTGCTCGGGCGCACTGTCACAGCAGATACTTCCCACATCTGGAACGTTGGAAAATCACGGCTAAGTTTTACAGAGCGCAAGATTTACGGCGAAAATCGTCGAGCTTTGACTCGTCTTTCCAGGGTTGTTGCATCTGAAGAGGTTTCAACTTTGCGCGCGCGTTTAGCTCAGCTTTTATCACCTGGTTTAGATCGTGATGCACGTGCATTCTTTACATCAAGTGCAACTGATGCAGTAAATGGAGTTGTTAATAAGTTGCGAATTAATAGTGGTAATTACCAAGTGACAACTTCTTCGGTAAAACTACCTGTTACGGTTATAAATGATTTTGATACAGAAGTAACTGTTGATGTTTCTATGATTCCAATAAATTCACGCATGATTGTTGAAAGTTTTAAAGATGTTGTTATTGCGCCCAACTCAAAGGTTCAGTTAGAGATGGGTGTGGATGTAATTGCGCCCGGAGAAACTGTTGTCTCTGCATTCATCACTGACAAAGATGGGGTAGAGGTTGTCCCTGAGGCGTTCTTAACGCTTAATTCATCGGTAATCGATACGCGAGTGGCTTGGTTTACAACAGGAGCGGCCATACTTCTCTTATTGGCTGGCGTTGCACAAAGCGTTAGGCGTGTACGAAGGAAGAGTAAATGAAATCCAATGAGCTTTTCCGAGCTTCTGGGGTAATGGCTCTTGGAACAATAATTTCTCGAATTACAGGTTTTATCCGGGGAATTTTGCTTGTTGCAGTTCTTGGTACAACGTTGCTTGCAGATACTTACAACGTTGCAAATACGATGCCAAATATTTTGTATAACTTACTTGTAGGTGGCGCCCTTACTGCAATTTTTATACCTCAACTAGTTAGATCTTTTGATCATGAAGATGGTGGAGATAGTTTTGCTTCTAGGTTGATAACAACCATTTCTTTCATTTTAATTGTGCTTGTTACATTGGGAATGTTTTTTGCACCTGCTTTAGTGCGTTTATACGCTCCTGAATTCTTCACTCCAGGTTTTGAAACTGAAAAAGAAATTGCTATTGCTTTTACTCGTTATTGTCTTCCTCAAATCTTTTTCTTAGGTTTATTTACAATGCTTGGACAGGTAGCAAATGCGCGAGGATCTTTTGGGCCTCTAATGTGGGCACCCATTGCAAATAACCTTGTTGGGATTGCACTTTTTGCAGGATTTTTGATTTTTTCTCCTGGAGTTAATCTTGCCAACATCACTTCGCAACAGATTCAAATATTGGGTTGGGGAACAACGTTTGCAGTTGTTGTTCAAGCTCTGGTGCTTGTTCCAGTAATCAAAAAACTTGGAATTACTATCCGTCCAAAATTTGGAGTTCATGGTTTAGGTAAATCATTTAATTTGGCTGGTTGGACATTGATCTACATTTTGATCTCTCAACTTGGTTATTTAGTTACGGTCAATGTCGCAACCTCTGCGGCGGTACGAAGTGCTCAAGAGGGAATTACAGATGGCGTTGGTTACACCCCTTACACCTTTGCATATTTTGTTATGTTACTTCCTTATTCAATAGTGACAATTTCTATCATCACAGCGATTTTGCCTCATATTTCAAAGCTTGCTTTAGATGGCAAACGTGAGGAAGTGAAATCGCAATTAATTCGTGCAATTAGGTTAGTTGGTGTGATTACTATTCCAAGCGCAGTGGCGTTTTTACTTTTTGGACCTTTAATTACAGAAGTTATCTTTATGGGTATTCCGATAGCCGATGCTCGTTACATTGGATATGTTTTATCTGCTTTAAGTTTTGGACTAGTGGCATTTTCGATAAATTTGATTTTGATTCGCGGCTTCAACGCTTTCGAAGACACAAAGACTCAAGTAGTTTCGATTTTCATCATTAACCTTGTCTCTGTTGGACTTTCCTACTTTTTCTTGTATTTCTTGGATAATCAGTGGGTAACAGTTGGCCTTGGAGTAGCTTTTTCAATTAGTTATCTTGTTGGCCTTTGGGTCACTTTGGCACTTCTTAAAAAACATATTGGGCCTTTGAAGTTGCGTGAGTTTGCCGGCCAACATCTGCGCTTGTTTGTTGCATCTTTTCTTGTCATGTTGCCGTTGTTTGCCATTGTTGAATACATCTCATGGTCTGACATTGAGTTAACTCCACTTCAACGCGCAGGTCAGTTGTTAGTAGTAATGGTCGTGGCATTTATTGGCTTTATTTATGCGAGCAAGGCTGTTGGAGTGCAGGAGATCTCAATGATCCGGCATTTGGGCAGTTCTATTACAAGGCGCAAGGCAGGTCAGGAATAAGAAAGTCTGGAATAAACAGGTTAGATTTCGGGTTGTAAAAACACGGGTGCGATTTAGGGAGTTAGTGTGAGTGATGTAAGAAACGTAGTAATTGTTGGCTCTGGCCCTGCAGGTTACACAGCTGCAATTTATGCATCACGTGCGCAGTTAGAACCATTGATGTATGAAGGCTCTGTCACAGCAGGCGGCGCACTCATGAACACTACTGAGGTAGAAAATTTTCCTGGATTCACAGATGGTGTGATGGGTCCTGATCTTATGGACAATATGCGCAAGCAAGCTAAACGCTTTGGAACTGAATTAATTACCGATGATATTGTCGAGATGGATTTAACTGGTGAGATCAAGATTCTTAAAGATGGATCTGGAAACACAGTGAAAGCAAAGGCGGTAATTCTTGCTACTGGAAGTGCTTACCGCGAAATTGGTTTAGAGAATGAAAAGCGTTTATCAGGACGCGGAGTTTCTTGGTGTGCAACTTGTGATGGTTTCTTTTTTAAGGGACAAACAATTGCAGTTGTCGGTGGCGGAGATAGCGCCGTAGAAGAGGCAACATTCTTAACTCGTTTTGCAGAAAAGGTTGTTTTGATTCACCGTCGAGACTCACTGCGCGCATCAAAAATCATGGCAGATCGTGCGAAGGCAAATCCTAAAATAGAATTTTTATGGAACACGGAAGTAATCGATGTTCTTGGCACAGATAAAGTTGAAGGTTTAATGCTGCGCAATACTGTTGATGGAACTGTCAGTGAAAGTGCATTTACTGGTTTGTTTGTTGCTATCGGACATATCCCGCGCAGTGAATTAATTGTTGGGCAGATTAATTTAGATGCAGAGGGCTATGTGGTGCCAGAAGGCCGATCAACTCGCACTAATCAAAAGGGTGTATTTGCATGCGGTGACCTGGTAGATCACACCTATCGACAAGCTATTACTGCGGCTGGTTCTGGTTGCGCCGCAGCATTAGATGCTGAGAAGTTCTTGGCTCACTAGTAGAGTTTCGACAAGAAGCCCAATTAAAAACAAGGTTTAAAAAGAGATTTCACAGGGTGTGAAGAGTTGGTAATTAGAAATCGAAGGAGATCGACATGGCAACAAGTGCAGTAACAACAGCTAATTTTGATGCAGAGGTATTAAAGAGCAGCACACCTGTATTGGTAGATTTTTGGGCAGAGTGGTGTGGACCATGCCGCGCGGTTGGTCCGATTCTTGAAGATATTTCAAATGAATACGGTTCTAAAATTAAAATTGTAAAGTTAAATACAGATGAAGAGTCAGCAATTGCATTGAAGTATGGAATTACATCTATTCCTACAATGAATGTTTTTGTTAATGGCGAGGTTGTAAAGACAATCGTTGGTGCAAAGCCAAAGCCTGCAATCTTGAAGGAACTAGAAAGCTTTATCGCTTAATTTGATGTCTGATTTAAACGAATCTCAGATTCGCTCCTTTCAACAAGCCCGTGGTTTAGATGTCACGGGCTTTGTTGATGAGGTAACAGCTCGCGCAATGGAAGAGGCCCGCTGGAAACTGGGAGATAGATCTTTGTATGTGCAAGCCGCTCCATTAATGCGCGGTGATGATGTTGCAGCATTGCAGGCACGTTTAACGGAGATGGGTTTTGATTGCGGACGTGTTGATGGAATTTTTGGTAATTGCACAGAAGCCGCGGTTAAAGATTTTCAAAAATCAGTCGGTGAAACTGTTGATGGTAAGTGTGGTCCGGCAACAATGATTGCGTTAATTCGTTTAACTCGAGTTGTCTCTGGAGGAACCCCTTCGACGCTTCGACAAAATGCAACTCAACAACTTCGTGGTCCTGCTTTAGCAAATAAAGTTATTGTCTTAGATCCACAGGCAGATGATCCGCTTATCTATGATGTTGCTGTTCGAACTGAAGGGCGTCTATTGGCACTTGGTGCCTCTGTGTTTTTAACCAGAGGTGTTAATAACTCACCTGCAGAGCCAGAGAGAATTGATTTTAGTAATCGAAGCAATGCAGATTTAATGATTTCCTTAAATACTGATTCATACCCCAATGAAAAAGCACATGGCGCCGCAACATATTTTTATGGCAGCGATGCTCATGGTGTTCACTCCATTGTTGGCGAGCGCTTTGCCTCTTTGGTTCAACGCGAAATCTGCGCTCGTACCGATCTAACAAACTGTCGAACACATGCAAAGACGTGGGATTTACTTCGGTTAACAACAGCGCCAACTGTTCGAATTGATTTAGGTTATGCCAGCAATGCCGGCGATTTGGATCGGTTATCGCGCCCAGAGTTTCGAGATACTGTGGCCGAAGCCTTAGTAATTGCGATACAGCGGCTTTATTTAGCTGCCGAGGATGATGCAAAGACTGGAACGTTAAAGATTTCAGACCTTCGTAACGCGGGTATTCGCCGCTAATACAGATCCAAGTTGGCCTGTTGGTGTGGCAGACTTAGAGGATGTCCGAGATAACGCAACGCTTTTCAACGGGCGCGCCTCAAAACCTGGAGCAGCGCTATGCAAGCCGTGCGGCCCATATGAAGCCAAGTGAGATCCGCTCACTTTTTGCCGTTGCATCTCGACCTGAGATTGTCTCTCTAGCTGGTGGAATGCCAAATCTTTCTGCACTACCAATGGACATGATGGCCGATGTTGTTCAAAGTTTGATTCGCGACAACGGACAAGAAGCGTTGCAGTACGGAAATGGCCAAGGTCATCCCAAACTCCGTGAACAGATCTGTGAAGTTATGGCGCTGGAAGGAATCCGCGCAAACCCTGATGATGTTTTAGTAACAACAGGTTCGCAACAAGCTTTAGATTTGATCTCTCGAATCTTTTTAGATCCACAAGATGTCGTACTTGCCGAAGCACCTTCTTATGTTGGCGCGCTAGGAACATTTCATCAGTACGAAGCTTCTGTTGTTCACGTTGAAACAGATGACAATGGTTTGGTTCCTTCGGCCTTGGTTGATGCCATCAAAACTGTTAGAGCAGCTGGGCGAAAGATTAAGTTTTTATACACAATTCCTAATTATCAAAACCCAAGTGGGGTTTTGCTTCCATCCTCACGTCGTACAGAGATTTTAAATATTTGCCGCGATGCTGGAATTTTCGTTGTTGAAGATAATCCCTATGGATTGCTGGGATTTGATCAACCATCTCCAAATGCAATGCGCGCAGAGGATTCAGAGAATGTTATTTATCTGGGATCTTTCTCTAAGACAATTGCTCCTGGATTGCGAGTGGGTTGGGCGTTAATGCCGCCTTCACTTAAGGAAAAAATGGTGATTGCAAGTGAGTCATCTATTTTGTGTCCTTCTAATTTCACGCAGTTAACAATCTCAAACTATTTGGCTAATCAGCCATGGCGTGACCAAATCGCATCTTTTTGCGATCTTTATAAAGTCCGTCGCGATGTGATGTTGGAGTCTCTCGATGAATACTTCCCTGCAACCGCTAAGTGGACAAAACCAGGTGGCGGTTTTTATGTGTGGGTTACTTTGCCTAACGGAATCGATACAAAAGCTTTAATGCCTAAGGCCATTGTTGCCAAAGTTGCTTATGTTCCAGGGACAGCCTTTTACGCCGATGGTTTTGGTTCTTGGTCTTTACGTTTGGCCTATTGCTATCCAACTCCAGAACGAATTCGAGAAGGTGTTAAAGCATTAGGCGGAGTCATCAAACAAGAGATGGCAAAACTTGGTGGTAAAGAGTTAAAAGGTTAACTTTTTAAAGCTTTAGTAATTCGCTTAAAGTCATCTGCTCCTGCAAACTCAATAACAATTGTTCCTTTTTTTACGCTGCCTTGAATAGTGACTCTAGTATCTAAAACATCACCAATGCTCTCTGCGATCTCCTGTAGTTCGGCCGAGCTAGATTTAGTTGATTTTGGCTTCTTTGTACCAGCTTTTGAAGGTGAACCCTCGGCGATGATTTGTTCTGTCGCGCGCACCGATAGACCTTCGGTTGTAATCCGATTTGCTAGTTTTTCAATTGCAGATGCACTATCTAATCCCAACAATGCACGAGCATGGCCTGCAGAAATTTCTCCGTTGACTAGCTTTTGTTGAACTGATGTTGGTAAGTTCATTAACCGAATCGTGTTTGAGATCAGTGGACGTGAACGACCAAGTTTGATTGCTAGCTCATCATGTGTGCAGTTAAAGTCGGTTAGCAATTGTGAATATGCCGCCGCTTCTTCAAGAGCGTTAAGTTGACTTCGGTGAATATTTTCTATGAGAGCTTCGCGTAGTAATTCATTGTCGGGAGTTTGGCGGATAATTACAGGAATAGTTTTTAGCCCTGCAGCTTTTGCAGCACGGAAGCGTCGCTCTCCCATAATTAATTCATATGCACCTGGTTTAACTTGTCTAACAACAGGTGGTTGCAAGATTCCAATTTCTTTGATGGATGCAATTAATTCATCAAGTGCTACAGGATCAAAATGTGTTCTTGGTTGTCTTGGGTTAGGTGAGATAGATGCGATGTCTACTTCATTTTGTTGTCCAACTTCTTTTCCTTCAACAGTTAATGAAGTTGGAATGAGAGCATCAAGATTTGTTCCAAGACCACCACGTCGTGCCATTACGCAATCTCACCTTCGTGTTTGTAATTAATTGATACAACATTGGAATCAAAAGGTTTACCTCGTTCTGCTAACTCACGAGCTACCGACATATATGCAATCGCACCTGGGGAAAGTGGGTCGTATGTCATGACGGTTTGTTTAAATCCTGGTGCTTCCGAAACTCTTACAGTGCGAGGAATTGGTGTATCAATCAATTCATTTGGATAGTATT
The DNA here is from genome assembly GCA_041175545.1 of Actinomycetota bacterium. Lineage (GTDB taxonomy): Bacteria > Actinomycetota > Actinomycetes > Nanopelagicales > Nanopelagicaceae > Planktophila. The sequence goes on from JBEDES010000004.1 coordinate 36,927, forward strand.
TGCGGATTTCATTTGCAACATCATTTGCAAGATTGGTGTTGTTATACATAGTTAGTACAAATGTTGATAATTTCAAATTTGGGTTAAGTCTTTTCTTAACAAGATCAAAAGTTTTTAGAAGTTGTGAAAGACCTTCTAGTGAGTAGTACTCGCATTGAATAGGAATTAAAACTTCTTTTGCGGCAGTAAATGCATTAATTGTTAATAGCCCTAACGATGGTGGGCAATCAATAAAGATGTAATCAATACTTTGTGATTGAGCTGCGCGATCTGCAATTAAGGTTTCGATTGCTTCCTTTAATCTCATCTCTCTAGCAACCATTGGTACAAGTTCGATTTCTGCTTGTGCAAGTGATGTATTTGAAGAGACACATTCCAGAGATGGAAAGCCTGAGACTTTCTGAGCTACTTGAGAGATGCTGGATTGCCCCATTAAAACTTCATAAATTCCTGGATTATCAATGTGTTCAACACCAAGTGCGGTGGATGCGTTTCCTTGTGGATCAAGATCGATAACAACAACATTTAAACCACCCATGGAAAGTGCGGCAGCAAGGTTGACTGTGGTGGTTGTTTTGCCAACTCCGCCTTTTTGGTTGGCGACAGTCAAGATTCGAAGGGCCGCCGGTTTTGGCATAGGCTCTTTTAGTCGACGTGTACCGACGACCTTCTTTGTTTCACGTGAATCATCCACGCGGGTAGTTAAGCACCTTTTTTGACCTCAACTATGCGCCCAAGCTCGATTCCCTCAAGATTGACCTCATGAAGGGTGGATTTTGGCACCGTCAGCATCTCTTCTTGGGCTTTTTCGCCCTTCATAGCAAGCAGTGAGCCGTTAACCTTTAACAGGTGCCAGGTGATTTTTTTGAGTTTTTCCAAAGGGGCTACCGCTCGGGCTGTCACATAGTCGGCAGTGGTTTTCACATCTTGGGCCCGCCCACGAATAACCTGTATTTGAAGTGGGGCTTCCCCTTCTATCTCCGAAAGCGCTGCCACTGCCTCTTGGAGGAACTCAACTCGGCGCTCAAGTGGCTCGATTAGTACAACTTTTAAATCAGGTCTGGCAAGAGCTATCACGATGCCTGGAAGGCCTGCCCCTGAGCCAATATCAAAGACTGTGGCACCTTCAGAAAAGAGCGTGGTTACAGGCAGGCAGTTGAATATGTGGCGTTCCCAGATGCGGTCGGCCTCGCGAGGGCCGATCAAACCACGCTCAATCCCTTGAGTTTCCAGGAATTGGGCGTAGGTGCGGATGCGCTGGTCTTTTGGGAAATATCGGGAGATTAGGGTTTCACGTGAAACAGCTCCAGGGATCTCCCCTGAGTTGGTTTCCAAAGGGCTCGACTCCAATTACCTAGGTTGATTTAGGTTGATTTAAGCAGGGTAAATAACGACGAATCGGTTTGGGTCTTCTCCGTCTGATTCGCTGGTTAGCCCTAGGTCTTGAATGGTGTCGTGAATAATCTTGCGCTCAAAGGCGTTCATTGGCTTGAGTTTGATTGATCCGCCAGTGGTTTTTGCCTCTTCTGCCATCTCTTTGGCTAGGGCGGTTAGCTCTTTTTTGCGATTGGCTCGGAAGTTGTCGATGTCCAACATAAGTCGGCTGCGATCTCCTGTAGAGGTCTGTACAGCTAAGCGGGTTAGCTCCTGGATTGAATCCAAAACCTCTCCTTCGCGGCCTACCAAGTGGTTGAGCTTTCCTCCAACAATTGCCAGGGATGCTCGACCGTTTTCAACGTCGATATCAATATCTCCATCAAGATCGGCAATGTCTAGCAAGGCCTCTAGGTAGTCGGCAGCAATATCGCCCTCTTCCTCTAGTTTGGCAGCTGTCTTTGGAGTTTTTAGGTCGCTGTCCTTTACAGAGTCAGTTGGGTCGGCTTTTTTACTAGTTTTTGATGTGGCTTTCTTTGTAGTTGAAACGCTCTCTTGTGCCGAGTTCTCATCAACAACATCTACAGCTTTTTTCTTAGGCATCGTGCCCCCTTTGTCGGGTTTGAGGTGAATTAATACTAATTGTCTGAATTAAGAAGCTCTGCTCCTTGATTCAACTTTCTACTCTTTTTTGGTTAATCCTTTTGGTCTCGAGTTTTCCTAGTCCTTTAATTACTTCTTTTTCTTCTTTTTATTTTTATTATTTTTTGGTTGTTGGCGTTGGCCTTTGTTTTCATCTTCTATTTGAACATCTCCGGTGGCCTCTTCAACAATTCCGCTCTTCTTGTTTCGTTTTTTGTGTAACTCTTCATAAGCCGGTGAACCTGGTGTTGGATTTCTCTTAATGACATAAAACTGTTGTCCCCATGTCCAAAGGTTTGTTGTTGACCAGTAGATCAAAACACCGATTGGGAAGTTAACTCCGGTAATAGCAAAAATAACAGGGAATGCGTACAACATAATTTTTTGCTGTTGCAACATCATATTGTTAGATGAATCCATCTTTGGCATGCCTTTAGTCATCAACTGACGTTGAGTAGTGAAAGTTGTTAAAGACATGAAAGCAATCAAAAGAATAGTTACAAATTTTACTGTTGTGATGTCTGAACTTAGAAAAGTTTGCGAAATTGGAGCGCCAAAGAATTTAGCTTGGGCAGCATTTACAACATCTTCCTGAGTAAAGACACCGTGTCGCACTGGAGGGTTTTTACCAATTCCATTCAACACTGTAAATAAAGCAAAGAAAATTGGGGCTTGAGCCAGAATTGGAAAACATGATGCAAGGGGATTTGTTTTATGCTCCTTGTAAAGCTTCATCATCTCTTCAGATTGTTTTTGGCGATCGTCCTTGTATTTCTTTTGAATCTCCTTCATATGAGGTTGAAGGGCTGTTAATGCTCGTTGGCTCTTGATCTGTTTTACGAAAAGTGGAATCAAAATAATACGGATGATAATTACGAGGCCGATAATTGATAGTGACCAAGTCACTCCACTGCTTGATCCGAAAATCGGAGAGAGAAGGTCGTGGATTTTTATAATAACCCAGGAAACCGCTATATATAAGGGTTTTAGGATGCTATCCATTTACTGTTACCTTTTCTTTCTTCTCGATTTCATTCTCTATAACTTTGTTATTTTCTCTGTTGTGCATTTTTGCTTTCTTTGAATTTACGGGCACATAATCCACACCCCCGTGTGACCATGGATTACACCGCACCAGGCGCCAGAGGGACATTCCAACTCCTTTTACGCCATAGTTTTCGATTGCAGTTACTGCATATAAAGAACATGACGGGTAGTACTTACAACGCGGCCCAAACATTGGCGAGATCCATTTTTGGTAGATCTTGATGGGTGTTGTTAAAAGGGTTCTCATTTTTGTTCGGCCCCTGCAACAACTTTCTTGATTGTTTGGCTGACTATTTTCTTAATCTCACCAGAGACATCAATTTGTTGTGTGTTTTGATTATTGGGTGAAGTACTAGTTTTGATTTTTTGAGGGTTTTTTAAAGCTCTAACTACAAAGAGGCTTCCTTCTGGAAGTTGTGTGTACACCTCTTGAAGTGTGTGACGGATTTGCCGAGCGATTCGATGGCGCGTGACAGAGCCACCAACGGCTTTACTAAGGATCAACCCTGCACGAGCAGGTTGGTTTAACCCAGTTAGATACAAATAACCGACAAAATTAGCCGTTGAATATCGAAGGCCACTTTTTGTTGCTCGGGCGAAATCGCCACTTTCGGTTAGTCGTGCAGTTTTTGCAAGCACGGATATCTTTTTAAATCTTTATGCAGAAAGCTTTTCGCGGCCTTTGCCACGACGAGCAGAAAGGATTGCGCGGCCTGCGCGTGTAGCCATACGAGCACGGAAACCATGCTTCTTGGCACGGCGGCGCGTGTTTGGTTGGAAGGTGCGTTTAGTCATTTAAAACTCCTAATAATGAACTTCTACTGCGGGCCAGAAATACGGGGGAAGCGAGGAAGCAACGGTAGAGGTCTGGGGATAAGCCGGTCAAATGGAGCTTTTGGGTTGTGAGCGTGTTTGATAATGTGGATAACCAGTTGCTTTTTTTGGCAAAGCGCTCTACTTTTCACTCCCCCTCCACAGGAAATTGGTTTTTGGAGGGTTTTAGAGGGCTCAACCTGGGGTTTAGACCACAGGCTGTGGATAACTATGTGGATAACGAAAAGGGGCTTACGTGATCGTTTCAAAGGGTACAGAGGTTGAGTTGACCGCCCTTTGGGGTCGGGTAATTGAGGTGGTTGCCACCGACGCCCCCCAACACAAAGCATTTTTACAACTGACAAAACCTTTGGGTCTTCTTCATAACGATGACCAAATCACTTTATTGGTCGCTGCTCCTAATCTTTTCGCAAAGGATGTTCTCGAAAGTCGATTGCGCTCGGTTGTTAGCGACGTGCTAACAACTGAATTGGGTGAAAAAACAAATATTGCTGTAACTGTCGATGAGACGTTAGAGGTTATTGCGCCCACCCAGACAGATGTTGAGGTTGAGTTTGTAACTCCTAAATCTGGCACAGGCCGCGATGATGTTCCTGTTTCAAAAACAGCTGATACATCAACTTTGAATCCTCGATATATTTTTGAGACATTTGTTATTGGTGCTTCAAATCGTTTTGCACATGCTGCTGCGGTTGCTGTTGCTGAAGCTCCTGCTAAGGCTTACAACCCTTTGTTTATTTATGGTGAATCGGGTTTAGGTAAAACTCACTTACTTCACGCCATTGGTGCATACGCTCAAGAATTGTATGGAAATGTGCGAGTTAAGTATGTTTCTTCAGAAGAGTTCACAAATGACTTTATTAACTCAATTCGAGACGATAAAGCCTCGGCTTTTCAGCGCCGTTATAGAGATTTAGATATCTTGCTTGTTGATGACATTCAGTTCTTGGAAAATAAAGAGCGTACCCAGGAAGAGTTTTTCCACACATTTAATACTTTGTATAATGCAAACAAGCAGATTGTTATCTCTAGTGATCGCCCTCCAAAACAGTTAACAACTTTGGAAGATCGTTTGCGCTCTCGTTTTGAGTGGGGTTTGATTACAGATATCCAACCGCCGGAGCTAGAGACTCGTATTGCGATCCTTCGTAAAAAAGCTGCTCAAGATAAGTTAAATGCACCTGACGATGTTCTTGAATATATTGCTAGCAAGATTTCAACAAACATCCGCGAACTAGAAGGAGCTTTGATTCGCGTTACAGCTTTTGCTTCACTAAACCGACAAGGTGTTGATTTATCTCTAGCTGAAATTGTGTTGAAGGATTTAATCCCTAATGAAACAAACCCTGAGATAACAGGTGCAACGATCATGGCTCAAACAGCTGCCTATTTCAGTTTAACAATTGATGATCTTTGTGGAACGTCTCGTTCTCGAGTATTAGTAAATGCTCGCCAGATTGCAATGTATTTATGCCGCGAACTAACCGATCTTTCCTTGCCAAAGATTGGGCAAACATTTGGTGGGCGTGACCACACAACAGTCATGCACGCCGATAGAAAAATCCGTCAACTAATGGCTGAGCGTCGTTCGATCTACAACCAGGTCAACGAGCTCACCACCAGAATCAAACAGCAGGTCAGATAGTCGTAATTGTACGAAATGTCTGCATTGCCACTCTTTACCCCCAGTTGGGGAAAAGGTGTGGATAACTGTGGAGAAGTATGCCGATACCGTGGATAACCTCGGTTTATTTAGAGAAGGGGTAAGGGGATCATTATGAAACCGCAAGTTTTTTTCTTGTTTTCAACCTTTACCTTGAAGGTTGTACACAGTTTATACAACGTAAAACGCCGTTGTGAGCAGGGGTTTTGGTTCTTACCCACAGAAAAACTCTCTAGTTACTACGACTACCTATATATACATAGATCTAGTTACACGAATAACTTTTCCACACTTCAAAAGATTAGAGGATAGAGATGAAATTTATAGTTGAGCAAGCAGCGTTAACCGATGGGGTTAATTGGGTTTCTCGTTCTTTATCTACCCGCCCAATAAAAACAGAACTGCTTGGAATAGTTATTGACGCGACCAACAATGAGGTTTTCTTATCAGCTTCAGATTTAGAAACAGCAAGTAAAGCTAATTTCCCCGCAGAGATTAAAACCCCGGGTAAAGTTTTAGTCCCTGGAAAACTACTAGCGGAAATTTCTCGCTCGCTTCCTAATAAACCTATTACCTTCACACTTGAAGGATCTCGAGTGTTAGTAACTAGCGGCAGTTCAAAATTCACACTTCCCACTTTATCTGTAGATGAATACCCAAACCTTCCTGTACTTCCTGATACAACAGGAGTAATTGCAAGTGATGTTTTTGCAACAGCGGTTGCCCAAGTTGCAGTTGCAGCTGGACGCGATGATTCTCTACCAACTTTAACTGGAGTGCACGTAGAAATTAACGAAGAAACAGTCACCTTTGCAGCTACTGATAGATACCGATTAGCAGTTCGCGAAATCCAATGGCAACCAACTGCGCCCAACACATCAACAACAGCATTACTACGCGCTCGCACAATTGCAGATGCTGCGAAATCACTTACTGGATCTAAAGAAGTTTCACTCTCTTTTGCCCCAGCAACAAGCAACGACCGCCTAACAGGTTTTGCAGGTGATGGAAAAACAATGACTTCAAGAATGCTAGATGGAACATTCCCCCCATACCGACATTTACTCCCACAAGAGATAACAACCACTGCTTTGGTTGAAGTTGCCACACTTTTAGATTCAGTTAGAAGAGTTGCTTTAGTTACCGATAAAACAGTTCCCTTACGTCTTGACTTTAATAACAACGTTCTATCCCTTGAAGCAGGAGCGGGGGAAGAAGCTCAAGCAACAGAAACAATAGATATCTTGCTCACAGGAGAACCAATGTCAATTGCCTTTAACCCAACATTTTTAGCCGATGGTTTAACTGCAGTAGGAACTAAATTTGTTCAAATCTCATTTACAGGTTCAAACAAACCAGCAATCCTTATGGGTAAAGACGATAAAAATGGAGCGCTAATTGAAAACTACCGCTACCTTCTGATGCCAATGCGCTACGCCTCTTAAATTTTCACAACGGAAAATAAATGCGAATAAACAAGTTGGCGTTAACCAACTTCCGCTCGTATAACGCGTTAGAAATTGAGTTCACCCCTGGCGTAACAACCTTCATTGGTGATAACGGTTCGGGAAAAACCAACATTGCTGAATCGCTTATCTACCTAGCATTTCTTTCTTCACACCGTGTTTCAAACAACACCCCACTAATTAATCTTGGCAACCAACAAGCGATTATCAGAGCTGAAGTCCAAAGAGATGACCGAACTCTTAATGTGGATTTAGAGATTAACGCAACTAAAGCCAACCGCGCGCGAATTAACGGCAACCCAACCCGTAGCCAACGAGAAATTCTCGGAGCGATTCAAATTGTTTATTTCTCGCCAGAGGATTTAGATCTAGTAAGGGCAGAACCCGGAACAAGAAGAGACTTCTTAGACCGCCTACTTGTCACTAGAACCCCACGCCTGGCAGGTGTTATCGCAGAATATGAACGGGTGGTAAAACAGCGAAACGCACTACTTAAAACTAAAACATCTGCAGCGGCACTTGCTCCGTGGAACGAACACCTTATCAAATTGGGAGCAGAATTAACCGCTGAAAGAATTGCTCTTGTAGAGGCATTAAACCCATGGGTGGCTCAAAATTATAAAAATTTAAATGAAGTAAAACCCGCTTCAATATCTTACAAATGCAGTTCCGAAGGTGTTTCAAATAACGCCACACACAACGAGCAAGTTTTAACTCAACAGTTGGAAGAGGTTGCATACCAAGAAATCGAACGCGGCGTCTCCTTAATTGGCCCACACCGCGATGACTTACATTTACAAATTGGAGACTTTCCTGCAAAAGGTTACGCCAGTCACGGCGAATCTTGGTCTATGGCGATCTCGCTTCGAATAGGTTCATTTAACCTTTTAAAATCAGAAGGCGCCTCACCAATTTTAATTTTAGATGATGTTTTTGCTGAACTAGACACCTCCCGCAGGTTGCAACTAATGTCTGCAACGAAGTTAGCAGAACAAACAATCATTACCGCAGCAGTTGAAAGTGACTTACCAAAGGAATTACTTACACAAAAATTTTATGTGAGCACGGGTGTAGTTAAGAAAAGTAAAGGCTAATCATGGAAGACAAAATGAATAAACGAGATTTAGCCCTTGATCTCTTTAAAACATTTAAAAACACAGCTGTGAAAAAAGCAAACAAAACAAATTCCTTGCACTCTTCTGTACCGTCAACACAAACAGGAAAAGCTGGCGACCCAGAGTTAATTAGTGGTGTTTTATCGAACTTGATATCTGATCGTGAGTGGGATTCAGGTTTAGCTGAAGGAAACCTTTTTGTTCATTGGAAAAAAATTGTTGGGGAGGAAATTGCTCAACACGCAACCCCAATTTCAATCTTGGATGGAACATTAACTATCCAAAGTTCCTCAACATCGTGGGCTACACAATTACAGTTAATGTCTAACGACCTTTTAACAATGATTCAAAAAGATGCCACTGGTGTTTTAATTGAAAAAATTATTTTCATTGGCCCACACGGACACTATGGGCCGTCGTGGAAAAAAGGAATCAGAACAATCCGTAATGCCAGAGGCCCAAGAGACACTTACGGCTAAAAAATAGCCACCTTTCAGGATTTAAAGTGGGTTTCAGGTGTTTGCCGACCCCAACTTCTCAAATACAGGCTCAAAACCGGGCTATGACCACCCACAGGGCTTTTCTTGAGTATTTATTGGCTTGTTTTCCGACTAAGATAAACCCATTCCGAGAGGTCAATCCTCTCTAAAACCCACCAAAGGCGATTTGAGCGTTTTTCCAGGAAAGGAGCCTCGTGGCCGAGAACTCCTATAACGCCAGCAACATCACCGTTCTAGAAGGTTTAGAGGCGGTTAGAAAACGCCCCGGAATGTATATCGGTTCCACTGGCGAACGTGGACTACACCACCTTGTCTATGAAGTAGTTGATAACTCAGTTGATGAAGCGTTGGCTGGCCATTGCACCGAAATTAACGTCACACTTTTAGCTGATGGCGGCGTTGAGGTAATTGATAACGGCCGCGGAATTCCAGTTGATATTCACCCAGTTGAAAAAAAACCAGCGTTAGAGGTTGTACTTACAGTTTTACACGCTGGTGGAAAATTCGGCGACGGTGGTTATTCAGTATCTGGTGGATTACACGGTGTTGGAATCTCAGTTGTAAACGCACTCAGCACAGATCTCTCAGTAATTGTTCAACGCGATGGAAATTTTTGGTACCAAGAGTACAAACTTGGAGTACCAGTGGCTCCAGTTCGAAAAGGTGATGCCTCTAAATCTTCTGGAACCACAGTGCAATTTTGGCCTTCAAAAGAAATATTTGAAACAACAGATTTTTCTTTCGAGGTTCTTTCTACACGTTTTCGCGAAATGGCATTTCTCAACAAAGGTTTGATTTTAACCCTTACTGATATGCGACAAGGTCACGTCGATGAGAAAGGTGAACAGTTAACAGTTCGCTACCAATACGAAGGTGGAATTACAGATTTTGTGAAACACCTCAACTCTACTCGTGGTGAAACACACAAGTCGATTATTGCTTTTGCTTCAGAAGATAAGAAAAACAAAATCTCACTCGAAGTCTCAATGCAATGGAATGAAGGGTTTTCTGAGTCCGTATATACATTTGCTAACACGATTCACACACACGAAGGTGGATCACACGAAGAAGGTTTCCGCACAGCTTTAACGTCGGTAGTAAACAAGTTTGGCGAAGAACAGGGATTTATTAAGAAAAAGGAAGACCGCTTAACAGGTGATGACGTCCGTGAAGGATTAACAGCTATTGTTTCAATCAAATTGGCCGAGCCTCAATTTGAAGGCCAAACAAAAACAAAACTGGGTAACTCTGAAGCTAAGACTTTCACTCAAAAAATTGTTAATGAAGAGTTGACTTCTTGGTTTGAACAAAACCCAGTTGAAGGTAAAGAGATTGTCCGAAAAAGTATTGATGCAGCAGCTGCACGTGTTGCAGCGCGCAAAGCACGCGACTTAAGTAGAAATAGAAAAGGTTTACTAGAAGGCCGTGGGATGCCAGGCAAGTTAGCTGATTGCCAATGGACCGACCCTGTTAAATGTGAGCTTTATATTGTTGAGGGAGACTCTGCAGGTGGATCAACAAAAGGCGGCAGAGATTCACGCAACCAAGCAGTACTTCCTATTCGCGGAAAGATATTAAATGTTGAAAAAGCACGCATTGATCGCGTTCTTCAAAACAACGAAGTACAGGCCTTAATTACGGCGTTAGGCACAGGCGTGCATGATGATTTTGATATTTCAAAACTTCGATACCACAAGATTATTTTGATGGCAGATGCTGACGTTGACGGACAGCACATTCGTACACTCTTACTAACTTTACTTTTCCGTTTTATGCGTCCATTAATTGAACAAGGTTATGTTTATTTCGCTCAACCACCACTGTATAAACTCAAGTGGGGTGGAAAAGAGCCTGTTGAATATGCATTTAGCGATCGCGAACGCGACGGAATGATAGAGATTGGTGTTGCAGCAGGAAAACGTCTACCAAAAGATGATGGTATTCAACGATTTAAAGGTTTAGGGGAAATGCCAGCAAAAGAGTTGTGGGATACAACAATGGATCCAGAACACCGTGTTTTGATTCGCGTCACTTTAGATGATGCGGCAGCTGCGGATGATTTGTTCTCAGTACTTATGGGTGAAGATGTAGAAAAACGACGTGCGTTTATTCAACGCAACGCAAAAGACGTTAGGTTCTTGGATATCTAATGGATGATTTAAACCCAAACAATCTAGAGAATTTCGACAAGATCGAAACAGTGGATCTTCAAGTCGAGATGGCTCGCTCTTATCTTGATTATGCAATGTCTGTCATTGTGGGCCGCGCACTTCCAGATGTTCGAGATGGTTTAAAACCAGTACACCGTCGTGTTTTGTATGCAATGTATGACGCTGGGTATCGTCCAGATAAAGGATTTTATAAATCATCACGCATTGTTGGTGATGTTATGGGTAATTACCACCCACATGGCGATACTTCAATCTATGACGTTGTAGTTCGCCTTGCTCAACACTGGTCGCTTCGTTACATGCTTATTGATGGAAACGGAAACTTTGGTTCTCCAGGTAACGATCCAGCAGCAGCTATGCGTTATACAGAAGCACGCCTTTCTCCACTTGCAATGGAGATGATGCGAGATATAGATGAAAACACGGTTGATTTTGTTCCAAACTACGACGGACGCTCACAAGAGCCAACCGTTTTACCAAGTCGCCTTCCAAATTTATTAGTTAATGGTTCTGCAGGTATCGCAGTTGGAATGGCTACAAACATTCCTCCACACAACCTTCGTGAAATTGGCGAGGCCGTTATCTATTCACTAGAACATCCAGAAATGAAACAAGATGAGTTGCTTAACGAGTTAATTAAAATCGTTAAAGGTCCAGATTTTCCGACTAAAGGTTTAATCGTGGGTCGCACTGGAATCGAAGAGGCCTATCGAACAGGTCGTGGATCGATCACAATGCGAGCAGTGGTTGAAGTTGAAGAGATCAATAAGCGAACATGTTTAGTAATTAGCCAACTGCCTTATCAAGTTAATCCAGACAACCTTGCCTTGAAAATTGCAGAGTTAGTCAAAGATGGAAAAATAAAAGGAATTGCAGATGTTCGAGATGAAGGAAATGAGCGCCTAGGCCAACGCTTAGTGATTGTTTTACAAAATGCTGCAATTCCAAAAGTAATCCTTAATAACCTTTACAAGCAGACTCAATTACAGGACACATTTGGTGCCAATATGTTGGCATTAGTAGATGGTGTACCGCGCACATTACGCTTAGATGAATTTATTCGTTATTACATAGAACACCAGATTGAAGTAATCGTTCGTCGAACAAAATACCGTTTGGCAGAGAAAGAAAAGCGCGCACATATTTTGCTGGGTTATCTAAAGGCCCTAGATGCCCTAGATGCCGTAATTGCTTTAATTCGTGCATCTACAACACCTGAAGAGGCCCGCACAGGTTTGATGAAATTACTAGATGTCGATGAGATTCAAGCCAATGCAATCTTGGATATGCAGTTGCGAAGAATTGCAGCGCTAGAGCGTCAAAAGATTAATGATGAATATGACGGTTTAATGGCAGATATTGTTGAGCTCAACAAGATTCTTGTAAGTCCTGAAAAACAAAGAGAGATAGTTAAGAGCGAACTAACTGATTTGGTTGCAAAATTTGGTGATGATCGACGAACACAGATTGTTGCAAGTGAGGGTGATTTCAGCGCAGAGGATTTAATCCCAGACCAAGATGTAGTTGTAACAATTACACGCGGGGGTTACTCAAAACGCACAATGGCAGATCTTTACAGATCACAACGTCGTGGTGGCCGTGGAGTTAAGGGTGCTGCACTTAAGGAAGATGATGTTGTAGATCATTTCTTTGTTGCATCTACCCACGATTGGTTACTTTTCTTTACCAATCAAGGTCGCGTGTATCGAGCGAAGGTTCACGAATTACCAGATGCAGGACGAGATGCACGAGGCCAACACGTTGCAAACTTAATGGCCTTTAAACCAGAAGAAAAAATTGCCCAAGTCTTGTCAATCAAGGACTACACAATTTCACCTTATTTGGTTTTAGCAACACGCAACGGACTTATAAAGAAAACACCTTTGATTGAATATGACTCACCACGAACAGGTGGACTAATTGCAATCTCATTAAAACCTGGAGATGAAGTTGTGAGTGCATCACTTGTTAATTCAGGAGATGAGTTGTTGTTAGTCTCAACAAAAGCTATGTCATTGCGATTTACAGCAGATGACGAATCTCTTCGATCAATGGGTAGGTCCACAAGCGGAGTAATTGGAATGAAGTTTCGCGCAGGTGATAACTTGTTAACAATGGCGCGAGTAAATTCTGAACAATCCACAAACTCATTTGTATTTACAGCAACCGATGGCGGTTATGGAAAGAAAACACCAATTGATGAATATCGCTTACAAGGTCGCGGCGGTATTGGAATTAAAGCTGCAAAGATTGACGAGAATTCCCGCGGATCATTAGTTAGCGCTCTTGTATTGCGAGATGAAGATGAGATTCTCGCAATTACATCAGCCGGAACCGTAATGAGAACCCCAGCTGCTGAGGTGCGCCAGACCGGTCGCGACTCGATGGGTGTGCGTCTAGTAAATCTAGATGACGGAGTAAGCCTGCTTTCAGTGACTAAAAACGGGGAAGATGAGATTTCTCCGAAAAGTTAGTATGGTTCGCATTCTGAGTTAAGCCCAGATCCGAACGTAGGAGTAGATTCCTATTTTGGGTCTTTGTGAAGTTCAAGGTAACCTTGCACTTCTGCAATTAAGAGAGATCTTTATTGCGGGCCCATAGCTCAGCCTGGTTAGAGCGCTTCCCTGATAAGGAAGAGGTCGGTGGTTCAAGTCCACCTGGGCCCACCCGTTCTAACACGGGGACCTAGCTCAATTGGTAGAGCGCTGCCTTTGCAAGGCAGAGGTTAGGGGTTCGATTCCCCTGGTCTCCACATGACAGATTTAAAGAATGTAAAAACAGCAACCCTTCATACATCACTTGGTGACATTGTTATTGAGTTGTTCCCAAATCACGCACCAAAAACTGTTGCAAACTTTGTTGAACTAGCAACTGGTGCAAAAGAGTGGACTGATCCACGAACCGGTGAGAAGACAACTGCAAAACTTTACGACGGAACAATTTTTCACCGCGTCATTGATGGCTTCATGATTCAAGGCGGAGATCCACTAGGTCGCGGTACAGGTGGACCTGGTTATCGATTTGAAGATGAGTTTCATGGCGAATTAGTTTTTGATCGCCCATACATTCTTGCAATGGCCAACAGTGGCCCAGCAACTAATGGTTCACAGTTCTTTATAACTGTGGCACCAACAACGTGGTTAAACCGCAAACACAGTATTTTTGGTGAGGTCAAGGATTCAGCTAGCCAAGCAGTTGTTGATGCTATTGGAACAGCAAAGACTGGTCCTCAAGATAAGCCAGCTCAAGACATCACAATTAATAGTGTTTCCATCGCTTAAACGCTCTGCAACTTATTCACTAATCGCAGTAATTTGCGGTGCTTATCTTGTTCAGCTTTTAATCCCATCAATCCAACAACAGCTTTTTCTGCCAAACATCGATTACTTGATCGCTACAAATCAGTGGTATCGATTACTAACGGTGGCCCTTACCCACGGTGGTCTTTTGCACTTAGGCTTTAACATGTATGCGCTTTTGGTTCTCGGAAATCCCATCGAGGAATCATTCGGAAAGAATAAATTTCTGATTATTTTCTTTGCTTCACTTCTTGCTGGCTCACTTACATCGGCCTACTTCGCATCTATCTACAGCGCATCAGTTGGTGCATCAGGAGCAGTCTTTGGACTCTTTGGAGCAATGATTGTTGTTGGAAAGCGCATTGGCGCTGACATCAGATCAATCGTTGTGATTATTGGTCTCAATTTTGTTTTTGGATTTGCATTAGGTGGAGTTGATTGGCGAGCTCACCTAGGCGGCCTCATTGGCGGCTATGTGACGTCGCAGATAGTTTTAAATAAGAGATAACTTATCCACAGGCTTTACCCACAATGTGGATCGAATTACAACCGTGTAATTAGCGCCAGCGAGTTGCTAGTGAAAAACCAACACCAATAAAAGCAAAACCAAAGATCATGTTCCATGCGCCAACACCAGGTACTGGGTAGCGGGTTTCAGTAATGTAAAAAGTTACGATCCATGCTAATCCGACCAAGAAAAATCCGACCATTGTTGGGGCCAACCACTTCGGACTTTCAAGCGGTCCTGTAGGGGTGTGAACAGCTACATCCTGGTTATGGGCGCGACGCTCTTCAACTTTTTTACGAAGTTTCGATTTTGGCATACACGAAAGATACACCATGCGCGAGAATGCTCCTATGGCCACCACTGAAGAAACTATCCCCGCCGCAACAAAGATCCTGGTCATTGATAACTACGATTCTTTTGTATTTAACTTGGTTCAATACTTACAACAACTGGGAGCCGATTGCACGGTGGTTCGAAACGATGCTATTTCTGTAGAAGAAGCATCTGCCTACGACGGAGTCTTGATCTCCCCAGGCCCAGGAACACCAGAGCGAGCAGGAATTTCTGTTGCAATGATTAATTACTGCGCGGAAAAATCTATTCCGTTGTTTGGAGTCTGTCTTGGACATCAAGCTATCGGAGTTGCATTTGGCGCAACAGTTTCACGAGCCCCAGAGTTGTTACATGGAAAAACCTCTTTAGTGTTTCATAAACAACAAGGCATATTGGATGATCTTCCTTCACCATTTACAGCTACCCGCTACCACTCTTTATGTGTAGAAAAAGATTCTGTGCCAGAAGTTTTAGAAGTTACCGGAGCAACAGAATCTGGCGTGATTATGTCCATGCAACATAAAACGCTTCCAATTCAAGGTGTTCAGTTCCATCCAGAATCGGTTTTAACAGAACACGGGCACCTAATGCTTGCTAACTGGTTAGAGATTTGTGGAGATAAAAATGCACAAGAAAAAGCAGTAGGACTTTCACCAGTTATTAGTTCGAGTAAATAAACTAACTAGACAATTCAATCAACTTACTTAAGCAAAAACTAAAATCAATAGTCCTTTTAACGCGGAGCAGTGTTAATTGTTATCGTTACTGACTTTCCAATTGTCTGTGTAACTCCAGCATCAGGTGCTTGACGAATAACAATTCCTAAAGGCTGATTTGCATCGTAGCCTTCTACTTCTTTAACCAAGAAACCTGCCTGAACTAAAAGTGTTTTTGCCTGCAGTGCATCAATTCCAATTAATGATGGAACAGTGACCTGACCGCTAGCAATTTGCAGAATAACTCCAGTTCCGGCAGTAATTGTCGAACCAGGTTCTGGAGTTACCTTTAAAACAGTTCCTTGAGGTTCATCTGATGGAACAGCCTCAGTAGCGCTAACTAATAATCCAACAGAAGTTAACGCTGTTCGCGCATCAATCAAAGACATACCCACAAGATCAATGGGAACAATCGAATCACCTGGACCGTTTGAAATAGTTAAAACAACACCGGTGCCTTTTTGAACACGAGTTGTTGCTAATGGGAACTGGCTTGCAACTCTATCCTTTGGAATTCTGCCATCTGGTGCGCGTGTAATTGTTAATACATAGTCCTTTAATAAGACTTCAGCCTCTTGCTGAGATAAACCCACAACATTAGGAAGTTGTGGCAGACCTGATGGATCCACTGATGGTCGAGTTAATAAGAACCCAGCAGAAAGGATTGCAACTCCTGCTACAACACTGGCTGCTCGAAGGATCAGTTTGCGGCGAGAGATTGATGGCTTAGCAATTTTTGTTGTTACCGTCGATCCAGTTTTTATCTTGTAAAGATCATCGAGCATTAGGCCTGCTGATTGGTAGCGCTCATCTGGATTCTTAGCTAAAGCAACTGCCAACAATGTATCTACACCCGCAGGCAAATCAGGAACAATTTTGCTAGGTGCTATTAAAACCCCAGAAACGTGTTGATATGCAATTGCAACAGGAGTCTCACCAGTAAATGGAGGTTGTCCTGTTAAAACCTCATACAACAAACAACCCGTCGAATAAATATCACTTCGCAAGTCTGCAACTTCTCCCAAAGCTTGTTCTGGAGATAGATACTGAGCTGTGCCAACAACATTCCAAGTACTCGTTAATGTTGCACCAAGATCAGCAAGTGCTCTAGCGATTCCAAAATCCATAACCTTCACATCGCCATGATCTGTAATCATGATGTTTGCAGGCTTTATATCTCGATGAACTATTCCACTTTGGTGAGAGTATTCAAGGGCGGCCAAAATTCCTTCACCTATTTCAATTGCGCGTTTTAATGGAACGCGCTCCCCTTTATGAATAAGTTCGCGCAAAGTATGGCCCGTGATTAATTCCATGACTATGTAAGGTGCGGGTTCTTCACCAGAGTCATAAACAGCGACGATTCCAGGATGATTTAATTTTGCGGCTGCGAATGCTTCTTTTCTAAAGCGCCCCACAAACGCTGGATCGCGAGCTAGATCACTTCTCAAAACTTTTACAGCAACTTTTCGAGAAAGCCTTACGTCATCGGCGATATAGACATCGGCCATTCCGCCCGTGCCGATCATTTCGCCAATCTTGTAGCGGTCACCAATTAATTTATTTATCACTGGCGGCTCCGAAAAACTCTGTTTTTTCATCGGTTATTTCACCAATATCGGCGACAACAACACTGACGTTATCTGGTGCGCCATTTTGTAATGTTGCATCTACTAAAAACTTCACAGCTTCATCTTTATCAGATTTACTCAAACCAATCTTGATCTCTTTTTCTGACAAAACTCCCGACAAACCATCGGAGCAGAGAAGGTAACGATCACCCTTTTTAACTTCATAAATTTGTAATACAGGTGTAGTTGTACCGTCTCCGCGTAATGCTTGAGTGAGCATAGATCTTTGCGGGTGATCGATTGCTTCCTTAGCAGTGATTGCTCCTTGATCTAATAACTCTTGTACAACGCTGTGATCAACACTTAACTGCTCAATAGTGTTGGAACGTAATCGATAACATCGTGAATCTCCAACGTGCAGTAATGCAATTTGCTCATCTCTAATTAGTAATGCGGTTAACGTTGTTCCCATTCCGCGCTTATCAATATCTTCTTCAGTAATCGCAGCAATTTCATAATCAATGCTGTGTAATGAATGCATGAGTAAATCTTCCACCGAGTCTTCATCGATATCTTGCGCACTAAATGTTGGAACTAGTGAGTGCAATACGTTTACGGCGATCTTTGAGGCAACTTCTCCTGCGGCATGACCACCCATGCCATCGGCTACTGCGATTAACTGCGGAGAAACATACGCAGAGTCTTCATTGCCCTGTCGAACTAATCCAAGGGCCGAGCGCGCAGAGGATTGAAAATATTTGGCGCTCATAGAACATAAGCCTAACGGTGTAACCTTCAAAGGTGAAGATTTACGCGCATCGAGGATCTTCCCTTAAATTTCCTGAGATGAGTTTGCTGGCTTATAAGGCAGCAATCGATGAAGGTGCAGATGGCTTTGAATGTGACGTTCGTTTAACTAAAGACAATCAAATGGTTTTATGGCATGACCCAGATTTACTTCGTCTTGCAGGAAATAAAGCCAGAGTCGCTGATACAACTTTTAAAGAGATTAAAAGAGCTCACCCTGGGGCTCTTGGTTTAGAAGAACTGCTGATCTTGGCTAGAGATTCCAAAAAAGAGTTAGCTATAGAAACTAAACATCCTGTACCCACTGCAAATGCTGTCGAAAAAGAAGTCATGAAGTTACTTGCTCAAGAAAAACTGACAGAAGAGATTTATATTATGTCGTTTTCTTGGCTTGCGATCGAAAAGATAAGAATGATCAACCCCGAACAAAAGACAGTCGCCTTGCTACATGAGAACTATTCCAAATTAATGCGCAGATTTACTTCAGCTTCTGCAATTGGGCCCAGCATCTCGACTTTTAGGAATTTTACGAAAAACGCATCATTAAAGATGGATCCACGGCAGTTGTTTGTTTGGACCGTTGACGATGCCAAGGATGTGCGATTTTGCGCTGACAATGGCGTTGATGTTGTGATCACAAATAATCCGGCAAATGCGAGGTCCGTACTCGGGTATCATTAGCAAGTGAGTACATATGCCTATCTCGGTCCCAAAGGGACTTTTACTGAGGCGGCTTTAAAAAAGATTACTTCCTCAAATGATTCACTTATTCCATATGCCAATGTCACTTCAGCGTTAGATGCTGTTCGGTTAGGTAAAGCACACTTTGCGCTAGTGCCAATCGAGAATTCAATCGAAGGTGTAGTTGCTAGAACATTAGACGAGTTAGCTACAGGTGAGCCTTTAGTTATTGTTGGTGAAGTTACATTGCCAGTTTCTTTTGCACTAATGATTAAGCAAGACACAACAGATATTCATCGAATTGCAACACACCCTCACGCAGAAGCGCAGTGCCGTGTATGGGTAGCAAACAATTATCCAGATGCAGAATTAATTTCAACATCATCAACAGCGGCCGCGGCAGAGGCAATTTCGCGCGGTGAATTTGATGCAGCGATTGCAGCACCCGTTGCTGCAGCACATTATGGATTGCGAGTAATTGCAGACAACATTGCTGATAACCCAGGTGCCATTACTCGGTTTATTGTGGTTTCAAAACCCGGAACTGTTCCAAAAAGCTCTGGCTTAGATAGGACCTCGATCGCAGCATTTATTGGCATGGACCATGCGGGTGCATTGCTGGATATATTGACTGAGTTTGCAAAGAGGGATATCAATCTAACTTTTATCCAGTCACGTCCAACTGGTTTAGAGCTTGGCCATTACCATTTCATTATTGATGCCGAAGGCCATATCACTGACGCCCCTGTAAAGGAGGCAATAGAAAGCCTTCGCGCCATCTGTGAAGAGATCCGATTCCTAGGTTCGTATCCACGAGAAAAGGTTAAGTAAATGATCGACATCAAGTTTTTACGCGAAAACCCAGATGTAGTTCGTGCATCTCAAAAGGCCCGCGGCGAAGATGATTCGATTGTTGATAAAGTTTTAGCAGCAGATGAAGTACGTAAATCAACTCTTGATCAATTTGAAACTCTAAGGGCAGAACAAAATCTTTTATCAAAATCAGTAGCCTCTGCAAAAGGTGATGAAAAAGCTGCGCTACTTGAGAGCGCAAAGGTTCTTGCTGCCAAAGTTAAAGAGGCCGATGCAAAGCGAGCACACGCAGAGTCAGAAGCAAAATCGCTGATCATGGCAATCTCTAATGTTTTAGATCCACAAGCACCAATTGGCAAAGAAGAAGATTTTGTCGTTATAGAACACGTTGGCAAACCAAGAGTTTTTGATTTTCAACCAAAAGATCACGTAGAGCTTGGTAAGTTGCTTGGTGCAATTGATACTGAGCGTGGGGCAAAAGTGGCGGGATCTCGTTCGTACTATCTAACGGGCGTAGGTGCGATGCTCGAATTTGCACTAGTTAACTATGCAATTGCTTCTGCCAATAAAGCTGGCTTCACCCCAGTAATTCCACCAGTACTTGTTAACTCTGCAGCCATGGACGGAACTGGATTTTTAGGACAAGCTGCAGAGAATGTTTACCATCTTGAAAAAGATGATGTGTATTTAGTCGGAACATCCGAAGTTCCATTGGCTGCAATGCACATGGATGAAGTTCTTGCTGCAGAGAAATTACCAATGCGTTATGCCGGATACTCAACGTGTTTTCGCAGAGAGGCCGGAACGTACGGAAAAGATACGCGCGGAATTATTCGCGTTCACCAGTTTGATAAAGTTGAAATGTTTTCTTTTTGCCATCCCGATCAGGCCAAGGAAGAACATCAACGCCTTTTACAATGGGAAAAAGACTTCCTTAATGCAATGGAGATTCCTTATCGCGTTATTGATGTTGCCTCTGGCGATTTAGGATCGAGTGCTAATCGTAAGTTTGATATCGAAGCATGGATTCCTACCCAAGATGCATATAGAGAAGTAACTAGCACCTCTAACTGCACAGAGTTTCAAGCTCGTCGCCTAAATATCAGATTCAAAGAAGCAGATTCAACAAAAGCAGTTGCTACATTAAATGGAACTCTCGTTGCAATCCCACGCATGGTTGTTGCCATACTTGAGAACCATCAAAATGCGGACGGAACAGTCAATATTCCAGCAGCCCTGCAGCCATTTTTAGGGACAAAACGATTTGAGTTGGTGTGAATAAAAGACCTAAGTTAATTGCAACAGATCTTGATGGCACAATCGTTTCGCACGAGGGTGTAATTAGCCAACGCACAATTGATGCTTTTACTCGCGCTAAAGAAATGGGCATACACATATTTTTTGTGACTGGCCGTCCACCTCGCTGGATGGGTGAGATTCGCGAGGCATTTGGTTTTGGAGCTGCAATTTGCTGCAACGGTGCAATGTTGTATGACTTGATCAATGATGTAATTTTAGAAGAGTGGATGATTTCCATTGATGACCAAACCGAAATTGTTCAACGCATGCGAGCGGTAATGCCAGAGATTTCATTTGCTGTTGAATCTAACGATCATTACCAAAGAGAAATTGGATACATTCCAAAGTGGGATATAGGTCTAGATAATGTTGGAATAGAAAAAATCGAAGACGGAGTGAGGGTCCCAGCGTTAAAGCTTCTTGCTCGCTGCAGCAATCTTGAATACACATCTGACCAAATGGTTGAGATTGCACATAAAACTCTGGGAGATTTGGCAACGGTTACTCACTCTGCGGCGAATGATTCATTGATTGAAATCTCTGCACTTAACGTTTCTAAAGGTGCAACATTAGAAATGATGGCAAAGCGACTTGGGTTGACAGCAGATGACTGCGTAAGTTTCGGGGACAATCCAAATGATTTTTCCATGCTCAAGTGGACCGCACGATCTTATGCAATTAGTGATGGCCACCCACATGCTCCTTTGTTTGCAAAGAGCGTTGCAGAACCTTGCGAGCAAGACGGTGTTGCAAAAGTAATCGAAGCTTTGCTCGAACTTCCCGCCTAAATACCTGCACTAATTACTACTTACTACCTCTTATTACCTCTTATTACCTTGGTTAACACCCCTGCTTGAATAATGCTTCGATTTTTCGCTGGCCCTAAAGTCAGGTAATCTCTCCCACGGAGGGCTCGCATAGCGGCCGAGTGCACCGGTCTTGAAAACCGGCATACGAAAGTATCGTGGGTTCAAATCCCACGCCCTCCGCCATTTTTCTCTTTTGCTCACGCCGAAAGGCTATTAATTGGGCAATTACTCTCTATGTGGGTTAGTTCATACCCTCTACGCATGGTTACACCTAGCGAAATATTCCCAGCAAGCGCACAATTACCCAAGGTGATTTACAGTCCAAATCCATAAGCGGTATCAGGGGAGTTGCAGATGTCAGGTGTTTTTTCGCCAACGCGCGCCAAGATTGATAAGCGCACATTGCGCACAGATAAATGGTGGCTACAACCACTACTAACTTTTTCTGTACTTATTTCTTTTGTAATTTATGCAACCTTCCGCGCTTTTGAAAATGACAACTATTTTGTAAAAGACTCACACCTAATTTCACCTTTCTATTCACCATGTTTATCTGAAGCATGCGAACCAAGCGCAACTATTTTGGGCTTCACACCAGTGAGTGCGCAGATTCTTAACTTTGCACTTTCACCAGCGTTAATCATTTTGATCTTCCCTTTAGGTTTTAGAATGACGTGCTATTACTACCGCAAGGCTTACTACCGTTCATTTTGGCTATCACCTCCAGCTTGCGGAGTTGCAGAACCTCACGAGAAGTACACAGGTGAGACTCGCTTCCCACTAATTTTCCAGAACGCACACCGCTGGTTCTTCTATGCAGGTTTGGTTCTAAACGTAATTCTTACTTATGACGCCGTAATCTCATTTAGAAATGCCGACGGGGATTGGGGCCACATGAGTGTTGGCTCAATCGTTTTAACTCTTAGTGCAACTATGTTGTGGCTCTATTCTCTTTCATGTCACACATGCCGCCACACAATTGGTGGGCGCCTTAAGCACTTCTCCAAACACCCAGTTCGTTACAAACTGTGGTCAAAGGTTTCAGTTCTTAACGCCAAACACCAACAATTTGCTTGGTATTCATTAGCAGCCGTTGCATTCGCCGATATCTATGTTCGCCAAGTAGCAACTGGCGCATGGACTAACTTCTACTTCTTCTAAAAGGAAAATCGACTATGACACTAGAACGCCATAAATACGATGTCCTTGTAATCGGTGCCGGTGGTGCAGGTTTACGGGCAGCTGTAGAAGCACGCGAGGCTGGGTTGCGTGTAGCAATCATTTGTAAGTCATTATTTGGTAAAGCACACACCGTTATGGCCGAAGGTGGCGCAGCGGCATCAATGGGTAACGTCAACGACAAAGACAGCTGGAAGGTTCACTTCCGCGACACAATGCGTGGAGGTAAATTCCTAAGTCATTTCCGAATGGCAGAACTTCATGCCAAAGAAGCACCAGATCGTATTTGGGAGCTAGAGACTTGGGGTGCGTTATTTGATCGCACAAAAGAGGGAAAGATTTCACAACGTAACTTTGGTGGGCACGAATACCCTCGCCTTGCACACGTTGGAGATCGAACTGGCTTAGAGCTAATCCGCACAATGCAGCAAAAAATTGTTGCGCTGCAGCAAAAAGATGGCCGCGAAACCGGAGATATGGAAAGCGGAATAAAAGTTTTTGCAGAGTTAACAATTACAGATATTTTGAAAGAAAATGGAAAAATCTCTGGTGCATATGGCTACTGGCGCGAAAGTGGCGAAGAGGTTTTGTTTGAAGCACCTGCTGTAGTTATAGCTACCGGTGGTGTTGGAAAAACATTTAAAATCACTTCCAATAGTTGGGAAGGAACCGGAGACGGTCACGCATTAGCTCTAAAGGCTGGCGCCAACTTAGTTGACATGGAGTTCTTACAGTTCCATCCAACTGGAATGGTTTGGCCTCCATCAGTTAGAGGAATTTTAGTAACAGAGTCAGTTCGTGGTGAAGGTGGAGTTCTTACCAACAACCTGGGCGAGCGTTTCATGTTCAAATACATTCCAGATGTTTTCAAAGATAAGTACGCAGACAACGAGGCAGAAGCCGATCGTTGGTATGAAGATCAAGACAACAATCGTCGTCCACCAGAGCTGTTGCCTCGTGATGAAGTTGCTCGCGCAATTAATGCTGAGGTTAAGTCAGGCCGTGGCACCGAACATGGCGGAGTTTTCTTAGATGTATCCAAGAGAATTCCAGCAGAAGTAATTAAAAAGCGTCTTCCTTCTATGTGGCACCAGTTCTATGAATTAGCTGGCGTTGACATCACGAAAGAAGCAATGGAAGTTGGCCCAACATGCCACTATGTAATGGGCGGAGTTGAAGTTGACCCAGACACGGCCGCAGCAGTTGGTGTTCCTGGATTATTTGCAGCCGGTGAAGTTGCGGGCGGAATGCATGGATCAAACCGTCTTGGCGGCAACTCTTTAACAGATCTTTTGGTCTTTGGTCGTCGTGCAGGAATGGGCGCAATTGAATACTTAAAGAACAACGGAGCAAATCCAGTTAGTGATGCAGCGATTGCAAAAGCTAAAGCAAAGATTCAAGCACCATTTGATCGTCAAGGTGGCGAGAATAGCTATTCACTACACGCAGAGCTTCAAGAGATTACCCATAATCTTGTCGGAATTATTCGAACAGGATCTGAACTTAAAGAAGCTATCGAAAAAATTGCAGAGATCAGAAAGCGCAGCGCAAATGTTGCTGTTTCAGGTGGTCGAGTCTTTAACCCAGGCTTCCACTTAGCATTTGATCTAGACAATATGTTGTTAGTTGCAGAAAGCACAGCAAAGTCTGCAATCACACGTGAAGAATCTCGTGGAGGACATACTCGCGATGACTTCCCACACATGGAAACAAGATGGCGCCAAGTCAATTTAATTTCATCATTTGATGGAGAAAAAGTAAATATCCGTGAACAGGCGTTGCCAACTTATCCGCAAGAACTCTTTGATCTTTTTGATATTCACGAGTTGGAGAAGTACATGACACCAGAAGAAACTTCGAAAGGCGGTACCAAGTAATGGCACGTAACGTGAAGCTTCGAATCTGGCGTGGAGACTCAAAAGATGGTGGTCTCAAAGATGTAACTGTTGAGGCCAACGAGGGTGAAGTAGTACTAGATGTAATTCACCGCGTGCAAGCAACACAGATGGGCGACTTAGCTGTTCGCTGGAACTGTAAAGCAGGTAAGTGCGGATCATGTTCAATGGAAATCAATGGAAAGCCGCGCTTAGCGTGTATGACACAGGTTGCATCATTTGGTGATGATGAAACGATCACTGTCACACCACTTCGTGCTTTTCCAATTATCAAAGATTTAGTAACAGATGTTTCATTTAACTACAAAAAGGCAATGGAAGTTCCAGCGTATGAGCATCCAAAGAACCTTGCCCCCGGTGAAGCACGCATGGAACAAATTGACGTCGAGAGATCTCAAGAATTCCGCAAATGTATTGAGTGCTTCCTTTGCCAAGATGTTTGTCACGTGGTCAGAGATCACGAAGAAAACAAGAAGTCATTTGCTGGACCTCGTTTCTTTATCCGTATTGCAGAGTTAGATATGCACCCTCTGGATATGTTGAAGAACCGCAAGAAAACTGCGCAAGAAGAGCATGGACTTGGAATGTGTAACATCACCAAGTGCTGTACAGAAGTTTGCCCAGAACACATCAAAATTACAGACAATGCAATCATTCCAATGAAAGAGCGCGTTGCTGACATTAAGTACGATCCAGTTCGCTGGTTAGGGACCAAAATCCGAAAGCGCGAGGGCCTATAATCTCTTTATGAGGTTATTAATTCGCTGGGCCGCACTAGCTATTTCATTTTGGGTAGCAACTGCTCTGGTTCCAGGAATTGAAGTTTCTGGTGGACCTGGCACTTATCTTTGGGTTGCACTGTTATTTGGTTTATTAAATGTGACTCTGGGGTCTTTACTTAAACTACTAACACTTCCAGCAGTGATTTTAACTTTGGGACTATTTCTCATTGTTGTTAACGCCGTAATTCTCATGCTGGTTTCACAGTGGAGCGATAAGTTTGAAGTGAGTGGTTTTTGGTCAGCTGTTTTTGCCAGCATCATTATCAGTGTTGTAACAAGCGCGCTCTCTAGTATTGGTAAAACCTCTAAAAATCGATTAGCCAGTTAGTTCATAGAGATAAGTACATTATGAACGCTTTAGCCCTGGTCTCAATTGGCGGCGTGGCAGGAACCCTCACTCGATACGGAATAGGTGAAATTTTTCCGAACGATCGCACCGGAACGCTGACAGCAAACATAATCGGTGCAGGATTGGCGGCAGCTCTACTAGTTTGGATGGAGCGCCGTGGTGTTACACAATTGCGTCTACTTTTGCTTCCAGGGTTTTGTGCCGGTATGACTACGTTTTCAGCTGTTACTGCTCAATCTTTAGAACCGCGCCAAGGTGGCATGATCTTTTTATTTCAAAACATTGTTTTTTCACTTTTAGCTGTAATTCTCATTCTTCCTTTAGCTCGTAAGGTGATTGCGGTGCGCCGATGAAGATGGCATTGATAATCTGTGGCGCAGCAGTCGGGGCACCTGCGCGCTTTGTAGTTGATCAGTACATTCGACGGCATACATCAAAACCATATGGTGTTTTTGTAGTTAACATTCTTGGATCATTTCTATTGGGTTTTACCTATGGGCAAAGTGAGAATGTCGAAGATTTGTTAGCAGTTGGGTTTGCCGGCGCTTTTACAACATGGTCTACATTTATGCTGGATATTTATTTAGCATACGAGTTAAAGCGCTACAAAGAAGCAGTTGCTAATCTGACGATATCAATTGGTTTTGGACTGCTTGCCGCTTGGCTTGGACTGCAGATAGCTTAGATATTTTAGGCTTTCGTTCTTATCGAAGTGATGCCATCCACGCTTCGATTTCATCGGGATGATGAGGAATGTTCTCACTTAAATTTATGCAACCATCTTCTGTAACAACAACATCATCTTCAATTCGAATACCAATTCCTCTAAATTCGACAGGAAATAGTTCGTCGTCAGGTTGAATGTATAAGCCTGGTTCAACAGTTAAACACATTCCTACCTGCAAAAGAGCATCACGATATTGATCTTCTCGAGCTTGGGCGCAATCATGAACATCCATTCCCAACATATGGCTAACACCATGCAAAGTCCATCGTTTATGCAATCCAAATTTAGAGTCCATGACTTCTTCAAGGCTCAAATTTAAGATACCTAAATCAATTAAACCCTGCGCCAAAACTGCATAACTTGCTTGATTAATTGCTAAGAATGGAACCCCTGGTTTAACAGCAGCAATTCCCGCTTTTTGTGCTTCGTAAACAAGTAAGTAAAGAGATCTTTGTGCCGGAGTGAATTTGCCAGTGATTGGGAGAGTTCTGGTTATGTCGGCTGTGTAATAAGAGTCAAGTTCAATTCCAGCATCAAGTAAAAGAAGTTCCCCAGGATTGATATCTCCGTCATTTCTATTCCAATGCAAAATGCAAGCATGCGATCCAGAGGCAGCAATTGTGTTGTAACCGCAATCATTTCCTTCAATTCTGGCGCGTCCATAAAAAGCAGACTCAACTACACGTTCTCCTCGCGGAGTATTGATCGCAGCAGGTAGTGCACTTATGACATCGTTAAAACCGCGATGAGTAGCATCTACTGCTTTTTGCATCTGCGCAATTTCATACTCATCTTTTATAAGACGAGCTGCTGATACAAAGTTAACCAATTCTTCAGATCGTGCATGTGGTTTAACGACAGTATCAACTACTGCGTCATAACCATGCATTGCAGCAGCTGGCTTGCCCTGTAGAAATTTAGACAAATCCTTAACATCGCGAACTTCAAGCCCATATCTTTGTGATGCTTCATCTGTTGTAAACCTGCGACCAACCCAGAGCTCTCCGTTTTTTGCATCTTGATAAAACGCCTCAGTCTCTCGTGTTGACCTTGGATTAATAAACATGATTGGCTCATGCATATCATCGTTTGGCTCCATCACTAGTACAGAATCTGGTTGAGCCTCAACACCTTGAACACCTGTGTAATAAGAAAAGGCCGAGTGGGGCCGGTAGAGATAGTCAGTGTCGTTGCTTCTTTGTTTTGCACAGCCACTAGGAATTACTAACCGAACACCTTTAAATATTTCTGAAAGTTGTGCACGCCTTTTAACGCAATAATCAATTACTTCATCCTGAATAACTCCAGTTAGCGGGGTAGAAAGCCAACCAGATTTCATAAATTCGGCAAAGATTTCTGAAGGGGGTACATCATGGGCCCGCTCAGGGTTATTGATTGGAACCTTCTGACTTTCATTCACATGCAGAGAGTACAAGCAGAGGGGATTACAACCAACGACTTACTTAACCCCAATAAAAATGGTTGGATAGGGGGATGAACCAACCAGATCCCGCCCGTGGTCAAGAAGTTTTTAACCTTGATCGAGCCCACGTATTTCACTCTTGGTCTGCTCAAGGCCTTATTTCTCCATTACCGGTACAAACTGGTAAAGGTTCATACTTCTGGGATTTTGATGGGAATAAGTTTTTAGATTTCTCATCTCAACTTGTATTTACAAATATTGGATTTCAGCATCCAAAGGTAGTCAAAGCTATTCAAGAACAAGCAGAGTTGTTAACGACAGTGGCACCTCAGCATGCTAACGAAGCGCGAAGTAACGCTGCTAAATTGATTACCGATAGAACAGAATCGCATTTGAACAAAGTTTTCTTTACCAATGGTGGAGCAGATGGAGTTGAAAACGCCATACGAATGGCGCGTATTCACACACAACGTCATAAGGTTCTATCTTTCTATCGTTCTTACCATGGCAATACAACATCAGCGATTTCTGCAACGGGAGATCCACGACGTTGGCCTAATGAGTTTGCATACGGCCACGTTCATTTCTTCGGGCCATATTTATATCGAACAGCTTTTTGGGCAGAAAGTGAAGAACAAGAGTGCGCTCGCGCACTTAAACATTTAGAAGATGTCATTAAATTTGAAGGCCCCAACACTGTTGCCGCGATATTAATCGAATCCGTGGTTGGAACAGCAGGAGTGCTCATTCCACCAAAGGGTTACTTAGAAGGAGTTCGCGCTTTGTGCGACAAGTATGGAATTGTCTGGATTTCAGATGAAGTTATGTCAGGATTTGGAAGAACTGGTAAATGGTTTGCATACCAACATTC
Source organism: Actinomycetota bacterium (assembly GCA_041175545.1). Taxonomy (GTDB): domain Bacteria; phylum Actinomycetota; class Actinomycetes; order Nanopelagicales; family Nanopelagicaceae; genus Planktophila. The sequence goes on from JBEDES010000004.1 coordinate 65,801, forward strand.
AGAGACTTCACCTGATTTAATTGTTTTTGCAAAAGGTGTTAACTCAGGATATGTGCCTCTTGGTGGTGTAATTATCTCTGATGCAATCGCAGCAACTTTTGATCAAAAAGTTTTCCCTGGAGGACTGACATATTCAGGACACCCACTTGCATGTGCTGCAGCTGTTGCTACTTTGAAAGTGATGGCAGATGAAAAGATCGTAGAAAATGCAGCGCAGATTGGCGAGAAGGTAATTGGTCCAGCCCTCCATGAGTTAGCAAAAAAACATAAAGTAATTGGAGAAGTTCGTGGCTTGGGAGTTTTCTGGGCTTTGGATTTAGTAAGCGATCGTAAAACCCGCGAGCCCCTTGCCCCATATGGTGCAACTAGCCCTGCGATGAATGAATTAGTTGCAGCAACTAAGAAATTGGGAGTTTTCCCATTTACAAACTTTAATCGCATGCACGTAGTTCCTCCTTGCAATGTTACAAAAGAAGAAGCATTAGAAGGTATTGCTGTGTTAGATCAAGCCTTTGCAACTATTTCACATCACTACACAGGAGCTGATTCATGAGAATTACACACTTTGTAAACGGAAAGCCATGGGTTGGTAAAGCTGACAATACCGGGGAAGTTTTTAATCCTGCCACGGGTGAAATCACGGGCCATGTTGATTTTGCATCAATTGCAGTTGTAGATGAAGTTGTTGGTGCAGCACACAAAGCTTTTGAAGAGTGGCGAGGCACCTCTTTAGCAAAGCGCACACAGATCCTTTTTGCTTTTCGAGAGATTTTAAATGCCCGTAAAGAGGAAGTCGCAGCGCTGATTACTGCCGAACATGGCAAGGTTTTATCTGATGCGTTAGGTGAAGTTACGCGCGGCCAAGAAGTTGTCGAGTTTGCATGTGGGATTCCTCATCTACTTAAAGGTGGTTATTCGGAGGGCGTATCTACTGAGGTGGATGTGTATTCAATTCGCCAGCCACTTGGTGTAGTTGCAATCATCTCTCCATTTAACTTTCCAGCAATGGTTCCGATGTGGTTTTTCCCAATTGCTATTGCTGCAGGAAACACCGTGGTGGTAAAGCCATCTGAAAAAGATCCTTCTGCAATAAATTTAATTGCGCAGATGTGGAAAGATGCAGGATTGCCAGATGGCGTATTTAACGTTGTGCATGGCGACAAAGTCGCAGTTGATCGCTTAATTGAGCACGCGGATGTCAAATCAATTTCTTTCGTTGGGTCAACACCTATTGCACGATATATCTATGAAAAAGGCACTGCGCAAGGAAAACGGATTCAGGCTTTAGGTGGTGCAAAAAACCATATGTTGGTCTTGCCAGATGCTGATTTGGATTTAGCAGCAGATGCAGCAGTAAACGCTGGATTTGGGTCTGCAGGTGAAAGATGTATGGCTATTTCAGTCTTAGTTGCAGTCGAACCTATCGCCGATCAGATTATTCAAAAGATCTCGGAGAGAATGGCAAAACTAAATACTGGTGATGGAACAAAAGGGGCGGATATGGGCCCACTTGTCACACGTGTTCATCGAGACAAAGTTGCTTCATACATTGACGCTGGAGTTGCACAAGGTGCGAAACTGGTTGTCGATGGTCGCAATCCGAAAGTAAATGGCGAATCAAACGGTTTCTGGCTTGGACCAACATTATTTGATGGTGTTGATTCATCAATGAGTATTTATAAGGAAGAAATTTTCGGACCTGTATTAAGTGTTGTACGTGTGAAAACCTACAACGAAGGTGTTGCACTTATTAATGCCCACCCTTATGGAAATGGCACAGCAATCTTTACAAACGATGGTGGTGCTGCAAGAAAATTCCAAAATGAAATTCAAGTTGGAATGATTGGAATCAACGTTCCAATTCCGGTTCCTACTGCCTACTATTCCTTTGGCGGCTGGAAAGCTTCTTTGTTTGGCGATACACATGCCCATGGAAGCGAGGGAGTCCACTTCTTCACACGGGGCAAAGTTGTTACAAGCCGTTGGTTAGATCCAAGCCATGGCGGAATTAACTTGGGTTTCCCACAAAATAATTAGGATAAACTAACCCTGTACTTGGAGACGTCGCATAGCCCGGTCGAGTGCGCCTCACTGCTAACGAGGTAAGGTGTTAAAGCCTTCAGGAGTTCAAATCTCCTCGTCTCCGCTCTTTCATTATGAAGTTATGAATTGAGGAAACGTTGCCATCATACAAAGTAGCAATTGTTGGGGCAGGTCCAGCCGGCTACTTTGCGGCACAAGCACTAAATAATTTAGCCGATCAAGATCGCAGTTTTGCAATAGATATGTTTGAGCGCTTACCAACCCCTTGGGGATTGGTTCGAAGCGGTGTGGCTCCAGATCATCCAAAAATCAAAACAGTATCAAAGGTGTTTGAAAAAATAGCATCAGGAGAAAACTTTCGCCTTTTTGCGAATGTTGAAATCGGAAAAGATTTAACTGTTGAGCAGTTACAAGACAGATACGATGCAGTAATAATCGCGACAGGATCATCATTAGGAAAAAATCTGGGAATTCCAGGCGAAAATCTAAGCGGTTCACTATCGGCAGCAAGTTTTGTTCCTTGGTATAACGCGCACCCTGATTATGCAGATGTTGAAGTGCCATTAGATTCTGAAACAGCGGTTGTAATTGGTGGCGGTAATGTTGCAATGGATGTTGCCAGAATGTTGGCTTTGGAACCTAGCGAACTAGATCCGACCGATACCGCAGATCACGCGATTGATGCATTTAGAAAAAGCTCAATCAGAAAAGTGTATATCGCTATTCGCAGAGGGCCCGAGCATGCTGCTTTTACATCCCCAGAGCTTCGCGATCTTCCAAAATTAGAGCACACAAATGTGATTATTAATGAAGATGAAATTACTCAAGCAATAGCAAGAGTTGGAGATTCTGCTGAAAAAGACGTGAAGAGTAATTTGGATGCGATGTTGTTTATCGCTCAAAATCAAAAATCAGAACATGAGCGCACAATTGAGTTCTTGTTTTCACACACACCAAAAGAGGTTAAAGGAAATGCCAAAGTTGAAGGTGTTGTATTTTCCACACCAACAGGAGATAGAACAATTGAGTCTGGCTTAGTGATTACAGCGATTGGGTATAACGCACTAGATATTCCGGGTGTTCCATTTGAAAATGGCAAAGTAGTAAACATTGCTGGCCGCGTCCAAGACAATATGTATGTTGTTGGTTGGGCAAAGCGTGGCCCATCAGGAGTAATTGGTACCAATAAGTCAGATGCATCTTCAGTAATTGAGCTTTTAGGTAGTGATTTAAAGACTCCAAAAAATAAAGATGACATTTCAGATTTGCTCAAAGGTAAAAAAGTGGTCACCCAGAAAGATTGGGAAGCTATTAACGCTGCAGAGATCGCGGCGGGTGAGCCATTATCTAAGCCGCGAAGAAAAGGAATTACTTGGGATCAGCTCATGGCTCATGCCGAGATTTATTTCTTCTAAAACCCCAATTAAGCGCGCATGATTTGAACTGCGTTAAGCACGATAATTGCAAGTGCCACCACAATTCCAAGTTGTCTGGCCGGTAGTTTTCCAACTAATCGTGCTGCAATCGGTGCAGCAATAACACCGCCAATTGCTAAGCCTCCTACAATTGCCCAATCAATATCGATACGCCAAATTTGAAGCAAGAATCCTAAAGAAGCAGACAAAGCAACAACAAACTCGGCTGCACTAACAGTTCCAATAACTTTACGGGGCTCTGTTGCAGTTGTAGTAATAAGAGTTGGCGTAACAATTGGTCCCCAACCACCTCCGCCAGATGCATCAACAAATCCACCAGTAAACCCTAAATAGGTGAGGAATCTAGGATTTGTTATCTCGACCATATTCACTTGGCCTTGTGACTTAAAGATATTGCGATAAAGAAGTAAGAAACCTAAGAAAAGGAGGAGAGTGGAGATAAACACTTTAGAACTTGAAAGATCAATAAATGATAAGAATGTTGCCCCTAAAAAAGCTCCGATTCCTCCCGGAATTGCCAAACGAATTAAAATCTTTTTATCAATGTTTTCTGCGTGCCAATGCGAGACACCGGATGCAAGTGTCGTACCAATTTCAGCGAAATGAACAGCTGCCGATGCCACCGCAGCAGAAGCACCCAGTGTGACAAGTAGTGTGGAACTTGTTAAACCAAAACCCATACCTAGGGAGCCGTCAATTAATTGAGCGGTACTTCCAACTAAAGCAAAAATTATCCAGTTCACAAAATCTCCTTCAATATTTTTTCAACAATCTCATCAATTGGGGCCGTACCATCTACCGTAAGAGTTGGAGATAAAGGCTTTTCATAATCCTGGCCTACGCCCGTGAAGTTTGGAATCTCCCCGGCCGCAGATTTTTTATAGAGACCCTTAGGGTCACGTGCTCTACAAACTTCAACAGGGGTATCAACAAAGACTTCTATGAATTCTTTATCTTCAAAAATGCTTTTTGCGCGCTGGCGATCAACTTCAAATGGACTCACTAAAGCTGAGATAACAATTAAACCCGCATCGACCATAAGTTTTGCAACTTCAGAGACGCGCCTAACATTTTCTGCACGATCGGTAGATGTAAAGCCAAGATCCATATTCAGACCCATGCGAAGATTGTCTCCATCTAACACATACGAGTGAGCACCTTGTGCAAACAACCGTTTTTCAAGTGCATTAGCAATCGTCGATTTACCGGAACCAGACAATCCTGTCAGCCAAACAACTTTAGCTTTCTGATTCTTTTGTGCACTTCGTTGAGCCTTGTTTACTTCATAATCCTGGTGAGTGACGTTCGAAGAGCGTCGCAAAGCATGCTTGATCATTCCTGCGCCAACGGTTTTTAACGTGAGGCGGTCTACAAGAATGAAATTTCCAAATTCACGATCATCTAGGTATGGCCGCATAACTATTGGTATATCAGAAGCAATCTCGACATCACCGATCTCATTCATTTTTAAAGTCTCGGTTGAGAGATGTTCTCCAGAGTTAACATCAATTTTGTGGCGGATCTTAGTAATCATTGCTGGAGTAGTAGTTGGACCGCTCATCATTAGATACGAACGTGAATGAATTAAATCTTCTTCATTTAGCCAAACAACATGAGCAGCAAAGCGATCGGCGGCTGCTAAATCATCAGAGTTCTGAGCAATCACGTCGCCGCGAGTGGCGTCGACTTCTGGTTCTAAAACTAGCGTGACAGCTTCTTCAGTATTAGCAGTTTCTATCTGATTCTCAAATGTCACAATTGACGAGATAGTGGCTTTTTTGTTACTTGGAAAAATTGTGATCTCATCGCCTTTGGTAAATGAACCTCGACGGACAGTTCCAGATACACCGCGAAAGTTTTCTGCTCTGGCAATCATCTGAATTCGCAACATGCCATTTGCAGTTTTATCGATTGGTTTTTCCCACCCCTGGATGGCCTCGAGCAAACTTTGTGATGAGTACCAAGGCATGTTGGTACTTTTATGAACAACATTATCTCCAGCTAGCGCACTCATTGGAATAATATGAATATCTTGAACATCAAGGCGCTTGACCGCTTTCTTGACCTCTTTAGAAATAGAATCAAAAACTTCCTGCTTATAATCCATGGCATCTAATTTGTTGATTGCAATTATTATTCTAGATACACCCATCAAGGAACAGATTGTTAAATGCCTAAGGGTTTGTGTACGGACACCCTTCATTGCATCAACCAAAACCAAACCTATATCTGCGCGAGATGCAGCAACAACCATATTTCGTGTGTACTGCTCATGGCCTGGTGCGTCACTGATAATTAGTCGTTTTCCGTCTAACAACTTCATTGATCGATAAGCAACATCGATTGTGATTCCCTGTTCACGCTCTGCTTCGAGGCCATCTGTAAGCAAACTAAAATCAATTTCTCCGGCAGCAATTGTTGATCCACTTCGCCTTACCTTTTTAGCAGCGCCGATAGTGTCATGAGGAACACTGTCTGTTTCAACAAGCAAGCGTCCAATTAAAGTACTTTTACCGTCATCAACGCTTCCACAAGTAAGTAGTCGAACAATTGCCCCTGACATTAAAAGTAACCTTCCGTCTTTTTCTTTTCCATGGAGTCTTCGTTCTCTCCATCAATCAGACGTGTTGCTCTTTCACTTAGTTTTACATTGAGAACTTCTTCAACAACTTCTTCAATTGTTGCGGCATTTGATTCGACAGCAGCTGTTAATGGATAGCATCCTAAAGTTCGGAAGCGAACTCGCTGCATAGTTGGCTTTTCTCCATCTAATAATGGATACCGATCATCATCAACCATAATGAGTTGATCTCCACGTTTAACCACAGGGCGGTCTTTTGCAAGATAAAGAGAACTAACTTTTATGTTCTCTTGAAGTATGTAATGCCAGATGTCTGCCTCTGTCCAGTCATTAATCGGAAACACTCGCATTGTTTGCTCAGGAGCTAAACGAGTGTTGTATGTTCGCCAAAGTTCTGGTCGTTGCTCTCTTGGGTTCCAACGGTGGCCAGGATCTCGCACGCTAAATATCCGCTCTTTTGCACGGCTCTTTTCTTCATCACGGCGAGATCCACCAAGTGCGGCGTCAAAGCCATGTAGATCCAGAGCTTCACGAAGAGCGACTGTATTCATAACTCGGGTGTATTCAGAGATTCCAGCATCAAAAGGATTTATGTTATCTCGCACGCCCGCCTGATTGATATGTGCAATTAACTGCGAATTAGTTTCTTTGACGATTTCATCTCTAAACGTGATCATCTCTTTAAACTGCCATGTTGTATCGATGTGCAGAAGTGGAAAAGGAATGGGTGCAGGATAGAAAGCTTTTCTAGCAATATGAAGCATGACCGTGGAGTCTTTACCAATGGAGTACATAATTACTGGCTTTTTAAAGCTAGCAGCTGTTTCACGGAAGATCTCTATAGATTCCGCTTCAAGTTCCTTAAGAATTGCAGCTATTTTATTCATAGAGCAATCCTGGTGAATTCATAGTCCGCGAGAGTTTTTCCAGCTTTTGCTAGGAATTGTTCTTGAACCTTGTTGGAGCTGTCTTGTTTTCTAGTGGTAGGTGCCACGATCAACTTGTCCCAATCGCTGAATCCATCAAACTGAGCAAACTGTTGCATCTGTCTCACTTTTTCAGGGTTATGAAGATCCTTAAATTCTAGATCTAAAATCGCACAGCCTGATTCTTTAGCGCAGCGAAGGGTATCTTCATAAAATTGTGAGTAATTCTTGATAAATCGGTCAAATTCAATTGGGTTCAAATCGATCTCTACGTTCGATGTGGAAGAGGTGTGCCAATTACCTGTTGCATTTGCTTTTTTATGAGAGACAAAGCGATCGAGGTGATTGCGGCGAAGAAAAATTACATGTGGTTTAAATTCACTTATCAATGATTGCAATAGCGGATCGGAAAAATGCTGAGGAAATATTTTAATTACATGAACACCCGGCAACTTACTAATTGAGCGTAGAGTACGGGCAGCGTCTAATGAAGTCTTTTCAAAACGAAGATACTTCCACTTCTTTCGTTGCCCACGAAATTCAATAAAAAATCGCAAAGCAAAAAATGGATAGTAGCGATTTATTTTTCCAACTTGAGAGTTCCATGCATTGAAGATAAAAAACTCACCATAGTAATGAAATCCGACTTCTTCATTAGCTAGCAAACTACCCAGTGCATGCGTACCGGATCGAGGAAAAGAGACAACAAAAACTATTTTTGACTTATCGGTTGCGGACTTTTTTAGGTATCTATAGTAAAAATACTTTGCAAGATCAACTACGTCTAAAATCACCCTTTTGATAGCGAAGATCAGCGTTAATTTACTAAGTTTTTTCTTGATTCCTCGCTGAACAGGCATTTCTAAATACTATCAGTGGCCCATTTATTTGTTGGTAGTCTTAGCCCATGACATCGGGTCTATCCAAAACTTTGAATAGATTTACGACATTTTCCCAGGAAATTGCCTCTATTGAGACTTTGCGCAAAAACCGTCGTTCAAAAATTAAAAAATATCCCACTCTTTCAGTTTTGGTTTCAACAATTCGTCCAGATGATTTAACCTCATTGCTTTCACAACTTATGAATCAGAGCCTGCCAACTTTTGAAGTTAGACTCGGGCTTCACGGCATTGAATTAAGTGCAAACCACAAGAAGCAAATCTCCGCGCTAAACCGTCGCAAGGTCAAAACAGTTGTTCAAAAATTTGAAGCAGATAACACTCTAGGAACAATTCTGTCATCACTTGCATCTGGAAGTAACAGCGAATTCATCGCCAAGATGGATGATGATGATTTCTATGGCCCAGAACACCTGAGAGATTTACTCGATGCTGCTATTGATACTGGTGCAGATGTGGTTGGGCGTGCAATGAATTACATCTATCTAGAGCCATTAGATGTGACATTAAGAAAGTTTGGTCGTGGAAGCATGCAAACAGTTGAACATTTCAGTGACTGGATTTGCGGAGGCACAATTTTAGCCAAACGCACCTCAGCCCAAGCGGCCGGATGGTTTGGTGATGGCAAATCTGCTGTCGATCACTATTTATTAAGCGGTGTTACAAATAACGGTGGCAAAATTTGGCGAACTTATGGAGCTGGATATATCTACCGTCGAGGATTCACACCTCACACGTATGTAACAAATTACTCAAAATATCTAAACAATGTCAGTGAAAAAGTTGTTGGACTGTGGCCCCATCAAATTTTTGGAGAACACAGATGAAGTTAGGAACATTTCGTTTTTCTAGACCTCATGATTTAGTAATCACATTAAAACCAAGGTTAAGTGTTGGCATAGTTATTGCGTGCCGAGATGGCCAGGAGAAATTGAATTTAGTTCTGGCCTCACTTTCTATGCAGAGTTATCCTGCAAAGTTAGTGAGCGTTTATGTTATTGATGATGGCAGCGCGAATCCTTTGGTGCTTCCAAAAATTCGACCAAAAAATACCAAGCTAGTTGCATATAAAAACAGTGAAGGTAAGTGGGGCAAAACAGCAGCTACATCTGACGTAGTCTCCCAAATCAAAACAGATGTTTTATGGTTTATTGATGCAGATATGGTTTTTGAACCAGATCACTTAGCCCACCATATGAAATGGCATCATGATGCAGATGACTATGTGGTTCTTGGATGGAAGCGTTTTGTGAAGGATTGGCAGTACACGCCAGAAGAACTTGTCCAGAGACTTACCAATAATGGGTTTAACGATCTTCATAAAGAGAGTTGGGGTAAAGAGCTGTGGGAGGCGCGAGTATCTCTTACAAATGATTTAGAGAAGCCAGGAATAGATGGCTATAGAGCATTCGTAGGGGCAACTTTTTCGATGAAAAATAGTCAATGGAAAAACCTAGGTGGGTATAACCGTAAGTTAGTAACAGGCGAAGACACCGAACTCGGGTGGAGAGTTTTTGTAAATGGCTTACGAACAGTCGTCGATCGCCAAGCTCTCTCTTGGCACCTTGGATATAGCACTGTAGAAGTACACAAAAATCAAATCCAAAGACATAACGACCCAACTTTTGCACAATACATTCCACAGATGTACCGAATTCGAGAAAAAAGTAAATTCAATTGGTTAGTTCCTACTTACCAAGTAATTGTTGATGCGCGCGAAACAACACTTGATCAGATCTTAAAGCTAAGAGAAAAACTACTGGCAACTCCAGGCTCTACAGCAAGATTTACACTTCTTGCTCCTTGGTCATTATTAAATCGTCGATATACGCCCGTAAGTGATTTGTATACCGACCTTAGAGAGATCAGAAATTGGCTATCACAAGATCCACAGTTTGTGTTAGAGACTATTCCTGCCGATCAACTTATTTCTATTGAATGGATTTTAGAGGAGTTTGAAGTTGGTTCAACTCCTTATTATGTTTTTGCAGATGCCCAAACTTCAATAAATCTGAAAGAACTTACCGAGTACTTACTCGAAAGTGAACAAGGCTTGGTAGGAGTTGTCGACAAGAAAGATCAGCGGGCAATGGCAGTGTTTGCACCAGCAATCGCCCGGGCAACAAAGTTTCAAGGACCTCTCTATCAAAATATTTCTGATCTTTGGGGAATTCAATGGTTAAACGATGATCAATTCATCAAGTTACAGCGAGGGAAAAATACTCTCATCAAACATTTCTTTAGCTTTCTCAAGCGAGAAGGCAGGAAAATTAATTCACCTCGCCAGTTGTTCATCTTCCTAAAGACACTCTTTACTCTGATTGCTAGAGAACTATTCCGTCGGGGCTAATCCAAATAACCGAAAACCTGCCTAGAAAAGCCACTTATTTGGCCAATTGAGTGGCGTTTGGGTCAAGTAAAAAAAGCGGGTAGTATTGCTATTCACAAATAAATAAGCGTGCGTAGCTCAACGGATAGAGCATCTGACTACGGATCAGAAGGTTAGGGGTTCGAATCCCTTCGCGCGCACAAGTTAAGCTCTCGGTGCCTTTCACACCGGGGGCTTTTCTTCTTTTTATAATTAGGCGCGTAAAGCCTTTGCAAACTCTCGGAAATCTTCAACCAGCAGATCAATTTCTTCTTGGCCGTGAGCCAATGAAATTAACCACTGTTCATCAAGTCCTGGCGGCGTAATAATTCCGCGGTTGATTGCAAACAACCAGTGAGCCTCTGCAATTGAAAAGTCTGTCGCCTTGTAGTCACGATAGTTGCGCACAGGAGTCGTTGACCAAGTCACGCACCCCTTTACTCCAAATCCAACAGTATGGGCCGGAAGTTGGTATTCCTCAATAATCGCACTGATGCGATCGAGTGCTTGTTGATTTAAAGCTTCAGCAGCTTCAAGTGCTCCATCGGAACAAATTCGATCAACCGCTCGCACACCTGCCATTGCAAGTGGGTTTCCGTTGAAGGTACCAAAGTGTGCCATTTTTCCATTTGTAACAAAATCCATGTACTGCTTTTTACCGCCGAAGGCAGCAACAGTTACACCGCCACCGATTGATTTGGCAAGAGTGATTAAATCTGGCTTAACACCTAAACGAGTTGATGCACCATGTGCTCCGGCAGTTAAACCTGTTTTTACTTCATCAAAAATCAATACAACTTTGTACTGATCGCAAAGCTCTCGAACGCGCTCTAGATAGCCTGCATCAGGAAGAACAATTGCAATATTTTCCAAAACAGGTTCAACAATAAAACATGCGATCTTGTCAGCATTTTTTTCAAACATTCGCTCTAGAGCAGGGATGTTATTGAATGGAACTACATAGATATCGCCAGGAACAAGATTTGATTCAATATATGGTGTTGGTGCCTCTGGGTCTCCAGCTTGATTAATTGGAGGCTTTGCAGACACAACAAATGGATCGTAACTACCGTGGTAGCCACCTTCAATTTTTAGAATTCCCATTTTCTCTGTTGCTGCACGTGCAACTCGAACGGCATACATGGTTGATTCTGTTCCGCTATTAGTGAATCGAACTTGATCAATTCCAAAGCGAGTACAGATCATCTCTGCCGCCTCAGTTGACGTTGGGGAGGGCGTTACAAAAAGCATTCCTTCAGATAAAGACTTTTGAATCTCTTCAATTACAACTGGGTTGAGGTGGCCTGCAAGCATTGCTCCAAAGCCCATCGAAAGATCTAATAACTTACGACCATCAACATCGGTCATATAAGCACCTTGGGCGCTGACAATTGAAATTGGGTATGGGTCCCAATGTTGGAAACTTGAGGTAACTCCAAGGGGCAGTGATTTATGGGATCGAGCGCTTTCAGTTTGACTCTTACCCGTATCTTTTGTGAACAACTGCCATTCTTGCTTGAGTAACTCTTCGACTCGCTTTGGGTCTACTGGAACTGAAGTTGTAGGCAGGAATCTAAATGTTTGGCTGTGATTATTAGTCTGTGTCAGCATTTGTAAATCTTGTACGGCAAAGGTTTCAGCTTTTGAAACTCGTTTGAGAAGTACTCTCCCGGTTCGTTTTTTTAGTTCTGTTAACTACCGTCTTTGGTAATTAACCCCAATCATCTCATGCCAATTTTAAAATGCAACCCCTAGACTTGAACTATGCGTAAAGGCGGTGTTTTGGTTGGTTTTTTCCTGCTTTTTTCACTTTTAATCGGTGTTTCTCAGGATTCACAAAAAAACCACTTGGTAAAGGGTACGAGTGTTTTTGCGTCCAATAATTCCGATAGTCAATCCTTGATTTCCTTAAGTTGTATGAACAAAATTACTTTTGAAATTCGTATTACCAATACAGTAAAAGATTGTGTTGCCACAGAACTATCTCTTGGTGCATCTGAGATAAAACACGGGATCGACTATCCAAGTGAGATTAATCCACAACTTCTTGTTCGTTTTTTAGCGGCCAAAGCTGCAGCTGAAAAAGAAGGACAAAAAATTTATATTGCATCTGGTTTTCGAACTTTAGAAAGACAAAAGGTTTTATTTGCTTCAGCTGTAAAGAAGTATGGCTCAGAAGCAGAAGCATCAAAATGGGTGGCACCATCGTATGTATCTCATCACCCATGGGGGTTAGCAATTGATGTGAACTATCCAAATGAACCAGTTGGTGCAGGTTGGCTAGAGATAAACGGAGCTAAATTTGGTTTATGTCGAGTCTATGAAAATGAATGGTGGCATTTCGAACCTGTGATCGCTCCAGGTGGAACATGTCCAGGTCTACTTCCGAATGCAACGTTTACTAGTCAGTTAGAACCCTCACCAGACAACCCATAGGCCTGGGGGTGTGCTTGGGTATTTTTACTTGGGCAAGCAAGAGCTGACAAGCGCCAACGAACTCAATTGAGGAAAATGAGCCAAGGGCCAAGAATCTGAGTATTGTTGCGCTACGTGCGATTCATAAATGAAGTAACCCACGACCTCACCTATGACGATGTTTTCATGGTGCCAAGCAAATCCGAGCTTTCATCTCGAATGGATGTTGATCTCTCATCCATAGATGCAACCGGTACAACAATTCCATTAGTAGTGGCGAACATGACGGCTATCGCTGGTCGACGCATGGCAGAGACAGTGGCTCGCCGTGGTGGTTTAACGGTAATCCCACAGGACATCCCACTTACAGTTGTTGATTCAGTAATCAAATGGGTAAAAGAGCGTCACCCATTCTTTGATACACCAATTACGTTGTCTCCAGAATCCACCGTTGCTGATGCAGTCAGTTTGTTGCATAAGCGTGCACATGGCGCAGTAGTTATTGTTGAAAATGGAAAACCAGTTGGAATAATTACTGAAGATGATTGCAAAAGCGTCGATCGCTTTACCCAACTTCACCTAGTAATGAGTAAAGAACTAACAACGATGTCTGATGCATTAAATGCACGGGAGGCCTTTGATTTTTTAACTCACCACCGTCTTAAGTTAGCTCCAGCAGTTTCAGCAAATGGTGACTTAGTCGGAATTATGACTCGCTTGGGAGCACTTCGAGGCACTTTGTATTCACCGGCCCTTGACGCACAGGGCAAACTCCGAATTGCTGCTGCAGTTGGAATCAATGGAGATGTTGCAGCTAAGGCATCATCACTTATCCAATCCGGAGCAGATGTATTGGTTGTTGATACAGCTCACGGCCACCAAAAGAAAATGATCGAAGCATTAGCTGCTATTCGATCAATTAACCCAAAGGTTCCAATTGTTGCTGGAAATGTTGTTACAGCTCAAGGCGTTCACGATTTAGTAAAGGCCGGCGCAAACATAATTAAAGTTGGAGTTGGGCCTGGCGCAATGTGTACAACACGTATGCAAACTGGTGTCGGGCGCCCACAGTTTTCGGCGGTACTTGAATGTGCAACAGAGGCTAAAAAATTGGGTGCACATGTGTGGGCCGATGGTGGCGTTCGCCATCCTCGCGATGTCGCACTAGCTCTTGCCGCAGGTGCATCGCAGGTGATGATTGGTTCATGGTTTGCTGGAACATATGAATCGCCAGGGGATCTACAAAGTGATGCACAAGGTCGTTTGTATAAAGAGTCATTTGGTATGGCATCAGCTCGCGCAGTTGCAGCTCGTACATCATCGGAAGATGCATTTGATCGCGCTCGCAAAGCGTTATTTGAAGAGGGAATTTCAACATCTCGTATGTTTCTAAATCCAGCACGACCAGGGGTTGAAGATTTGCTTGACGAGATAATTGCCGGTGTTCGGTCATCATTTACATATGCTGGTGCAAGAAACATCAATGAGTTTGCCGAGTTGGCAACAGTTGGAATTCAATCTACTGCTGGCTTTGCCGAAGGCCGCCCACTTCACTCTTCTTGGGGCCAGTAACAAGATCGGTAATGACACCCTTAACATCTCCAATAAAAACAGTAGAATAGTTACATCATGAAGCTCCCAATTGTTTATTACATTAAACGAACACCAGCTGGTCGGCTTGCCTGGCGAATTGTCATTGGGTTAACTGGGGGCGCTATTACAGTTGCAGGAGCAGTTGCAATGATTGGCCCAGGCCCAGGAGTACTTATTCTTTTGGCTGGACTTGGAATTTTAGCAACAGAGTTTGCATGGGCAGGACGCGTGATGTTGTATACAAAAGATGTAGCAAACCGAGCCGCAGCCCGTACTGGAATGAAGCCTTGGGTTAAATACTTCGTACTTTCCGGCGGAGCAGTTGTTTCAATCATTGCAATTTTTATCATTCACGCTAGCTAAAAGAATTCTCTTTGGCTATGGCGCGCAATATCGTTAACTTAGAAGAAGTATCGAAAGCTTTTGATATCAAAGAGCTCCTAATCTCTGTCTCACTTGGAGTTTCAGAAGGTGATCGAATAGGAATAGTTGGGCGAAATGGCTCTGGCAAGAGCACACTTATGAAAGTAATGGCTGATATCGAACCGCCAGATTCTGGGAGGGTAACCAAATCTAATTCTGCAAAGATAGGGCTTTTATCTCAGGTTGATTTAGCAGACCCAGAAAGCACTGTTGGTGAAGTTGTGCTCGGTGATTCAAAAAAACATGAATGGGCAAGTGATCCAAATATTCGCGAAGTCTTTACTGGATTGTTCGGCAGTTTTGATGATCACATATTTGATCGCACTTTCGGTCAACTGTCAGGGGGCGAACGCCGCCGCGTTGGTCTTGCCAAGTTATTAATTAATGACCTTGATTTAATTTTGCTTGATGAACCAACAAATCACCTAGATGTCGAAGGAGTTGCCTGGTTAGCTCAATATTTAAATAAGAAAAAAGGATTAGCTGTTGTAGTTGTCACCCACGATCGTTGGTTTCTAGATGCAGTAACAGATCGAACATGGGAAGTGGTTGAAGGTAAAGTTGAAGAGTACGACGGTGGTTATAGCGCATTTGTATTAGCAAAAGCAGAGCGCCTACGTCAGGCATCTGCTATGGATGCCAGAAGAAATAACTTGATTAGAAAAGAACTTGCTTGGCTGCGCAGAGGTGCACCTGCGCGAACATCAAAACCTAAGTTTCGAGTAGATGCGGCAAATGTTTTAATCGCCGATGAACCAAGTCCTAGAGATCAAGGTGAATTACTTAAGTTTGCTTTAAATCGTTTGGGAAATACGGTGTATGAAGCCCATCATCTACAAGTAAAGCTTGGTGAAAAAGAGTTAATTGATGATCTCTATTGGAACATAGGACCAGGTGATCGCATTGGAATTGTGGGAATAAATGGTGCCGGCAAGACAACGTTAATGCGAACACTCACAGGGCAAATCCTGCCTACGGCTGGAAAGTTAGTAACCGGTGTGACCGTTAAGGCTGCCTTCTTGACTCAACATTTAGCCGAATTGGATCCGACATGGAGAGTTTTGGAAGCAGTTGAAAAAATCGCTAACAGAGTTGAATTAGGTGGTGGGAGAGAACTTTCAGCTTCTCAACTTTGTGAACGATTAGGTTTTGATCGCGAATCACAATGGACGCCGGTTGGAGACCTTTCTGGTGGAGAAAAGAGACGTTTACAGTTAACCCGCTTGTTGATGGATAGTCCAAATGTATTGCTACTAGATGAACCAACAAATGATTTTGATATTGAAACCTTGACCGAGCTGGAAGATCTTCTCGATAGCTTTGGTGGTGTTCTTATAGTGATCTCTCACGATAGATATTTTCTAGAAAGAGTATGTGATCGCTTTGTCGGATTACTGGGAGATAAGAAAGTTCGAGATTTACCTCGAGGTGTTGACGAATATTTAGAGCAAAGAGCGAAAGCAACAGAAGTAATTCCTCAAGTACAAAAGGAGAAGAAAACTTCTAGCGCAGCAGAGCAACGACAGCTCAAGAAAGATTTGACCCGACTTGATAGACAATTAGAAAAAAGCACATCACAAATTAAAGATCTTGAAGCACGGCAGGAAGCAGCGGCATTTGATCCAGAACTACTCATTACAATCGAAACCGAATTGCGGAGTTTAAGGGACGAAAAATCAAAACTCGATGAGGAGTGGCTTCACACCACACTTTCCTTGGAGAACTGAGTTAAAATCTATACATGAACAAAATCACTCATGGAATTGAATCCACACTTTTTCGTTCTCGTTATTTACTAGCCCCTCTTTATTTAGGTTTAGTCGGGGCACTCGTACTACTTGCTTATCGTTTTATTATTGAGTTTTATCACCTAGCTCTTCACATAGGCGAAGTCAACGCACAAGAGTTCACACTTGATCTCCTTGCATTACTTGATTTAACTTTGCTCGCAAATTTGATTCTAATGGTGATATTTGCAGGGTATGAAAACTTTGTTTCTCGAATTGATGTCGCGACAGATTCTGAAGATCGTCCTTATTGGATGGGAACAATTGATTTTAGTGGTTTAAAAATCAAACTAATTGGTTCACTTGTTGCCATCTCTGTCATCGAACTTCTTAAAGATTTTATTGAGCTTTCGGGGCAAGCCGAAGTAGGCGAGGGAACAATTTGGAGAGTAATCATCCACTTAACATTTGTTATCTCTGGAGTTCTATTTGCCCTCATGGATTGGATCGCTGATAAACGAAAGTTTGATGGCGTTCGTAAATAATGCGCCTAGATCTTCTGGCGGCAGTATCAGGTGCAATGATCTCGATCCAAGCGAGAATCAATGGTGAGCTATCGCATCGTTTAAACAATGGGCTACAAGCAGCGCTGTTCTCTTTTGGTTCAGGCTTGATAGTCATTTCATTTATAACCCTGTTTAACCCCAAGCTTAAAACAGGATTAAAAAATCTACGGGCTGCAGTTGCACAAAAGAAGATTGCGCGTTGGAAACTTTTTGCTGGTTCTTTAGGTGGAACTTTTGTCGCAATACAAACTCAGACAGTCCCACTTGTAGGAGTAGCGATATTTACTGTTGCTTCTATCTCTGGACAAACTGTCATGTCTTTGTTCGTTGACCGTCTTGGATACACAGGTGGCGGGAAGCGCTTAATAACAAAAAGGCGGGTATTGGCGGTAATAATCACAATTGTTGCTGTTGCAGTCTCTGTCTTAGACCGCATAGATGCAAAGAATCTTTCCTTCTTTACAGTTCTCATTGGTTGTACGGCAGGCTTGCTCGTTGGGTTTCAACGGGCGTTAAATGGTCAAATTAATGAACACTCCAAAGAGGGATTTACTACATCACTTCTAAATTTTGCTTCCGGAACACTTTTGCTTGTCTCTGTATTTCTCATCGGTATTGCCACAAATAAGGTGGAATTTACGCCTTTCCCATTAGGTCCATTGTGGATGTATTTTGGCGGAGTCATGGGTGTTATTTATATTTCATTCGCAGCAAGTATTGTTCAACAACTTGGAGTTCTGACATTTACACTTTTTAGTGTTGGTGGTCAGTTAGTTAGCTCGTTAGTAATTGATATTGTCGCGCCCACAAAAGGCGTAAGCATTAGTTACTACTTAATAATCGGAATTCTTATGACGTATGCAGGTGTTATTGCAGGTGGAGTGAGCGGCTCACAAACTAAGCGCTCACAGATCCTTTAACAGCGGAAGCTACTGCTTTTACAACAGTTGCATCAAAAACACTTGGCACAATAAATGATGAGTTAAGTTGTTCAGGTGTTACACAACCGGCGATAGCTTCTGCGGCGGCTACCAACATCTCATCGGTGATCTTGTGCGCGTTTGCATCTAGCAGTCCCCGAAAAATTCCAGGAAATGCCAGAACATTGTTAATTTGATTTGGCTGATCACTTCGCCCAGTTGCTACAACAGATGCATATTTACGCGCGATAACCGGATCAATTTCAGGATCTGGGTTAGCAAGTGCAAAGACAATTGACCCTGAAGCCATTGACGCAACATCTGATTCACTCAAAACGTTAGGCGCACTAACTCCAATAAATACATCGGCGCCGATCATTGCTTCTGAAATAGCGCCTGTAAAGTTGTCTGGATTGCTGTGATCAATGAACCACTGCTGCATGACATCATCAGATTTCATGCCTGGGTGAATTACCCCTTTATGATTAAAACCAATGATGTTGCTTGCTCCATTTAAAGTTAACAAGCGAGCGATTGCGTTACCAGCTGCGCCCACACCGCTTAATACGATTTTTACAGACTTCAAATCTTTCTTAACAAGCTTTAGAGCATTACGAAGTGCGGCAAGAACAACAATTGCGGTGCCATGCTGATCATCATGGAATACAGGGATATCCAAAAGCTCTCGCAGTCTGCGTTCCACTTCAAAACAACGAGGCGCAGAAATATCTTCTAAGTTGATTCCTCCATAAACAGGAGCGATTAATTGAACAGTGCGAACAATCTCATCTACATCTTGTGTATCTAGACAAACTGGCCATGCATCAACATCGGCAAATCGCTTAAATAATGCCGCTTTTCCTTCCATTACAGGCAAAGCTGCCGCTGGACCAATATTTCCAAGGCCAAGAACTGCTGAGCCATCTGTTACAACTGCAACAGTATTTCTCTTTATTGTTAGGCGTCTTGCATCGGATGGATCGGCAACGATCGCTTGGCAAATACGTGCAACGCCAGGTGTATACGCCCGAGATAAATCATCACGGGTTTTCAATGGAACTTTTGATGCAATTTCAATTTTTCCTCCAAGGTGCAAAAGGAAA
>JBEDES010000005.1:0-82781 GCA_041175545.1 Actinomycetota bacterium
CCTTCAGGAATTGGAGGTAATCCAGCAACGTCGCAAATTAACTTACACCAACTATCTATGTGATCGATTATTAGAGATGGGTTACTGACAATAGGAGTCCATGAAGCGCGTATCTCAATTTCAGCTTCATTTTTACGTGGTGATAATTTTCCAAATGAGGCGCTAGTTACTCGAGTGACGGTGCCACTCGGCGAGTTATAAGTACATCCGTTACTTTGAAGCGATTCTAGAAACCAACTCCAGCCAACTTCAGGCAGTAGTGGATCTTCTTGCATAATTGGATCCACATCGGCACTGACAAAAGTTACGCATCGAAACTCGCCATCCCATGTCGCTTGCCCACCTGGCTCATGCAGTAGAACAAATCTTCCATTTGCGATTTCATCTTCTTTTTCACCTAGCAAACCATTAGAAACATCAGCCGAAAATGCAAAAGCGTAAGTTGCTAATTTTTGCGGAGCAGGAACCTCCGTGAGCATTACTTCAGATCTTGGAGTAAATGTACGAAGTTGATCGATTAGTCGCTCAAATCCATTTGCATCCATGCACTAAGGATAAAGATTACGGAGAGCTTTTTATGGGAGGCGGGGCGGTAGTCTTAGACAATGGCATCGTTATTAGCGCTTTTCTCTAGTGCGTTATGGGGATCAGCAGATTTTTTTGCTGGTCGCATGAGCAAGAAGCATCATCCATTTGCTGTGTTGGGATTTTCGCAGGTAATTGGTTTGTTTGTTGGCCTTTTGATTCTCATTATCTCTGGAAGTTGGCAAGGAAAAGCTCTCGGCTTTGATGGTTATTTAATTCCAGGTGCACTTGCAGGGTTGGCCGGATACATTGGACTTGCTTGTCTTTATGCAGGCTTATCAACTGGTCGAATGGGTGTAGTTGCACCAATTAGTTCGATGAGTGCAGTTATTCCACTCGCATACGCATTAGCAACCGGAGATAAACTTTCAACGTTAGCCTTGATTGGAATATTCGTTGCGCTAGCAGGAGTTTTTTGTGCAAGTGGACCGGAGCTATCACAGGGAATGCCGATAAAACCATTATTACTTGCTTTAGGAGCTGCAGCGGGTTTTGGAGTTTCGCTAACATTCATGGCCATAGGTTCTGAATCAAGTGCATTATTAACTATGGTTTCCATGCGCGGCGCTACATTCTTTGTAACAGTTGCAATTGCATTGAAATTTAGAACTACTGGAAAATTCGAAAGAAGAGATCTGCCGCTTTTAATTTTTATTGGTGCTGCAGATTTTTTAGCAAATCTCCTGCTAGGTGTAGCAACGACAAAGGGCTTGGTATCTGTGGCCATGGTCTTCGGCTCTCTTTTTCCAATCGCAACCGCACTCCTTGCATTTAAGTTGCTCAATGAACGACTTCATAAAGTTCAATACGTAGGCATTGGTTTAGCCGTAACCGGCGTCAGTCTTATTTCCGCCTTCTAACGCTTTTAGCTAACGCTTTTGGCTGTTACCTTCGCTTGTGAGTGAATTTTTCGTTTGTAAGTAACCTTGCTATTTAGTTGGAAGCTGAGAAGAACTGCGTCTCCTCAATCTGCTTCATCTCCACATGTTTAAACTGAGATAAGAGATATTGCCAGTCCACCACGTTCTCTCCGCTAACCACCTGGGTCATACTGAGTTCAAGTTGATCAATTTTTTGACTTTCGATTAACTCCACAATCATTTGCGCGCCACCTTCGATGAGGATATTTTGGCCGAAAATTCTGCAAGCTTTATCAATTGCTTCGCCAGGTGAGCAGTTCCATACCTGAGCTTTCTCATTTTTTGGAACCGGATTAGCCGAACTTCTAGAACAAATAATTAGCGGTCCAGGAGTATGTGTGTAAGGCTCATTTCGAGCAGTATTGCCACCGATGATGATTACATCAGCGTTTCGTCTGCGCGCTAGGAATATTTCGCGATCGGCAGATGAACTTATGTTTTTAGAAGATCCATTTTTAGTTGTTGCTCCATCTTGACCAACTACAAGTGTTGCCATCGTACCCATTGGGCAATTATCACCTAATTTAGATGAGATAGGGACAAGATCTTAGATCTGAAGTGGCATCTAGTTGAACTCGCAGGCCTGTCAGAGTTAGCCTTGCTTATATGTTTAACGATGACAGCAAAGTTCTCTTTGTCACCAATGATTTTGGTCCTCGAGCCGGAGGCATAGAAACTTTTATTATTGGTCTAATTGAGCGTAGACCGTTTGCAACCACTATCGTTTACACATCATCGCAAGAAAATTCTAAAGACTACGATGATCAGTGGATGCATAAATACGGAGTACGAGTCGTACGAGATCCGGCAAAGATTTTACTTCCTACACCCATCGTCGCTGGCAGAATTTCAGCTCTGATTAAAGAAGAGAAGATCAAAGTTGCAGCCTTTGGCGCAGCTGCTCCATTAGGGCTCCTTGCACAGTCGATGAGGCGCTCAGGTGTTGTTCGGATCATTGCCCTAACTCACGGTCATGAAGTGTGGTGGGCAAAAATATTTCCTTTCAATTTGCTGCTTCGTAAAATAGGTCAAGGTGTTGATTCACTAACATATTTGGGTGAATTCACACGTAGCATAATTTCACAACCTCTTACTCAGTCAGCAAAAAACGCAATGATAAGGATCGCTCCAGGTATTGATACCGAACATTTCTCTCCAAGAAACTCTGAAAATCTACGACGTTCTCTCAAGTTAAGCGAGAAAAAAACGATCGTTTGCGTTGCTCGGCTAGTTCATCGCAAGGGCCAAGATCGACTCATAGAGGCCATGCCAGAGATATTAAATGAAATTTCCAATGCTCACCTACTGATAGTTGGTCAAGGGCCATACAAGGAAAAATTGGTTAAGAAAGTTAGACAGCTAAATCTAGAAGAGCATGTGACCTTTGCTGGACGAATAAATTATGAACAACTGCCGGAGTACATATGCGCTGGAGATTTATTTGCAATGCCATCACGGTCTCGTTTTGCCGGTCTAGAAGTTGAAGGTTTGGGAATTGCATATCTAGAAGCAAGTGCATGTGGTCTTCCAGTTATTGCTGGATCTTCTGGCGGTGCACCTGATGCAGTTGAAGATGGGAAAACGGGCCAAGTGGTCAATGGAACCGATACCAAAGCTATTGCTCTAGCGGTAATTAAATTTCTTAAAAACCCTGAAAGCTCAAAGCGGATGGGAGAGTATGGGCGAACATGGGTTGTTGAAAAATGGAGATGGCAGATTTGGTCAGAGGCCTTCGAACGCTTACTTAAGCAGTAATCCATTCTCTCGGGCCAAATTAATTGCACTTACTCGATTATCTGCCCCTAATTTTCTGAAAATAGATGTGATGTGAGACTTAATGGTTGACTGGCTAAGAAAAAGCTTCTGTGAAATCTCCTGATTGCTCAAGCCAAGAGAAATCAGTTTCAGTACATCAATCTCTCTAGCAGTAAGCGATATTTTCACCGAGCTCATTAATGTACTTAATCCTTGAGCTGAAAAAGTGGAGGCTGAGGTAACGCTGTGCTGGATTGCTGCAACTATCTCCAACATTTGTGCACTTTTGACTACGAAACTATTTGCACCCGATTTCAAAGCAGCCGTAATGTATTCAGGGCCGGAGTTAAGTGTGAGAATGACAATTCCCATTGTCTTGGATTGAGAACGAATCCACTGAATTATTTCAAAGCCCGAGCCATCTGGAAGATTAAGATCAATTACTACAACATCCGGATTTGAGTAAGCAATTTGAGCCAAAGCTTCGGCTACCGTTCCAGCCGAACCAACCACATCAAAATCTGCTTGAGAAAATGCGCTGATTAAACCAGCGCGAACAACAGCGTGATCATCAACTACTAAAACTCGTATCATTTTTATCCAATGGAATGCTTATATCAATTCTTGTCCCATTCTGATCTGACTCAATAAGGGTTTCCCCATGCAAACTTTTTACACGTTCCCGTATTCCAACGATTCCGAAGGATCCATCTTTAATTGAGGCCCCGCCGATTCCATTGTCAGTGATAGATATTGATAATGATGAGGCCCTTGAGTGTTGTTCTACGTTTCTAATTACTTCATTAAAAATTCGGTTGAGTTCAAATGCAAGGGAAGCGTTGGACTCAACTGGATAAGCAGGTAATGTTCTAAGTCGGTGTATTTCTACTCGAACTTTTTCAATCAACTCCGAGATTTCAAATCTGATAGTTCGTAATTCTGTCCGTGTTTCAGGGCTGTTACTGTGAGAAATTGTATTATCAATGGAAAAACCCAGGCCAACTAAGTCCTGGGCTATTCCATCGTGCAACTCTTGAGCAAGAGCTACTAAATCATTTTTCACGTTGCAAATAATGCTTCAATCTCTTTTGCAAACTCCTTAGCTACGACATGTCGCTTTACGGAAAGTTTTGCAGTTAAGTGACCGCCAGCAATAGTGAAATCTGTTGGCAAGATTGTGAATTTACGAATTGATTCGGCGCGGCTTACTGCCTTATTTGCTTCATCAACAGCAGTTTGAATTGCTGCAACTAGATCTGGATCGTTAACTAAATCAGCGATAGTTGCGCCATCTTTCTTGTTATTGGCGACCCAACCCTTGATAGCGTCAGGATCAATTGTTACAAGTGCGGCGATAAATGGTTGATTGTCACCTACGACCAAACACTGGCTAACCAATGGGTGAGCACGTAGTCGATCTTCCAGAACTGCAGGTGCAACATTCTTTCCACCAGCTGTAACGATGATTTCTTTCTTTCGCCCGACTATATATAGGAAGCCTTCATCATCTAACTTTCCTAAGTCACCAGTTTGGAACCAACGTTCAGAGTTAAATACTTCAGAGTTGGCTGCATCATTTTGCCAATATCCATCCATGACAATTGGACCACGAATCAAAACTTCTCCGTCTTCAGCAATCTTTATTGATGTACCAGGAATTGGTCTACCAACCGAGCCCACTCGATGCGCTCCATACAAGTTCAGAGTTGCTCCTGCAGTTGTCTCGGTTAATCCGTAACCCTCGAGAATTGTTACTCCAATTCCGCGATAGAAGTGACCTAGACGAACTCCAAGAGGTGCACCTCCGGAGATCGCTGCCTCTACTTTTCCTCCCATGCCGGCACGAATCTTGCTGTACACAAGTTTGTCGAAGAGGCCATGCTTTATTTTCAAGATAGGGGAGACTGATTTCTTATCAAGTGCCTCTGAATAGGCAATTGCGACAGCTGCAGCTTTTCTAAAGATGTTTCCCTTTCCTGCAGCCTCTGCTTTTGCCTCTGCTCCATTATAAATTTTTTCAAAAATACGAGGAACAGCAAGAACGAATGTTGGCTTAAAGGAAGCCAGATCCATTGGCAATCTTCCTACTGGATCACTGCAATGTGCCAAGTGAAGTCCGGCGGTGATCGAACCAATTTGAACCATGCGACCAAATACGTGAGCTACTGGAAGAAATAGCAACGTTGAACCACCAGGCTTTAAGAAAAGCTCACTCGCACCTTGGACAACGTTTCCGCACTCTGCATGGAAATTACCATGAGTTAACTGAACACCCTTTGGTTTTCCAGTTGTTCCAGATGTGTAGATCAAAGTTGCAAGAGTGCTAGGTACCAGTGCGCTGCGACGACGATCAACCTCTTCGTCACTTATGTTCTTTCCGGCCTCGCGCAAAACTGATAGAACATCATCGGTCATGGTCCACACATTCTTTGTGTGTGATGGCAAAACTGTCTGAACTAACTCACGCATTGCAGGAGTTTCGACAACAATCGCAACAGAGTGTGAATCGTTGAGAATCCAATCAATTTGCTCGGCAGAAGATGTATCAAAAATTGGAACTACCACTCCGCCTGCAAACCAAGTCGCAAAATCTAAAATCGTCCACTCATATCGTGTGCGAGCCATAATTGCTACGCGATCACCAATCTGAATGCCACTTGCGATTAATCCTTTAGCGGTTGCTCGAATCTCTTCTTCAACCTCTTTTGCAGTTACTGGTTGCCATCCTTCACCCAGTGGTCGGGACATTGTTATGCGCTCTGGCTCAAACCATGCGCGTTCAGTTATTAGATTTGTGAGATTGCCTGCAGTAGAGGCTGGAACAAGTGCCGGGACTGTGATTTCATTCATGGGAGAACGCTAGCGTGACACATAAGAAAAGGGGAAGAGGGTAGCCTTCTCCCATGAGCGAATTCAGTAAATCCACAGTAATTATCGAAGCACCTATTGCCGATGTTCAAAAGACCCTTTCGGAGCTAGACAAATACCCCGAATGGTCGGCGCAGATTAAATCTGCAGAAACTCTCGCATCGGATGATCAAGGTCGAATTACAAAAGTAAAGATGAGCATTGATGCTGGAATGATGAAAGATCGCGTGGTCCTAGATTACGACTGGAGCCAAGCACCGGAGAAAATTATCTTCTCTCTTGAAGAAGCAGATCTACTGACCAGTATGGATGGTGCATACACTTTCAAAAGCATAGATTCTGATTCTACGGAAGTTACTTATGAACTAGGCGTTTCTTTGTCTATGACTATTCCAGACATGATGAGAAAAAAAGCTGAAAAGGCAACTATTGATGCCGCTCTTGCTCAACTTAAGTCACATCTAGAGGGCTAAGTTAATGGGCTTGTCGATTGGCATCGATGTCGGGGGAACAAAAGTACTCGGTGGCGTGGTCGACGATAATGGAGTTGTTCTTGCGCGTGCAAGAAAAGATACGCCACGACAAGGCGGATCAGCTCTAACTCAAACGATTGCTGAGACGGTCAAAGAGTTATTGGCAGAACATCAAGTTGAGACCGTAGGAGTTAGTGCCGCAGGATTCGTTTCATCGGACAGAAAAACGATGTTAGCAACACCAAATATTGCCGACTGGAACGACGTAGATCTTGATTCTCAATTGAAATCATTAATTGGTTTGCCAGTGGTAATCGAAAATGACGCAAACGCTGCAGCTTGGGGCGAAGCCAAGTTTGGTGCAGGGCGTAATCAAAACCACATGATGATGCTTACTGTCGGTACTGGTATTGGTGGCGGAATTGTTGTAGATGGACAGCTTTATAGGGGCGCATTTGGCATTGCAGCCGAGTTTGGGCACATGCGCGTTGTCCCTGAAGGACACATATGTGGATGTGGGGCGCGAGGTTGTTTTGAACAATATGCATCTGGCAACGCACTGCTTAGACATGCGCGTGAAGCAATAAATGCAAGTCCAGAAGTTGCCCGAAATTTACTCTCACGCGGTGATGGAACAGTGGCAGGTTTGACAGGTCAGATCATTACTCAAGCTGCGCAAGATGCAGATCCAATTGCACTTGCTGCATTTAATACAACAGGACAATGGTTAGGTGCTGGGATCGCTTCGCTTGCAGTTTTGTTAGACCCTGCTTGCGTTGTCATTGGTGGTGGAGTCATTGATGCCGGCGAAATTTTATTAGCACCAACTCGTGAATCGTTAGAGCGAACTATGCCCTTTGCTGGAAAACATCCCTATCCAGTATTAATCGCCGCGGAGTTGGGCAATGATGCTGGGTTAGTAGGAGTTGCTGACTTAGCACGAGAATAACTTGAAGATATTGTAAAAATATCGTGAAGAGTTTTGAAGCGAATTTGTCTCTGAGCTAATCAAATTACATGGATTTAAAAATTTACGCCATCGTCATCACGATAGGGACGATGTAACCAGCGCTTGATTGCAATTTTTGCCATTCGGAATTGTTCAAATAGATTGGCACGTGGGGGATTAGGTTGAGCAAAACGTTCTTCGTTATTGAAGTTTCCACCACCAGATCTTTCAAGACGGTCCATCTTTTCTGCGTTTTCCAGATCGTCTAGATAAGTATTTGGTGTGGACTGATCTAGGGACAGGCCTGAAACAATTGAGTCGAATTCAGAACGAATTAGTTCCTCATCATCAAACTCATCAGGGCTTTTTCCTCGCTCATTCACCCTCTGATGGTGTCATAACCGCCAATAGACAGTAAATTGGCCCCGTGCTGAACAACTTGCCATACGGGGCCTTACGAGCATTTTTGACCCCATTCCTCATGCTTGCTTTTCGCCCAAAGGTGCGAGGTCTACGTAATGTTCCGGCAAAGGGCCCTTTGATAATCGCTTCTAACCACCTTTCATTTAGTGATTCGATATTCATGCCGATGGTGGTTCCCCGCAAAGTAACTTTTCTTGCCAAGAGTGAGTACTTCACTTCTCCTGGACCAAAAGGCTTGCTCAAGAAGTTAACCTTTATAGCGCTAGGTCAAGTTCCTGTAGATCGCTCCGGAGGTCGTCGTAGTGAAGCAGCACTAATAACTGGACTTAAAGTTTTATCTGATGGTGCGTGCTTAGGAATCTATCCAGAAGGAACAAGATCTCCCGATGGTCGACTCTATAAAGCTCGCACTGGAATTGCTCGCCTTGCAATCGAATCAGGTGCACCAGTAGTTCCTGTTGCAATGTTTGATACAGACAAGATTCAACCAACAGGACAAGTCGTACCAAATGTTAAAAGGGTGGGAATGAGCTTTGGAGAGCCCATGTACTTTGAAGGCGACTCCACGGATTTAGAACACTTAAGGGATGTAGCAGACACAATTATGCGTGCAATTGGTCAATTATCGGGGCAGGAATATGTAGACACTTATGCACCCAAAAAAGTCAGACTAGGTAAGGTTGAAGACGAAGAGTAATCCGCTTTAATTTTAACTCAGCGCATTACGGGCAACGAGATAGTTACATGTTGCACATTCTGCGCCAGCTTCAGGAAGTTCTCCTTCTAACACGGTAATAAACTCACCGATTACCTTTAAGAAGTTCTCTTGGTCTCTTTCAACAGGTATGTATTTTTGAAATACTCCAAAACCATAATCCTCAACTGATGTTCCAATTGCATGAGTTGGCTTCCAAACGAGCAAGCCCATAGAAGCCACAGCTTGCCCTTTTCCTGCTGCAGGATTTTCTAGAGAATATGCATATGCCTCAAGTTGGGGAGAATAAAATTGGCCCGTATCTCTTTGACTGTCAGAAACCTTGCAGTCAATCAAACCGATTGTGCCATCTTCATTTGTTGAAACCAGATCGTATTTACCCAGAATCCTCCAGCGAGTTTCCATGCCATTAACAACTAGGGGCTTACTTTTTACCCATTCGCCCCATTTAGAAACAGTCCCCGGGCGAAGAGAGGGATCAATTGTTGGCATGTCGGCGCCTTGAAAGTGCTCCTCTTGAAGAGCTGCCATGGTTCCCACTAAGGGAAAAGCCCCAGGCATGATTACTTTGTACCAATATTTGATCCAAAGGCATCTCTTGCAGGTGGATAGGCCAAAAGTTAGGTCGGAGGGTGAGATGTTCTCGCGGGCGGGCTTTGCAGGTTTGATCATTGCCTTATTCTCCACGTAACCACTGACATGGCCGAAAAAGTAGAGGTTTACTCCTTTGGGCGCGCCCAAGTTGCCCTGTGAGCCTATATCCGATTAAATTACCTATCGATGTATCCATTCGATACATTCAACGGAGTAGTCCGAGGGCTCACAGGCTCAACACATCAAGGAATGAAGGGGAGGTAGGTTCTCATGCGCTCACGTTCTGAGTCCCTCGAATTCGCCCTTCTTGGCCTGCTCTCACAGAGCCCACTGCATGGCTACGAACTACGAAAGAGAATGGGCGCAATTTTTGGACCTTTTCGCGCACTCTCATTTTCCGTTCTCTATCCGCAGCTTCGCCGAATGATGGAAGCCGGATTGATTGCAGAGTCAACTGTTGAATCAACTTCTCGCCGATCACGCATTGTCTATGCGATTACCGATCTTGGCGCTCGCAAGTTTGCATCGCTGACCGAGTCAGTAACACCAGAGACTTGGGAAGATGAAGGATTTGAAATTCGTTTTGCATTTTTTGGTCCAACCTCTGCAAAGAACAGAGTGAGAATTCTTGAGGGACGTCATCGTCGCCTTAAGGAGAAAGCAGAAATCCTACGTGGTGAACTCGAGAAGTCACCCGTTGGAATCGATAAATATCTAGAAGAGTGGCGACGTCACTCTCTGGAATCAGCTGATAGAGAGATCGCTTGGCTGGAAGACATGATCAAAACCGAGAGGAAATAAAGTGAATATCACAACCGGTAAAGGCGACATCCGTGTTGCAATCGTTGGCGTTGGAAACTGCGCTAACTCATTAGTCCAAGGTGTTGAGTACTACAAAGACGCTGCAGTAGATCAAGAAATCCCAGGTCTTATGCACGCTGTCGTTGGTGGCTATCACATCTCCAGCGTTAAGTTTGTAGCCGCATTTGATGTGGATGCAAAGAAAGTAGGACTAGATCTCGCAGATGCAATTTGGGCGAGCGAAAACAACACTATAAAATTTAGTAACGTAGCAAAAACTGGTGTTCCAGTTCTTCGCGGAGTTACAAACGATGGACTTGGTAAGTATTACAAGGAAACTATTAAGGAATCAGACGCTCCTGCGGTAGATGTAGTTAAAGCGCTAAAGGATGAAGCTGTCGATGTTCTGATCTGCTACTTACCAGTGGGATCTGAAGTTGCTGCAAAATACTATGCACAGTGCGCAATTGACGCAGGGTGTGCATTTGTAAACGCACTTCCAGTATTTATCGCCTCTGATCCTGTTTGGGAAAAGAAGTTTGCCGATGCAGGTCTTCCGATTGTGGGAGATGACATCAAGAGCCAGGTTGGCGCAACAATTACTCACCGCATCATGGCAAAACTATTCCAAGATCGCGGTGTACACCTAGATCGCACTTACCAATTAAACGTTGGTGGAAATATGGATTTCAAGAACATGCTCGAGCGTGATCGCCTTGAATCAAAGAAAATCTCGAAAACTAACTCTGTAACATCTCAGTTAGATCATGATTTAGGTGAGAAGAACGTTCACATCGGACCTTCTGACTACATTCCTTGGCTAGATGATCGCAAGTGGGCCTACGTTCGCCTCGAGGGTCGCGCTTTCGGTGATGTTCCGCTAAACCTTGAATACAAGTTAGAAGTATGGGATTCACCTAACTCAGCTGGTGTCATTATTGATGCACTTCGCTGCGCAAAAATCGGTTTGGATCGCAAGATTGGGGGAGCTCTGCTTTCACCTTCTAGTTACTTCATGAAGACTCCACCAACTCAGTACACAGATGAAGCAGCCCACAACAAGGTTGAAGATTTCATTGCTGGGAAGTTGGACCGTTAATTTGTAAGGTGACTTGAAGTTAATTTAATTTCTTATATTCCTCTCTTAAAGAAAAAGCCCCCGGAATCACCCGGGGGCTTTTTCTTTAACCACTCACGGAGAGTTGAGGGTTAAATCGTCGCTTCATTAGGAGTGCGACGAAGATGAGCAAATCCCGCTATTGCTAAGAGAAGGAACAATAAACCGGAGCCAAAAGCTGCCATCGCTGCATAACCTGCAATTACGCCCATCGTTCCAAAGGCGTATGCCTGGAGAAGCATTCCGCGCAATGTATTTCCCATAAATAACGTCTGTCGAAGATCGGCATACTTTGTAAGTGTTGCCTCATCAGCTCCGCCTCCTCGGACTAATCCCATGTATGTACCAGACACTTCAGAATAAGTTGAAGGCTTACCAGTAACAGCTGTTGATGATGCTTTCATGTGTTCCCAAATGTAAAGGTCAGAATAGTCACGTGCCATTTCACCAGTATTTACAGTTTTGCCTGCCCATTTTTTTAGCTGATTTTTTGTTTCAGAAGGCAGGCTATCTTCTGCTGGAAATGCGATGTTCTGGTTTTCTAATTGCGTCTTTACGCTTTCGTTCGCAAATGATGCTCCAAAGTTAAGAAGTCCTGCAAATGTAAATAGAAGTAGCGCAAGTCCAAGTCCAACGAATGAAACAATCTTGTCAAAAGTTCTACGATTCATAATTTCTCTCCTTCATAGGCCGTTTTAATCATTGATCGATGCGATCAACACAGCCCATGTTTACTAGTATCAACAACTTTCAAATTGAAAAAAAGGTGGGGTTAGCACTCTCAAACAATAAAGTGAGTGCTTCCTCTCACGAAAAAGAGAAGTGATACGTGAGATAAAGAAAAATTCAGTCTTTAAGTCGAAATGATCATTCCATGTGCCGATTGCAAGTTGAAATTCCATCAGCACCTATTTCAAAATGGTTGCAAGGCATCTCTAGTTTGTCAAAAGCTTGATCTCCATAATGAGTTCGATAAGCAAGTGCAAGCAAAACTCGTAAGTTAGTTTCAGGATCAGATTTAATCCCATAAACCTGCGCACTTCGACTCACAGTATTTTCAATAACTTTCTCATTATGGGATGTTTGGGTGGCGATTACGGCGTTAGATTTTCCTTCACAGACTAGTTCAAGGACTAATTTTTCAAAGGGAGTTAACTCTCTGGTTGAAATTGTGATGTCTCTGACCATTTCTTGTGCCGCCTTTCCGCGTCTTGGCCAGTATGTTCCTATTTTTTCCATAAGTCACCCCATAAGATGGGGCAATGAGTGAAATCTTGAGCAGGCAAGAAGGCAACATTCTGGTCTTGAGTTTTAATCGAGGCGCAAAGATGAATGCACTGACTCGATCGATGTATTCAGGTCTAGCAACAGGTCTCAATGAGGCTGCAGGAGACTTCGGCATCCGAGCTGTGATTCTGACCAGTGAAGACCAGCACTTCACGGCGGGAAATGATATTTCAGATTTCATGAACAATCCGCCTACAAGTGAATCTTCGGAAGTTTCTCAGTTCCTTGAATCGTTGCTTAATTTTCCAAAGCCACTCATTGCTGCTGTTAAGGGAAATGCAGTCGGCGTAGGCACAACGATGTTGCTTCACTGCGATGTTGTAGTCGCTAGTCCTTCAGCCAAGTTTTCGATGCCCTTTGCATCGCTAGGTTTAGTGCCAGAGGCAGGATCAAGTTTTCTTTTCCCACAGTTAGTTGGTTATCAAAGAGCTGCTCGAATCTTTATGACTGGGGAGAGTTTTGATGCACCCTCAGCCGTAGAAATGGGTTTGGTTACTTCAATTGAAAGTGATCCACTCAATGAAGCTATGAAAATTGCGCAGCAAATTGCAGAACAGCCTCCGCAAGCGATCATAAATACAAAGGCGCTACTTAAAGCCAGATCACATGATGCAGTGGCTGCTGTCATGAAAGCCGAATTTGAAATCTTTGCAATGGCTCTTCAATCCGAAGAAGCTATGGAAGCATTTATGAAATTTATATCTAAGAAGGGTAAGTAATGTCTCTATCTGGAAAACGTATTTTCATCACTGGAGGTTCACGCGGAATTGGTCTTGCAATTGCACTAAGGGCAGCAGCAGATGGAGCCTCAATTGCAATCGCTGCAAAAACAGCCGATCCAAACCCCAAGCTTCCTGGAACTATTTTTACTGCTGCAGCCGAGATTGAGGCAGCTGGCGGTAAAGCACTAGCCCTCCAATGTGACATACGTGATGAGTTAGCAATTGAAGAGGCGATAAAGAAAACAGCAGATGCATTTGGTGGAATTGATATTGTTATTAACAATGCAAGTGCTATTAACCTCACCAAGACTGATCAGACACCTGCCAAAAGATTTGACTTAATGTTTGATGTAAATGTTCGTGGTACTTTCCTTACTTCACAAGCTGCTCTTCCGCACCTTCGACAGTCGGCAAAAGATGGCAGAAACCCACACATTCTTAATCTTTCACCTCCGCTATCAATGAAACCAATTTGGTTTAAAAATCACGTTGCGTACACCATGGCAAAATATGGAATGAGTATGTGTGTTCTGGGCATGGCAGAAGAGTTCAAGCGCGACGGGATTGCGGTAAATGCTCTATGGCCGCGAACTGTGATTGATACTGCTGCTCTTCAAATGATTCCAGGAATAGATGCATTGGCTGGCCGAACCCCAGAAATTCTTGCTGATGCCGCTCACATTATCTTGAACAGAGATTCAAAAGAGTGCACAGGAAATTTCTTTGTTGACGATCTGCTTTTAGCAAGCGAAGGAATAACAGATCTTGAGAAGTACTCTGTTACTCCGGGCACAACCGATTTCCTACTCGATTTCTTTTTAGACTAAAATAAATAGATGCGTAAATTAACTTTGGGAGCCCTTGCTGGCTTGTGCCTCATTCTCTCTTCTCCAATCAGTTTTGCCCATGGACAGTTAGTCACTGCGTATCCATTGGTGGATTCGGTATCTTCTCCTACACCTAGTCAGGTATGGATTGAATTTGATGGGGAGTTACAGCTCATTGAAGGTGAAGTTGTAAATACTCTCAAGGTTACTGATTCCACGGGATTAGTTGTGAGCTCCCCCGAGGCAGTCATTGAAGGTGCCAAGATTTCAACTCAAATATCTGATCAAAGCGTAGGGGGAGTGTTTACAGTGCAATATCGCATAGTTTCAGAAGATGGCCATCCTGTTGAGGGAAGTTACACATTTGAAGCCTCTCCTGGCTTTGAGGCAACGGAGATGATTGAACCAACAACGACCGCCACAGCCTCTGAAAATCAGACAGACCTTAGTATTGGCGCGATAGTGATGGCGGTATTTCTCGTTGTTTTCGCCATTAGGTACTTTGTAAAGATGCGTAATGGAAAAAATGAGAGAAAATAGAGCAATACAGGTTTCACATTAAATTCAGAACCATCTGCTGAGAAGAAGAGGCTATGCAAGCATTTGATCTTGAAATAAACGGCACAAATGTCATTCAAGAGGCAGAGAGAAAAGGCAAACCAAGTTCGCTTTTTTGGCCGTGGGCCGGAGCCAATGTCTCTTTGCTCGCTCTTTCATACGGAGCTTTCTTTTTAGGCTTTGGTATCTCTTTTCGACAGGCGACCGCAGCAGCGATCATTGGCACAGTCGGATCATTCTTCTTGGTTGGAATAAGTTCGCTGGCGGGAAAACGCTCTAACGCTCCCACAACCGTTTTGGTGCGTGCATCATTTGGCGTGAAGGGAAGCGTTGTACCTGGATTTCTTTCATATCTTGTATTCGTTGGTTGGGAAACTGTGCTTGTCTCACTAGCCACACTTGCAACAGGGACTGTCTTTTCTAGGTTTACGGGCATAGATAACAATCTCGCACTCATTATTGGATTCGTTCTAGCTGTCGGATTAACTATGTTGGGCGGAGTCCTTGGATTCAATATGATCATGAGAATTCAAAAGATTCTCACAATAACAACAGTAGCTATGACAGCTGTTTACATAGCTCTTACAGTTGACAACGTTAACTGGCAGATAGTTTCTTCGATTAAAGATGGAACTTCTCAAGCATTTATTGGTGCGGTCATTTTCGCGATTACTGGAATCGGATTGGGTTGGGTTAATTGTGCTGCTGATTATTCAAGATATCTGCCACGTTCGGTTTCGAGTAAAGCTGTTGTGGGCTGGACAGTATTTGGAGCATCCGTTGTTCCAATTCTTCTAGTCATTTATGGAACGGCTCTTTCTGCAAGTGATCTTGAGCTAAGCGAAGCGATTGCAAACGATCCAATAGGTGCATTAACCACTCTGCTACCAACCTGGTACTTAATTATTTTCGCACTCGTAGCTATTTTGGGACTAGTCGGTGGAGCAATTCTTGATTTGTACTCATCAGGGTTGGCCTTAATTTCTATTGGTCTTCCCGTTAAGCGACACTATGCCGCACTCATTGATTCAGTGATTATGCTGGCTGGTTCTATCTATATTGTTTGGGTTGCCGATAATTTCTTCTATCCTTTTCAGGGTTTTCTGATTACCCTCGGAGTCCCAGTTGCTGTTTGGTCTGGAATTTTTGTCGCTGACGTAGCTATGCGAAAGAAGCCATATAACGAAGATTCCTTATTTGATAAAAATGGTGTGTATGGATCCGTGAACAAGGGATCACTCCTGCTTATGGCGGTAGGAACCTTTATCGGCTGGGGTTTTGTGACAAATACATTTGCATCATGGTTAGTTTGGCAAGGATATTTAATGCAAGCCCTTGGCGGTAAAGACGGTGCTTGGGCTTACTCAAATGTTGGCGTTGTCTTCGCATTACTTATTGGATTTTT
This sequence comes from Actinomycetota bacterium, assembly GCA_041175545.1. Lineage (GTDB taxonomy): Bacteria > Actinomycetota > Actinomycetes > Nanopelagicales > Nanopelagicaceae > Planktophila. The sequence goes on from JBEDES010000005.1 coordinate 16,000, forward strand.
GGGGCACGTAATACTTTCAAGAAAGTCGATCAAGTCCCAAGAAAACTCTTTTCAGAGATAATCAACGTTCGCCCATAGATTCTCAGTGATACTTTAAGGTCATGAACCGCTCAATCCGACCTCTACGTGATTTTCTCCATCGGGAATCTTCGAGTGGAATTCTTATACTAATTGCTTCGACTTTAGGTTTATTGGTTGCCAATTCGCCAATGTCGGGAAACTATTTTTCTTTTTTCCAATTGCAGTTTTCAATTGGAAATGATTCGATTTATCTAAAGCTGACTATGCTCAAAGTAATTAACTATGTATTAATGACTTTATTCTTCTTTGTCGTAGGACTTGAAATAAAAAGAGAACTAACTTCAGGTCACCTATCTAGCTTCAAGAAAGCAGTCATGCCTTTTGTAGCTGCTATAGGTGGCATGGCAATTCCAGCGTTGATTTACTTACTGATTGCAGGCCGCGATGCACCAGGGGGCTGGGGAGTGGCTGTTGCAACAGACATTGCTTTAGCAGTTGGATTATTGGCAATCATTGGAAGTAACGCTTTGGCTTCACTGCGCACATATTTGCTTGCCTTAGCCGTTATTGATGATATTGGAGCAATTTTGGTTATTGCGTTTGTCTATTCATCTGGAATAGTTCCGGGTTGGATTGCTGGAGCTCTGTTAACTATTGTCTTTATTGCCGCGCTAAAGAAGTTTCAAGTGAATCACGTATTTGTTTATGTACCTTTTGGTGCCTTGCTTTGGTTCTGCATGTACCGAGGTGGAATCCATCCAACCTTAGCTGGGGTAATTCTTGGAATGATGACTCCAAATATTCCTCGTTATAAAACAGATTTAGTCGACACTGAAGATCATGTAGTTTCAGTAATCGAGTGGCTTGAGAACAAGTTACATCCCTGCAGCAGTTTCCTCATCGTTCCTTTGTTTGCCTTTGCAAATACAGGAGTTCAAATCACTCAAAGTTCGATTACTGCTGCAGTTAATTCTCCAATAGCATGGGGAATTTTCTTTGGGCTAGTAGTTGGAAAGCCGACGGGTATCGTAATTTCCAGTTGGAGTGCCAGGAAAATTGGATTAGGGGAGTATCCAGAGGGTGCCAACACGGCTAAAGTCCTTGCGACTGGAAGTGCTGCAGGCATTGGATTTACGGTGGCTATTTTTATTGCCAACTTGGCTTTTGATGAACGCTCAATTCAAGAGTTAGCGATTTTCTCAGTGATCATCGCATCACTTACAAGTGGAGCGATTAGCAGTATTTTGTTCAAATTTTTTGCTCGCAAATCAGATTAATTCAAAGCAAAACAAAACCCGCCCTCTAATTTAAATAGGGCGGGTTTTGTTATATCGTAATTTTATAGATCGTAGTAAAGTTCAAATTCAGCTGGATGTGGGCGAAGACGCACATAATCCACTTCATTCTTTCTCTTCCATTCGATCCATGTTTCGATGAGATCCTTTGTGAATACTCCACCCTTTGTTAAGAAATCATGATCCTTTTCTAGGGAGTTAAGTACAGCATCTAAAGATCCTGGCACCTGAGGAATAGAAGCAGCTTCTTCACCTTCAAGCTCGTAAAGATCCTTATCAACTGGAGCAGGTGGTTCGATCTTGTTCACGATTCCATCAAGTCCGGCCATAAGCATTGCGGCAAAGGCCAAATATGGATTTGATGATGGATCTGGACAACGGAATTCAATTCGCTTTGCCTTCGGATTGGATCCTGTAATTGGGATACGGATACAAGCTGAACGATTACGAGCTGAGTACACAAGATTTACTGGAGCTTCATAACCAGGTACAAGACGACGGTAAGAGTTAACCGTTGGATTGGTAAAGGCAAGTAGGGATGGAGCATGCTTTAGAAGACCGCCGATATACCAACGAGCCATGTCTGAAAGCTCACCGTACGTTCCTGCTTCAAAAAATAGCGGCTTTCCATCTTTCCACAGTGATTGGTGAACGTGCATTCCAGAACCATTATCTCCAAAGAGAGGCTTTGGCATAAACGTTGCAGTTTTTCCACCTTGCCAAGCTGTATTGCGAATGACGTACTTAAACTTCATTACATCATCGCCGGCAGATAGAACATCGGTGAAGCGATAATTAATCTCCATTTGCCCGGCAGTACCGACCTCATGGTGCGAACGCTCAACAAGCAAACCTACTTTGCCAAGTTGCATAACCATTTCGTCTCGAAGGTCTGCATATTGGTCTGTCGGTGACACAGGGAAATATCCACCCTTAACGCGAGTGCGATATCCGCGGTTAGGTGTTCCGTCAGCATCGTATTCAACGCCGGTATTCCATGCGCCTTCATACGATTCAATCTCATGTACAGCAGTATTAATGTCTGTCTTAAAGCGCACGCTGTCAAAAACATAGAATTCAGCTTCAGGTGCAAAGAATGCTGTATCAGCAAATCCAAGTGAGCGCATATAGTCAACAGCTTTTGCAACTACTCCGCGAGGATCACGGCTGTATGGTGTGTTATCAACCGGATTATGAACTGAGAAAATTATAATTAGAGTCTTCTCTTTGCGATAGGGATCCAAGTATGCAGACTCAGGAACCGGCAAAAGTTTCATATCTGATTCATTGATTGTTTGGAAACCACGAATTGAGGATCCGTCAAACATCAAACCATCTGTAAAGACCGCTTCATCGAAAGATTCAACTGGCACATTAAAGTGGTGCTGAATTCCCGGTAAGTCAGTAAAGCGAACGTCAACAAGCTTGACATCCTCCTTCTTGATGAAGGCAAATATTTCTGATGCATTCTTAAACATGCTTCTCCCAATTTCACATGTAATGCGTACCCAGCTCAGCATTGAGTTTAAGGCCCGCTTTTGTGGTCAAACCCTAAGTCCAGATGAGGTCAAAAACATAACCCGTGTGTTAAATCCGTGTTACTTCTGGCTTTGGCGGAGGTTATCCTTGCCACATGAGTTATGAAGCTGTGCGTGTGAGCCTTGCCCGTCGATTTGCCGCCTTAATGCTCGATTGGCTTTCCTGCTACTTCATCGTTACTGCTATTTCTGGTGGGATTGGCGCTGCAGTTCCCAATCGCCCTTTTTACGTATTGGGCCTTTTCTTCATTCAAATTTTCATGCTCTCTTGGCTTCAGGGCGCGTCCTTAGGGCATCGAGTTTTTGGAATCCGGATTATCCGTTACGTCGATGGTGGACCAATAAATCTCCGACAAGCATTTATACGTAGCTTTTTATTGGTAACAGTGATTTTTGCAATTACCTTTGACGAAGAAGGAAGAGGTCTTCATGAAAGGTTTAGTCAGACAATACTGATTCGAAATTAACGAATCTTTCCACCGCGAGTTGGCATTGGCCCCTTTGGGATTGGCATAGACATTCCGCCAACAGCCTTCAGACGAGCGCGAACTTCACGCATCTGGTGAGCAGTTAGCTTCTTTGGAAGTCGACGCATTTCTTTTTGTAGCTTTCTAATCGGTACTCGATTTTCTTCATTACCAATCAAAATCTCAATTACTGGAACTCCAGGTGCAAAACGCTCTGCCTTCTTTCGCTCATCGCTCATCATTTGCTTTACAGCGTCACTGCCTTCGCCCGAGATAACTATTCCTGCGCGTCCAACGCTGCGATGAACCATGTCCTGATTGCGTGATACAGCTACGGCCGGAGTTGTAGTCCATCCCTTGCGTATAGCCATGAGAACGCTTGCACCTGCACCCATTTGACCTTCGATAGAAACGTATGCGGCACTACCAGCTTGTCGAGTGAATAGAAGCATTGCGGCCAAGAGCGCAATTGGAAGAAATACGAAACCAAGATAGACAGGTTGACCGATTGCAATTCCGATTGCAATTCCGATTGCCCATGTGACAAGAAACGTTGCGATTAGGGCTATTGAGATCCATGGCTTTACCTGTTTGGTAACGGCGTAAGCATCACGAAAGGTTTGAAAACGAGGTGTCTTGATTTTCTTTTCTTTAGATTTTCTCTTGAACATAGATTTAGTTTAGTGGAGCCGGCGCGGTTCCACCAAGACGAGCCGGTGCCCAACGCTGTCCCGCATGGTTATCTGGGTAGGACTGCTGAACTTGATGGAGCATTTCCAGCATAATTTTGCGCAAGTGGAGTTGGGACTTCTCTACGTTAGCAGTTGGAGGATAGAAAATTGGATCACCACATACAACCGAAATGGGGAAGTGGTTTCGTTTGAAATTAGGTTTTAAACCTTTTGTAATAACTCTTTGACTTCCCCAGACGATAGTTGGAATTACAGGGGCTCCCGACTCAATAGCAAGGCGAATAACGCCAGACTTAATTTCCTTTATTTCAAAACTAACCGAAATTGTTGCTTCTGGAAAAATACCAACTATCTCGCCAGATTTAATTGCTTTCAATGCAGCGTCAAATGAAGGTCCGCCGTTGCTTCGATCAACATTTATGTGGTGCATCCCGCGCATGAGAGGGCCTGCTATTTTGTGATTAAAGATTTCCTTCTTTGCCATAAAACGAACATAACGTTTTGTTGGCAGGGCTGCCGTTCCCGCTATTGCAAAATCTAAATATCCAACGTGATTGATGGCAAGTATCGCACCGCCTGTGGGAGGTATGTGCTCTTGACCTTGGAAGGTAAATCGTAAACCAAGGTATTTCCAAAAGCCTTTAACAAAAAAGATAACTGGCGGGTAGACCAGGTCAGCCACGAATCGCCTTTTTCTCCATTGCTTGTTTATATAAACGGCCAGCTCGATAACTTGAGCGCACTAGCGGGCCACTCATGACACCTAGAAATCCAACTTCTTCGGCCTCTTGTGCTAACTCAACAAACTCTTCTGGCTTTACCCAACGCTCTACTGGGTGGTGTGTTTGTGTTGGGCGCAAATACTGTGTGATCGTAATGAGGTCACACCCTGCACTGTGCAAATCACGAAGAGCCTGTGAAATCTCTTCCCGTGTTTCACCTAAACCTAAGATCAAATTCGATTTTGTTATGAGTCCAAAATCTTGGGCCATGCCTATAACCTTTAAAGATTTTTCATAGGTGAAGGCCGGACGAATCTGTTTGAAAATTCGGGGGACTGTTTCTAAGTTATGAGCAAATACTTCAGGCCGTGTTTCAAAGATTGGATTAAGAAGCGAAGGATTGGCATTGAAGTCTGGGGCCAACATTTCTACTCCAGTGCCGGGGTTTAGTTGATGAACCATTCGAATGGTCTCGGCGTAAAGCCATGAGCCTTCATCTTCTAAATCATCTCTGGTGACACCTGTAATAGTGGCGTAGCGAAGCTGCATAGAACGAACTGACTCTGCCACCTTGCGAGGTTCTTCTCGATCAATGGGAAGTGGCTTACCTGTATCGATATTGCAGAAATCGCATCGACGAGTACATCTGTCTCCACCAATAAGAAAAGTCGCCTCTTTATCTTCCCAGCATTCAAAAATGTTTGGACAGGCAGCCTCTTGGCAAACTGTGTGCAGGCCTTCAGTTTTAACTAGTGCGCGAAGACGTGTGTATTCAGGTCCCATGTTGGCACGGGTCTTAATCCATTCAGGTTTTCGCTCGATAGGAGTTTGAGCATTTCGTGCTTCAATTCGAATAAGTTTGCGACCTTCTGGTGCCATTGTCATGCGCAAACCTTTCTCAAAGATTTCAAAACATGAGCCTCAATTATGTGCGTAATTTCATCGACAGTAATTTCCCGCCCTAACTCTTTTTGTAAAGATGTTACCTGAGCATCTCTAATGCCACATGCCACGATCTGGTCGTAAGCTTTCAAATCAGGATTTATATTGATTGCAAATCCATGCATAGTCACACCTTTTGCAACTCTTACTCCGATGGCTGCAATCTTTCGATCACCCTGTGAGTCAACAATCCAAACTCCTGAACGACCTTCGATGCGAACAGCGTTAACTCCAAGTTCGGCACAAACTTTAATGAGTGCGCTTTCAATTTCCCGCACAAATCCAACTACCTCTGTAGGTTCCAAAAGTTTGATGATGGGATAACCAACTAATTGGCCCGGGCCATGCCAGGTAATTCTTCCGCCACGATCAACTTCAATCACATTGCTTCCATCTAGAGGACGCTCAAACTCTTCTGTTCGCCGGCCAGCTGTATAAACCGAAGGGTGTTCTAGAAGTACAAGGGTGTTTTCCCGAATTCCATTGGCAACATCAGCATGTAAGCCTCTCTGTAACTGCCAAGCCTGCTCGTATTCCATGGTTTTGTAACGAGAGACAGAAATAACTTTCTCTACATCAGTTACAAGGTTAGGCACCCTCTAATCCTAAAGGTAGGCTTGCCCCATGCCCAATCGGGCCGCGCAATGTGATCGTAAAACCAGGAAAGGTCCTCTAAATCGTGAGCGTTACTAGGAAAAGCCGCCGTCCACTTGTCTATGCATTAATCGTTATTTTCTTGTGGTTTGGAACAAGCGGCGTCATGGGACCTTTGTTTGGCAAGTTGTCCACTGTTCAAGAAAATGACAACTCAGCGTTTTTGCCTGATAGTGCCGAGTCGACCCAAGCGTCAAAGATCATCGCGCAGTTTAATGATTCAGAAAATCAGAGCCTTCCGACTCTGGTTCTATACCGAGGTGAAATTGATCCTGAAAAAATCTCTGGATTAAATATTCATCTCGCGCAACTTGGATCAAAAAATATCGGGACTAGCGATGTTCCAATATCTGCCTATTTAAATCCCGGAGAACAAATCTTTGCCATCCCATCACCTGATGGTGAAGCATTACTTGTGACACTTCCTTTTAGCGCAGATGTTGCATCAGATTTATTGCCAGATAATAAACCAGTACTGCCCGAGTTAATTGAAACTTTACGAGAAGATGCCTCAGAATATGCAAGCGCAAATGGTTTAATTTCAAACGTAACGGGCATTGGTGCAATCTTGGGCGATCTCTTCGGAGCGTTCGAAGGCATTGACTCGTCTCTCTTATTAACAACTCTAATAGTTGTTGCTCTTATTTTGATTGTTGTATATCGCTCGCCTGTCCTTTGGATTCTTCCACTTTTCTCTGCAGTCATTGCACTCTCAACTGCTGGTGGTCTAATTTATCTCCTAACAAAAAATGATGTCATTGATCTCAATGGTCAGTCACAAGGAATTCTCTCCGTTCTAGTTCTCGGCGCGGCAACAGATTACGCGCTACTGCTGATAGCTAGATACAGAGAAGAACTTCACCATTTCGATACTCCGTTTAATGCAATGAAGGCGGCCTTAAAAGGAGTGGTAGAGCCAATTGTTGCATCAGGTGCAACAACGACTACAGCTTTGATGGTTTTACTACTTAGCGATCTTTCTGGAAACAGAGGTTTAGGGCCAGTTGGTGCAATTGGAATTATTTGTTCAGTGATTACTATTTTGACTTTGTTGCCGGCATTACTTGTTGCCTTTGGCCGTTGGGTTTTCTGGCCACGTATTCCAAGACATGATGGCGTCAACTCTCAGTTAGATGGTTCATGGGCAAAAGTGGGAGCGGCAGTTGAAAAGCGCCCACGTAAACTTTGGATTGGTACTGCAATTGGTTTGACAATTTTGGCAGGATTTTCTACAACTTTGAACGCGCGAGGATTATCTTCTGTTGACCAATTTACTCAGCGCCCTGATTCTGTTGTTGGCCTTGAATTTCTAGGAGAGCATTTTCCGGGTGGTTCAGGACAACCAACAGAAGTAGTCGTTAAAGAAGAACAGATTGCTCCTATTTCTGCAGCATTAATGCAAGTGACTGGAGTTGCCTCTGTTGAACCTTTGCGAAGTGCACCAACAGTGCCTGGACAACCACCGGCTGAGATAAAAATCGTTGATGGCAAAGCGATACTCAACGCAACGCTTTCGTTAAATCCTGACAGTGTTGAAGCTCGCGATGTAATCCCAGAAATTCGAAATGCAGTTCATGCAATTGATCCAAGCATTTTAGTGGGCGGGTCGACGGCAGTTGCATTTGATACTGATGTTGCTGCAAATCATGACAATCGAACGATCATTCCAATAGTTTTGATTCTCATCACAATAATTCTAGGTCTGTTGCTGCGTAGTATTTTTGCCGCCGGACTTCTGCTGGGTACAGTTGTGTTGTCATATTTTGCCACTCTTGGTGCATGTCAATTGGTCTTTGAGCATATCTTTGGATTCAAAGGTGCAGACACATCTTTCCCATTATTTGCATTCATTTTCTTAGTTGCACTTGGAATTGACTACAACATTTTCCTAATGACAAGAGTGCGAGAAGAAAGTGCAAAAATCGGAACTCGTGCTGGAGTAATCAAGGGATTAACTGTGACAGGTGGCGTCATCACCTCTGCAGGAATCGTTTTGGCTGCAACATTTGGTGTTCTCGGAGTCTTACCACTTGTATTCTTAGCACAACTAGGATTTGCAGTCGCATTCGGTGTTCTACTTGACACGATGATTGTTCGAACAATATTAGTTCCGGCTTTGGTTCACGATATTGGCGGAAAAGTATGGTGGCCTTCTAAATTGCAGAGCAAGTAAAAAGTAACATATAGCAATGACTCTTAAAGTCGGAATTGCTGGATACGGCTTAGCTGGTCGATACTTCCATGCCCCTTTGTTAAAGGGTTGCGGTTTTGAGGTAGTTGGTGTTCTAACCACGAGTAAAGAACGTACTGACAATGCTCTTCTTGATTTTCCAAATACCAGGGTAGTTGGGTCAATTTCAGAGTTAGTTGACCTTAATCTTGACCTGTTAGTAGTTGCATCTGCAAATTTAGTTCACGCCGAGCAAGCCTTGGCGGGAATCAAAAAAGGCATCCCTGTCGTTATAGACAAACCCATGGGAAGAACTGCAAGTGAGGTTGCGCAGATTATTTCTGATGCTAAATCCAGAAATGTTGCAGTCACGACTTTTTTCAATCGTCGCTGGGATAGTGATGCATTGACAATCAAAAAAGTTTTAGCCAGCAACGTATTAGGTGAGATTCATAGGCTTGATTCACGTTTTGAACGATTTAGGCCAGAACTTAATCCGAATTCATGGCGAGAGAGTATGAGTGCCGAACTAGGCGGAGGGCAGTTACTCGACCTGCAACCACATTTGATTTCAACTGCTATTGATTGGTTTGGTCCAGCTGAATTGGTAACCGCGTCAGTTCGTTCATTGAGGTCTGCTACCGATGATGACTCTGTTTTGGTTCTTCGCCACAAATCGGGTGTCGATTCTTATCTATCGGCTAGTGCATTAGTCGGTGCGCCTGGTCCACGTATTCGGATATTAGGTTCTAAAGGTGCACTCGTTATTAATGATTTAGATCCACAAGAGGCGCTTTTGCGTGAGGGAAAATTCCCAGAAAATGGAATCTGGAAATTACCAACTTCTTCAGAGGCATTCATTCACCGCGGTGATGAGATAGAAAAGATCGAATCCGTTCCAGGTAATTATGGCCATTTTTATAAGCAGGTTGAACAAGCAATTGTTAATGATGCGCCATGGCCAGTTTCCACTTCTGATGCATTACTTGTGGCAGAAATAATTGATCAAGCAAGAAAGATCGGGGAACGTGGTTAAATCTCCAGATGTCCTAATAATTGGAGCAGGCCTTGCGGGCCTAAATGCAGCAATTCACTTGCAATCTCGCGGCGCCAATGTTCGTGTTCTGGAATCTTCCGATCGTCCAGGCGGACGCGTTACATCTGATGTAATTGATGGTTTCATTTGCGATCGCGGATTTCAATTAATAAATGCAAATTACCCCGCATTGAAAGAGTTGAAAGTTATTGGTGAGATTAATTTCCTAACTGCCCCTCGAGTAATTGAGGTGGCTATGGATGCTAAACGCCATTTGATAGGTGATCCGCGACAGGTTTTATTTTCGGCTTTTGATCAATCTCTTGGTTCACTCTTTGAGAAATTCTCACTTCTGTCTTTCATTTATGGGCAAACTGCCAAAAGTGTGTCTCTTTCGGATGCACTTGTTCGCTGCGGTCTGACCTATGAGAGAGTGCTAAAGCCTTTCTTGCAGGGTGTTTTCTTGACGGATCCAAAACATGTAGATGCTAGGTATGGACAGCAAATACTTCGAAGCTTTGTCTCTGGCTCAATCGGAATTCCAAAAAATGGTGTAGGCGCACTCTCTGATGCATTAGCTAAACGAGTATCAAACATTGAATATAACGTCCAAGTAGATCGAATCGCAGAAGGCAAGATCCACACATCACATGGTGTTCTTACGGCAGACAAGATTGTGGTTGCAACCGACGCAACTACATCTGCGCAGCTTTTAGCTAATGGGCAAGTGCCAAAAATGGCTGGGTGCATCACCTGGTATCACAGTGTTGAAATCAATCCATCAGGTACTGGACGATTAATTGTGGATGGCCTCAATAGGGGACCGGTGATTAACTCTGTTGTGATCTCTGACATTTCCAAAAACTATGCACCTACTGGTACTCATCTAGTTTCAACAACTACTGGTTTAAACATCACCGAGTCGGATGTTCGACGACATTTAGCAATTATGTGGTCTGTGCCAACACACGATTGGCAGTTGATTGCTAAGTATGAAATACCTACTGCTCTACCGATACAAAACCCTGGTCGAGGTTTATCTCAGGACCTAAGAATTAATGATCGACTCTTTGTAATTGGAGATCACAGAACGGTTCCTTCCCAGCAAGGCGCCCTCTTTTCTGGACGACTTGTCAGTGATCTAATCTTTAACTAATTCGACCAGAGCTTCTGAAATATGCGGATAGTCCCAAACAAAGCCTGCATCTTGGAGTGCTTGAGGTATGACTTTCTTTGAACCCAGTACTTCTGAAGAAAATCCACCAAGGGCAATTTTTAGTGCAAATGCAGGGGCAGGGAACAAGGCAGGACGATGCATTGCTCGAGCCAAGGCAGAAGTAAATTCTTGATTTGTCACTGGATTTGGAGTGGTCAGATTTATTGGACCAGAGATGGGATTTTCAAGAGCAAAGTTGATTGCTCTAATTTGATCGTGCAATGTAATCCAGGACCACCATTGTTTTCCGCTTCCTAGTTTTCCACCAAGACCAAAACGAAATAGAGGAAGCATTTTGCCAAGCGCACCGCCCGTAGGATCTAGTACTAAACCAGTGCGTAGTTTTACCGTTCGCACATCGCCTGATAAATCAGCGGCTGCTTCCCACTCCCTGCAAACCGTGGCTAGGAAATCATCGCCATACCGGTCGTTCTCAACAACTGCTCGATTTCCGCTTTCCCCATACCAGCCAATAGCAGATGCCGAAATAAATACTTGTGGCCTTAGCTCTGCAACCGCAGCTGCGATCGCTGTTGTTCCCAACAATCTCGAGTTCAAAATCTCTGCTTTATATTTTTTGCTCCAACGCTTATCGCCAACTCCCACACCGGCCAGATGAATCACTGCATCAACACCTTTGAGTGGTTCCAAATCAACAAAACCAGATTTAGGATCCCATAGAACTTCGTCGGCAGAGATTGGAGAGCGACGAACTAAACGCTGCACCGAATGTCCTTGTGACTTCAAGTGTCCAACAAGGGCGCTTCCGATTAAACCTGAAGCACCAGTAACAGCGATTCGTTGCGGGATGAATTTGCCCATATTAGAGACCTAGATCAGATTCAAATGCGCCACCTTCTAGACGCTCTTTGAGAGTGACTAAGAATCGTGCCGCATCAGCACCATCGACCACTCGGTGATCGTAAGAAAGTGCAAGATAAACCATAGATCTAATTGCAATACTCTCTCCACCGTCATCGCCTTTGACAACCATTGGACGCTTTACAACTGCACCAAGTCCAAGAATTGCCACTTGAGGTTGACTAATGATCGGTGTGTCAAAAAGAGCGCCGCGACTTCCAGTATTTGTCAGTGTAAAGGTTCCACCGCCTAATTCATCTGGAGTAACTTTATTGTCGCGGGTGCGTGCTGCAAGATCTGCGATCTTTCGAGCAACTGCCCCCATATTAAGGTCTCCCGCATTAGCAATTACTGGAACCAAGAGTCCTCGCTCTGTATCAACAGCAATTCCAAGATGTTCAGCGCCATGATAAGTAATTTGATCGCCTTCAACAGAAGAGTTCAATACTGGGTGTTGCTTTAACGCTTCACAAACGGCAACAGCAAAGAAAGGAAGAAATGACAATTTTACACCTTCGCGATTTTCAAAGCTGCTCTTTGCTTTATCACGCAGTCTCGAGATCTTTGTAACATCCACTTCTACAACAGTTGTTAACTGCGCACTCACCTGAAGAGACTCAACCATTCGAGCCGCAATAACTTTGCGAAGGCGCGACATCGTTACCGTGGTTCCGCGAAGTGGTGAGATGGCAACGGCAGAAGATCGAGGGGCTGTCGAAGAAGGTACAACTGCAGGTGAACTTACAACGTTTACAGTTGCTGCTGGACGAGCTGCTTCTACATCTTCTCGTCGAATACGACCTCCGATGCCAGTTCCTTGAACATTTGAAAGGTTTACCCCTAATTCAGATGCCAGTTTGCGAACTAAGGGAGTTACATAAGCATCTTGAGGCTGAGCAACCGAAGAGATCGCAACTGGTGCAACGGGTGTAGATGCAGGGGCAGATACAACTGGAGCGACCGGAGCAGATACCGGAGCAGATACAACTGGAGTTACAGGAACCACTGGCGGCGCTGTATTTATTGGTGCTGCAGGTGGAACAACTGCTCCAGCTGACCCAATTAAACCTAATCTGGCTCCAACAGGAACGGTTGTATCAACGGCAACATCAATAGCCAATAAAGTTCCAGCAACAGGTGAAGGAATCTCTGTATCTACTTTGTCAGTCGAAACTTCAAGTAATGCTTCATCAGCTGCAACTGTGTCACCGATATTTTTTAGCCAACGAGTTACTGTTCCCTCACTAACACTTTCACCAAGAGCAGGCATGGTTATTACGGTACCTGAGGAGTTAACTGCTGCAGCAGCTGCCGGTGCCACTGGTGTGGCAACAACGGGTGCCGCAACCGGAGCTGAAACAACTGGAGTAGAGATCGGTGCTGCTGTAGGTGATGGCGTACTCACTGCTGCACCATCTGCAATTATTGCCAGTTCTGCACCTACTGCAACTGTTTGATCTACTTGGACAATAATTTTTTGAAGTGTTCCAGAAACAGGTGAAGGAATCTCTGTATCTACTTTGTCTGTAGAAACTTCTAGAAGTGGTTCATCAACATTGATGTGATCGCCTTCAGCCTTTAACCAACGAGTTACTGTTCCCTCGCTAACACTTTCACCAAGTGCTGGCATCGTTACAGAAAATGTCATTATCTTCTCCTATTGGTTATCCGTGTGCGTGAAGTGGTTTGCCGGCAAGTGCCATATGAGCTTCGCCCATAGCTTCTGAAAGTGTTGGGTGTGCATGAATCAAAGGTGCAACGTCACTTGCGCGTGCTTCCCAGTTATAAATCAATTCTGCCTCTGCGAGTAATTCACCAACGCGCGCACCAACCATGTGAATACCTAATACAGGTCCGTCCTTCTGAGCAACTAGTTTTATAGAACCAGAAGTATTGAGAATCTGAGCTTTTCCGTTTCCTGCTAAGTCGTATGTAAGTTCAACAACATCATGACCACGGTTTTTGGCTTCGGCCGTAGTTAATCCAACGGATGCTACTTCAGGATCTGAATAGGTCACACGAGGAATACCGTCGTAATTGATTGGACGAGGATTTAATCCGGCGATTTCCTCTGCAACTAAAATACCTTCTGCAAATCCAACGTGTGCTAGCTGTAAAGTCGGAATTAAGTCGCCAACAGCCCAGATTCCTGGAATGTTTGTTCGGCACTTATCATCGACAAGCACATATCCACGATCCATCGTTATTCCTTGTTCCTGGTATCCAATATTGTCAGAAACTGGTCCGCGACCAACAGCGACCATCAGCAACTCGGCAGTTAATGACTTACCGTCTTCTAAGGTGACAGTCACATCTTTTTTGTTCTTAACAGCCGATGCGAATCTAACGCCTAGTTCAAGATTAATCCCGCGCTTGCGGAATGCTCTCTCAAGTTGCTTGCTTGAAGATTCATCTTCAAGGGCGATCAATCTTGGAAGACCTTCCACAATTGTGACTTCACTACCAAAGGATTTCCAGACGGATGCAAACTCAGATCCAATAACTCCGCCACCTAGGACAATAACGCTTTTTGGAACATAGTTTAATTTTGTTCCATGATCGGAGGTGATAATTCTTTCACCATCAATTTCTAAACCGGGAAGAGTTTTTGCATAAGATCCGGTTGCAAGAACAATGTTTTTTCCAGTGTATTTAACTCCTGCGACTTCAACAGTGTCTTTAGAAACCAGCTTTCCATGACCCTCAATGAAAACAATTCCTCGCGACTTAACTAAGCCGGAAAGTCCTTTGTACAATTTATTGATTACGCCATCTTTGTAAGCGTTTACCCCGTCCATGTCCATGCCATTTAGAGTTGACTTAACACCAAACTTTGAACCTTCACGAGCGCCATCTGCAATTTCGGCCGAATGAAGAAGAGCTTTAGTCGGGATGCATCCTCTATGAAGGCATGTTCCGCCGACTTTGTCCGATTCGATTAGTGCGACCTTTAGGCCAAGTTGTGCTCCTCGTAAGGCTGCGGCATAACCGCCACTTCCACCACCAAGGATTACAAGATCGAATTGCGACACAGACGACTCCTCTCAACCAACAAAAAATCAATCAGCTCTTCGTTCATTACAGATTCACTAGAGCAACGTGCTTGTCCTTCTTGCCTAGTCAAACTTGAATCTCTAGGGCCTATCTTGCCCCACAATGGGTCAAAGTTCACAATGCAGGCAAGGGGAGCAGAGAGTAATCAGTCACTAAATGGGATCGAAGGCCTAACCCTGTTCAGCCAAGGTCACAAGTGTGCGAAAAGCCACCCCAGTGCCACCAACTGGTGTGTAACCGTGAGCCTTGCCTTCGTTAAATGCTGGTCCGGCAATGTCTAGGTGTAGCCATGGAGTTTCAGGGGCAACAAATTCTTTTAGAAATAATCCTGCAACTAACATTCCGCCCATTCGATCTCCAATGTTTGCCAAGTCTGCAACTTGTGAATCCAAAGATGCACGCAACTCCTCGGGCAATGGCATTGGCCAGAACTGCTCTCCACTTATTGCAGCACAACTCAAAAACGTTTTACTAAACTCTTCGTTGTTTGTCATCACTGCACTCGTTCTCGTTCCTAAAGCAACAACTTGGGCACCTGTCAATGTTGCTACATCAACAATTCCATCTAATTTACTTTTTGTTGATTGAGCTTTTACCAAAGCATCTGCCAACACTAATCTACCTTCTGCATCTGGATTTAGAACTTCGACCGTTTTCCCACCAAAAATCGAAATAATGTCACTAGGTCGAACTGCTGTGTCGCTTGGCATGTTCTCTGCTAAAGGAGCCCACATTTCAATCGCAATAGGAAGTTTCAATTTGGCGATTGCTAATACAGCTGCGCTCACAGCCGCCGCTCCACTCATGTCTGATTTCATCGCTTCCATGCCGGCAGCAGGTTTAAGAGCTAAACCTCCAGTATCAAATGTGATCCCCTTTCCAATGAAGGCATATCGCTTGGGGTTTTTTGCTGTGGGGGTGTAAGAAACATGGAGAAGTCGAGGGGGGTTAGCTGAACCTTGACCAACACCAACAATTCCACCGAATCCCTGACTCTTGAGTGCTTTTTCATCCCAGATTTGAACTTTCAGGCCTAGCTTCGCACCTCCGGCAGATTTAACTTCTTCAGAAATTTTCTTACAAAATCTCTCCGGTGTTAAAAAACTTGGAGGCATGTTAATTAAATCGCGTACTAAGAATGCATACTGAGAAATTATCTCTGCACGTGAAACAGCCAATTTGCCCTGGGCATTGTTCGCTAATTTCGAGAAAATCGTTATGGTCTTTAGAGGTTCTTTATGATCGTTTTTTGTCGAACCTTTGAACTCTGTGAAGTTGTAAGCCCCAAGAGCTGCACCCTCTGCAACAGCGGCAAGTTCAATGGTTTTTCTTGCAGGAAGTGAAAACGTAGCAGCGGTATTTCCGTGCAACTCTCGCGCAGCACTACCTGCAGCACGTCGCAAAGTTTCGTGGGAATAGGTTGCAGACTTGGCACCAAGTCCAGTAAATACCATCATTCTGACGAGAGTTCCTGGAACTTTAATTACTTCGTCAGGTTTGCCCGTTGCACCCATGTCTGATAATTGTGAAATGATTTTCTTTGTATCAACGACCATGTCGCCGGATTCAATGACTAATCCACCCTTTGAATTGGTCGAGGCTAATCCCAAGACCAAGACTTCATCTTTGACCACGCCATCAGAGATTTTTATTCTGCTCATACAACCAAGCCTATTAGAACTCTTGGTAGGTTTGCGCAATGAACACTTCACCACTTAATGAGAAACACCTTGCCCTTAAGGCCAAGATGTCTGATTTTGGTGGCTGGATGATGCCTATTGAGTATCCTGGTTTTGGAGTTCTCGCCGAACATTTGGCTGTGCGTGAACGAGTCGGAATGTTTGATGTTTCTCATCTAGGGAAAGCTTCTGTTGTTGGTCCTGGATCGCTTGATTTTCTTAACTCGATTCTTACCAATGATCTTTCCAAGATTGGTAATGGATCGGCTCAATACACACTTTTGTGTAATGAAAACGGCGGAGTTGTAGATGATTTAATTGCTTATCGAGTCAATGAAAATGAGTTCTTTTTAATCCCCAATGCGTCGAATACAACTGAGGTTGTGAAAGTTCTTCAAGAAAATGCCCCAGAGGGTGTGGCGATTACCAATCTACATAAGGATTTTGCAGTTATCGCGTTACAGGGACCTTTAGCTCCAAAAACCTTAGAAAAACTTGGGATCACATCTGACATTGAGTACATGGCGTTTACTCACGCAAAAATTGATCATTGTGAAGTAATAGTTTGCCGGACTGGCTACACAGGTGAGATGGGATTTGAGATTGTTCCCAAAGTTGCAGATGCCAACGTAGTTTGGGATCGCTTAGCAGATGCCATGAAGGAGTTTGATGGCGTTGTCTGTGGTTTGGGCGCACGGGATACTTTAAGAACAGAAATGGGCTACCCACTTCATGGCCATGAGCTTTCATTAGAAATCTCACCATTAGAGGCAAATGTGTCGTGGGCGGTTGGTTGGAATAAAAGTGAATTTCTTGGCTCTGTTATTCTAAAAAATCAAAAAGAGATTGGATCAGAGTACAGATCTGTTGCCCTTAAATCTTTGGACAAAAATATTCCTCGCGCAGGAATGTCTGTAAAGAACTCTGAAGGTGACTTAATTGGACAGGTCACAAGCGGTACATTTTCTCCTTCTCTAAAGCACGGCATCGCGCTGGCTAGAGTGAAGTTTTCAGTGAAAGTTGGAGATCAGTTAGTAATAGATATTCGCGGAAGAGTAGGAAACGTTGAAGTCATAAAACTTCCATTTGTAACCTCTCACGTCCGGTAATTACAAACCATCACCTAATTTTTTGCATCTGTGATTGCCCAAACTCGATAGGTGCCATGAAGGCGGCTCGGGAATGGGTTCGATGTAAAGCCGAGAGAATGGGCCGACCCGTAACAAATGTTAGTGTGGCAGTAAATAAAGCTCGTGGAATATCCCATGCCATTGCAGTTAAAAAATGAAAAGTGAAAAATCTAGTTAAGTTTTCACTAATCATTCCTCCTGGAATATATGAAAGTTGCGTTCCCGTCCCCAGTGTCCATGGCCAGAACTGCAAGTCCATTAAAATTCCAAAGAGCATTGATGCCATCACTGCGTAGATTGCCAATAGGTATATCTCTAGCCTTGGACTTACTTTTTTTGGCAATAAACCTGCAAGCATTCCAATCCAAGCTGCTGCAAAAATTTGATATCCAAGCCAAGGACCTATGCCTCCTGTTATGAGTGCTGAGGCGAACATCGAAATCACTCCCAGTAAGAAGCCAAATGATGGACCAAAAACGCGAGCACTTAAAATTAAAATGAACCACATTGGTTCAATACCAACAGCTCCTGCTCCAAGTGGACGAAGCGCAGCAATGATTGCAGCCAAAATTCCTAGGAGGGCTAGTGATTTTGCATCCAACCGTGAATTTGAGATTTCGATTATTACAAGAAAAATAGCAACACCAACTGCGCTCCAGAAAAACAATTGAGTTTGTGCAATGTTTGCGCTGGAATAAAAAAAGGGCCAAAGGAATCCTGTAGCGCTTAAAATTGAAGCGATCAAGAGAACAAGAATGTTTCTTCCTTTAAGCTTGACTATGCCTTGGGTATATCTCGTCATAGTTTTTCTATCGCTGCAGTTACATCACTTACTCGCAACCATGGATGAGGAGACATTACCTTCGCAACTTGAGGCGCAAATGCTGGAGATGAAAGCAGGACCTCTAGTGTGCTTCCGTCAGCGACTTTTTCCCCGTCTGCAATGAAAATCACTCGAGTTGCAAGGTCGGCTACAAGTTCTACATCATGAGTGGCTAGCACTACACATTTGTTATAGTTTTTTGCAAAGGAAACTAAAATAGAAACCAGTTCCCGTTTTGCTTGATAATCCAGTCCGCGAGTTGGCTCATCCAGAACCAGTATTTTGGGATTTGCAGATAAAACAACACTAAGAGCCAGGCCAAGACGTTGCCCTTCTGATAAATCTCGTGGATGAGTTTGACCAGATATTCCCGGAATAAGTTGAGAAAGCAATGCTGAAGTCGTACCTGGAGTTATTTCGTTATCAGAGTCTGCTTGACGACATTCCTGTTCCACGCTTTGCCCATAGAGTAAATCACTAGGCTCCTGTGGGATGTATCCAATATTTTCTCGTCGTTGCTTGGCTTTAAAGTTCTGTGGATTGCTACCCACTACTTTGATATCACCACTAATCTCTTTGCCAATACCTGCAATCGCTTTGAGCAAAGAACTTTTTCCCGCGCCGTTTCTACCCATGAGAGCAACAATTTCGTTGCCATGGATTTTGGCTGAAAAATCCTTTACGGCTTCTCGGCCGGGATAATTCACATTCAATTTTTCAATTTCTATCGAGACAGAAGTTTGAGGCGAATTATCCCTGGACTTTGCGGGATATTCCTTTTCGCGCAAATCTAGAGTCATTCTGCGCATTTCTCGAACTGTTGTGCCAATTTCTTCAAGACCCAAAGCTCTAGCCAAATGAACTATTGGGGGAGCGATAGGTGAGCTGACCATGATTTGTTCAGGGGTGCCTACTTTTGTTTCACCCTGTCCATTAATGTAAACAATTCGATCGGCAAACTGGATCACTCTCTCCAACTTATGCTCAGCGATGACAACCGTAAGACTTAAGTCATGAACCAAGCGCTGAAGAATTGATAGAACTTCCTCTGCTGCTATGGGATCCAATGCACTCGTTGGTTCATCTAAAACTAAAACTTTAGGATGCGTCACCAAAGCAGCACCGATTGCAACTCTTTGTTGCTCTCCACCACTTAAAGTAGCAATAGAGCGATTTCGAAGCGGCACAAGACTGAGAAGATCAAGGACTTCCTCAACCCGTTTGCGCATTACATCATTTGATAGATTTAAATTCTCCATTCCAAATGCAAGTTCCTCTTCGACAGTGTCGGTTACAAAGCCGTTGATGGGATTTTGACCTACAATTCCGATCAAATGTGACATAGCACCAGGTTTAACTAGTTGAGTAGAGATCCCATCAACGGATACATCGCCAGCCAAAATTCCACCTGTGTGATGCGGAACAAGACCATTTATCAACCGCAGAAGAGATGATTTTCCAGAACCAGTTGGTCCAATAACGAGGACCATTTCACCTTCAGATATCTCGAGATTTAGGTCTTCTAAGACAGTTTTTGTTGAATTGGGATAAACCAAGGAAACATTTGAAAATTTGATCATGACAGACCTACAAAAGAGATAGCAGAGATAACCACGAAGGTGTCTATGTACCGCCATTTGATTGGGCGATATCGCGAACGCTTTCGACTAATGCCATAACCGCGCGAATCCATGGCTGCAGCAAGATCTAGAGAGCGTGCAAGTG
This sequence comes from Actinomycetota bacterium, assembly GCA_041175545.1. Classification (GTDB taxonomy): domain Bacteria; phylum Actinomycetota; class Actinomycetes; order Nanopelagicales; family Nanopelagicaceae; genus Planktophila. Next base: position 36,025 of record JBEDES010000005.1, read on the forward strand.
ATTCTTCGAGAAGTGGAATAGCAATTCTCTTCCATGATCTAATTCCATGAACTGATTGGCCGCGAAGCATTTGCGCTTGTCTAATGCGAGATACTGAACTTACAAGTTGGGGTAGAGCAGAGGTCGCGATTACAACCGAGACACCAAACTCATAAACATAGACAGGAAGAATTCGAAGTAAGCGGTGAGGGCTAGTTAAAGAGGATGCTGCACCAAAAATAAGAATAATTGCACAAATCAGAATTCCTTCGCTCAAAGCCGATGAGAGCCGCTCGGATGTAACTGCTCCACCGATTCTAATTCCGGGCATCCAGGTGGGTAGTTGCACAACAGGCAATGTAAAAAGTGTCGATCCAGGAATTGGAACACCGATCAAAATCCCGATCAACGTTCGAATAATCAAAATCCAAAGCGAAAGTTTGAGTGTCCAAGAAAAACTCTTCCCCCAAGGTGCATCTTCCCGCAAGCAAAACACTAAACCCGCCACTGCACCCATGCATAGAAGAGTGATCTCAGTACTTTGAAAGCGAACTATCGCGATCGCCAAAAGCCCGGCCCAAATCCACCATGTAAGTGGGTGCAGTGAAGGTTTTGTCATGCAAATTTACTTACGGAATTCCTCGGGTGCTTCTACTTCAACACCGCATTCTTTTGATGGGTATCCATTGATTCCGCAAATTAGTCCGGAGCTACCCGCACTAATTTTTGTCACTTGTCCGAGAACTTCACTTCCAAGTGCATCCTGATCAACAACTACGCACTCTTGTACTAATTCTGGAGCCCTCTCACCTTCTGGCTGCAAAGACTGTGGACCAAAATCAACTAAAAGTCCGATTCTCTTTTTACCTTCTACAGCAGTCGTTGATCCACAAATTTCTTCAAATGATGGTGCTACTTGTGGAGCTAATGCATCTGGCATCGAGTCACTGCTAAACGTAAAGGCCCAACCTTCTACAGAGCCATCTTCGACATTAACAGTTGGACCAGTCATTGCTGGTGTCCAGGTGTTAGCACCAGGGGCAGCTTGGAAATAACCCCAGTAGCGATAACCTTTTTCTACAGGTGCACTGCTACACCCTGTTGCGATTAAAAGAATTGAAACTACGAGTACAAACGATTTTCTATTCATTTCTGTGGAACCTCTCAAAAAATAAAGAGCATCACAGGGAGTGGACCGCACGATGGTTTCGTAAACAATTCCGAACCCGGCGTAAGGAGCACACCCCGCAAACCTCGGCGGGTGTTTTCTCATCTCTCCAAGCAGGTAATCCGACTTACTTCCAACGCTTATCTATTCCATGCTTTTAACTACGGATTTGAAAAACTTAGAAGTTCACGGTTGCGGGTCAGCGTCGGATTTGCACCGAACTTCCCCCACTTAGTGAGCTATTTAGTTGTGTGCGTACGAAACCACAAGGAGATCACATTGGCAATAAGGCTCGCACAATCCCGAAGGACAATTACTTGAACTTTTCTCCAACTTTTACTGTGGGATGTGGTGCACGAAGTTTCCTCATCTGTGTCGAGCGCAGCCAGGCGTACATGCCTAGCCCTTTAGTAGAGGCATCAGGAAATTTTTCAGCAACGATTTTACGAATACGTCGTGAAAGGAAGAAACCATCGATTACCGCAAAGACCAAAACGCCATACATGAGAGCGATTGCAGAGATTTGAACTGCTGCAACTGGAATAAGGGTCAATATAAGTACAAGAAAAATTATCGGTAGAAAGTATTCGCCAGTTGATCGTCTGGAATCCACATAATTGCGAACAAATCTACGAACTGGTCCACGATCACGCACCGGCATCGCCGAATCCTCACCGCGCAGGTACGCCGCACGTTGTGCCATTCGATTTTGTTTGGCTAGGGCCTTAGCTGCCTTCTTTTGTTCCTTGCCGATAATTGGGGACAGGGAAGATTGTTTTCTTTTGGATTGGGATTCTTTGCGCTTCGGAGTCGCGCGCCCTTTGCCAGTTCCTTCTATTCCTTGAGGTGTCATGGGCAAATTGTAGAGGGCTCGCAACTCAGATTGAACTCGCTTGAGCAGGGCGCGAGGAGTAGTATTTGTCATAGCAAAATTAGGCACGAAAATCTTTAGCTTGGGAGAGATACATGACAACTGAAGCAACCACGACCACCTCAGGTATTTTGTTAACAGATGTTGCCGCAGCAAAGGTTTCTGCTCTGCTGGCTCAAGAAGGTCGCGATGATTTGAATCTTCGAGTTGCTGTTCAACCAGGTGGTTGCTCTGGCCTGAAGTACCAGTTGTACTTTGATGATCGAAACATGGATGGGGATATCGTCCGTGAATTTGGTTCAGTGAAGGTTATTACGGACAAGATGAGTGATCCATATCTTTCTGGTGCCACTATTGATTTTGTAGACACAATCGAGAAGCAAGGTTTCACAATCGATAACCCGAATGCAGCTGGTTCATGTGCATGCGGCGATTCTTTTAACTAATAAAACCTATTACACATAGGATCCCAACATGAAAATCGGTGTTGCGGGCTCTGTTGGTATTGACCACCTTATGGTCTTCTCTGGGAAATTCACCGATTCTCTCGTAGAAGGATCATTGGAGAAAGTTTCTCTTTCATTTCTAGTCGACAGCATGGATGTTCGACGTGGTGGTTGCGCAGCAAACATTTCTTTCGGGATGGGTGTTTTAGGTCTTAATCCCATCCTCATAGCTGCAGTTGGAAAAGATTGGGCTGATTACGATTCGTGGCTATCTCGTCATGGCGTGGATACATCTCAGGTACTGATTTCATCGACACTGCATACCGCGCATTTTGTTGTCACGACTGATCAAAGTTTGAATCAGATTGCATCTTTTTTCCCCGGTGCAATGAGTGAAGCGAGAAATATCGAACTCCCTCCCATTATGGACAATGTTGGTCGACTAGACATGATGGTCATCTCACCTGATGATCCGGCCGCAATGCTTAATCACTCAGATGTTTGTCGACAGCTAGCTATTCCATTTGCAGCCGATCCTTCTCAACAAATGGCGCGAATGACTGGAGACGAGATAAAGGCGTTAATTGAAGGCGCTACATATCTATTTCTCAATGAATACGAATTAGCACTGGCTATCCAGAAGACCGGATGGAGCGATAGAGAGATCCTTGAAAAAGTGAAATACAGAATCGTGACACTTGGCTCTAAAGGAGCCAAGGTGGAAAGTGCAGATGGTGAATCAGTTCACGTTGGCTGTCCTAAAGAAAATTCAAAGAAGGATCCGACTGGAGTTGGGGATTCATTCCGCTCTGGCTTTATTGCTGGACTTTCTTGGGGAGTTTCCCATGAACGTTGCGCGCAGCTAGGATCGATGATCGCAACTTACGTTATTGAGACATTGGGTACTCAGGAATATAGATTTACCAAGCCGGAGTTTGTGGAGAGATTTGCTGCGGCATACGGCCAAGATGCTGCTAACGAAATAGCCCTTCACCTAAAGTAGGTCCTTTAGTAAGGCCCCCTAAACAACCAGGGTCCTTAAATTACCCAGATTCATAAAGAACCTCGCTGGATGTGAGGAGTGCCACCACTTACTCGACAGGGGCTCGTGCAACGCTTACGGCAAATACAAACTATCCTTAGCTCATGCGATTTAGCCCCTTCACATCACGCCTTAAAGGGCTTTTCTTAGTAGCCCCAGTTATTTTCCTAACTGGTTGCTCACAAGTTTCAGGACTTGGTTTTGAAGAGGGCGTAACAAGCGTTAATGATCAATCACTCTCCTTATGGCAGGGGGCGTGGATCGCAGGCGGTGTTGTAGGAATCATCACTTTGGTTTTGATTTTATGGCCGGCAGTATTTCACCGTGGAAAGAAAGACGGACCTGAGTTTCCAAAGCAAACTCAGTACAACATTCCAGTAGAAGTTGCCTACACGGTCATCCCATTCATTATTGTAGCTGTTCTTTTCTTTTACACAGTTCAGAAGCAAAATGTGATTACAGAAAAAACAGATAACTATGCACACGAGATTATCGTTGATGGCTTTCAGTGGTCATGGCAGTTCTCATACCCAGAAGCCGGACCCGATGCTGTTGTAACAGGAACACCTGGGCAACCCCCAACTTTGGTAGTGCCCGTTGGGCAACGTGTGAGATACACCCTCACTGCAAATGATGTAGTACATGGATTTTGGGTCCCAGCTTTTATGATGCAAATGCAAAATTTGCCAGGGGTTACAAATCACATGGAATTTACTGCAAATAAAGTTGGTGAGTATCCTGGACGTTGCAATATTTTGTGCGGTCGCAATCACTCGCTAATGTTGTTTACCGTAAAAGTTGTAACTTTAGATGAATACAAAACTTATCTTGAGTCAATTAAGGGGAGCCAAGCATGACAACGTATGCCGAACGTCCAACCCTGACTGCAACCCCAACTATGGTTAAACCTAAAGGTAAGAATTTTGTAAAGTGGATAACTTCAACTGATCACAAGACGATTGGTTATCTCTACCTCTTCACCTCTTTCGCGTGGTTCTTAATTGGTGGAATTTTGGCTCTTGCTTTGCGCGCCGAGCTTGCCCGCCCAGGAATGCAGTTTTTAAGTAATGAGCAGTACAACCAAATTTTCACAATGCACGGAACCATCATGCTATTGATGTTTGCGACACCTCTGTTTGTTGGCTTTGCAAACGTGATCATGCCTCTGCAAATTGGTGCTGCCGACGTTGCATTCCCTCGTCTAAATATGTTGTCGTACTGGTTGTATTTATTTGGTTCCTTGATGGCTTTTGGTGGATTCCTCTCACCCGGGGGAGCAGCGTCTTTTGGTTGGACTGTTTACGCACCACTTTCTAATGCAACATATTCACCAGGTATCGGTTCAGATCTCTGGTTAATTGGACTTGCAATAAGCGGTGTAGGAACAATTCTCGGTGGCGTTAACTTCATAACAACGATTTTCACAATGCGTGCCCCAGGAATGACAATGTTTAGAATGTCGATCTTTTCGTGGAACGTATTGCTAACTGCGATTCTTGTTCTTCTAGCGTTCCCACCTCTTGCAGCTGCACTTCTAGGCTTGGAAGCAGATCGACTATATGGAACAAATCTATTTAATCCAGAAAATGGTGGAGTGATGTTATTCCAGCATCTTTTCTGGTTCTTCGGACACCCTGAGGTCTATATCTTGGCACTTCCATTCTTTGGAATTGTTACGGAAATTTTGCCAGTATTTAGTCGCAAGCCGATTTTTGGTTATAAGGGTCTGATCGCTGCAACTATTGCAATCGCTGCATTGTCGGTCTCTGTTTGGGCGCACCATATGTTTGCTTCAGGACAGGTACTTCTTCCATTCTTCTCATTTATGACTTTCTTGATTGGTGTTCCAACGGGAGTTAAGTTCTTTAACTGGATCGGCACAATGTGGCGAGGCCATGTAACTTTTGAAACTCCGATGCTTTGGGTTATGGGCTTTCTCGTTACATTTCTATTTGGTGGAATAACTGGAATTATTCTGGCTTCACCACCACTTGATTTTGCAGTCTCTGCCAGCTACTTCGTTGTGGCTCACTTCCACTATGTATTATTTGGAACTGTTGTATTTGCGATGTTTGCTGGCTTCTACTTCTGGTGGCCAAAATTTACTGGTCGTATGCTCAACGAAACTCTTGGAAAGATTCACTTCTGGACATTGTTTATTGGCTTCCACTTAACTTTCCTCATTCAGCACTGGCTAGGAATCAAGGGATTCCCAAGACGTTACGCTGATTACTTAGCAACAGACGGTTTCACATACATGAACACGGTATCAACCATTGGTTCGTTCCTTTTGGCCCTGTCAATGATTCCTTTTGCTATTAACATTTGGATCACTCGGAATGCCCCGCTTGTAGAAGTTGATGACCCTTGGGGTTATGGCTCATCACTTGAATGGGCTACATCATGTCCGCCACCTCGTCACAACTTCTTGACGATGCCTCGAATTTCAAGTGAGCGTCCAGCTTTTGACCTTCATCATCCGCATATCAAGACGGAAGGGCATTAATCAATCATGAAAGCATCATGGAAACTCTTCGGCGGACTGAGCGTGTTTTATTTTCTTTTAACTGTCGCATATTGGTATGTTGGAGGAGAAGAAGTAGGAATAGCTGGTCTGCTACTTTCTGGTTGCTTGGCTGGCATGGTTGGTTTTTATGTTTGGTTCACGCAAAAAAGAATTGGAGTCACTCTTCCTGAAGATAATTTAACGGCAGAGATTTCAGATGGTGCTGGAGAACTCGGTTTCTATAGTCCTCACTCATGGTGGCCGCTTCCTGTAGCCCTTGCATCCTGCACGATGGGTCTTGGATTGATTATTGGTTGGTGGCTTGCTCTGATCGGTTTGGGCGCATTGGTTATCTCCGTTATTGGAATGGTTACTGAGTACGAGAAGCCTCTAGTTTCCTAATTGTTCCTAGTAGTTTTGCCATACGTTATTAACCGGAGTTTTCTTGTTCTAACCCATACCGCTATTCCTTCTTAATGATTGAGGTATTCTAAAGATGAGTCAGATTAGAGCGCAAATACTTCCCACTGAAATTCCCAATACTGCAGCCGCACGAATTGTAATTAACGCACCTGCTGCAAAGATATTTGATTTACTGGTAGATCCAAGAGCTCATCACTTATTTGATGGTTCAGGAACTGTAAAAAAGGCCATTTCAGGCCCTGAAAGACTCTCTCTTGGAGCCACATTTTCAATGGCAATGAAGATCAAAATGCCTTATCGAATCAAAAATACAGTTGTTGCTTTTGAAAACAATAAGAAGATTTCCTGGTGCCATTTAATGAAGTGGACATGGACGTATGAGCTTGTAGATTTAGGTAATGGTGAAACGCAAGTAACAGAATCATTCGACGCTAGCACCATCGCGCCATTTGCGCGTTGGTGGCTAAAAAAAACTGGGGCAATGGCACATAATCCAAAATGGATGGCAAAGTCCCTTGTTGCCCTTAAGGCTATCTGCGAGAGCTAGTGGTTTTCGATCTGCTTAAGATCATCTGCAGATACCTTTGGAACAGACTCTGCATTTGCTTTGCTTAATCGTGAACGAAGTTTGTTTTTTAAGGCTCCAGCTCGTTTAACGCCACGAGCATCAACTGCTGGAAGATCCAAGGCAGGTAGTTGTTCGTGCGAAGTGAGAATGTAAGCCTTCTCTGGAGATATCGGCTCGTGAACTTCTACAAACTCACCACTAGGCATACGAAGCAAGCGACCGGTCTCACGTCCATGCAGAACTAATTCGCGATCAGCTCTCTGGAGTGAAAGGCATAATCTTTTAGTAATAATGAAGGCAAGGGGAGGCAGTACTAAGACTCCAATTCGAGTACCCCACATAATCTGATTAATCGAAAGATCAAAGTGTGTTGCAATCAAGTCATTTCCACCATTGATTAATGTGACAAGCATGAAGGTTAATGACATGGCACCTAGAGCAGTGCGGTTTGGTGCGTTACGTGGTCTATCAAGTAGGTGATGCTCACGCTTGTCACCTGTTATCCAGCTTTCAATGAATGGATAAAGGGCCATTCCAGTAAACAAAATTCCCGGAATGATCAAACCTGGAATCAAAATATTCCATGAGATTGTGTAGCCGAAGAAGTAAGTTTCAATCGGTGGTGCCATACGAACTAAGCCATCTAACCAACCCATGTACCAATCGGGTTGAGATCCAGCTGAAATCTGTCCAGGTGTATATGGACCGTAAAGCCAGATGGGGTTAATCGATGCAACGGCGCCTAGAAATGCCGTGACACCAAAGACAATAAAGAAGAAACCTCCAGCTTTGGCCATGTACATAGGCATTAATGGATAACCAACAACATTCTTTTCAGTTCGCCCTGGACCTGGATACTGTGTGTGCTTCTGGTACCAAACCAACATTAAGTGGACAGTAATTAAGGCCAAGAATGCTCCCGGCAGCAAGAGAACGTGAACGATATAAATTCTTGGGATAAATACTTCACCCGGGAATACTCCACCGAAGGCGAAGTATGAAAGATAAGAACCTACGACTGGAAAAGCTTGAATTATTGCTTCTGCAATACGTATACCTGTACCTGACAAGAGATCATCTGGAAGAGAGTATCCAAGGAATCCTTCAACAATTCCTAACGTTAATAAGCCAATACCGATTATCCAGTTGCCCTCACGAGGCTTGCGAAACGCTCCAGTGAAGAAGACGCGAAGTAAGTGGGCAACAATTGCCGCCATAAAGATCAGCGCAGCCCAATGGTGAATCTGTCGCATTAACAAACCGCCGCGAACTTCAAAAGAGATGTGCAGTGCAGACGCGTACGCTGCCGACATCTTGACGCCTTCTAAAGGTTGGTAAGAGCCTTCGTAGACAACTTCACGCATTGATGGATCAAACCAAAAAGTAAGAAACGTTCCAGAGAGCAACAAAATAACAAATGAGTAGAGTGCTACTTCACCGAGCAAGAAAGACCAGTGATCTGGAAAGACCTTTTTCAAACTCTTCTTTAAAAATGCAGCGGCTCCAGTGCGCTCGTCTACATAGTTAGCTACTTGGCCTAATTTTGCTTCAACTGTCATTATTTTTCACGCCCCCAGAAACTAGGTCCTACTGGTTCAGAAAATGGTTTACGAGCAATGAGGTAACCCTCACCGTCCACAGTGATATCTAACTGCGGAAGTGGTCTTGCTGCAGGCCCAAATATCACCTTTGCAGCGCGAGTCACATCAAAAGTTGATTGGTGACACGGACACAACAGGTGCTTGGTCGTTTGTTCATACAAGGCAACTGCGCAACCCATGTGAGAACAAATCTTTGAAAAGGCGATGATTCCTTCATGTGTCATTGCTAGGCGATCAGGGTCTAGGTTGAACTCAGAAGGACGAAGTCGAATTAGTAAGAGAGCATCCTTGGCTATGTCATCTAAATGACGATCTTTTGGGTTGGCAAACTCTGGCATCACCTGTGCAACAGAACCAACTTCTAAATCAGATGCCTTAATTCGACGATCTCCGGGATCGGTTACTAAGTACGTGCCAGATTTCCAGTTGGTCATTTTTTGTTCTGGACCTGGCAGTGGACCAAGATCTCGTAGCAGCAAAACAGGGGAGAGGGCCGAAAGACCAAGAGCTGCGCCTAGAGATCTTTTGATTAGCGATCGTCTGCCTAGTCCAGAGTTAGCTGCACCTTCTTTTACAGTGGCAACGAAATCTTTTCTGTCCTCTTCAGCCGAACGAAATTCATGACGTTGCATTACGACTTCGTGATCTGGCATTAAAGTTTTTGCCCAGTGAATGGCACCCAGTCCGATAAAGAACAAAGAGATAGCCATTCCCATGCCTAGCCCTAATTGGTGAGCATTTTGATTACCCATAACTGGTATAAAAACAAAAATATCATCAGGGATAAATACATAGGAAACGACGAGTAAAACAGTTCCTAATGCAGAAATACCGAACATTGCTGCAACTTGTCTCTCTGCGCGATCAGCTGCCTTTGGATCTGTGTCGGTTTTGCGATGAACGTGCGCAGGAAGGCCAGGATCTTTTATAGGTTCTAGTTGATTGCTCATAATTTATTTCGCCTTCGTTGCGAGCCATACAGCTACACCGATGAGTAAACCAAGGCCCAATGTCCAAGCCAACAGACCTTCAGTCACAGGACCTACTCTTCCTAAAGATGCTCCACCGAGATTTGGTTCTGCCTCTGCTGACTTAATCCATTTGATAATTGAAAGCTTTTCTTCTGGCGTAATTGTTTTGTCATTAAACACTGGCATTGCTTGAGGCCCTGTGATCATTGCTTCGTAGATGTGTTTTGGTAAAACGCCCATGACAGTTGGTGCGTACTTACCCTGAGTCAGCGCTCCACCTTGTCCTGCGAAGTTGTGACACATGGCGCAGTTGTTTCTAAATAATTCGCCACCCTCTGCAGTGCTTCCATCTCTTTCAAAGTTAAGTGCTTCCATGCCTGGAATTTCAGGACCAGGGGCAAGAGATGCAACGTAAGCAGCTAAGGCAGCTACTTCTTCTTCGGTATAGACAGGTGCCTTTCTAATTGCCTGAGTGCTCATATCTGCCATAGGCATACGTCCAGTACCAACTTGGAAATCTACAGATGCGGCACCAACACCGATTAAAGATGGAGCGATTGAAACGCCTTCTGCGTTAAGTCCATGACATGAAGAGCAACCCTTTAGGAAAATCTGTCGACCTTCCTCGATCAATGTCGAACGTTCGACGGCGGTAGTTTCGTTTGCGGTAGTAGCACTTGCAACACTAAATGTTCCGCCGATACCAATAAGTGCGAAAATCAACAGAAGTGGTGCTGCTGCCTTGTGGCGGCGAAAGCGTGATAAACGTTTCACAGTTTTCCTTTGCTACTTAATGAGATAGATCGCAGAGAAAAGTGCGATCCATACAACGTCGACGAAGTGCCAGTAATAAGAAACAACAATCGCAGTGGTTGCTTGCTGACTCGTGAACCTGCGAGCCTTTGACACGCGAACCATTACGATCAAAAATGCAATTAATCCACCTGTAACGTGCAAGCCGTGGAAGCCTGTTGTCACATAAAAGACTGAACCGTACGCATTTGATGAAAGCGTTAGACCTTCACTGACCAAAACCGCATATTCGTACACCTGGCCAGCAATGAAGAAAGCCCCCATCAGAACTGTCAGCGCAAACCATTCACGCATACCCCATTTATTTATTTGGAGAATGGTTCCAGTGCGGCGATTTTGAAAGCGCTCTGCTGCGAATACACCAAACTGACATGTCACAGAGGACAAAACCAAAATTGTTGTATTGAAAGCTGCAAACGGAATACTGAGTAACTCAGTAGATTGAGTCCAAATCTCCGGGCCTTGCACAGCACGGATTGTGAAGTACATGGCAAAGAGTGCGGCAAAAAACATCAACTCACTTGATAGCCAGACAATCGTCCCAACTGCTACGGCGTTAGGGCGAGTAATCTTGTGATGGTCAACGTTGCTGGTCATGGGGGAGATTATTCCCGAAAATACTGCTCACGTCTGCCTGGCTACCCCTCAAACCTCATCGTTTTCCAGCCGGAGCGGGTGAAACCGATCACTAGATGGGAGCTTTCTTTAGATCAAAAAAATGGGCAAAAATTGGCATTTCTCCCAATAGACTTTTACCCATGGCTGACACAAAAAAACAGATCATTGTCTATTCAAATGATTCGACTGTTCGCGCCTCTGTAATTTCTGCATTAGGAAGACGTGCTGCTAAAGACCTTCCAGAACATGAATTTCATGAGTTTGCTACAGCCCCAGCTTTGAGAGCTTACATAGATACCAAGAACCTCTCAGGAGGTTTTAGAGCTGATCTATTCATTCTCGATGGAGAGACTTCGCCTGAAGGTGGTTTGGGTGTAGCGCGCCAACTTAAGGATGAAGTGTTCAACTGTCCGCCAGTTTTAGTAATAACAGGTAGACAAGAAGATTCTTGGCTAGCTGCGTGGTCTTTGGCCGAAGCCTCTGTTGTCCATCCTATTGATCCCTTTACTCTTGCAAAAACTGCGGCAGAGCTTCTGCGTGGAGCAACACCAGCGTCTGCTTAACTTTCGACATGAGTGAGAAAATGTGGCATGAGTTCTTAGGTGAACTTAGTTCTGGTCACGATTTATCTGTTGAATCTATTCAATGGTGCATGAATCAAATCCTGACAGGCCAAGCTTCAGACGATCTCATAAAAAGATTTTTAATCTCCTTAAAAGCTAAAGGCGAGACACCTCAAGAAATTGGGGCATTGGTTTCACAGATGTATCGATACTCCAGTCCGATCTCCATTTCTGAAAGGGCTGTTGATACTGTTGGCACGGGTGGAGATGGCGCAAACACAATTAATATTTCAACGACCGCAGCCATCATTGCAGCGGCTGCAGGGGTTAAAGTGATCAAGCATGGAAATCGCGCTGCAACGTCAAAATCTGGATCGGCTGATCTGCTCGAAAGTTTAGGAATCAAAATCAATCTAGATGGAAAAGGTGTTGAAGCAACCTTTGAAAAACTCGGAATTGGATTTTGTTTTGCACCTGTCTTTCATCCTGCAATGCGATTTGCAGCTAATGCAAGAAAAGAGTTGGGTGTGCCAACCGTCTTTAATATTTTAGGCCCCTTAGCAAATCCAGCGGCACCGAAGGCAGCTGCAATCGGCGTTTCAAATGAAAAAATGATGCCAGTGATGGCCACGGTGCTTTTAGAAAAGGGTGTCGATGGTTTTGTTTTTAGGGGAGATGATGGAATTGACGAAATCACTTTGGCATCGACAACCACAATCTCAACACTTTTAAATCAGGGGATCACAACTGGAAAGATAGATCCGAAAGATTTTCAAATTTCACGATCTCCAATCTCCGATCTAGAGGGAGGCGATAGTTCCCACAATGCCAGCATCACCATGGCAATTTTCGACGGCAAGATTGGGCCCCATCGAGATGCTGTTCTACTTAACGCCGCCGCTGCAATTGCCGCTTATGAAGCTCGCTCTGATCTTCGCGTAAATGAACGAATTGAATTGGGTTTATTAAGAGCTGCAGAGGCTGTTGACTCAGGCGCGGCAAAGAAGTTAGTTAAGCAATGGGCCGTACTCAGTAATCAAATAGGTTGAGCAGTACTCTCAAGATATGGCAATAACAGGCGCACCGCAGGGTTGGATCAATGATTGGGCCGCGCCAGGACATGGCGAGAATTCAAAAATCGGAATAATTCTCGTGCATGGCTTTACAGGCTCTCCTGCATCCATGCGCCCATGGGCGGAGTTTTTAAATTCAAAGGGATACACCGTAAGAGTTCCTTTGTTGCCAGGCCACGGTACAAAAGTGGAAGATTTGAATACAGTCAAATGGCAAGAGTGGCCAACCAAGGTGATCTTTGAAATTGAACAAGCTTCACAAACCTGCGACAGAATAATTTTGATAGGTCTTTCAATGGGTGGTGGCACAATCCTTAATGTTGCTGCATCCCTAGCAAATGAAGAGATTAATAAAAAAAATTTAGCCGGAATAATTTTGGTCAACCCGATGATCCATGTTCGCGGTGTGCCGGCAGAGTTAGCCTACTTTTTGTCCAGATTCCAACATCTTCGAAAAAGTGTTGGAGATGACATTAAACGCCCGGGAGTCACAGAGTGGGGTTATGACGCCCTACCAACACGTGGCGTTCATCAACTTTTAAAAATGCTTCGAATAACAAGGCGTAATTTGCCCAGAATAAAGTTACCTGTTCAACTTTTTCACTCGGTATCTGATCACACTTTGCCTGTTAGTAATACGCAGATTATTCTAAAGGAGATCGGATCAGTAGAGAAGAATCGAATCGAACTGATGAATAGTTACCATGTGGCAACTATGGATTACGACCAGGAACTGATATTTCATAATTCACTCACATTTATTGAAGGTCTTGTCTCAAGGCAAAAATAGTTAGATATTTGCCATCGTACTTAATCAGAGCTGTTCTTAGTTATTGAGCAGGTTTGTGAATTCACAAACCTGAAGAGATTAAAGATCTCCCGCGATAATCAACTCTGAAAGCTGATGGCGCTCACGTGGAAGAACTTCTCTATCTCTTGCTTGCCCTTCTGGCAGATTTTCAGGTGGTCCCTGGCGACCAATTGCCAGAATCACAATGCAATCACGTTGTCCGGAAATATCAAATGTTGAGTTCATTTTTTCTTTATCAAAGCCAATCATCTGGTGAACAATAAATCCTCGATGGTGAGCTTCGATAGTAAGTTGTGAAACAGCCAATCCCGTATCAAATAACGCAATCGGGGGATAGATATGACCTTCGGTTTTTTGCTCAACAATGACTGCTACCAAAGCCGATGCCGTAGGTGCCCACACCTGATTAAAGCCAGAAAGTGCTTCGCATATTTTTTTGAAATTATCATCACCTTGTCTTGAAATGATAAATCTCCACGGTTGAAAGTTGTATGAAGAAGGAGCCCATCTGGCTGCTTCCAATAGTGCCGTCATCTCTTCTGTTGAAATATTTGCTTGCCCGTCAAATGCTCGCGGACTCCAACGAGATTCAAGAATTGGGTGGATAGGAACCGAGGTATCTGCTTTTTTCTGCATGTTCATACTCTAGAGCAATGAAGTTATGGCTGGTTAGTTAAACCAACGAATCATTCCAATTACGCCGGCAGTTGCGTAAAAAAATTGAAGAAACAGGATTCCATTATGTCCGCTGATCTTTGCCCAAATTCCAATCAGGACAGAAGAGCTCAGTAAAAGGGTAAATCCAATGAACTCAGCGCCAATGTTGGCTGCGATGAGCATCGAGTAAACAATTGCAGTGACAACTCCACTCCACTCTAAAACCTTTGCTCGTGTCATGAATACCTCTCTACCTTCAAAATTGGTTCTTAGCGAATATTTTTGTGTGAACTATTTGTTATGAATTTTTGGGGATTAAAACAAGTTCTTCTATATCAAGTCTATGTGCTTGAAAGGAGTTAACAGGGGAGTCACTTGGATAGCCGATCGCCATGCCACAGAGCAATCGGTAATCCTTTGAAATATCAAACTCCTTTCGCACTACGTCGTCCCAAATTGCAACGGCGCCTTGTGCGCAAGTACCAAGACCGTAAGAGTGCGCAGAAAGCATTAGATTCGACATCATTAAGCCAGCATCTGATGCGGCGTATATGTGCAGGCTTTTGTGAACGTAGATAAACAGTTCTGTGGGTGCGCCAAAAAATGAATAGTTCTTTGCCCACTGCCGATCTCGTGCAACTCTGTCTCCTCGCTTTACTCCAAAGAGTTCATAGAGTTCCCTACCAACTCTTTCAGATCGCGGCTTAAGCTCTGCTGGATATGGTTTTGCGATACTTCGATTACTCGTTGGCAGTCCATAACGAGAGTAGAGAATGCGCAGCTTATGGATAAAGCCTTTTCTCAAAATTCGCGAGAGAACGGCCCAACGGGATAAGAACTCGGAACTAATTCGATCGCGGGTGTCTCCTGTTGCCACGGCAATCTTGAAGGGACGAGTATTTGACCAACTTGCTGCGGTTAGAGAGTCTCTAAGAATCTGATCAAGAATCTCTTGGGGGATAGGAGTTGGTAGAAAATCCCGTGTACTTCTGCGAGAGGCAAGAAACTTCGAGAAATCTTCCGAGTTGATACCTGTGTTTGAATTAGTCACGGGAGAAGAGTATCGAGTATCAGTGATACTCATCGGTATTGGATTAGAAATTATATGAAACTAGGTAAATCGCCAAAGTAAACATAATTACCGCAACTGTGAAATCCAGAACTTTCCAAAAGATCACCTTCACCATGAATCTTGAAGCCATCTTGGAACCAAATCCAATTGTGAAAAACCAAAGGAAACTTGCCATCATCGCACCCGACGAAAATAGCCATTTGTCAGCAGGGAATTGATTCGCGATGCTGCCTAAGAAAATAACTGTATCTAAATAAACATGGGGATTAAGAAAAGTTAGTCCGAGAACCGTGAAAACTGTTCTCCTTCTGGAAACGATTGCGCCTTGCTCCAAGGTCAGAGAGTTGTGCTTAAATGCCGAACGCAGCGATTTGATTCCAAAGAAAGCTAGGTAGCTGACTCCAAACCAACGGACAATTTCTAGCACTTCCGGAGCCGATTCAATTGCCTTGCCTAAACCTGCGGTACCCGCGGCGATTAATAAAGCATCAGAGATTGCACACAAAAGCACGACGATAAGTACGTGTTGGCGCTGAAGGCCTTGACGTATTACGAATGCGTTCTGTGCGCCTATTGCAATAATTAGCGCCAAACCAGAAGCAACGCCAGAGGTAAATGCAATCACAACAATGAACTATACATTGAGAAAATATTTAGATGGTGGACGATACTGGGATCGAACCAGTGACCCCCACAATGTCAATGTGGTGCTCTACCGCTGAGCCAATCGTCCTCGGTGGTCAAACTATACAACAGCAGATTTAAATCAGATAGCCAGAAAGTGTTTGCTTATCGCGCGAAATCATCTTCGATACGCTCAATATCATCTTCACCAAAGTACGTTCCAGTTTGTATTTCAATAAAAACCAATTCTTTATCCCCGGAATTTCCAATACGGTGAAGCTGTCCGATTGCCACATCAACAGTTTCACCAGGTTGTTTTGTAAATGTCTGCCCGTCAAGAACAACAGTTGCAGTGCCAGAAACTATGAACCAGTGTTCAGCACGTTTTTGATGTTTTTGATATGAAAGTCTGCAACCAGGTTTTACATAGATGCATTTAACTTTATGAACCGAAGATTCTTGAAGAATCTCATAGTGACCCCAGGGTCTTTTCGATTCATCAGACAAGGTATTCACCTCAGTTCTTATCCTAAAGATCTCGTGATCTTAACTTTTAGAGATGGAGGTCGGGACGGGATTTGAACCCGTGTAGAGGGATTTGCAGTCCCTTGCCTCGCCTCTCGGCCACCCGACCATAGAAAAATCGCTGGTCAACAAAAATTAATGAAAATTTTTGTCTAAGGTGCGATTATCAGAGCGGACGACCGGGTTCGAACCGGCGACCTGAACCTTGGCAAGGTTCCGCGCTACCAACTGCGCTACGTCCGCGAGGAAGTTAAATCTATCGCAGGGGAGCCCTAAGCGCCAAAGTGAGAAGCATTGGTTAGCGTTCTCCCGTGTCCACTTCACATGATGATCCCTTCTTTTGGATGGGAGGGCTTCTAGCCACAAACCTTGTTGAGATTTCTAAAGATCCATCATGTTTAGGTGATGGAGAGTTTTGGGCAGTCAGCTCCACGTTTGAAGGTGAATTTGTCGCAGCAAAATTTGCAACAGTGGAGAAGAAAGAGTTCCCCGGCCAACCATGGCACCAGTTGGAATCATCCTGGGCAAGCTCATTAAGTAAAGACGCGTACATTAATTATGTTGAGCGAATTAGAGAATCAATCTCAGATGGATGGGTGTATCAAGTAAATGCTTGTCGGATACTTTCTAACAAGAGTGAAGTTAATTCACTAGCGGGTTTGTTTAGCAAAATTTTGCAGGAAAATCCTTCACCGTTGGCAAGCTATCTTCAAATTCCAGGATTAAACATTGCATCAGCCTCTCCAGAGCTTTTCCTTTCGCGAAAGGGAAGTGAAATCAAAACGTCACCCATTAAAGGAACCCAGGAACCAAACAAAGGAGAATTCGGACAAAAAGATCGCGCTGAAAACATAATGATCGTTGATCTAATGCGCAATGATTTAGGGCAGGTTTGCAAAAGTGGGAGCATTCAAGTTCCACGGTTGTTATCAAGTGAAGAACACCCTGGCTTGACGCATCTTGTATCAGATATTCATGGAACGTTAGAAGATGATGTTTCTTGGGGTGACATTTTTGATCTTCTGTCCCCGGCTGGTTCAATAAGTGGTGCTCCTAAATCTTCGGCAACACAAGTGATTAGGGATAACGAAGGGGTGCGCGGTCCATATTGCGGAGTTTTAGGTTGGATCCAATCAGATAGAGCAGAACTGTCTGTTGCAATAAGAATTTTCTGGAAAGACCAAGGTATACATTTTGGAACTGGCGCCGGAATTACATGGTCTAGCAACGCACTTGAAGAATGGAACGAAACAGTTCTAAAAGCCGATCGGCTCATAAAGATCGCTGGAGGATCTCTTTCGTGAAAGTTATCTATAACGGCAATCTCTTAGATCGCTTGCAAACGCCTTGTAATGAACAAGGATGGCTGCCCGGAGAAGGAATATTTGAAACCATCAAAACCGTAGATTCAAAACCATGGGCTTTTGCGCGCCATATGCGACGAGCGTTAAATAGTGCTCCATTTTCAGGTGCAACCATTCCCAAAGAAGAAGATCTGCGATCTGGTGTTGAACAATTGCTCAATGAACAAAACCATGAACGTGGTCTTTTGCGTTTATCCTTTGGCAACAATGGGGATTGGGTTGCGGTCCATTTACCCTATTCAGAGTTAGTTGATGCTGCAAAACTGGTGGTGCACTCACAACAAGTTCCTTCAGTAGGCTCGCAAGTAAAGAGATTTCCTTACGACCACAGATTATCAATTTTGAAATCAGCCCAGAATTTGAGTTTTGATGAAGCAGTTGTTTTGAATGAATACAACAAGATTAGCGAAGCTGCTGTTAGTAATCTGCTCTTGAAAATTGATGGTCAGTGGGTTACTCCGCCACTTACCGACGGGGCTCTTCCCGGCGTAGTGCGCGCCCTAATCTTGGAGAACTGTGACGTCAGCGTGCGCAGCATCGATTTTTCAGAGATGCATAAAATTGAATCCGCCTTTCTAATCGGCAGCCTTCGCATCGCTCAGTCAATTGACTCCATTGACTCAAGGTCATTGGTGCAAAGTTCTGATTTCAAGCGCGAAATTCAAGCGATGGCCCTTAGGACTTCGGTAGGCTAACCACATGTCCACGATTGCAATTACCGTTGATGGCGCCGCGGTAACCATAGAGGCTGATCAACGGCCTACTCATATCTTTGCTGAGAACAAAGAAATCGTTGTTGCACGCATCAATGGAGTTCTAAAAGATTTGTGGACTGAACTTTCTAATGGAGATGTCGTCGAGGGTGTTTCGATTTCTTCAGAAGAAGGACTTGCTGTCCTTCGACATTCCACCGCTCACGTGATGGCCCAAGCTGTACAAGAAGTTTTTGCAGATACAAAGTTGGGTATTGGTCCACCTATCAAAGATGGCTTTTACTATGACTTTGATCCTCAAGAAAATTTCAATCCCGATGATCTAGTTAAGATCGAAACAGCAATGAGAAAAATCATCAAAGAGGGCCAGCGCTTTCGCCGTCGTGTAACTTCCGAAGCAGATGCCCTAGCCGAACTTGCACATGAGCCGTATAAATGTGAACTAATTGGGATTAAAGGATCAGCAGGAGATGAAGCATCGGTTGAAGTTGGTGGCGCAGAGTTAACTATCTATGACAATTTAGGTCGTGATGGAAATCCCGTTTGGAGCGATCTTTGTAGAGGTCCACATTTACCATCAACAAAACTGATTCCAGCTTTCAAACTTATGCGCACAGCTGCGGCCTACTGGCGCGGATCAGAGAAGAACCCAATGCTTCAACGAATTTACGGAACTGCGTGGCCATCTGTTGATCAACTCAATGCGTATCTGGAGTTATTGGCAGAGGCTGAAAAAAGAGATCATCGACGTTTGGGAAATGAACTCGATCTATTTTCTTTTCCAGAAGAAATTGGTTCTGGTTTGGCGGTTTTTCATCCAAAGGGCGGCATCATCAGGCGCGCGATGGAGGATTACTCACGGCTTAGACATGAAGAAGAAGGCTATGACTTTGTGTATTCACCACATTTAACAAAGGCTGCCTTATTTGAAACATCCGGTCACTTGCAGTGGTATGCCGATGGAATGTATCCACCAATGATTTTGGATGAAGAACATAACCCAGATGGAACAATTAAGCGGGCCGGTCAGCAATATTTTATGAAGCCGATGAACTGTCCTTTTCATAATCTCATTTACAAGGCAAGAGGGCGTTCTTACCGAGAACTTCCATTGAGGTTGTTTGAATTTGGAACTGTATATCGCTATGAAAAGTCCGGCGTGCTTCATGGCATCACTCGCGCTAGAGGATTTACTCAAGATGATGCTCACATCTACTGCACCAAGGAGCAAATGGTAGGAGAGCTAGATTCACTCCTTACTTTTGTGCTGAATCTCTTGCGGGATTACGGCCTCACAGATTTTTACTTAGAGCTTTCCACGAAGAACCCAGAAAAATCAGTAGGAGAAGAATCCGATTGGATCGAAGCAACTGAAGCTTTACGCAAAGCTGCAACTGCTCAGAATTTAGAGTTAGTACTGGACGAAGGTGGCGCTGCTTTCTACGGCCCCAAAATTTCGGTTCAAGCAAAGGATGCTATTGGTCGTACGTGGCAGATGTCTACAATTCAGGTGGATTTCCAATTGCCACAAAGATTTGAACTCGAGTACTCCGCAAGTGATGGAACTAGACAACGACCTGTGATGATTCACCGTGCATTATTCGGCTCCATTGAAAGATTCTTTGGCGTATTAACTGAGCATTACAGCGGTGCTTTTCCGCCGTGGCTTGCTCCAGTCCAAGTTATAGGTATCCCGGTTGCAGATAGTTTTGCCGATTATCTCGGCGGTGTCATTCAAACGATGCGCAAAGCTGGCATTAGAGCAGAGCTTGATGCATCGGATGATCGCATGCAAAAAAAGGTTCGTAACGCGCAAATGCAGAAGATTCCATTCATGGTCATTGCCGGCGAAGAAGATCAAGCTGCCGGAGCTGTCTCGTTTCGATACAGAAATGGTGAGCAAAAAAATGGAATTCCAATTGCTGATGCAATTATAGAAATAAATAGAGCAATTAAAGAACGCACGCAGGTATAGATTAATGAGCGATGAGATATCTGGTGGCGGCATGCCAGATGGCTGGCAAAGATTGTGGGCGCCACATCGCCTTGAATACTTAAGAGGCGAAAACCGGCCACTGCCTGGAAACTTAGTTACGTGTCCTTTTTGTGAAATCCCTTCAAAGACAGATGAAGAAGGACTCATCGTTTTTAGGGGAGTAACGGCATATGTTGTTATGAATCTCTATCCCTATAACCCAGGTCATTTGTTAATTTGTGCAAATCGACACGTGGCTGATTTAACTGATCTAACTGAACAAGAACGTGATGAAATCTATCGACTTACAGCTCACGCCATGCAAGTTATTCGTAAGGTTTCATCACCACAAGGCTTTAATCTTGGAATGAATCAAGGAGAGGTCTCAGGAGCTGGCATTGCAGAACACATACATCAACATGTTGTACCGCGATGGGGAGGTGATTCTAACTTCATGCCAATCATTGGAAAAACTAAAGTTATGCCTCAACTTTTGAGTTTAACCAGAGATGAAATATCAGCAGCCTGGTAGCTAGATTGCAAGTTGTTTGATTAAATCTTTCACTTTATCAACACCAATTCCTTTTTCGATCCACAAAGGGATTGCGGGAAACTGTAATCCTGCTGCAAAAGAATTTTCACCATCTGATTCAAACTTTTCAAGATATTCCTCTCGAAACTCTTGAACAAGTGTGCTGTGTTCCTCTTCGCAGTCAATTTCTAGAGCTGGGTTTACCGAATAATCAATTATGCGTAGATCAGCGAGACTGATTAACGCCACCGGAAGACCGTGATCATCATGTAAAACTAAATAAGGGGTGATGACTTGATCAAAGACTCTGTTTGCAAGCATAACCGCGTCATCAAAATCTGCCTCTGATTTTTCTAACTGCGTTACGACAACCAACCGAGGAACTTGATATTCATCAAAGCCTTGCCACAATTCAATAGTCTCTTGATCGATACCCGTTGCAGGATTAATGACAAATATTGCAAGATCGCTCTGACTGTGAACCTCTTGGGAGAAGGTGCCTGAAAATGCATGGGCCACGCTAACGGGGTCGGCAGATTCATGACCGTAGACATGAATTCTTAGTTTGTTGTCGGTAGATTGCACTGGGTCAGCCTACGATGTCCCTTGATGATTAGCGCAAAGATTAAGCCGGCGGTTACGAGAGTTATCACACCCGTAGCCTCTTTTGCCTTGCGTTTAGGGATAACTCCAAATGCGGTCACTTGGACTGGAGCGATTGCAGTCGTTGCTGCAGCCTTGTATTTCTATCCCAAAGGTGAATTTGTTACAGGAACGATAGTAATTTCTGTAGCCGCACTGAGTGATTTATTCGATGGCACCATGGCAAGAATTTCAAAAGCAGGATCAAGTTCGTGGGGCGGTTTTTTAGATTCCACGATTGATCGTATAACTGATTCAGCAATATTGGTTGGAGTAAGCATCTTTCTAATTCAAGCAGATGATCAGTTAGTGCCCGTTGTTCTTATGACATTACTGACGGGAATGCTCGTTCCTTATGTTCGCGCAAAGGCTGAGTCACTAGGAATCCAATGTTCTGGCGGAATCGCAGAACGTACTGAGCGATTAATTATCGCTTTGACTGCCATTGGTTTTGAAGGACTAGGAATCCCTTACTCACTTGCCCTTGGGATGTGGCTGTTGGCACTACTTGGCACATACACCGTTATTCAACGAATGATAATTGTGAAACGAGCTTCGTAGTTGTGAAAGAAAATCTTTCGGCGTTGATCTACTTTGCAGGATGGAGATTGGTTCGCTGGTTGCCAGAGAAGACGGCATACAAAATTGCTTATGCGTTAGCTGATTACGTAGTAAAGCGAAATGGGAAAAACGTTGCCAGATTTCGCAGCAACTTGGCGCGTACTCAAGAATCAATTAGTAGCTCAGATCTTGATGCACTCCTCAAGAAAGCAATGCGTTCTTATATGCGTTACTGGGTTGATACATTTAGATTTCCCGATTGGTCAATGGACAGAGTTCGACAAACAGTTTCTGTAACAAATGAACATCTCTTAACAGATGCAATCGCCGCCAAAACTGGTGTAATTGTTTCTCTTCCGCATGCCGGCAACTGGGATCATGCAGGAGCCTACTTTTGTGGCAAGGGAATTCATCTTGTTACTGTTGCCGAAAGATTAAAACCCGAAAAGCTTTTTTTGAAGTTTCTTAAGTATCGCCAAGATATGGGAATGGAAGTTCTCTCCCTTGACAGTGAAACAATAGGAGCCTTGGCAACTAGATTGAGAGAGGGTCATTTAGTCGCATTGGTCGCAGATAGAGATTTATCTAAATCTGGAATTGAAGTTCAATTATTTGGAGGACCAACGAGAATGCCAGCAGGTCCGGCTGTATTAGCCCTGCAAACTAATGCACCTTTGATTACAGCATTTGTTTCCTACACATCTGACGGTATCCATGTTGATTTCAGGAACGTGCAAATACCTTTAGAAGGGGAACAGAGAGAGCGTGTTAGGCAGATTGTTCAGACAACGTCTAAACATTTTGAAGATGGAATACGGCTTCATCCCCATGATTGGCACATGCTTCAAAGAATTTGGATCGATGGCGACTTTAAGGAGCGTTTCTAATGCTCAGTAAATTGCTAAAAATTGGAATTGTCTGTCCTTATAGCTGGGATACTCCTGGTGGCGTGGGTAACCACATTCGCGACCTTGCTGAGTATTTGATTGCGCAGGGACACGATGTTTCAGTTTTGGCACCGGCATCTGAAGATGCGACGTTACCGTCATATGTTGTTAGCGCAGGCAAACCAATATCAATTCCCTACAACGGCGCAGTCGCACGAATTCTCTTTGGTCCAGTTGCTTATGCGAGAGTGAGAAGTTGGATCGCTGAAGGAGAATTTGATTTGCTACATCTTCATGAGCCAGCTATTCCTTCAATCTCGTTGTTGGCTTGTTGGGCTGCTGAAGGTCCAATGGTTGGAACTTTCCATGCTGCTGCCAAACATCAAAAGATTATTTTCGCGATCGGCCCGATTCTGGAACCAGCAATTGAAAAACTCTCGGCTCGGATTGCAGTATCAGAGGCGGCGCGTTTAACTCTTACCGACCACCTAGATACGGATGCAGTGATTATTCCTAATGGAATCTATGCCTCTCGATATATGCATGGGACACCACAAAGTAAATGGCAAGGCAACACGATTGGATTTATGGGACGTTTTGAAGAATCACGAAAGGGTCTCAACGTTCTAATTGATGCTCTTCCCGTGATTTCCCGTTTCGCACCCGATGTTAAAGTCTTTGTTGCAGGACCAGGAGATCCAGATGAGGTAATCAAAGAGATTGATCCTCAGTTGAGGTCTCGCTTTGAATTCTTAGGGAAGATAACTGAATCTGATAAAGCAGATTTCATGTCCTCCGTTGCAATTTACGTTGCACCAAATACTGGAGGGGAATCGTTTGGAATAATTGTCGCCGAAGCTCTAGCCGGAGGCGCGTGTGTAGTAGCAAGTGATATTCCAGCGTTCGATGATCTTTTAGGTCACGGACAATATGGCGCACTGTTTGAATCCGAAAACTCCACAGAGCTAGCAAAGGTAATCATCGATCTTCTAAGAAATGAAGAGAAGAGAAATGAATTAGCAAGAAATGGAAAAACCCACGCTCAACTTTTTGATTGGTCTGTAGTAGCCGAGCAGATATATTCGGTATATGAAATGTCGATGGTTGGCGGTACTAAAGTGAGAGTGTCACAGGACTCGCGTTCATGGAGTAGATTCCTTTCTAAAGAGGAAAAACCATGAGGTATTGGGTCTTAGCTACATTTCTCACCATTTTTTTTATTTGGTACTTAACGTTTCTGGCAAGACGCTTAGATCGTCTTCATCAACGAGTAGATAACACTTGGGCCAACTTAGATGTTCTGTTACAAAAGAGAGCGGCCGTTGCACTTGAGATCGCACATAGTGACATTGCAGATCCTGCTTCCTCCATGCTGTTGACTGGTGCTGCCTATCAAGCCAGAGATGCCGCCATTCAAAACAGATCGAATGCTGAAAGTGGTCTATCTGGTGCCTTGGGTTTATTACTAGAAGATTCTCGGCATCTAACAACTGCAGCTGACAGTCAGCTTCTAACAGAACTCTCGGCCCTCACCGATAAAATCAGAGTTGCAATTGCATTACACACTGATGCGGTAAATCGTTCTCAAATGTTAAGAAATAAGTTTGTAGTAAAGACATTTCGACTTGCCGGTAGTGCACCATTGCCTGTGACTTATGAATTTGAAGCTGATGTTCTCTAAAGGAAAAATCGTAATTTTAACCGCATTGGTTCTGATCCTTAGTGGTTGCGCTGTAATCGAGAAAGTGATGCCAGATAAAGTCGCAACAAATCTTTTTAGTGGACGAGAAGGCATCAACGGTCCGGTTCTTGCGGTAAAAATTGATGATACAAATCCGGCTCACCCACAAATAGGAATTGAAGATGCCGATATTGTTTATATTGAACAAGTTGAAAGTGGACTTACTAGACTGATGGCGATCTTTTCTTCAAGAATTCCCGAAAGAGTTGGTCCAGTAAGAAGTGCTCGTATTTCTGACATCGATATCTTGAGTCAATACGGAAATGTAGCTTTTGCCTATAGTGGAGCGCAGTCGAAATTGCTTCCCATTATCAGTCAAGCAAACCTTCTCGATCTAGGAGCCCAGCGACAAAGTCCTACGATTTACACAACAGATCCTACGCGTAACCAACCCTACGCAATGGTTTTGCGAGCAGATCTTCTCATGGCCAGAATAATTGAAAAACAATACGAGATTGATAGTGCTCGCAGCGTTGGATTCATTTTCGGGGATGAACCAAAAGATGGAAAACCTACCGACGAGGTCATAATTGATTGGCCATCTGCAACGTATAAAGCGCAATGGTCTGAATCCGAACAACGTTGGTTTTTGTATCACAACGGCCGGATCAATAGCGCCGAATCAGGAATCATTTTGGGGCCCACAACACTTGTCATTCAAATGGTGTCTATTACACCCTCAGAGTTCGGCGATAAATTTGGGGGAGTAACACCATTTTCAGAAACTGTTGGCGAAGGTAAGGCTTACGTATTACGCAATGGCAAACGGTTTGCAGGTACATGGACTCGTAGCGATGCAAATTCTGGAACGGTTTTTTCACTTTCAAACGGTGATCAAATTAAGTTCGCACCAGGCCAGGTTTGGGTGGCCCTGACTGATCGTGAGCCTAAATTCACCTCGCCAGCCACTTCAAAGACAAAGTAGTATGTACTCCTAATCTTTTGATGAATCGGAGTATGTGCAATGGCTGAAGTAACTGGTACCGGACGCGTCAAGCGCGGTATGGCTGAAATGCTAAAAGGCGGTGTCATTATGGACGTCGTTAATGCTGAGCAAGCCAAGATTGCAGAAGAAGCCGGAGCAGTTGCGGTAATGGCGCTAGAGCGCGTACCTGCAGATATTCGCGCTCAAGGCGGAGTAGCGCGCATGTCAGATCCCGACATGATCGAAAAAATTCAAGCTAGCGTTTCAATACCAGTTATGGCTAAAGCTCGCATCGGTCATTTTGTTGAAGCTCAAGTTTTACAATCACTCAACGTTGACTACATCGACGAGTCAGAAGTTCTAACGCCTTCAGATTATGAAAATCATATTGATAAGTGGAATTTCACGGTTCCTTTTGTATGTGGCGCCACCAATCTTGGAGAAGCCCTTCGCCGAATTAACGAAGGCGCAGCAATGATTCGCTCTAAAGGTGAAGCAGGAACAGGCGATGTTTCAAATGCAATGATGCACATGAGAAAAATTGGTGGAGAGATAAGAAGATTATCTTCTCTCCGCGAAGATGAGCTGTACGTTGCTGCCAAGGAGTTACAAGCACCTTACGCGTTGGTCAAGGAAGTTGCAGAGACTGGAAAGCTTCCTGTTGTTCTTTTCACTGCCGGAGGTATCGCAACGCCAGCAGATGCTGCGTTAATGATGGCAATGGGTGCAGATGGAGTTTTCATTGGTTCCGGAATTTTCAAATCTGGTAACCCAGCACAACGAGCGGCTGCTTGTGTAAAGGCGACCACATTCTGGGATGATCCAAAAGTTGTTGCAGATGCATCTCGTGGTTTAGGTGAGGCTATGGTTGGCATTAACGTCGCCGATCTACCAGCGCCACATCGCCTTTCAGAGCGTGGCTGGTAGCTAACTTAAACATGAAAGTTGGCGTTCTCGCTTTACAAGGAGATTTTCGCGAGCACATTAACTCTCTTATTGCATGTGGTGTAGATGTAGCGCCCGTAAGAAGAATCAAAGAACTTAACGAGGTTGATGCCTTAGTTATCCCAGGTGGAGAATCAACAACGATCGCACATTTAGCTCAAACGTTTGAGATCTTTGATGAGATTAAAGATCGCATCGCATCCGGCATGCCAACTTATGGATCGTGTGCCGGAATGATTTTGCTAGCAGACCAAATTCTCGATGCAGCAAAAGACCAAAAAACTTTCGGCGGACTGGACATTGTGGTTCGAAGAAATGCTTTTGGTAGACAAGTTGATTCTTTTGAAGAAGATCTTGAATTCAAGGATGGTTTTCCAGGGCTTCTTAAGGCGGTCTTTATTCGAGCGCCTTGGGTAGAAAAAATTGGGTATGGAGTGGAGGTTTTGGCTACCGTTAAATCTCATCCTGTTGCCGTTCGGTCAAATACTTTGCTAGCTACATCTTTTCACCCCGAACTAACAGGTGATCATAGAATCCATCAGTATTTTGTCGATCAAGTGGCACGCCCGGCGCTTAAAAAGGTACAGTAAGCATATATTCGCAATTTAAGATTGAGGTGCACCAATGTCAGGCCATTCCAAATGGGCGACAACCAAGCATAAGAAAGCGATCATCGATAGTCGACGAGCCAAGGTTTTTGCTAAGCAAATCCGAGCAATAGAAGTTGCAGCTCGAAACGGTGGCGCCGACATGGATGGTAATCCCACTCTGTTTGATGCTGTTGCAAAGGCAAAGAAATCATCGATGCCAGCTGACAACATAGAACGTGCGATCAAACGTGGTGCTGGTTTGGAGGCAGGGGCAAAAGACTGGATCACAATTATGTACGAGGGTTATGGTCCAAACGGAGTTGCAATAATGATTGAGTGTTTGTCTGATAACAGAAACCGTTCTGCCTCTGAAGTTAAGGTGGCAGTCACTCGCAATGGTGGCACGATGGCAGATCTTGGTTCAGTTTCGTATCTCTTTAATCGCAAAGGGGTAATCATCGTGAAGAAAGATGGAAAGTTGTCGGAAGATTCTATTTTAGAGGCAGTTCTTGAAGCCGGCGCTGAAGAGGTTAATGATCTTGGTGAAGCCTTTGAAATTGTCAGTGAGCCAGCAGATCTTGTTCCTGTTCGAGAGGCGTTGCAGTCAGCCGGAATTGATTACGAATCTGCAGACTCTTCTTTTCTTCCCTCTATGAGCATTCCACTTGATGCCGAAGGTGCCGCGAAGGTATTCGAACTCATCGATGCAATTGAAGAGTTAGACGATGTGCAGAATGTCTACAGCAACTTTGATGTTTCTGATGAAGTTATGGCGAGCCTAGGATAAGGATTTTCTGACAAACCTTAGGCTTTATCCTTTAAATCACTCAAGAATCAGCGGGGTACACAATGAAAGTTTTGGGTGTCGACCCCGGCCTTACTCGTTGTGGAGTAGGAATTGTTGAAGGCGGAGTTGGCACATCTCTGTCTCTTGTTGAAGTTGGAGTTATTCTCACCGGTCCAGATTTAGCATTAGAACATCGCCTTCTCGAGTTAGATCGCGAGCTTTCACAGTGGGTTAATCTCTGGCAGCCAGATGTCATTGCAGTTGAAAGAGTTTTTTCTCAACACAACGTGCGAACAGTTATGGGAACAGGACAGGCTGCAGGAATAGCACTTCTAATCGCTGCGAAAGCTGGTATTCCAGTAATGATGCACACTCCATCTGAGGTTAAAGCGGCAGTCACCGGTAACGGGCGGGCGAATAAAGTTCAAGTTGCAACAATGGTTCAAAAATTGCTCAAACTTGAGAGCATTCCCAAACCAGTAGATGCAACCGACGCACTTGCATTAGCAATTTGTAATATTTGGCGCGGTGGAGGCAATCACAAAGTTGCGCAAGCATTGGCGGCAGAGAAAACAAGATTAAAGAAACTACAAGCCAGATGATTTCATTATTAACAGGAACTATCAGATCACTAACTAGTGATAGAGCAGTGGTTGAAGTTGGGGGAGTCGGAATAAGCGTTGTTCTGACGCTATCGACTTCTGCTCAACTTTCTCTTGGTTCGCAGCAGCAGTTTTTTACTTCCCTAGTTGTACGAGAAGATTCACTAACTTTGTACGGTTTTCTAACAGATGAAGCGAAAGGACTTTTCGAACTAGTGCAGACGGTTTCAGGAATTGGTCCGAAAGTGGCAATGTCTATCGTCGGCGCGATGTCACCGGAGGATTTAGCTAGAGCTATCTCGCAAGAAGAGATTTCTGTTATAGAAAAAGTTCCGGGGATAGGTCGCAAAGGTGCGCAGAGATTAATTCTCGAACTCAAAGGAAAGTTAAGTGATTTGTCTAGTAATCACACCTTTAAAGTCCATCAGCCTGCCTGGCGTGAGAAGCTTGTTAGAGGACTGACATCCCTTGGCTTTTCTCCAAAAGAGGCAGATGGTGCAATTACGGAGGTCGTTGCAACACTTTCTTCCGAGGGCGTTGATGCTGCAACTGTAGATTTGAGCGAGCTTTTGAAATTGGCTTTAGCAAGTGGAAAGAGCTCTCGTGGCTGAAGATCGTCTAGTGGCATCTAACTTGAAGAAGGAAGAATCTGCATTAGAAAATGCATTGCGGCCAAAAACACTCAATGACTTCATCGGACAAAAAAGAGTTCGAGACCAGATCGATGTCTTATTGACTGCGGCAAGACATCGCAATTCACCAGCCGATCACATACTTCTTTCTGGACCACCAGGATTAGGTAAGACAACACTTGCTCTTATTCTCGCAAGCGAAATGGCAACCCCTATTAGATTAACTAGTGGACCAGCAATTACTCACGCCGGTGATTTGGCAGCAATTCTCTCTTCACTTGTAGAAGGTGAAATCCTCTTTATAGATGAAATCCATCGTTTACCAAGGCCTGCAGAAGAGCTTCTTTATCTTGCAATGGAGGACTTTCGAGTTGATGTAATTGTTGGAAAAGGACCTGGTGCAACAGCAATTCCTTTGCAGTTGCCACATTTCACATTAGTCGGTGCCACAACTAGAGCAGGTCTTTTGCCGAGTCCGTTACGTGATCGATTTGGCTTTACTGCGTATTTGGATTTTTATGAAGATAGCGACATCGCTCAGGTGGTTACAAGAAGCGCAGACCTCCTAAAAATTGATATCGATAAAGACGCTGTAAGTGAAGTTGCAGGAAGGTCTCGAGGCACTCCACGAATCGCAAACCGTTTACTTCGTCGTGTCCGTGATTACGCACAGGTTCACGGAAACAAGAAAATATCTTTAGCTAATTCTCAGGCAGCTCTTGAGATGTATGAAGTTGATCAGCTTGGTCTTGATCGTTTGGATCGTTCAGTTTTGACGGCACTTATCGAACGCTTCAACGGTGGTCCGGTTGGGCTTTCTACTTTGGCGATCGCAGTGGGTGAAGAGATCGAGTCGGTTGAGTCGGTGGCCGAACCCTTCTTGGTAAGAAATGGATTTATGGCCAGGACGCCCCGTGGTCGGGTGGCAACTTCACAGGGTTGGCTTCACATTGGTCGAACACCGCCAGCGGAAATTTCTACCCTTTTCGACTTACCAGCCTCTGACGCCTAGACTCTGCGCTTATGTCTACTATAAATAAACCTATTAAGACGACCAGCCGACCAGTTAGAACCTTAGCTATTTTGGCTCTTGGTTTAGTAGCGATGACAGGACTTGTATTCATTCAAGGTGCAACTTCGGTCAAGTTAGGTCTTGATCTTCGCGGTGGAACTTCCGTAACTCTGCAACCTCGCATTGCTCCAGGAGAAGAAGGCACCATTACAAATGAAGCGATTGATCAGGCGGTGGCAATTATTCGCCAGCGCGTGAACTCACTCGGTGTTGCAGAATCTGAAGTTGCTGCGCAAGGAACTGGTACAAGTCGTCAAATAGTTATCTCAGTTCCAGGTGATACCGGCAGACGAGTCGTTGATTTAGTAGGTCAAACAGCAGAACTTCGTTTCCGCCAAGTTTTGGCTACAGGGGCAGGTGCATCTTCAGTTGTTGATCCAACAGCTACTCCAGTTGCAGGCGTTACACCAGAGTTGAATGCACAGTTTGCAGCCTTTGATTGCACGTTAGCGGAAAATCGTCAGGGAACGGGAACTGATCTGCCATCACAAACAATCGTTGCCTGTGATCGCGCAGGATTAACGAAGTACATACTTGGACCGGCAGAGGTTTTAGGACGTCAAATTTCCGAGGCATCTGCAGGACTTGATACACAATCAGGAAGCGCATGGTTTGTCAGTTTAACTTTTAATGGTGAAGGAACTTCTGCGTTTGCAGCAGTTACTTCTCGGGTTACATCCCTTCCAGAGCCAAACAATCAGTTGGCCATCGTTTTAGATGGACTAGTTGTTTCCGCCCCACGTATCAATGAGGCAATTCCGTCTGGTACTGCTCAAATTACTGGAAGCTTCACTCAGTTAGAAGCCAAGGATCTTGCAAATGTTTTGAAGTACGGCGCGCTTCCACTTGCATTTGATCGCGGAGAAGTTCAACAGGTATCACCAACACTTGGCGCTGATCAGTTAGATGCAGGTTTAATTGCAGGTGCACTTGGTTTAGCTTTAGTAGTTATCTTCACTCTTGCCTATTACCGAGTCTTGGGATTCGTTACCGTTGGTTCATTGGCAATCGCAGGAGGAATGCTTTACTTATTGTTCCTTCTACTTGGCCAATGGATTGGATTTACGTTAACGCTGGCAGGAATCGCTGGAGCAATTGTTGCTATTGGAGTTACGGCTGACTCATTTATTGTCTATTTCGAACGTGTTCGAGATGAGATGAGAGAGGGCCGCTCATTACGTACAGCAGTTGAAACTGGATGGATTAGAGCTCGCCGGACAATTTTGATTGCCGACTTTGTCTCACTTATTGCAGCGGTATTGCTCTACTTCTTTGCAGTAGGGGGCGTGAGAGGTTTTGCTTTCACTCTCGGTCTCACAACGGTTATCGACCTTATTATTATCTTTGTTTTCACTAAGCCTGCATTAGTTCTTGTTTCACGACTGAATTTCTTCAATTCAGGTCATCGTTTATCCGGCTTCTCGAGTAAGAGTCTCGGTATGCCAACTACGAAGGAGGCATAAAGATGTCGAAGTTTTCAGGTCTCGGAGGCCGTCTTTACCGCGGGGAAACATCAGTAGAGTTCATCGGAAAACGACGTCGCTGGTATGCACTTTCAATTCTGTTTATTTTAGTTTCAGTTGGTTCGCTAGCAGTTCAGGGGTTACATCTTGGTATTGAATTTAAAGGTGGATCCTCTTTCACGGTGACTACTAACTCACCATCCGTGGAACAAGCACGTTCTGCAGTTCAATCAGCCGGAGTTGGTGGCGAATTAATCGTTCAGGTTATTGGCCAAGACAAAGTAAGAGTTCAGACTGGTTCTTTGGATTCTGCGGGTAACAATGCGGTGCAGGACGCTCTAGCAACTAGTTTTGCCGTTGATGTTGCAACTATTGATACGCAGATTATTGGACCATCGTGGGGTGAAGAGATCACGAGAAAAGCTCTCTATGGCCTTATCGGTTTCTTAATCGTGATCATGGTTTATCTGGCGATGGCACTTGAGCCAAAGATGGCAGTTGCTGCAATCATCGCAGTGTTACACGATGTGTTCATCACTGTTGGAATTTATGCTTTAGTTGGCTTCGATGTAACGCCAGCAACAGTCATTGGGTTCTTAACGATTCTGGGCTATTCGCTCTATGACACGGTTGTTGTTTTTGACAAGGTCCGTGAGAATACAAAGTCAATCACAGCTTCTTCAACTAAGACATACTCTCAGGCGGTTAATCTTGCGGTTAATCAGACAATTGTTCGTTCAGCAAATACGTCAATCGTCGCACTCCTTCCTGTAGCGGCAATCTTGTTTGTTGGTGCAGGTTTACTGGGTGCAGGAACCTTGAAAGACCTTTCACTTGCTTTGTTTATCGGGTTGATTGTTGGTACGTATTCTTCAATCTTCATTGCCCCTCCGATCCTCGCATCATTGCGTGAAAGAGAACCTGCCATGCAAGCTTTAGCAAAGCGAGTAAACGCAAGGTCAGGAGCGACATCACCTTCTGCTGACAACAGTTCTCCATCACTATCTAAGGCATTGCGTGGTCCTCGCAATCAACCAAAGCGCAAGGGTCGTAAGTAGGGATTCGTGTGGACACCTTGATTGCACCACTTATCAGTGCGCTCAAGGAAAATCATGCCTCTGTTAATGACGAGGAGATATCTCGTGCATTTGTTGTTGCAAAAGATGCTCACCAGGGTCAGCTTCGAAAATCGGGTGAGGAGTACATAACTCATCCGGTTGCCGTTGCAGAGATACTCGCTAATTTAGGGTTGAATCCAGCAACAATCATCGCCGCACTTCTTCACGACACAGTTGAAGACACGAAGTACTCACTTGACCAGATGCGCAAAGATTTTGGTGATGAAATCGCAAATTTGGTTGATGGCGTTACCAAGCTGGATAAATTGATGTATGGGCCAACCGCCGAAGCAGAAACTGTCCGCAAGATGGTCATCGCTATGTCGAAAGACATTCGAGTTCTAGTAATTAAACTTGCAGATCGCTTACATAATGCTCGAACTTGGGCCTATGTTTCTCCGGAAACTGCCGAAAGAAAAGCACGAGAAACTCTAGATATTTACGCACCTCTTGCCCATCGCCTTGGAATGAATGCAATGAAGTGGGAGCTAGAGGATTTATCGTTTGAAGTTTTGGAGCCAAAGAAATTCGAAGAGATTTCGCGGCTTGTTGCAGAGCGATCCCCATCTCGGGCCAAGCTCACCTCAGAGGTTATTGAAACGGTTAAAGCAGATTTAGAAAAGGATCACATTGACGCATTAGTAACAGGAAGACAGAAGCACTTTTTCTCCGTCTATCAAAAGATGGTTGTTAGGGGACGAGAGTTTAATGAGATTTATGACCTCGTCGGAATTAGAGTACTCGTCAATGATGTTCGTGACTGCTACGCAGTTTTAGGATCGATTCACGCACGTTGGAGCCCAGTACCTGGTCGTTTTAAAGACTACATTGCAATGCCTAAATTCAATCTTTATCAATCACTTCATACAACAGTGATCGGACCAACAGGCAAGGCAATTGAAATTCAGATTCGCACTCATGATATGCACGCAAGGGCTGAGCTTGGGATTGCAGCACATTGGAAATACAAACAAGGTTCCGATAGCAACGATTCTTCACCTGAACTGTTATGGCTTCGACAATTACATGAATGGCAGAAAGAGACTCAAGACCCAGCAGATTTCTTGGAAGCTCTACGTTTTGATCTTGGTTCTCCCGAAGTATTTGTCTTTACACCTAAAGGAAATGTTGTGGCCCTACCGGGTGGTTCTACTCCTGTGGATTTTGCATTCTCCGTTCATACCGATGTAGGACTGCGTTGTGCGGGAGCCAAAGTAAATGGTCGACTAGTTCCACTTGAATCTCGACTAGTAAACGGAGACGTTGTAGAGATTGTTACCAACAAAGGGGAGAACGCTGGCCCTAGTCGAGACTGGCTGAACTTTGTACAAAGTCCAAGAGCGCGATCAAAGATTAAGGCATGGTTTAGCAAGGAGCGTCGTGAAGAGGCGATAGATGCGGGCAGAGAATCAATCGCTCGCCAGATGCGCAAAGCAGGGTTGCCTCTTCAAAAGATTTTCGCTGGTCATTCACTGCTCGAATTGGCACATGATCTGAGATATTCAGATATCGAAGGTTTGTATTCAGCAGTTGGTGATGGACATGTGTCAGCATCATCTGTCGTAGAAAAACTTGTTGCTTCCCTGGGCTCGGAGGATTCGCATCCAGAACCAACAATGGATGCCTATCTCAATCGAACTCCAAGCAACCGTCGTTCGAGTAATGCAATTGATGTTGAGGGAACTGATGACGTCCTAGTAAAACTAGCGCGTTGTTGCACACCAGTACCTGGTGATCAAATCATGGGTTTCATAACAAAAGGTAGCGGTGTCTCCATTCACCGAGCAGATTGCACAAACGCTTTAGATTTAGAAAAACATCAAATCGATAGGGTTGTAAGAGTTAAATGGAGAACAGGGGCAGCCTCTATTTTCTTGGTAAATATTCAAGTTGAGGCACTAGATAGAGCATCACTGCTTGCAGACGTAACCAGAACGTTGTCGGAACAACATGTAAATATCTTGAGTGCCTCTGTCAGCACATCGAAAGATCGAACAGCCTATTCACGATTTACATTTGAAATGGCTGATGCGACACATCTTGACGCAGTTTTGGGCGCTGTGCGAAGAATCGAAGGCGTGTTCGATGTGTACCGAACAACTAACAACTAGAAGAAACTGCTCTCTTCTTAGTTGAACTCATCCAGGCTTTTCTGAGCTTCGGCTAGCCAAATTTTTCTGGCCTGTGCGGACTCACTGGCTTCATTTGCTTTCTTAGTATTTCCAGCAGCAGCAGATTTTTCAGCGATTTTCTCGTAGCTTGCAATAGATGCAGTTAGTTGCGCAACAACTTCCTCTGCGCGCTTTTTGGCTGCAGGGTCAGACTTTCGCCAGATATCAGCTTCTGCTTCTTTGATAGCTCGTTCGACTGCGTTTACACGTGCATCAAGTGCTGCTCGCTTATCACGGTGAGTCATACCGATTTTCTCCCAAGTACGTAGATGCTCTGAGAATGCTTTTCGTGCAGATTTCACATCTGTTAACGGTAGTAGAGCTTCGATAGCCATGATGAGTTCTTCGCGTTTAGCAAGATTTGCTGTCATCGTTGTATCGCGCTTTTCCAAATCCGCATTCTTTGCGGTAAAGAACTGATCTTGCGCTGCTTTAAAGCGTGCCCATAACTTGGCATCGTCATTTGGTTTTCCTCGGCCAGCAGCTTTCCACTGATCCATTAAAGATTTGAACTTCTTGGCCGTTGATACCCATTCAGTCGAAGTTGCTAATTTCTCCGCCTCGGAAACAATTAGTTTCTTGGCATCTGCCACAACAGATTGGGTTGCCTCCAGGGCCGCAAAGTGAGTCCTGCGCCGCTTATCAAACTTATTTCGTGATGATGAGAAACGCTTCCACAAGGCAGTATCTGTGGTTTTATCTAGGCGTGGTGCGGCTTTCCATTCATCCATTAATACCTTGAGACGATCTCCAGTTGATTTCCAACTTTCTGAAAGTGCTAGTGATTCAGCCTCTGTGACGATTTTTTCTTTTTCAACAATTATCTGCGCACGTCGTGCTTCTTTCGCGGCGGTCTCCGCAGCCTTCTTGGCCTCATAAGCTTCACGATGGCCTTCAATAAGTGGCTCAATCTGCTCAACAGATGCGGCTAATGATTCGAGATCTCCAACACCATTCAGGTCTTTCACTTGCTCACGAAGTTTTTTAACCGCTGCATAGGCATCGGATGGCACCATTGCGCCACTTTTAATACGGGCAGCAAGGAGTGCAACCTCTGATGCTAGATGCTCAAACTTTCGTACAAAATAGTTCAGCGCCTCTTCGGGAGTTTTTCCCGGATATGAACCAACGGCTTTTTCACCGCTAGAAGTACGAACATAAACTGTTCCATCTTCGCCAACTCGACCAAAGGCCGATGGATCCCCAATCAACGCACTGGCTGCACTTACTGCTTGAGGCACTATTGCCGGGTTGACCTGTTGTGGAAAATTCGTATCTGACATGGGAGATCCTTTCAGCGCGTTGTTCTATGCGAACGTCGCTATGTACTAGGCGATGCTAAGAAGTCTTAAGACATCTAAGCGTGG
Organism: Actinomycetota bacterium; assembly: GCA_041175545.1. Classification (GTDB taxonomy): domain Bacteria; phylum Actinomycetota; class Actinomycetes; order Nanopelagicales; family Nanopelagicaceae; genus Planktophila. The sequence goes on from JBEDES010000005.1 coordinate 72,443, forward strand.
ATTGGGTGCGTATACAGAGGTAAAAGGTACCCTGTCTACCTATGCGAGCGTCAATCTCGCCAATTCTGAGCGTAACGAAGGGCTAATTTAATGTTGGTTGACTCCTTTGCGGCAAAAATGTACGCGACCAACTGCTGGGTTTTAGCTTCCGAGCCCGGATCTGAGTGTGTCGTAATCGATCCAGGGATGCCCAATGTCTCTTTAGAGTTAGAGGAATTGTTAACTCGCCATAAATTAAAGCCTGTAGCGATTATTGCAACACACTCGCACCTTGACCATACGTTTTCAATCCAGCCTCTTGCTGACGGTTATTCAATACCAACATACATTCATAGCCAGGATCGTCCCTATCTAACAAGACCACAAGATCAAGTAAGTCCTGAATTTTCAGAAACTTTGCAGGGTATGAGTTTTGTTGAGCCGCATGATGTTCGAGAACTTCGCAATGGTGAAGTTTTAAACCTTGTTGGTCTTTCATTTAAAACAATCCATTCACCGGGACATACTGGTGGATCTCTTATGTTTGAAGTCGATGATGAAGTTCTTGTGACAGGAGATGTTCTTTTTGCAGGTGCCATTGGTCGCACTGATTTGCCAACTGGATCAGCCTCAGAGATGGAAGAGACATTGCGCAAGAAAGTCCTGCCTTTGGGTGATCATTTAAGAGTTTTGCCCGGTCACGGGCCTGAAACGATATTAGCTCATGAGAAAAAAACGAATCCTTACCTCACCAGTTTAATTGGACGTTACTGATGGCTAATCAGAAAATTCAAGCCCCGAAGGGCGTTAGCGAATACTTCCCTGATCGATCCAATTTATTCGAACATGTTAGAGACAGTTTGATCGCACCTGCAAAAAAATCTGGTTATCAATTGATCGAACTTCCTGTTTTTGAAGATACGGATTTGTATCGAAGGGGAGTGGGCGAATCTACTGACGTAGTCTCTAAGGAAATGTATACATTTGAAGATCGCGGTGGAAGATCGCTCACTCTTAGGCCTGAAGGAACTGCTGGTGTAATGCGTGCTGTCATTGAACATGGATTAGATCGTGGTCAGTTGCCAGTAAAACTCTGGTACTCAGGTCAATTCTTTCGCGCAGAACGCCCACAAGCCGGTAGATACAGACAGTTCTATCAAGTTGGGGTAGAAACAATTGGGATTGATGATCCAGCAATTGATGCTGAAGTTATTGCGATAGCAGATGCTGGATTCAAAAGTTTGGGTCTTAGTAAGTACCGATTAGAAATGACTTCACTGGGTGATGCAGCATCTAGGGCAGCGCATAGAGTAGATCTTTTAAAATTTATCTCTGGTTTGGATTTGGATGAAGCAACTGCTGAAAGAGCAATGTTAAATCCTTTGAGATTATTTGATGACAAACGTGATGAGATGAAAAAAGCCATGGCTAAGGCGCCACTACTCATGGATTACTTGAACTCTGATTCTTCGGATCACTTCAAAAAGGTTATGGGTTATCTAGATCTTTTAAATGTTTCGTATGTTATAAATCCAAAAATGGTTCGAGGATTGGATTATTACACCAGCACAACGTTTGAATTTGTTCATGAACTTTTGGGAGCACAGTCTGGGATCGGTGGCGGTGGTCGATACGATGGCTTGATGCAAGATCTTGGTGGACAGGCTTTATCCGGGATTGGTTTTGGTCTAGGTGTCGATAGGGTTCTTTTGGCAGCCGAAGCTGAAGGTGTTATTAGTCAAGATGCTTTTGTTTCAGATTTATACATAATCCCTTTAGGGGAAGAAGCAAAACAAAAGGCATTAACCATCGCACATGATCTTCGTGCACAAGGAAAAGTTGTAGAGATTGCATTTGGGGATAGAGGTCTCAAAGGCTCAATGAAAGCAGCCGATAAAGCTGGGGCCACGTATTCAATAGTGCTGGGTGAATCTGAGTTAAGTTCCTCAACTATCGAACTCAAGCACATGAAATCCGGTAAGAGTTCTTCAGTTAAGATTGACTCATTACATCAGCACCTATAACCGTGAATGCCGAAAATAGAGGATTACAAGTAAATGCTACGTACACATGATGCTGGTTCACTAGATAAATCTTTAGTGGGCAAGACGGTAACTTTGGCCGGTTGGGTTTCTAGACGTCGCGATCACGGCGGAGTTGCTTTTATTGATCTGCGGGATTCCTCTGGCTCGGTTCAAGTGGTAATCCGCGATGAAAAGATGGCTGGATCTTTAAGAGCCGAATGGTGTCTTTTGATTACAGGGGAGGTTGTCGCTCGTCCTGATGGAAATGAAAACAAGAATATTCCAACTGGAGAGATTGAAGTTATGGGAGATAACGTAGTAGTTCTCTCTGAATCTGCACCTTTGCCATTCCCTATTGATAGTGGCGATGAGTCTGAGATTAATGAAGAGTCACGGTTGCGATACAGGTATCTAGATCTGCGTCGTGAGAAACCAGCTCATAACCTTCGCATGCGGTCAAAAGTAACTTCGACCATACGACGCGTAATGGAAGAAGAGTCTTTCTTAGAGATTGAAACTCCTTACCTAACTCGTTCAACACCAGAAGGAGCCAGAGATTTCCTAGTACCTGTGCGTCTACAGCCTGGCAGTTGGTATGCCCTTCCTCAGTCACCTCAACTTTTCAAGCAACTATTGATGGTTGCAGGAATGGAAAAGTATTATCAAATTGCTAGATGCTTCCGTGATGAAGACTTTAGAGCCGATCGACAACCAGAATTTACACAGCTCGATATTGAAATGTCGTTTATTGATCAAGAAGATATACTCGCGGTTGCTGAGAAAATTGTTGCTCGCATCTGGAAAGAAACCCTCAATTATGAGATTTCTCTTCCAATTCCACGAATGACTTATGCCGATGCGATGAAAAATTATGGATCAGATAAGCCAGATTTACGTTTTGGAAATAAACTCGTTGATCTGACATCATTTTTCTCGGATACAGCCTTCCGTGTCTTTCAAGCACCATATGTCGGCGCAGTTGTTATGCCTGGTGGCGCAACATCACCTCGACGCGAACTTGATGCTTGGCAAGATTGGGCTAAAGCTAGAGGCGCCAAGGGCTTGGCATATATTTTAGTAAATGATGATTCAACATTGGGTGGACCTGTATCCAAAAATCTTTCTGAAAAGGAGAGCGCAGGAATTGTTAGTGCAGCAGGTGCCAAATCAGGAGATGCCATATTTTTTGCAGCAGGCGAGCGCACTGCGTCTTTAAATCTTCTTGGTGCTGTCCGTTTAGAAATTGGTAAGCGATGTAATTTGATTCCTGCAGGCAAATGGGAGTTTGTTTGGGTCGTAGATGCACCAATGTTTGAACCAACTGATGGAGGAGGGTGGACTGCTGTTCATCATCCATTCACTGGTCCAAAACCTGAATTCACGAAATCATTCAAGGCCAATCCAGGTGAAGCCTTGGCCTATGCATATGACATTGTTCTAAATGGAACTGAATTAGGCGGAGGATCTATCCGTATTCACGATCGACAGATCCAGAAAGATGTATTTTCTGTAATCGGTTTAAGTGATGAAGAAGCTTCGAGCAAGTTTGGATTCCTACTTGAGGCCTTTAATTACGGACCCCCTCCACATGGTGGAATCGCATTAGGTTTGGATCGCGTATGTGCCCTATTGACTGGCTCGGATTCAATTCGTGAAGTGATCGCATTTCCAAAAACTGCCAGCGGTGGCGATCCACTTACTGGCGCACCTACACCAATTACGCCTGCTCAACGCAAGGAAAGCGGAATAGATTGGGTCCCGGAAGTTAAATCCAACGAGGGCAAGTAGTTCTCAGATAGGCTTATTGCATGGGTCCCGGTGGAATCGCAACGATAATCGCAGCATCTTCTTTGGCTGTGATTGCTATAGCTATTGCATATGTTGTTGTTCGGGTAGGTCGTTTAGTAGACGAAGCCAAAGCTTCGCTCAAGGCCTTGACTGCGGAGACTGCCCCCCTTATCGATGAAGTTCACACAACAGTGACGCTGGTAAATGGACCTTTGCACAGTATCAATCGAATCACTAAGAATGCTGAAGAAGTAACTAATAAGTTAACTGAAGCAACTGGTGAGTTCATAACTAAGAATAGTTCTGTCGTAAAAGTTGCAGGGGCACTCATTTCTGCGGCACAAATGAAAAAAGGTCGCTCAAAAAAGAAGAAGGCTGAGTGATTCTAGACAGTGGAATCCGCCGAGATCCGTTCGCGCTGGCTGCGCTTTTTTGAATCTGACAACCGACAGGGGTTAACCCATACGATTGTTCCTTCCGCCTCACTGATCGCAGATGATCCCAACCTCTTATTAGTTAATGCTGGCATGGTTCCATTTAAACCATATTTTTTGGGTGAAGTAACCCCTCCTTATAAGCGAGCAACATCCGTTCAGAAGTGCGTTCGAACACTTGATATCGATGAAGTAGGAAAAACCACAAGGCATGCATCATTTTTTCAAATGTGTGGGAATTTTTCTTTTGGTGATTACTTTAAAGAAGGCGCCATCGCATTAGCGTGGGAACTTTTAACCCGTCCAATAAGCGATGGGGGATATGGGCTGCCAGAAGAAAAACTCTGGGTAACTGTGTATCTAGATGATGATGAAGCTGCAGATATTTGGCATAAGAAAATTGGAGTTCCTAAAGAACGAATTCAACGACGTGACATGGCAGATAACTTTTGGTCAATGGGTGTTCCAGGTCCTTGCGGGCCATGTTCGGAGATTTATTACGATCGAGGTCCAGCATATGGAGTAGAGGGTGGGCCGATAGCAGATGAGAATAGATACCTTGAAGTTTGGAATCTCGTTTTCATGCAAAATGAGCGCGGAGCAGGTGGCGGTAAAGACAGCTATCCAATTCTTGGTGAGCTACCGGCCAAAAGCATTGACACAGGTTTGGGATTAGAACGTACAGCAGCAATTTTGCAGGGTGTTGAAAATATCTACGAAATCGACACCACGGTTCAAATTCTAAATCGTGCAACACAGTTAACAGGGGTTAGATATTCGCAATCTGAAAAAACAGATATCTCCCTTCGAGTCATTGCTGATCATGCTCGAACTTCTGCGATGCTAATTGGAGACGGTGTAACGCCTGGAAATGAGGGACGAGGTTATGTTCTTCGACGAATGATGCGCCGAACAATACGAAATATGCGTTTATTAGGATCAAGTGAGCCCGTTATGTCGGAACTAACTGTTGCCGCAATTTCTGCGATGGGATCGCAATACCCAGAGTTAGTTAGTGATAAGAAACGCATTCTCGAAGTTAGTGTCGCTGAAGAAGAAAGTTTTCTGCAAACTCTAAAAAGTGGCACATCTATTTTCGATTTGGCCTCTGCGGCTACAAAGAAATCCAAAAGCAGCGTTCTTGCTGGTGATGAGGTATTCAAGCTTCACGATACATATGGATTTCCATTCGACTTAACTCTTGAAATGGCAAGAGAAGAAGGTCTTTCAGTTGACGAAGAAGGATTTCGTCGTCTTATGAAGGAGCAGCGTGATCGCGCCAAAGCTGATGCTAAGTCAAAGAAATCCGGTCATGCAGATGTTTCGGTATACCGATCAATTGCTGATAAGAGCGGCAGGAGCGAATTTGTCGGATACACCCAGAACTCTAGTGAAGCCAAAATAACGGGAGTACTAGTTGATGGTGTTGGTGTTAGTACCGCTTCAGAAAATGATGAAATTGAAGTTACCTTGAACAGAACACCTTTCTACGCTGAAGGTGGTGGTCAGCTCGCTGATGGTGGAATCATCACCTTAGAAAATGGATCTATTATCGAAATTGATGATGTTCAAAACCCTGTTCCAGGTTTATCAGTTCATCGCGGGCGTGTTGTTCGTGGCAGCATTGAAGTTGGTGCAAACGTTCTAGCCGAGATAGATAAAGAGAGACGAAAGGGTATCTCTCGTGCTCACACCGCAACGCATATGGTTCATAAGGCATTTCGCGAAGCGTTGGGCGAAACCGCAGTTCAGGCTGGCTCAGAGAATGCACCAGGACGTTTTCGTTTTGATTTTCCTGCTACCGGTTCCGTATCAGCATCTGTTTTAGATGAAGTTGAATCTAGAGTTAATTCACTTTTGTTGGACAACCTTGAAGTAACGGCGCAATCTATGAGTCAGGCAGAGGCGAAGCAACTGGGTGCTATGGCTCTGTTCGGTGAAAAATACGGTGATGTGGTTCGAGTTGTCAGTGTTGGCGATTGGGCACGTGAACTATGTGGAGGTACTCACGTAGAAAGGTCCGGTCAATTAGGGATTGTGAAGCTACTTGGTGAGTCATCAATTGGTGCTGGTGTCCGTCGAGTTGAAGCTTTGGTCGGGGTAGATGCCTATAAATTCCTTGCTCGTGAGCATGTTTTATTAAATTCTTTGACTGAAATTATCAAAGGATCTCGAACCGAGGAGCTGCCGGAAAGAATCTCTGATTTGCTCAACAGGATGAAAGATGTAGAAAAGGATCTAGCAGTTCTAAGATCAAGAGCTGCACTGGCTCAAGTAGGCGATTTGGCAAAAAATGCGAAGATAGTTAATGGTTTTTCACTCGTCACTGCGCTCATGTCGGATGGGATAAATTCTGATGATCTTCGTAAAATCTCAATCAACTTAAGAGGACAGTTAAAGAACTCGGTCATTGCACTTATTAGCAGCAATGAAGGCAAACCAGTATTAGTTGTTGCTGTAAGTGATGAAGCACGGGCAGCTGGTGTTAAAGCAGGCGCACTTGTGAAGATTGGTTCTTCGGTTCTAGGCGGCGGAGGTGGCGGTAAGGATGATTTCGCACAAGGTGGTGGCGTTGATCCTTTGAAATCAAATGAAGCTCTCACTGCAATATCAACCTCGTTAGCCGGGTAACTTCATGCAACGCGGTCGCCGAATAGCCTTTGACTACGGGGACGCTCGAATAGGAGTGGCGGTAAGTGATCCAGATTCGATTTTAGTTTCACCTCTCACCACTTTATCAACCCCATCCAAAAATCTTTTCAAAGAGATTTCAATCATTCTTCACGATGTTGATCCAATTGAGATTTTTGTGGGAAAGCCAACGAATCTAAGCGGGATGGATTCAATAGCAACATCCAAGGCTGTTAATTTTGTTGAAGAGATCAGGAAAATCAGCCAAGTACCTATCAAACTGATTGATGAGCGGATGAGCACGGTTTCTGCGTCGAAGCTTCTTCGCCAGGCAGGTATTGATGCGAAAAGTTCCAAATCGATCATCGACATGGCCGCTGCCGTAGCGATCTTAGAATTTGCGATCTCACTTGAAAAGGGAAAATCGTGAAACCCATTCAAAATGTAGAAGGAACTAGGAGGCTCTTCCTAGCACTTCTCCTCATCTTCGCCCTTACGGCGGGTATATTTACTTTACGTTCGCAAAATTCTTCTGCGCCAAATTACCCATTTGCGCAAATACTAAAAGGCTCCCCAGAGATTGTTATCGAAATTCCTAAAGGCGCAACTGGATCTGAAATAGCCAGAATTCTTTTTGAAAATGGTGTTGTAAAGTCGGCGGCTGCATATTTTCAAACAGCAGTTGGTGATCTCCGGTCGGAGAAAGTTGCGCCTGGTTCGCATCGAATAAATCTGAAAATATCTTCAGAGCAAGCTTTGGAGCAGCTCTTGGATCCAGAGCGAATCCCAAATATGTTAAAAGTATTTGAAGGGGAGTGGAAGAGTGAAGTATCTAAGTCGTTAGTGGGATACGGCTTTACTCAATCCGAAGTCGAAAAGGCTTTTCGACAAGTTACTCTGCCAAAAGGATTTCGCGATGTTGAGGGCCTTCTCTTTCCTGCCCAGTACACATTTGAAAAGAATACATCGGCTCAAGTGATTGTTCAGGAAATGATCAATCGCTTTACATCCGATGCCTGGGCCCAACGTATATTGTCTGCGAAAGGTACATTCTCTCCACTAGAAATGTTAACGATTGCATCGATTGTCCAAATAGAGGGGGAGACAAAAGATTTTACGAGGGTCTCACGAGTGATTTTCAACAGACTTGAAAAAGGAATGCCTTTGCAAATGGACTCTACGGTTCATTACGTCAAAAAAACTAGAGGCAATATATTCTTGAGTACAAATTCCACACTAATTAACTCCCCATACAACACATATCGAAATCGTGGACTTCCCCCAGGTCCTATAGGAAATCCAGGAAGCGATGCAATGTCTGCAGCACTTAATCCAGCGAATGGAGATTGGTTATATTTCATTACTGTTGCCCCAAATGACACGAGATTTACTGCTTCCTTCGATCAATTCAATGAATGGAAAGCGTTGTATACAAAGAATAGAAAGGCGGGGCTTTTTAATTGATTAAGGCAGCCGTCCTCGGGTCTCCTATCTCACACTCTCTAAGTCCGGAGCTTCATAAACTTGCATACGAGAGATTGGGAGTTGAAGCAGAGTACTCTCGATTTGAAGTAAAGAGTGGAGAGTTGTCGATTTTTCTTGCCGCAAACACCGAATTAAATGCGTTATCTCTGACGATGCCATTGAAGGAAGAAGCTTTACTGATAGCTGACAAAGTCTCTGAAATTTCAATGCAGATTCAAAGTGGTAATACTTTGATCAAAAGAAATGGACAATGGCATCTCACAAGCACGGATGTAGATGGATTTACTGAGGCGATAAAAAGCAAACAGGTTTTGATTGAACAAGAAGTCCTTGTTATCGGTTCAGGAGCTACTGCCCGCGCATTCTTGGCTTCATGTAACGCTGATAAGCAAATGTCTAATAAGCAAATTCACGTCATTCATAGAAATCCAGAGCGAGTGAAACAGATGCAAGCTGCTGCACCAGATCTAGCTCTGGTCTTTCACGAATGGGGGACTTTCTCATTGATAAATCAGATGAGTTTGGTTGTCAATACAACACCTGCAAGAGTTGCAGATGTATTTGTCGAATACGTGGATAAACCTCGAGGGGTCTTTTTTGAAGCGTTGTATAACCCTTGGCCTAGTCGTTTGCTCCAAGAATGGAAAAACAGAGAGGCAGAAACACTAGACGGTATAGACCTTCTTGTTCACCAAGCAATCTCTCAAGTTGAGCTATTTGCTGAACAAATCGTTGATCGCAACTCGCTTTCTGCACTCATGCGATCAAAAGCACTCAAATTGCTGGAGCAATCCACAAGTAGTTAAATCCTTAATAACCAACAAGTACCTTTTGCAGGTGTTACTACTTTGGATTGGGTTCTGGGTAATTTCTTTTCCAATAATTGTACGAGATCTCAATTCAAAGCAGATCCCTAACATTTATCTGAAGTTGATAGCGTTATTAACCGGTGTATTTCTTGTCATATCAGGAACCGGCCCAACTTTAAATCTGATTTTTGGCTTCATAGTTCTTAGCATTTTCATGATCATGCACGTGGGGATGGGCGATATCAAACTCTTAGCCTTAGCTTTCATGATTTTCAACTCACAAATGAAGTTTTCGCTAATCAGCTACTTACTCATTTTACTTGGTTGCGCGTTTTCACATATTTGCTTTGAGATTATAGGAACAAGGCGCCTTCCAGAACGAATAGCCCTTGCTCCCAGTATTTTTCTAGCGTTTGCACTCTATTTTCAAGCGGGATAGGCCCTCCATCTGCAACAATAGGTATATGCGTTGGTTAACTGCAGGTGAATCTCATGGTCAAGCGTTAAGTGCGATTGTTGAAGGTATTCCTGCGTCCGTTGAAGTAAATACAACTGATATTGATTTTCACCTTCGTCGGCGCCGTTTAGGTGTCGGGAGAGGGGCTCGCCAAAACTTTGAAGCAGATAAAGTAACAATTCTGGGTGGAATAAGACTTGGCTTAACCCAGGGTGGTCCTATTGCAATTCAGATCGATAATTCTGAATGGCCTAAATGGGAAAAAGTTATGTCAGCCGACCCCGTCCCAAAGGACGAAATTGAAAACCTTGCGCGAAATGCTCCATTAACTAGACCTCGACCAGGACATGCTGATTTAGTTGGTATGCAAAAATATAATTTGGACGATGCTCGCCCAATCTTAGAGCGAGCTAGCGCGAGAGAGACAGCATCAAGAGTTGCCTTGGGCGCAGTTGCTCGAAAATTTCTTGAACAATCAGTCGGCATCACGATTTTAAGTCACGTGTTATCTATCGGAACCGTTCGTGTTGATGATCAAACTCAACTTCCTTCGTCGGCAGACATGGAGCGAATCGATGCGGATCCTGTCAGATGCTCTGACCCGATTACCAGTAAAAAAATGGTTGCAGAGATTGATTCCGCTCACCGTGACGGAGATACGTTGGGCGGAGTTGTTGAAGTTCTAGCTTTTAACTTGCCACCAGGTTTGGGCTCACACGTACATTGGGATCG
>JBEDES010000006.1:0-82521 GCA_041175545.1 Actinomycetota bacterium
CTAGATCCAGTTGCAGCAGCTGCAGCAATAACAGCAGTTGCAAACCAAGGGAAAAAGTAAGAGTTTTTCGGTTACGTAAATTCTAAATACAGACAGTAAGTGAAGGTTTGGCCGTATTAGGGCAGGTTGTGATTACTCTGCTTCAGTAACTACAGTTACAGGAGCGTTTACTGCCGCCCCTGAAGTTACGTTGGCATAAATATCTGCCGCTTCACGCACTAGTGCTTCAACCGTAACTTCTCCGGCACGAGCAAAGAACAAAGTCACTTCAACTCTAGAACCTGCAGGTGATGTAAATCCAGGTGAGACAGACTTGGCGTTTGCGCTGTCTCCTTCAAAAATTACTGGAGCATTCTTGAGCAAAGTTGTAGTTCCTGTAAGAGAGGCAACGGTTCCATTAATAGCAACACCTAGAAGAGTATCTGGTGAATCTTTAGCATTAACAATTGTTCCAACTAGGACTGCGCTTTGATCAGCAGTTGCAACTACAAGCAAATTAACAACTCGAATGTTGTTCTGCTCATTGATTACATAGGCCTCAACACCATCTGTTACCTGAGTAATTTGTCTAGTTGATGCGTTTAATCCTGCACCGCATCCTGTCAAAGAAATAGCTACTGTAAATACTGCAAATACAGAAAGTGCGCGTTTTAGAGCCGACATATTCCAATTGTCTCACATCAAATAAGCAGTATTTCACGCTACTTATTCCAGGTTTTCTGATGCTGAGAATGCTGGTAGAATTGACCCTCTAGCGAAGGGCATCACATGACATTTAAGGTCGGCGAAACCGTTGTTTACCCACATCACGGAGCAGCATTAATCGAAGCTATCGAAACTCGTGTGATTAAAGGTGAGGAAAAGACCTACCTAGTGTTAAAGGTTGCTCAGGGAGACCTAACAGTTCGCGTTCCTGCAGAAAATGTTGATCTTGTTGGAGTCCGCGATGTTGTCGATTCTGCCGGGTTAGATCGAGTGTTTAGTGTTTTGCGCCAACCATATACAGAAGAGCCAACCAACTGGTCACGCCGCTACAAAGCAAATCTTGAAAAGCTTGCATCAGGTGATGTAATTAAAGTTGCCGAAGTTGTACGCGATCTATACCGCCGCGATCTTGATCGTGGACTTTCAGCTGGAGAAAAGCGCATGCTTGCCAAGGCAAAGCAGATCCTAGTTTCAGAGCTTGCACTCGCAGAGCGCACCGATGAATTAAAGGCTGCTGTAATCCTTGACGAGGTTCTCGCTTCCTAACAAGTGAGCACACCTTCGCTCAAGGTGATTGTGGCGGTAACTTCGCCAATTGCTTTTGAATTACTCAGTAGCAAAACAATTCTTCATACCTCATTTAACGTTGCACGAGCGTTTTCAATTGAAACAGGCATCAAAACCCAGTTAGCAGTTGCAGTTGAAAACAGAGACCAGATCGCTGGTTTAGATTGCGAAGTCTTAATCTGTAATCCCAACGATCCAGCATCTCTTGCCGCAGCGATTAAATCCTCAAGCCCATGCGATCTTGTGGCTATTCATGATTCACAGCGCCCACTTACTCGCACAACACAATTTCACAGAGCGATCGAGGCGCTAATCGGTGATGTTGATGCTGTTCGCCCAGTATCTGAATTTACAGAAACCCTCAAGGCTGTAAATAGCGATGCAACTATCGAGCGAACAATTGATCGCACATCTATGCAGCGTGTTTCAACACCAGAGGTTATGCGCATTTCTGCCATAGATTTTGAAGGCAAGATAAGCACCTGGTTTGTCCCGCTAAAGGCTGATGCAAAGATTTCAACCGTTGATGCAGATCCAGAAAGCCTACGGGTTAACTCTTCATCTGAAATTACTTTGATGGAGTCTTTTGTTCACTGGCAACAAACTGTTGCGATCAAGTAAAAGCCAACTTAGTACCAATTGCAAACCTTCTAAGTCTTACTGGCGCAGCAAAAAACTAGTCAGATTTTTTCTTTAAGTTTCTATACTCTTTTAACATTTTAAATGGTTTACCAAAAGTTGCCTTTGGTAGCGCCCAAAAAGACTTGCTAGGTGAACGACGGAAACTGCGCCACATACGAATTGGCTTTGTAGCAATACGGTGAGGTAGATCCTTTAAATAAATATCCCAGAGATCATTGGTCTCATGTTCTACTCGGGTATTACATACAGAACACGTTGTTGAAACAAGCAAGCGACCTGCATAGACAAGTTCGTGCAAAGTCTCTTGATGGCAGTGGGCACAGTTGAGTTCGGCTTCTAGAGTTTCTCTACTCAATCTTTGTACCCCCTTTTTGCTAGTACGTGCTCTGCAATTGCTAAATCCTGCGGATAAGTAATCTTCACATTAGAAGCATCAGCTGTGATGGCAACCGTGGTCATGTTCGGGAAATACTTTTCCATACATGCCGCAGTATCTGTACCGTTAAAACCATCTGCTGCAGCTTTTGTGTAAGCCTCTAACAGTTGAGGTGCGGTAAAGCCCTGCGGTGTTTGTACGCGCACAACTGTATCGCTTCGAACCATATCCATTTCGCGCGGACTAACTGCAATTGTTGGAATTGCACCACCGTGACGATGGGCTGCATCTGCTATCTCAACAAAAAGCGCAGGTGTTGCAAGAGGTCTGGCGCCGTCGTGAATGAGAACCACCTCAACTTCTCCTGAGTTAATTGCAGGTGCCAGATAAACAAGCGCATTATGTTCACTCTCATGACGTGTTGCACCGCCATAGACAACTTCAATCTTTAAGCCTGTCATTTCACGTTTAATTACTTCTAGGGCCAACGCTTCATCATCAGGGTTAATCACTAACACTATGCGGGCTTGCTTAAAGTTTTTTGCAGCATTTGTTAGAGATCGGGAAATAATTCGACGCCCGCTTAATGGAAGCCAGACTTTATTTGTAGTGTGGCCAAATCGGGTGGCAGAACCGGCAGCTAGTACTACTAGTGCGGCCTTGATACCTGACTTCATGTCGGTAATTGTGTCATGCTTGCCCACATGTTGCCTCGCCGCAAAAAAAAGGATCACGTTGAAAAGGCCGCTGAGATCATTGCAAAGCATCATGCCAAGCGCGAACGCAATAGCGGCATATTTACCGAATTACAGGAAGAAAAGCGCCGCCAACTAGGACTTCATCCAACTCTTCGGCCAGATCCTAAAAGAGTCAGAGATGAGAAAGTAAAAGACCCGCTAACAAAACGTCAGCGGGCCTTTTTAGAAGAGCTTGGGTTAAACCCAAAAGATAAGAATCAAGAAGCGTAAGTTAAACCTAAGTCATCTTGTTGCTTGCGCAGTTTTACAATCAGTGAATCAGTGTTTAATTCAACATGATCATAAGTTAGTAGCTCACCCACACCAATTGGCTTGATGATCTTTGCGCCTGCAACTAATCCAATTGGAACCAAGTTGTCGCGCTTTGCATCGAGGGCGTTATCGGCATAACCACGCACAGTAAAGCCACCAATGCCATCGATTACATCACCTGGTGCAAGATCTTTTTTAGTCATGCACACAACCTCAGCATTTAGATGTGGTGCAAACAAAGATGATTCGCGATCCAAAATTGCACGGTAAACAGTAATTGGTGCTTCAACTGAAGCTAAGTGATATGGACGGTAGAGAGCAAAGTACGGCCCTGGGCCCATAGAAAGATATGTCATCTCATGTGAGATATATGGATCGTTGTGTCGAACAACAACGAATACTCCGGGTGCAACATCGCCTGTGCAGTAATCAACAACACCTGGACGATCCAGAACGCCACCATCTGCTTGAAGTGCGAAAGTATTTTGCAGAGTCTTTACAGAAGATGCTGGACCATACATTCCACGCTTTGAAAGCTGTAATCCAGTTGTATTGGCAAGAGCCACCATCTCTGTCATTGTCTTTGAACCATCAGTAAATGAACAGAGCATCTTTGGGTTCATCTTCTTTTTTGTTGCAGTCTCTCTGACAGTATCTGGCGTGCTCAAAGGTTCGAATGGATTGTTCTTACCCTTACCTGCTGCAACGATTTCAAAATTAAGGTCACGGGCATAGTCGACCAACACCTTTGCCTCAACTGGCTCGTCACCATGGCATACGGCGTAGATAACGCCGTTGTCTTGTGCAATCTTGTGAAGAAGTGGCCCAATGGTTACGTCCATCTCAACATTTAGTACTGCAACATCTTTTTTAGCCATAAGAGATGAGTGCGTAATACGAGCACCGATCTCAGGAATTCCTGTTCCTTCGATGACTACATCTACTGGAAGTTGGGCAACGATTTCAGAGTTTGCAGTGCCTGTGTGCTTTCCATCAAGGATTGCTTTGGAAAGAACGGCTACATCATCACTAAAGACGATATCGGTGATACCTAAGTCGGCATAGACAACTTTGATGCGCTCTGGATCAATATCGATGACAACAGAAAGTGAAATACCATCCATGTGACCTAATTGATTTCCAAAACCGCGGCCCATTTGCCCGGCTCCTACGAGTGCGATTCTTGTATCGCGACCGATTTTCTTTGCGTGTTCTCGTAATCGAGTTGAGTATGACACTGTGACTCTTTTCTTTACTTAGTTTGTGAGGTCACGATTAAGCGATCTCCGACGTTCACTTTTGGAAGCGACACTGCTTCTACATTTACATCTCCTGGCATTTCGGGCTCTGTTAGCCCGTTTGCCTTGAGATCTAAGTGGCCTAGATTTAAAAGGTTGTCGCTAGCGACGCTTCCAACAGCAAGGACGTTATAAACGTTGTCTTGTAGTGTGATCGTGTCACCAACTTGCGGTGCACGATCCATGACATCTGGTTTATGAATGATCGAAAACTCATGCAACTCGGATGGTGCATCTTCACCAAAGAAAACAAGCACGCCTTGATCGGCAAAGTCGGAGACTAATTCACCGACTGCCGTTACGGTTGTTGAGTAAACGATCTGTGACAAGGGCTTACTTTTCTTTAACGTCCTCAGGCTTTACACCTGATACGAATAATTCTGGAGTAATAAACATCGCTAATGGACCAGCTGGGCTAGTTGCGTGAATATCAACTGTTAATACTTTCTTCATTGGATAAACACCAACGCGCGCTGTTCCACCGCAGTCAATAACTGCAACTGCAATCTGATCAAAAGGAACGCTGCTCTTAAAACCATCAAATGGTGTTCCGCCAGTTAGTTCGGCGATACGTGCTGCTACTGGATGGATTCCGCCACCAGTTACTGAATAAATATATGGCTTTGCATCTGTTGGAGTAATTGTAAGTGGCCCACCCCAGCCACCTTTTCCTGCAGCGATTACAACTGACTTGTAGCTTCCCATTTTCTTTCTCCCATTTTTTATAGTAATGATTCTTAGTTTTACTAGTTAGTAATGCCTAATTAATGTATCAATGTAATCTGAGAATTTGATAACGATTTTCGACTTAGAGTGTTAAACCCCAAGGCGCAGTTGCCCGCACCTTGGGGTTTAACGTCACTACTAGTTGTTTGTGTAAAGACCGAAGCTCGCAAAGTAAGCGATAACAACTGATAGTGGGCCAGTTACTAGACGGCTAAATAGAACCGCTGGTACACCAACTTCTACAGTTGCAGGCTCAGCTTCACCGAGTGCAAGTCCTACAGGGATAAAGTCGCAACCAACCTGTGGGTTGATAGCAAACAACGCTGGCAATGAGTATTGAGCAGGGATGTTTCCCTTACCAATCTCAACACCAAGAAGCGTTCCAACGATCTGTGCAATTACCGCTCCTGGTCCAAGCAATGGAGAGATAAGTGGAATCGCACAAACTACTGAGATCAATAGCAACCCTGGAAGAGTTGAAGCTGATCCCTTAAGTCCCTTAGCAATCCAGTCACCAACACCAGTTGTAAGAATCAAACCGATGATGAATGAGATGAACGCCATGAATGGGATTACGTTACGAATAACGGTGTCAACAGAATCGCGACCTGCCTGATAGAGAGTTCCTACTACTCCACCAACAGAACGTCCGACCTTAACGATGAGATTATTTAATGCGCTCATGTTATGCACCCTTCTTCATCATACGTGCGGTAATTAATTCAGTCACAATTCCACGAATGAAGATTACGACTAGACCGACAAGTAGGTAACGAACAGCTAGGTCACCAAGACCATAACCGAGTTGTTGAATACCTGTTGCGATACCAACATAGACGAAAAGTTCGCCTGGGTTTGCGTGTGGGAAGATACCCAAGATTGGGTGCACGAATGAAACCGCTGAGTCATAGAACGCTGGCTTGAAGCGTTCTGGTAAAAAGCGTCCCATTGTGTAAGCCATTGGGTTTGTTAGCACGAATACAGCAACAAACGGAAGAACAATGTAACGAACTGGGTACCACTGTAGCCCTGGACGTGCTGCTGCTTTTCCGAGGTTCTCGATCTTTTCAGGACCGATCAAACGCACAAGTGCGTTTACTGCTGTAAGTAGAACGATAAGAGTTGGAAGAATTCCTCCCATAAGTGAAAGAAGAACTTCACCACCCTTATTGAAGACTGCAATAAAGTCTTCAGCGGCAGTAGCTAGAGCGCCAAGAAAGCCCTCTTGCTTCTCAACCGTTACATCAGCTGACAATAGAATCAGTGAATGTAGGTTCAATGCACACCTCCTAAGTGTTTTTTGGTTGGTTGTACAACCGTTAAATGACCACCCGTACGGTTTTTTTGGTCATTACTCTCCACCAGCTTTGATCCGATCTCGGTGTTCGACAATGTGCTGAGCACTGCTCTTTGCAGCCTCTTGCACCTTTCTCTTTTCACCAAGCGCGATTCGGTCACCCGAAGCGATCTCATCGATGGAGAATCCTGTATATGCAGTTAGTCGCTGCGATCTTGCAAAGATGGTGAAGCCCTTAAGCACCATTCCATCTTTAACTAAGTCATCCTCACCTGCGGTCAGTGCAACGAATGCACGGCCCCCGCGGTATCTACGTCCGCCAACACCTATAGCCATAGTGCCTTGCTTACGCAGACTACGGATATCGTCTTGGAAAATCTTTGCTTGCTTGTAGGCAAACCACAGCTGGAACAGCCACATGATGCCGATAAGAATGAAAAGTTTGCCTAGATTGCTCATGCGCTCTTTACCGCCGATGGTTGTAGTGATTTAACAACAGAGTTAGCACATGCCAAATCCACAATTAAGGTATCAATTAATCCCGCATTTGCGGCACCCACCACACCGGCTACCTTCTCAGCACCTGATGCAACCCCGATTACGCGAGGGATATTTTTGATCTCTTCCAAAGTAAGTCCGATTACGCGGCCATCCATTGCAGTAGATAGCGGCGAGCCATCTTTTTTGTAGAAGCGAGCCGCAACATCTCCTGCATAGCTAGATGCCAATAATTCACGATCGGCTTTTGAAGTCTTAAATTCAGAGAAGACCATTTCACTAGAAGATGAACCAGTTGAACCGATTCCAACTAATGCCACATGTGCACCGCGTGCAAGCTGGAGTGATTTCGCGATGCTTTCTTCTTCTAGAAGCGAGTCGCGAACCTTGGTGCTGTTAACAACAACTGGAGATAAGAATGGAATGAACTGAGCATTAAGGTTTTTAGCTAAGTTGCGGCCAAGCTCTTCTGCGCTGACAGAAGTACTTACAGATGAAAGTGAGCCCATAAGTTGGGTGACCTTTAAGCCCGAAAGAGTCTCTGAATGAGCGTTGACCACGGTTGCCTCTAAGCCACGGCCCCATGAGATCGCAATAGTTTGGTTATCGCGCAAGTGCTTTAGAAGAGCGCTCGCAGCTGCTCGACCAATTGTGTTAAGGGTTAGGTCGTTAGATTCGGTTGCAATTACCTGAACATCTTTAATCTTTAGCAGCTCTGATAGCTGATTAGATAGTGATTCATGTTTGTGAGTTGGAGAAACAATCTTGATTTCAACAAAACCAAATTTTTTTGCATCTGAGAGCATGCGAGAAACATTTGATCTGGATGTATTTAGTTTTGATGCGACCTGATCTTGCGAATAGTGGCCTTCGTAATACAGGCGTGCTGCGCGCAGAATTAACTCTGTCTCGCGCTGCTTCACAATCGTCACATCCGTCCACTAATTGAGCAATTGCCCTAGTGTGCATTGCTTCACACTGGGAAATCAAGCACAAACGTACAAAATTTAATAACAATTAACGCTTACGTGAACGCCGTTTGAGGGTCACTAAGGTGGTTTTCTATGGGCCGTTCAGAGTGGTTGAGAAAGGCCAAAAGGCCCTAATTGAGGGCTTTAAAGGCCCAAATTGGCTAACTCCACCAGCTCTTTCCTGGCCGAGTTTTTAGCATCTGTAGCAGTCTTTGCGGCGACGGCAGTATTGCCGGCCAGTTTTAATTGCGCGGATGAATGCGCCGTTATCGCCTGGGCTACATCGGTCAACGTTGCAACACTGCACGAAAGTGAAGATACGCCCATTCCAACTAAGACAGATGCCAACGTTGGATCAGATGCTGCTTCACCGCACACACCTACCGGGCAGTTATTTTTGATTCCTGCTTGAGCAATTTGATGAACAGCGCGCAACAACGCTGGCTGCCACGGATCGTTAAATCCTGCAAGGGCAGCAGATTCACGATCTGCTGCATGTAAATATTGACCCAAATCATTTGTACCAATTGAAACAAAGTGACAGACCTTTGTAATTTCATCTGCAAGAAAAACAGCTGCAGGAACTTCGATCATTACACCGGCTTTTTCCAATCCAAACTCTTTTGCCATCGCAACAAAGTTTTTTGCCTCTTCTGGCAATGTAATCATTGGCGCCATAACCCATACTTCAGCTTTAGTTGCTTTTGCTGCAGCTGCAATTGCTTGCAACTGTGTGCGAAGAAGATTTTCGTGTTTATTAATTGTTCGATAGCCACGAATACCTAACGCTGGGTTTGGCTCATTATCAAATGAAATAAATGCCATTGGCTTATCGGCTCCGGCATCTAATGTTCTAATAATGACTTTTTGATTATTAAAGGGAGTAAATAGCTCAGTATAAATCGCTGTCTGCTCTTGAAGAGTTGGTGCATCGTTTCGATCTAAGTACAAAAGCTCTGTGCGTAGTAAACCAACACCATCTGCACCCGCTGATACGGCAGCAACTGTGTCTTCAACGCGACCGATGTTTGCATAGATTGGAACAACAACATTATCTGTTGTGATGTAACCATCTTTAGATCTAGTAACAGTTCTTGATTTACGTGCTTTGATTTTTTCGATCTTGTTTTCAATCGCTGCTTTAACAGTTGAATCTGGGTTAAAAACGACATCACCTGTTGTTGCATCTACAGCCACAGTTGTATTTGGCGATGCAATTGCAGCCTGTACAACACCAGGGCAGGCAACAATTGCTGCAATTCCATTAGATCGCGCAATGATTGCAGTGTGGCTAGTTGGCCCACCACCTGCAGTAACAATTGCCAATATCTTTTCAGTCTCTAAATCGGCTGTATCTGCAGGAGATAAATCCTGCGCAATCAGAACAGTTGGAACATCAAAGTGTGGAATCTCTGGGTAAGAAATTCCTGCAATCTCACACAGAACGCGATCTCGAATATTTGCAACATCACTGACGCGCTCTGCCAAATAACCACCCGAGGCAGTTAGTAGCTCCTGAAAAACCTCTGTTGCTTTAACGATTGCATAACTTGCAGTTCGCCCACCTGAGATAAATGCTTCCGCTTCTTCTGCGATCGCAGGATCGGTTGCAATCTCTGCCATTGCAACCAAAATTTCATGCAGCTCACCAGTTGTACGTGCAGCGCGAGCATCTAAATCTGCACCGACGCGCGCTATAGCTTCTGTTAAAGATTGAGTTTCTTGCTGGGTGCTCAACTGAGATTGCTGTGCATCTGCAACTGGAATATCAGTGTTGAGCAAAAAGAATGGGCCAATTGCTGCACCAGAACTTGCAGGTATACCAGTGAGCATCGTGATCGTATGTCCTTTTGTTTGGGGCTTCTATAAGGAAGCGATGAGAGCATCTAAAAGTAGTGCACCATCATAAAAGTCACAGAAGTTTAGATCAATAGTCAAAGAAATATTTTTTGTGCTTTCGCTGTCATAACCAATTGTTAGCGACGTGACCTGATTTGGGAAAAGCAACGGAGTTGCAGAACTCATGGAATAAGAAGTCAGGTCAAAAATTGTTGTGGTCCCACCACTTAGCATTGCAATCGGTACTTTGCCATTTTTTGCAGCATCAGAAGTAGAGGTAACTAGCGTTCGTAGTTGATCAACATTGATTAGGTCAGGATCTCTAAATACAGGTAGTGCGCTTCCATATTTGGATTCAATTATCAAAGAAACACCAACATGTTGATGCGCAGCCAAATCTGGACGGCCACGCAAAATTTTGGCCCAAGCAGAGATCAACTGTGCGTGATCAAAGTTTGCATTCGAGCGGCGATTAAATGAAGCTTGTGCGATACCGCGAGTCATTTCAATTCCCTTAGCGATCAAAGCTTTGTTTGCTGCCTGTCGCTTTAATATCGCTGGATCAATTTGAGCCGAGTTCACATCTGACATTGTGATTGTTCGATCCGGACCGGTTGGGTGCACTGTACGAAGATCAATTCCGCGGTTAGCAGCTTCTACTCGAGCCTTTGGAACCGCTTTGACAGATGTATTAACAATGATTGGCGCGGTAACAACCGGTACTGCAACTTGTTCAACAACAGGCGCAGCAACAACAGGCGCAGCAACAGGAGCAACTGGTGCAGCAACTGGTGCGGGAACTACAACAACAGGCTCTGCAACTGGTGCAGCAACAACTGGTTCTGTAACAGGAGCAGCAGGTGCAGCATCGCCGCCAAAATCAAAGGCCATAACCTCTGTTTCAGTCAGCATTATTAATACTGGTTTACCGATTTCAATGACATCACCTGGTGTACCCACTAAAGCTTCAATAACACCATCTGCAGGTGCTTCAACTTCCATGTCAATCTTGTCAGTCATTACTTCAAATAAAACATCACCAGATTTAACCTGATCGCCAACTTTTACATGGAAAAGCAAGAGCTCTCCAGTTTCCATAGTCATGCTCATTTTCGGCATAACAACGGGATATTTGAAACTCATCGCCAGTTTTTAACAATCTCTCGTGCAGCAGCTTCAATATCTTCAATTTGAGGAACTGCAGCTTTTTCCAACTGTGGGGCATAAGGAATAGGAATATTCATTCCTGCTAGACGCTGAATTGGTGCGATAAGTGATCCAAATGAAGATGAACCAGCCATCTGCGCAATAACTTCATTGATAAATCCTGCATGTGCTGGACCTTCTTGAACAACCATGAGGCGACCAGTTTTTTCAACTGACTCATACACAGGTTGCATATCAAGAGGTGAAATTGTGCGCGGATCAATTAACGTAATAGAGATTCCTTCGGCTGCTAATTTTTCGCAGACTTCATAACTCTTGTTAACCATAATTCCTGTTGCAACAATTGTTAAATCTTTTCCTTCGCGCACAACTTTGGCAACACCCAAAGGAATTCGCCCTGATCCTTCTGGAACAGGATCTCTACCTGGAATCTTGTATAAGAGTTTGTGCTCTAAGAAAATTACTGGGTTTGGATCATCAATTGATGCAAGCAGTAGACCCTTTGCATCTGCAGGGTTAGATGGAACAACAACTTTTAATCCAGGCACGGATGCAAACCATGGCTCTAGGTTTTGTGAGTGTTGTGCAGCAGCACCTGTTCCAGAACCTTGCGGTGTACGCAAAACCATAGGCACGTGCAACGCTCCACCTAACATGAAGTGAATCTTTGCTGCCTGGTTTGCAATTTGATCCATTGCTTGTGCTGTGAAATCTGAGAATTGAATTTCAACGATTGGACGCATTCCAGATAGTGCAGCACCTACTGCAGCACCAACAATTCCAAGCTCTGCAATTGGAGTATCTAGTACGCGCTCTGATCCATAGCGATGGTACATATCTCCGGATACACCAAATGCACCGCCATAAATTCCAACATCTTCACCCAATAAAAATACTTCTGGGCGTTCATCAAATGCGATGCTCATAGCTTCGCGAACAGCCTCTGCCATAGTCAACATACGATCGCTCATGCTGACACCTTCTTAAATACTGCATCTAATAGCCCGGCAGGCTCTGCAGATTTCGCTTTTACAGCCTCATTTACAGCGGCCACAATCGCATCTGTTGCTTCTTGCTGTATTGCATCGCACTGCTCTTGAGTCAATTTCTTTTCTTTAATTGCGCGAGCAATAAACTTTGGAATTGGATCTAGAAGACGCCATTCTTCAATCTCTTCTTTTGTTCGGTACAAGTTCTTATCTGATCGAGAGTGACCTTTCCAACGGTATGTCTCGGCAACAATTAAGGTTGGTCCTTCGCCTTTTCTTGCGCGATCTACTGCGATCTGTGCAGCTTCATAGACTTCTACAACATCATTTCCATTTACGTTTACACCAGGGATTCCGTATCCCTTGCCGCGGTCAGCTAAGTTATCGATGGCAAATGCTTTTTCAGTTGATGAGGACATTCCATACTTATTGTTTTCGCAAAACAAAATCATTGGTAGATCCCAGATTGCAGCCAAGTTAGCCGCTTCATGGAAAGCTCCCTCATTCATCGCGCCATCGCCAAAGAAAGAAACAGCAACAGTTCCTTTTTTCATCATCTTCGAAGCAAGTGCAGCCCCGGCAGCAATTGGAATTCCGCCGCCAACAACACCGTTTGCACCAAGGTTTCCTGTTTCAACATCTGCGATGTGCATAGAGCCACCTCGACCACCACAGTAGCCAATCTCTTTTCCAAGTAGTTCTGCGATCATGCGAGTTAGATCCGCACCTTTTGCAATGCAATGACCATGTCCGCGGTGAGTAGATGTAATTTGATCCTGAATAGTTAGCGCCATACACATACCTGTTGGCGAAGCTTCCTGGCCGATTGATAAGTGCATGGTTCCGTGCATCATTCCGCGACCGAATAAATCTTCTACTGCCTCTTCAAACTTTCTAATGCGGCACATGTATAACAATGCATGGCGTGCGTTTTCTGTTGATGCCAGCGGATGGCCCATCAGTAGGGGATTTGCGCTCATTTTCCAATCCTCACATTTGTTCACGTGGCTGAGTAGATGTTCCTATTAAACACTACCGATGCGCCCGTTACGATAGGCCAATGAAAGAATTTCGCTCTGTTGTTGCAGCTGCCGTAGGCCTGCATGCTCGTCCAGCCGCACTTTTTGCTTCTACTGCAAAGGGTTCGGGAAACACGGTTCGCTTAGCAAAGATTGTCGATGGCGCACCATCGGCGCCAGTTGATGGCGCAAGTGTCTTACGAGTGATGACACTGGGTGTTAAGTGTGGCGATGAAGTATTAGTAACAGTTGAAGGTGAAACTGAAGAAGAAACTTCTGCGAAGTTACAAGAAATTGTTGAGAGCAACGATCATTGAATTCTAAATTACGGACCGGCATAGGAATAGATGCTCACCAATTTGGTGATAGCGGGCCACTTGCGCTCGCCGGTTTGGTTTGG
The DNA here is from genome assembly GCA_041175545.1 of Actinomycetota bacterium. Classification (GTDB taxonomy): domain Bacteria; phylum Actinomycetota; class Actinomycetes; order Nanopelagicales; family Nanopelagicaceae; genus Planktophila. The sequence continues at coordinate 13,505 of JBEDES010000006.1, forward strand.
CCAGAATCAAAAAAACTAGTTGGACATTCAGATGGTGACGCAGTTGCACATGCAATATGCGACGCGGTTTTATCTGCTTGCCAGTTGGGAGATGTTGGAAGTTTTTTCGGAGTCGATAAGCCTGAAATGGCAGGAGCAACTGGCACGGCAATGATCTCTGCTGTCAAAGATTATGTTATTGCAAAAGGTTTTGTGATTAACAATGTTGGGGTGCAGGTTGTAGGGAACTCACCGAATATTTCATCTCGAAGGCAAGAAGCTCAAGATGTTTTAACAAAATCTTTAGGTGCGCCAGTCTCAGTTTCGGGAACAACTTCAGATGCAATGGGATTTACCGGCCGCGGTGAAGGTGTGTATGCGATTGCAACTGCATTGGTACAGATTCCGTGACGCTACAATTATATGACACTGCATCACGTGAAGTAAGTGAATTTAAATCGCTTAAACCTTCGAAGGCCTCTATTTACGTTTGCGGCGCAACAGTGCAAGGTCCACCACATATTGGCCATGTTCGCTCTGGAGTGAACTTCGATATTTTAAGACGCTGGTTAATTAAATCTGGATATGAAGTTACTTTTGTTCGAAACGTTACCGATATTGACGACAAGATTTTGCACACTGCAAAACACGATGAAATGCCTTGGTGGGCAGTTGCAATGAAATATGAGCGAGTTTTTACCGCTGCCTATGCGCAGTTAAACATCTTGCCACCAACATATGAGCCACGCGCCACAGGACATATCACTCAGATGATTGAACTAATGCAAAAGCTAATCGACAACGGCGCCGCATACGCCCCAGGAAATGGCGATGTTTATTTAGAAGTTCGAAAACTAAAAAGCTATTTAACGTTGTCTAGGCAAAACTTAGATGACTTACAAGCTGCAGCAGATGCTGATGAAACCAACAAAAAAGATGTTCGTGATTTTGCTTTGTGGAAAGCTGCAAAACCCGGAGATCCTTCATGGCCAACACCTTGGGGACCAGGTCGCCCAGGTTGGCACTTGGAATGTTCTGCAATGGCACATGCCTATCTTGGGGAGAAATTTGATATTCATGGTGGAGGTTTAGATTTAGTTTTCCCGCACCATGAAAACGAGATTGCTCAATCTGAAGCTGCTGGATATGGATTTGCTCAACGTTGGTTACATAATGCGTGGGTAACTCAATCAGGTGAAAAAATGTCTAAGTCATTAGGTAACTCATTACAAGTAAATGAAATCTTAAAGTCTGTTCGCGGTATAGAACTTCGCTGGTATTTAGGCAGCGCCCATTACCGTTCTATGTTGGAGTATTCACCAGCTGCGTTAGAAGAGTCGGCAACAAACTTTCGTCGAATTGAAAGCTTTTTAAAGCGTGCAACAGAGATGATTGGTGAAAAGCCATCATTACAGCTAAGTAAAGAGTTTACAGATGCGATGAATGATGATTTAGCAGTTCCAACTGCGCTTGCATCTATTAGTGAGAACCTGCGTCTTGGTAATCAAGGAATCACTGACAACGACAAAAATGCTGTTGTAAAAAATGCCAATGAGATTCGTGGAGCGCTAGAAGTTTTAGGATGCGATCCGTACGATCCAACATTTGCTCAATCCGGCGGCTCAGATTTAACTGCAGCCTTGGATGGAGTAATAAAATTAGCTCTTACAGAGCGTGCATCTGCCAGAGAGCGAAAGGATTTTGCTGCTTCAGATGCAATACGTGATGGACTTGCTGATTTAGGAATTACAATTGAGGACACTGCTCAAGGGCCTCGCTGGTCTATCAATTAAGTACTGAAACGAGAATTAACAATGGCTGGCAATTCATCCCGTAAAGGCGCTGTTCGCCAATCAAAAAAAGGTCCGTCTTCTGGCACTGGTGGTAACAACAAACGACGTTTAGAAGGTAAAGGTCCAACTCCAAAAGCAGAAGATCGTCCTTACCATGCAGCAGCAAAGCGCAAAAAGGCTGCAGAGAAAAAAGAAGTTCGCTCACCTCGAATGCCAAAAGGTGATCGACCACGTGGTGAAATCGTTGCCGGCCGTAACGCAGTTCTTGAAGCACTCCGTGAAAACGTTCCAGCAACTGAGCTTTTAGTTGCACGCAGTATTGATGTTGATGATCGAGTTGCAGAGAGTTTAAAACTAGCACTCCACCAAGGACTTCAAATTCGCGAAGCACATCGCGCAGAAGTTGAAGGTATTTCACCCAATAGCCAAGGAATTATTCTTGCAATCAAACCTTTTCAGTATTCAAGTTTTGAAGAGATTCTCTCTCGCGCAAAACATCCTTCATTAATTGTTGCTTTAGACGGTGTCACAGATCCACGAAATCTTGGCGCGATTATTCGAAGCGCAGCTGCATTTGGCGCAGCCGGAGTAATCATGACCGAACGTCGGGCGGCAACAATGACGGCATCGGCGTGGAAATCCTCTGCTGGGGCTGCTGCACGTTTGCCAATTGCACAGATAACTAATCTTGCTCGAACAATAGATGCAGCAAAAAAAGCTGGAATGTTTGTTGTTGGATTAGATGGTGAATCAAGTGATGATATTGGCTCTATGAAGGTTGCAACCGAACCGCTGATGGTAATAGTTGGATCAGAAGGTAAAGGTCTTGCGCGTTTGACCAAAGAAAAATGTGATCTTGTTGTTTCAATTCCAATTAGCGCCACAACTGAGTCATTAAATGCAAGCGTTGCAACATCTATTGCACTCTTTCATATTGATCAAGCACGTCGCGCTAGGTAAGCCGCACGCGGAGATTGAGATTAGTTAGGTAATTGGGTTACAAGTGGCAAGAGAAGTAAGTAGGGTAAGAAAATGAAATACCAACGATTTATTGCACTCGGTGATTCATTTACCGAAGGTATGTGTGATGAAAAACGATATGGACAGTATCGGGGATGGGCAGATCGCGTTGCCGATGTTATGGCCGCAGATCAACCTGGATTTCAATATGCAAATCTAGCAATCCGAGGAAAATTACTTAAGCAAGTTATTGATGATCAACTAGAGCCAGCATTAGAGCAAGTAATTGATAAGACAACCTTGATTTCATTTCATGCTGGGGCAAATGATGTAATCAGGCCAAAATACAATCCAAACTTAGTTTTACCTTTGTATTCACAGGCTGTTCGAAAGATAGCTGCATCTGGTGCCACAGTTATGTTGTTTACAGTTTTAGAAGATAGTGGAAAAGAAGGACGTTTAGCAGAATCATGGAAGCAACGATTCAAAGATTTTAATGAGAACGTCCGAAAGGTTGCCGCAGAAGTAGGCGCAATCTTGTGCGATGGTAATCAAGAAGAATCTTTAAAGGATCCGCGCTTTTTAGCATTTGATCGGCTGCATCTAAATCCAATGGGACATGATCGTGTGGCACAAGCAGTCTTAGAAACGATTGATCTTCCATTTGATCCCACTTGGCGTACTCCATTAGAACCTGCAGAACCAACATCCAAAATTGTTCAAACAGGTGTTACAACACTATGGTTTATTACTTTTGCACTTCCATGGTTGTGGCGACGTGCTCGGGGTAAGTCTTCAGGTGATGGGCGAACCTGCAAGTATCCCCATGCAATCAAGTGGCCGCTTAATCATCTGGATTAAGCAAATTAAATACCCCTTATCTACCTTCTCGTCACCTGAAGTTCATCTTTGCCAGTCACTATTAGGTGTGAGTTCCAAAGATATTTTCATTGATCGCGAGCAAAGCTGGCTGGCTTTTAATGAGCGGGTGCTCGAACTGGCTGAAGACAAAAGCATTCCATTGTTCGAGCGAGTCAACTATTTAACGATATTTGCATCCAATCTAGATGAGTTTTTTATGGTTCGCGTTGGATCTGTATTGGGAAAAATTGAGTTAGGCATTACTGCCGCAAACTCCGCGGGCCTTACGCCTCAAGATTCATTGGAGCAGATATCTCGTAAAGCAGGGGAGCTCTCATTAAGGCACGCTCGATTGTTTAAAGACGATTTAGTGCCAGAACTACGTAAAAATGGAATTGAAATAATTACTTGGGACGAATTAACAGACTCTGAGAGATTATATGTAACAAAACTATTTGCTGATCGAATTTTTCCAGTACTAACACCACTTGCTGTTGATCCCTCTCATCCCTTTCCGTATATCTCTGGACTCTCACTTAATTTGGCTGTCATAGTTAAAAATCAAGATAACGGAGCAGAGTTTTTCGCTCGTATAAAAGTTCCACCAATTCTTTCACGATACATTCCTACAAGCATTACAGGCTCCCTTCGTTTTATCCCCATCGAAGAGTTAATCGTCATTCACTTGCAAGAGTTATTTCCAGGAATGTTAATTCAAGATCATTACACTTTCCGTGTGACTAGAAATCAAGATATAGAGTTAGATGAGGAAGATAGTGATGATTTGCTCAATACTTTAGAACAAGAATTATCACGCAGAAGATTTGGACCACCTGTTCGACTAGAAGTGGAAGAGGGAGTCGATCCAAAACTGCTAACTAGGTTATGTGAAGAGTTAGATATAAATCCATCTAATGTTTTTCCACTTCCCGCGCCGCTAGATTTGACTGATCTTCTTCGCATTACAAGCTTAAACTTTCCAGACCTAAAGTATCCGCCATTTAGATCAAAGACAGTTTCTGCTCTAAGTGAGATAAACCCAGAAGAGCCAGATCTATTTTTTGCTGCAATCCGCCAAGGGGAAATATTGCTACACCACCCATACGACTCATTTACAACTTCGGTTGTTCAGTTTCTTCAAAATGCTGCTCAAGATCCTCAAGTTTTAGCGATAAAACAAACGCTGTATCGAACCTCGGGTGACTCACCTATTATGGAGGCGCTAATTGAGGCAGCCGAAGCAGGCAAACAGGTGCTTGCAGTGATTGAACTTCGCGCGCGATTTGATGAACAGGCAAATGTGCGGTGGGCGCGCAAGCTAGAAGCAGTGGGTGTTCATGTTGTTTACGGACTAATGGGATTCAAGACACATGCAAAGCTCTCGCTTGTTATTCGTGATGAAGCCACAGGAATTCGACGGTATGCCCACGTTGGAACAGGAAACTACAATCCAAAGACAGCGCGTTTTTATGAAGATCTTGGCATTATGAGTAGTGATCCTGAACTAACCGAGGATTTAACAAAACTATTTAATCAACTTTCAGGATTTGGACCCCAATCCACATTCTCACGTCTTCTAGTCGCTCCCCGTACTTTGCGACCCGGCTTGCTTGAGAGAATTGATAATGAGATTGAGAATGCAAAAAGCGGAAAGAGCTCTGGTATTCAATTTAAGCTTAACTCGCTTTTAGATGAAGAGTTCATAGAAGCTTTATATAGAGCGTCACAAGCAGGTGTTCCTGTGGATCTGGTTATCCGAGGCATATCATCTATTAAACCTGGCGTTCCTGGCTTATCTGAAAATATTCGAGTCCGCTCAATTCTTGGAAGATTTCTAGAGCACTCAAGAATTTATCATTTTAAGAATGGTGGTACTGATGAGTATTGGATTGGAAGTGCAGATTTGATGCACAGAAATCTTGATCGTCGCGTTGAAAGCTTAGTTCGAGTTGATAAGGCTGCACACAAAAACGTACTCCAAGAGATTCTAGATATATCGATGGATCCAAAAACTTCGAGCTGGCATCAACAGGATATGAGTTGGAAAAGAGTAAATGAGGATAATCTCTCTGAAGGATTAACCGATATTCAGTCAAAGTTTATTAAACGAAATAAAAGTGAAAAAAAGTAATGAATTCTCAAAAGATCCAAGCAGCTGGCGCCGTTTTATGGCGAGAGATTGATGAAGATGAAATTGAAGTTGCACTAATTCACCGGCCAAAATATATGGACTGGTCGTTACCAAAAGGCAAACTAAATAGAGGTGAAAGCCATATTGCTGCGGCATATCGTGAAGTTTTGGAAGAGACAGGTTATAAATCTAAATTTGGCCCATTTTTGGGCGCTGTGAATTATACGAGCGATGATGCAGCAAAAGAAGTACTTTTTTGGTCTGCAAAAGCTTACAAACTTCCGGAGACAGATCCATCAGCTGATGAAGTAGATGAACTTCGATGGACCTCTCCGATTGAAGCAAAAAATTTACTCACAAATCAATCTGACAAAGAGATTATTGACAAGTTTTTTGAGATTGGAGCAAGAACGCAAACTTTGATATTGCTTCGTCATGCGAAGGCTTTGAGTCGAGACGATTGGCAAAAAGATGATGAAGATCGACCACTTGATCAAACGGGTCAAATACAAGCAAAGAATCTTCCACAGTATTTTATTCCATTTATGTTAGATCAAATCTGTTCATCAGATGCAATGCGCTGCGCTGAGACTGTAGTGCCACTGTCTCAGGCGATAGGTAGGTCAGTTACATATGTTTCGGATCTATCGGAGTACACCTTTTACAAGAATAAATCTGCCGCCTATGACTATGTAAAAGAGCTAATTGAGTCCGAGGGCACATATTTAATCTGTAGTCACAATCCAATTCTTCCAAAAATCGCAGAGAAGTTAATTGGGAAAAAATCCTTTAAATCTTTAAAGACAGAGCTTGCTCCAGGTGATGCGATAGTTATCCATTTCCGAGATGGAGATGCTGTGGCACTTGATTGGATTAACGCTCCATCCAGTCTAACCATTTAAGAACAATTCCTTCTCGTAAGGCCCAGGGACAGATTTCAAGTTTAGTAATACTTAATCTCTCCATAGCAGATTTTGCAACCAATGAGCCACTGAGTATCTGACTGGCTCTACTCTCTGAAACCCCAGGTAACTGTGATCTTTGCTTATTTGTCATGTCAGCTAACTTTGGAATAATTTTTTCAAGTGAGGAAAGTTCGAGTACACCTTCACTATTATCAAACCAATGATTTCCAAGTCTTGCTAATGTTCGAAAAGTTTTGCTCGTGGCGATACACCGATCGGAACCATGAAGTCTTATCTCTTCAGGAATAGCAATTTTCATTGACTCGCGGATGAATGTATCGAGTTCCTTAATATCTTTTTCTTTATAGGGATCACCGTTTAAAAAATCACGGGTTAATCTAGATGCCCCTAATGGAAAAGATATTGCCGCCTCCGGTGCTTCATCTTCACCAACTGCAATTTCTAGAGATCCTCCTCCAATATCTAAAACTAGAAGGCGCCCACTTGACCATCCAAGCCAGCGACGAACTGCTAAGAATGTAATCGCAGCTTCTTCTTCGCCCGAAAGAACATGTAAATCGATTTCATGCTTGCGATTTAATTCGTCTAGAATCTCTTTACCGTTTTTAGAGTCTCTAATAGCAGAAGTGGCAAAAGCCAATATCTCCTCTGTTTTAAATTCGTGAGCATGTGCAACTGCTGCATCGATTGCCGAATGGAGTAAATGGATTCCTTCTTTTGTAACGTATCCAGACTTATCAATGTATTCATGGAGGCGAAGCTCGACCTTTTGATTGGTGGTTGGGCTGGGACGAGCACCTGGATGAGCGTCTACAACTTGGAGGTGGACTGTATTTGATCCCACATCGAGAACTCCTAATCGCATCTGCTTAACCTACCTTGAGGTCTGGCCATTCGCCCGATTTTCAGATAACGACCATCACTGCCATAATTGCCTCTGCTTGATTTGGGGTAACTCAAAAAGCAGGCCTCTCTAGCTCAGTGGTAGAGCAGCGCACTTGTAATGCGCAGGTCGTCAGTTCAATCCTGACGGGGGGCTCGTTTTATTGTTTGTGGCTTTTAAACAATCTCTGGATTAACGCGTTTAACGGGAGCGTAAGTAATTGGATAACTTAAATCCTCTAAGAACCCGACCATAATTGCATTAAATAGTTCTGGCTTTTCTTTTACTAAAGCGTGAGATGTCCCTGGCAATACTGCAAGTTGTCCAAGTGGAATTGATTGATAAACATGTGCAGTATGCGACAAGGTTACAACATCATCATCACCAGAAACTATGAGTACAGGGCATTGAATACTTGCCAACTGTTGATCTGAAATGTTGGGCTCGTTTTTCCAAATCTCAAACATTCGCGTGGTTTTTTCTAACAATGTGTGTGGTGCATCAGGGGAGATTAATGTGTATTCAGCAAGATCATCTTCGCTAACCATTGGTTGGCCCATATCAAAATCAACACCTGAGTAATGTGAGTTTCCACCGATTGATACAACAGACTTCACTAAATCTGGTCTTGCGATTGCAACCATAAGTGCGATGATCGCACCGTCGCTATAACCAACTAAATGTGCTGGAGTTTTTACGACATCTTCTAAGTATGCGATTGCCTCTTTTGTTTGAAAATCAAAGTGCAAACTTCCAGGTTGATCTGCAGTAAAACCATGTCCTGTTCGATCGTATGCATAAACGTGGAAATCATCTTCTAGCGCAGGAACAACCAAATAGTCCCAACTAGATGTTTTACTCAAGCCACCGTGTAATAGAACAACAGCTTCACCATCGTTTTCCCATTCATAGCCATAGATCTCATGGCCACGAAGATTGATGTATTGCGGCATTTACACAGAATCCATGATGTGGCGATTGCCGCGATCGAAAGTTACGTAGTTCCAAGTCCAGTCTGCAATTGTTCCAATTTTATTGCGCCCACCCAAGAGATAAAACAGGTGAAGGAAAAGCCATGCAAACCAAGCAGGAATTCCCACTAAACGGAACTTCTTCACTTCTACAATCGCTTTGTGTCGTCCGATCGTTGCCATCGATCCCTTATCAACATACTTAAATGGCTTTAACTCTTGTTGTGTAGATAAGCGCTTGATCTGTTTTGCAACCCATCTACCTTGTTGCATTGCAACAGGTGCAACCATTGGCAAGAAGCGACCATCTTTTCCAGTAAATCCAGCGACATCGCCGATTGCGAAAATATGTGGATACTTTTTAACTTGCAAAGTCCTTTCAACATCAATTCTTGTATTTACTATCGGCAGATTCAAAATAGATGCTGCCGGTTCACCACGTACTCCCGCAGCCCAAATTGTGATTGCAGATTCAATTGTTTTTCCATCCTGAGTTTCAATTGAATCAGCTTTAATCTCTTTGACGGCCGTATTTGTATAAACCTTTACATCAAGTTTTTCTAGGTCTGCTTTTGCATGCTCAGAAAGCTTGTTTGAAAACATAGGTAGAACGCGAGGACCTGCTTCGATCAGATTAATTTGAATTCTCTCTGCTGCGCGTGCTTGATCGTTTTTTAGAGGTCCTCGCACCAATTCAGCAAATGCTCCAGCCATCTCTACGCCAGTTGGACCACCACCAATTACCGAAATTGAAAATACTGAATCATCTTGGTTGCTACATAGTTCTTCAAACGAGCGCATTACCTTTGCTCTAATAGTTGTGGCTTCATGAACACTCTTCATTCCAAGTGCATGTTCTATGACACCTGGAATTCCAAAATCTGTGTTTGCAGAACCTAAGGCAACAACGAGGTAATCAAAATCCAAAACTTGCTTGTTATCTAATGTCAGTGATTTCTTGTCATGATCTATTGAGACAGGTGAACCCATCTGAAATTGAACATCTGTTTTGCGCAATGCGCCGCGAATTGGGTGTGCAACGTGATCTGCAGCTAATCCTGCCGTTGAAACCTGATACAGCAACGGCAAAAAAGTTTGAAAGTTGTGACGATCAACAACTGTGACGCTTGCAAACCCAGCCATTTTTTTGGCAGCAGTCAATCCACCAAACCCTGCTCCGAGAATTACTACTCGTGGCTTCTGACGTGTGTTTTGCATGGGTTAAGTCTAGGCTTACTAACATGAACATGCACAATCCACGGAGAAAGTTCCTTGTAACAGGGGCTTCTGGTTATGTGGGCGGGCGATTAGTACGAGCCCTTGTAGAAGAAAATTGCGATGTTCGAATTTTAGTTCGCGATGCAAACAAAGTTAATGATCAACCATGGGCTTCTTGGGTAGATATCCGCACGGGCAGCGCCGAAAACTATGAAGATGTTTTTGATGCATTAATCGGGGTGCATACCGCCTATTACCTGCTTCACTCAATCAATCTTGGTCCAAACTTTAATCAAATTGAGGCCGATATGGCCCGTAATTTTGCACAAGCTGCCGCTGATGCAGGTGTGCAGCAGATTGTTTATCTCGGCGGAATTGCAAATGATAAAAACATTAGTAAGCACTTGTCATCCCGTGCAAAAGCAGGAGAGCAATTAGCATCAACTTCTGTTGCAGTTATTGAACTTAGAGCAGGGATTATTATTGGTTCGGGCTCTGCCAGTTTTGAAATGCTACGACATTTAACTCATCGCTTGCCGCTTATGACTACGCCAAAATGGGTAAGTAATAAAACACACCCGATAGCAATACGAGACGTTCTGTACTACTTAAAAGCTGCGGGCCAGTTAGAAAAGCCAGTCACACAAGTATTTGATATCGGCGGACCTGAAGTATTGACCTATGCAGACATGATGCAAAAGTTTGCAAAACTATCGGGATTGAGAAAACGATGGATTATTAAAGTTCCTGTGCTGACTCCAAAACTATCTAGTTTGTGGATTGGGTTAGTAACACCAGTACCAACTGCACTTGCTAGACCTCTCGTAGGATCACTCATTAGTGAAGTTGTGGCAGATCCTGCAAAGAGCATTGACGGGTTGATTCCAAAGCCGACTGAAGGTTTATTGGATGTTGAAACTGCAATTAATTTAGCCCTTTCACGCACAACAACTCACGGCGTAGAAACACGATGGTCGGATGCGACTATGCCTACTGCCCCTTGGCAAAAAGCACAAGGTGATCCTTCATGGGCTGGTGAAATGGTTTTTAGGGATCGAAGAGAAGCAACAACAGAAATCTCAGCTGAATTAGTATGGAAACAAATCGAATCTATCGGCGGAGATAATGGTTGGTTTGGCGCCGATCTTCTTTGGTATGCGCGCGGTCTATTAGATCGAGCATTTGGTGGAGTTGGTTTGCGTCGCGGACGTCGCGATCCTGATTTTTTACGTGTTGGTGAATCTCTAGACTTCTGGAGAGTTGAAGAGTTAGAGCGCGGCAAGCACTTGAAACTTTATGCAGAAATGATTTTGCCGGGTAAAGCTTGGTTAGATTTTCGTGTTGAAGAAGTTAACGGTAAAACTCATGTCACTCAAGAAGCAATTTTTTCTCCTCGTGGACTTGGTGGGCAGCTGTATTGGGCTGCAGTTTCTCCATTCCACTCCTTCATCTTTCCAACAATGCTTAAAAATATAATCAAAAAAGCTAAAGCAAATGCATAAATTCACACAGGAAGTTGAAGATTTAGCCAAAGAAGTCTTGGAATATAGCCTTGCGCGCCTTAAAGATGATCCACCGCTAGATGGTCCTCGGACTGCAGAAGATTTGTTTAACGAAGTTGGTAACACAATTACAAAAAAGGGTTTAGGCGGTCATAAAGCTCTAGAAGTTTTTACAAATGTGCTGGCAAAAGCATGTATCTCAACAGATCATCCGCGAAACCTGGCCTTTATTCCATCAGCACCAACAGAGTATGCAAATCTTTTTGATTTAGTAGTTGGAGCAAGCGCGCTTTATGGAGGATCTTGGCAAGAAGGTGCCGGCGCAGTTTTCGCAGAGAATCAAGCCATCCAATGGCTTATTGATTTAGCCGGTATGCCTGCAAGTGCAGGTGGAGTTTTTGTTCAGGGTGGAACTATTGGAAATCTTTCTGCGTTAGTTGTTGCAAGAGCTCAAGCTAGAAAAACTCATCCAAATCCAACTCGGTGGGTAATAGCTTGCAGTCAAGAAGCGCACTCATCTATTGCATCGGCTGCACAAGTGATGGATGTTGATGTTCTTAAAGTTGATGTTGATACAGATGGAAAACTACTTGGTTCTGCGATTGCAACTGCAGTTGATCATCTTCATTCAACGACGGATAATCGAGTGTTTGCAGTCGTAGCAACTTCCGGTACGACTAATTTAGGAATTATCGATGACTTACAAGGAATAGCAGAAGCTGCGCACAGTCGAGACATATGGTTTCACGTAGATGGTGCCTATGGGCTTGCCGCATTGTGTGCACCTTCTGTTCGCGAAAAGTTCAATGGAATTGAAGAGGCAGATTCATTCATTGTTGATCCACATAAATGGTTATTCGCACCTTACGATGCGTGTGCACTTGTCTATCGCCAACCAGAGTTGGCAAAACAGGTGCATTCACAGCAGGCATCTTATTTAGATGTTTTAAAAGATGGGCAATGGTCACCATCTGATTACGCAATACACTTGACTCGTCGAACACGTGGTCTCCCATTTTGGTTTTCTTTGGCTGCGCATGGAACAGATGCATATTCAGAAGCGATGGAAAAGTCACTTGAAGTTGCACAAGCCGCAGCCCGATTAATTCAAGAGCATCCGCATTTAACTTTGCTTCGCCAGCCAGAACTTTCTATTGTTGCATTTACGCGAAATGGATGGAATGCAATCGATTACGAAAAATGGAGTGATCAGCTTTTGCAGGATCAAATTGGATTTATTCCACCATCATCACATCAAGGTCAGCCAATTTTAAGATTTGCAATTGTTAATCCTTGGACGAAAGTAAGTGATATCCAGATGATTTTAGATAGGCTCTAAATCCCACACTTTTTACTGACCCTGTTCTAAGATTTCAGCCATGTCAGCCCAGGAAGATTCAGCAATCAACAATGTGAATGGTTCGGGCTATTCCTCAAGTGAGCACATTGGATTAAGTGAACTCGAAGTCCGGATTTTAGATTTTGAAGGAAATTGGTGGCGTTATGCCGGCGCAAAAGAGGCTGCAATCAAAGAGCTTTTTGATTTAACAGCCCCCCGCTATTACCAACTTCTCAACGACTTGATTGATCGGGATGATGCCCTGGCCGCATCGCCAATGCTCGTAAAGCGCCTTCGCCGTCTGCGCGAGGCTCGCATGGCCACTCGTATCGCCCGCTAGTCAATCTCGTTTTGCGCCTCGGAAATAAAGGCTCTAGATTTGGCGTTAGCACTCTCGGGGTGCGAGTGATAAAGCGCCCCCCAATACATATAGAAATTGGCTAACGAACGATAAACGCAAGGAGCACATCTGATGGCAAAGCAAATCGCCTTTAATGAAGAAGCACGTCGCGGTTTAGAGCGCGGTATGAATATCTTGGCTGATGCAGTCAAAGTAACCCTTGGACCACGCGGACGAAATGTTGTCCTAGAAAAAAAGTGGGGCGCACCAACAATTACAAATGACGGTGTTTCAATTGCAAAAGACATTGAACTAGATGATCCATGGGAAAAAATCGGCGCAGAACTTGTAAAAGAAGTTGCTAAGAAGACCGATGATGTTGCCGGCGATGGAACAACGACTGCAACAGTGTTAGCACAGGCATTAGTTCGCGAAGGACTTCGAAATGTTGCTGCTGGCTCTAACCCAATGGCACTTAAGCGCGGAATTGAAAAAGCAGTTGCTGAGATCGTTGCCGAACTTCTATCTATGGCAAAGAGTGTGGATTCAAAAGAGCAAATTGCAGCAACAGCTTCGATCTCTGCGGCAGATGCAACTATTGGTGAAATGATCGCTGAAGCGATGGACAAAGTTGGAAAAGAAGGCGTTATTACTGTTGAAGAGTCAAATACTTTTGGACTCGAGCTAGAGCTAACAGAGGGAATGCGCTTTGATAAAGGTTATATCTCTCCATACTTTGTAACAGACCAAGATCGCATGGAAGCTGTTTTAGAAGATACATATGTTTTGATCTGCAACTCAAAGATTTCAAACATTAAAGACTTAGTACCAATTCTTGAAAAAGTAATGTCATCAGGTAAGCCACTTGTCATCATTGCAGAAGATATTGAGGGCGAAGCGCTTGCGACGTTGGTAGTTAACAAGATCCGCGGAACATTCCGTTCTGCAGCTGTTAAAGCTCCAGGTTTTGGTGATCGCCGCAAGTCAATTCTTCAAGACATTGCAATACTTACAGGTGCAACTGTTATTACTGAAGAAGTTGGACTTCGCCTGGATACAGCTGAAATGGATCTCTTGGGTCGCGCACGCAAAGTTGTCATCAGCAAGGAAGAGACAACAATTGTTGAAGGCGCCGGAGATGAAGCCCAAATTAAGGGTCGTGTTCAGCAAATCCGCACAGAGATTGAAAACTCAGATTCTGATTACGACCGCGAGAAATTGCAGGAGCGCCTTGCAAAGCTTGCAGGTGGAGTTGCTGTCATTAAGGCAGGGGCAGCTACTGAGGTAGAACTCAAAGAGCGCAAGCACCGCATTGAAGATGCAGTACGAAATGCAAAAGCTGCAGTTGAAGAAGGAATCGTTGCCGGTGGTGGAGTTGCTCTATTGCAAGCAGGTGCTGCAGTGTTTAAGAAACTCTCTGGATTAACTGGTGATGAAGCAACTGGTGCAAAGATTGTTGAATATGCAATCGAAGCACCCATTAAGCAGATTGCAATCAACGCAGGATTAGAAGGTGGAGTTGTAGTTGAGAAAGTTCGCCATCTTCCGGTTGGTCACGGCTTAAATGCTGCAACAGGTGAATACGTTGACATGATCAAAACTGGAATCATTGATCCAGCTAAAGTGACACGTTCTGCATTACAAAATGCAGCTTCAATTGCTGCTCTGTTTATTACAACAGAGGCTGTCATTGCTGATAAGCCAGAGAAGAGTGCGCCTGCCCCACAAGGCGGCGGAGATATGGACTTCTAAAGCAATAAAAAGTAATTAAACAGAGCACCGTCCTCGCGAAGTACCAGTTAACTGGCTCAGAATTTAGCCAATTAACGCGAGGGCGGTGTTCTGCTTTATCCTTATCCCATGGCAAAGAAACCAACGGCAAAAAAGCTGTTTCAGCGAACATCAAAAAGCACAGTTGAAGCTTTTGATGCAAGCGAGCTTGCCCTTGCTGCAATTATCGAGCAGGCCGAGAAATCAGAACATGTTGGTGGATTTGTCTCAGTTGAATTCGATGATGAGAACCGTGTAGCAACATATCTTTATGAAGCAAACCTTGCAGGTTATAAAGGTTGGCGTTGGTGTGTAACAGTTGCAAAGGTTGATGAAGAATCAGAGCCAACAATTTGTGATGTTGTAGTTTTACCGGGCCCATATGCTTTACGACCACCAGAGTGGATTCCTTATATTGATCGCATTCTTCCTGGTGATGTGGGTGTTGGAGATATTGTTCCAAGTTCATTAACTGATACTCGTTTGGTTCCAGGACAACAAAGTCTTCCGCAAGATGAAGAACTAGATACTGCTCTAGCAGTTGAACTTGGTTTGGGTCGTGCTCGTGTTATGTCTATCGAAGGACGTGACCAAGCAGCAAAGCGTTGGTATAACGGAGAGCGCGGACCTAATGCTCCTGTTGCGCAGTCGGCGCCAAAACCATGTCATAGCTGTGGCTTCTTTATTCCAATCGCTGGATCACTTCGATCTACTTTTGGCGTGTGTGCCAACGCAATCTCACCGGAAGATGCTCGCGTTGTGAGCGTAGATCACGGCTGCGGTGCGCATTCGGAAGCGACCTTCACGGAGCCAGTGTTAAACTAAGCACCTGTTATCGCAACCGCGATACCGATTCAAACGAATGAATTATTGAAACGATATTCATGAGTTACGAACGAGATCAACAGAAAAAGAAAGTAAGCGTTGGGTAGAACTAGCGCACAGTGGAATTAGTTAAGAATTAGCTAACTAGCTAGGAAAGAGAGCTCACAATGCCTACAGGACATGTCAAATGGTTCTCACTTGAAAAAGGATTTGGCTTTATTGCAAATGATGAGGGCGAAGATGTTTATTTAGCCGCTACTTCACTTCCAGAAGGTGTTGCAACAGTTAAGCCTGGAACAAAACTTGAGTTTTCGATTGCAGATAGCCGCAAGGGTCCACAGGCGATGTCAGTGCACATCATTGATGCGCCACCATCACTTGTTGAAAACTCACGAGCAAACAGCGATGACCTTGCTGCAATGATTGAAGATACGATCAAAATGTTGGATCGAGTTGGAAATGGTCTACGAAATGGTCGTCATCCAAATGCGCAGGAAGCCGATCGTCTTGGGCGCGTTCTACGTGGAATCGCATCTCAACTTGGCGCGTAAGCGCAATCAACTATTTAGTTTGTTGCAAGTTAGCAGTATGAGTTTTAGATTAAATACCAGATCGTCGGCTGCGACGAATTGTGTAACGAATTCCAATTAATCCAAGTGCTGTCCCTGAAACGCAGGTCCAAATAATTTTTGAGTCAGCTCCTGAGGCAAGTGCGATCACACCAGCAGCAACCCAGCATGAAGTTCCAATTGCCACTAGAGTTACAACATTGCGTAGACGAGAACCCATGGAAGTAGAGTAATGCGTTTTAAGGTTAAAGAAGACGGCAATTTGCGTTCATTTCGCCACCGTAATTACAGAATTCTCTATCCTGCAAACGCGGTTTCAAACATCGGCACCTGGGCACAACGCATCGCTCAGGACTGGCTTGTACTCGAACTAACAAATAACAGTGGAACATTTCTTGGATTAGTTACCGCAGTACAGTTCCTTCCAATACTTCTCTTTTCACTGCACGGTGGAAAGTTTGCAGATCGCTTTAATAAGAGAAAAGCGCTGATACTGACAAATGTACTTGGCGGTGCATCTTCACTAGTACTTGGAATCCTGGTCGTCACAGAATCTGTATCCCTGTGGCAAGTTTTTGTATTAGCTGGAGTTTTAGGGCTATCTAATGCAATTGATGGCCCTGTTCGCCAGTCATTCACAACTGAAATTGTTGGACCAGATGATCTACCCAACGCTGTCTCTTTAAATTCAGCTAATTTCAATGCAGGGAGATTGATTGGACCGGCGGTCTCAGGAGCTTTAATTGCTGCTTTTGGAACTGGCCCATCTTTTCTTGTAAACGGGTTGTCATATTGCTTTGTAATTGCAGCTCTATTCCAACTGAACGAAAAAACATTTTTCCGTCAAGATCAAAAGAATTCAGATGGAAACATTCGTGAGGGAATTAGATATGTACGCTCACGACCAGATATTTATGTTGTACTCCTGATCGTTTTCTTCATTTCAACCTTTGGACTTAACTTTCAGATTTTTAACGCACTCATGGCAACAAAAGAGTTTGGGTTAGGGCCAGCAAGTTTTGGATTGATGGGAACCTTTGTAGCAATTGGATCATTTACTGGGGCAGTAAGTTCTGCTCGATTAGAAAGATTTAGAAGTACAAAGTTTGTGGTTAAAGGCGGAATAGTTTTTTCAACTTCCGTGATTGTTCTTTCAGTATTACCAACATTTACTACTTACATGATTTGGTTGCCAATTTGTGGGGTCAGCGCCCTTACAACTTTAGTATCTGCAAATTCAATTGTTCAGACAAGTTCAGACCCTGCTATTCGGGGTCGCGTTATGGGACTTTATTTACTTATTTTCATGGGTGGTACGCCTTTTGGATCCCCACTTATTGGAATAATGACTGAGGTAATTGGCATCCGTCCAACAATTGCAATCTGTGGGCTGATTCCACTTCTAACATCTATTGTGATTTGGTTTACTTATAAGAATAGAGTCATACCACCGTTAGATATCTCTGTTGCAGCGGTATTAAAGAGCGTTGATCGCAATTAAAACTAGCAAACCAAATAACGCTACAAGAGTAACAATTCTTCGAGTTTTGTAGCTCATACCGTTTCCTTAACGTGAGAGGGAACCAGTTTAATAATGAAAAATGCAATAATCATTAATACGAAAACCATAATGTAGGCCCTTGAGATTCCGAAGCTATCTCCCAGCAATCCCAATAAAAATGGGGCCCCAGCAATAGCAACGCCTGCAGCAAGAGATGCTCTTCCAACAGCTAGATCTGGTCGTCCATTACTCAAACCAATCAATCTAATTGATGAGAGGGCGAACTGCATTGATACTCCAAGACCAACAACGAACAAACAAATTAATGAGAGTGCCATACTGTGAGAGAGCCAAAAGCCTAAGAATCCAAAAAACTGAATCGCAATTATTGTTAGCAGTTGATTATCCAATGAGAGATGTTTAAGAACCAGCCCTCCGTACCAACGTCCAATACCCATTCCAGTTCCTAATGCAACAATTGCAACAGTTGAAACTGCAGCACTGGAACCAACGCGATCTTTCAAAAGTGCAGCTGCCCAAAATGAAGTAGCAAATTCAGCAGAGATACAGGCAACAAAGCCCACCCAAGAGATCCAAAAAGCACGTGAGAGTTTTCCGCTTTGAGGTCCATCTTCATGGGGTACATGTTCTTCGACGCTCTTATCTCGCCCGACGATATAAACAATCAGAGCGACAGGTAATGCAAGGAGTAGGCCTAATCTCCACAGAGTTGGATAAACAATTGCAATTGTTCCAATTAGTGCGGTACCAATAACAAATCCAACAGATGCAATTCCATTTGCCTGAGGTATAGCCACTTCTGCGGACTTTCCATAATGATGTGACATTTTTGTCAGCATTGTGTTGATCACTAATGAAGTACCAAAGCCGGTTAAAAGAGTTGCAGGTAAAGTAAGAAAAACAGGAGGTGAGAGTACAAAAATTAAAAGTCCAATACAGAAAATAGTAAGACCGATCCAGCTAGCTTTTTCTCGACCAAATCTGTGTGCAATATGTGGATTAGACCAGCCAGCAAAGATTGATGCCACACCCATTGCCGTGCCGTGTAAACCAGCGATTGTTAGGGACGTTCCTTGATCTGCACGTAAAAGGGATTGCGCTGGGCCAAATCCACCTAAATAAAAATTTACTACAGCAGTTTGAACCGCAACGATCCAGAAAAATCTATCCCGGTGAAAACTCTTCGGCATTACAGAGCAGCTACAACGTGATCAATGCACTGTGTAAGTGCTTCAACATCACTTGGGTCAACTGCTGGAAACATACCGATTCGAAGTTGGTTTTTACCTAACTTGCGATATGGCTCTGTATCTACAATTCCATTTTCACGAAGTGCTGCAGAAATCTTTGTAGCATCAATTGCATCATCAAAGTTAATTGTTCCAACAACCTTTGAACGCATTGCAGGATCAGTTACAAATGGTGTTGTGTAGCTGGTTTTCTCTGCCCATGAATAGAGAATGTTTGAAGATTTCTCACTTCGACCTGCAGCAAAAGTTAAGCCGCCATTGGAATTCATCCACTCGATCTGCTCTGCCAATAACATGAGCGTTACCAATGCAGGAGTGTTATATGTTTGGTCCAGGCGTGAATTTTCAATTGCAATTTCAAGGTCAAAAAAAGCTGGAATCCAGCGGCTACTTGCCTTAATTTTTGCAGCACGCGCAATAGCTGAAGGGGACATGATCGCAATCCATAATCCGCCATCTGAAGCAAATGATTTCTGTGGGGCAAAGTAATAAGTATCAAACTCTTTTGCATCAACCATCAGACCACCAGCTGCAGAGGTTGCATCGACTAAAACCAATGCGCCATCAGTACCTGCTGGGCGAAGAATTGGCATTGAAACACCTGTACTTGTTTCATTATGTGTCAGTGCATAGACATCAATTCCTGCTTCAGCTACTGCAACAGGGTGGGATCCTGGTTCAGTCTTAATAATCGTTGGCTCACCTAGGAAAGGTGCTTCTTTAGATGATGCTGCAAACTTTGATGAAAACTCACCGAATACAAGGTGTTGTGAACGAGATTCAATTAATCCAGATGTAGCAATATCCCAAAACGCTGTCGATCCACCATTTCCAAGAATTACTTCATAACCTTCTGGAAGATTAAATAGTGAAGTAAGACCTTCGCGAACGCGCTTAACAACATTCTTAACTGGCTTTTGACGGTGTGATGTTCCAAGAATTGTGTTGCCACTTGCCGAAAGTGCAGCTAAAGCTTCTGGTCGAATCTTTGATGGGCCACAACCAAAGCGCCCATCTTTTGGCTTGATATCTGCTGGAATGATGATGCTCATAAGCCAAGACTACGGGTAGTAGCGCGTTAGTTCCCAATCGGAGTTAGTGGTGGTTCTCTCATAACGCAAGCGATCGTGCAATCTGGAGTATCGGCCTTGCCAGAATTCAATGTTGAGTGGAACTACACGATAACCACCCCAATATTTTGGGCGGGGAACAACCGAACCTTCTGGCCATTTAGCAGCTGCACCTTCATACCTTTGTTCTAATTCGGCCCGTGATGACAAAGGTGATGATTGATGACTAGCCCATGCACCAATTTGTGAACCCCAAGGTCTTGCCGCAAAGTAGTCATCTGATTCTGAATCCGAGACTTTTTCTACTACTCCACTTATTGATACTTGACGTTCCATTGCATACCAAGGGAAAAGAAGTGAAACATTTTCATTTACATTCATCGCATGTGCTTTACGAGACTCATAGTTTGAGAAAAAAGTAAAACCGCCATCTGAAATATCTTTGAGTAAAACTGTTCTTGTACTTATCTGATTGTCAGCATGCACGGTCGAAAGAACCATCGCATTAGCTTCAACAATTATGGAGTTTTCATGGGCTTGCTTTAACCAGATTGAAAAAGCTTCAAAAGGGTCTGCAGGTAAAGTTTCCATGCCTACGTCGCTGTAAGAACGGCGCATGGCTCGGATTTGATCCCGAGTGAAACCTTCATTTTCCATGGGTTAATCGAACCTCATTTTCAACTTCTTCGCATCATGGATCTCTGTGATTTAATCATCCCATGCCCAAGGCGAAGTGTTCAATCATGTGGTTTCGCAGAGATCTTCGCGTTAATGATCATCCTGCGCTGCTAGCAGCAATCGATTCTGCTGAAAAAGTCATTCCACTTTTTATTTTAGATAAGCAGCAAATCTCTGAAGCAGGAGACAAACTTCTGGCTTACATGGGCAAATCTCTGCGTGCGCTGGATGAATCACTTGGAAACAGTTTGCACATTATTGAGGGCGATCAGGTTGAAATTCTCAAAGAACTAATTGCGCAGCATGATGTACAAGAAGTACATATCTCAACTGAGTTTGAAAGATACGGCGCACAACGAGATGCAAAAGTGGAAGCTGCTGGAATTAAACTTGTTCGAACAGGATCTCCCTATGCTGTTGCACCTGGCAGAGTTTTAAAGCCAAGTGACGGCACTGCCTACAAGGTATACACACCATTTTATAAAGGTTGGCGGACTCATGGTTGGCGCGCGCCAGCAGTTACGCCAAAGAAAATTGATCTAGTCGAACCAACTTCGAAGTACCGAGCGTTTCCTGATTTTCCGGAAGAGTCGGGTAGCCATGTAATTGAAGCAGGAGAAAAAGCTGCTTTAAAACGCTTTGCATTATTTGAAAAAAATGGTTTGGATTCTTATGACGAGGCTCGCAATTTAGCTGGAATCGACGGAACCTCAAAGATGAGCACTTATCTAAAGTTTGGCGAAATCCATCCACGCACTCTTCTTCAGAATCTTGGAGAGAGTAAAGCTCACGATACTTTTCGAAAAGAGATTGCTTGGCGTGAGTTTTATGCAGATGTATTGTTCAACAATCCAATGACTGACACAGAGTATTACGCACCAAAATTTGCAGAGATGCGTTATGACAAGCCAGGTAAACAGTTCAGTGCTTGGCGTGAAGGAAAAACCGGCTATCCATTTGTTGATGCTGCAATGCGCCAATTAGTTATTGAAGGATGGATGCACAACCGCACTCGGATGGTTGTGGCATCATTTTTAGTAAAGGATTTGCATCTTGAGTGGCAGTTGGGCGAGCGATTTTTTGCTGATCACCTAGTTGATTATGACGTTGCATCCAATGCCCATGGTTGGCAATGGACAGCGGGATGTGGAACAGATGCCTCTCCGTACTACCGCATTTTTAATCCCATCGAACAAGGCAGGCGCTTTGATGCAGAAGGTGATTACATTCGAAAGTATGTTCCAGAACTGGCACATCTAGACTCTGATCAAATTCACGAACCATGGCTTTACCTAGATGGATATAGCAAAGGTTACGTTGAACGCATTGTCGATCACGCTGCAGAAAGATTAGAGTCACTTGCTAGATTGCAAGAGATTAAAGCGGACAAACCCCTAAACCCTCGCGCTTAGCTTTATACATTGCAGTATCGGCACGAAGTAAAAGATCTGCTTTGCCCGTATTTTTCGCAACACCAATGCTGACCCCTAATTGAATCTCTTTGTTATCAACATGAATTGGATACGAAAGTGTTGCGCGTAATGCAAGTGCGATTTCTATTGCACTCTCATGCAAACCTTCAATAAGAACACCAAACTCATCTCCGCCTAGGCGGGCAAGAAAGGCATCATGAGGTAATGCTCGATCAAATCTCAGTGCTACTTGTTTGAGAACTTTGTCTCCAATTTCGTGGCCATAGGTATCATTTATCGGTTTAAATCCATCTAAATCGAGCAAAAGAAGTGATCCCACTTTTTCTTCAAACTCCTCAATCTCAGATATCAAACGTCGCCTATTTGGTAAACCAGTTAACTCATCGGTTCTTGCCAACAATCGCTCTGTTCCAATATGACGGGACTGATTGATTGCACTCGCTAATCGGGAGAAAGCTAAAACTAGTGTGACTACCGCGGGAATGGCTGTGTAACGTGGAAGGTAGTTTGGTTGTAGCGCATTGAGCGCAAGAAGTGTGGCACTGAAAAATACTGATGCGATGATAAGAATAGGAGTTTTAGAATCTGTGGTGACTGGCTCTAGATTATTCTGCTTTAAATTTACGTGCCAGAAACTTTCAGAGATCACAATAACTCCCAACAACCAACCATCATCGATCCATGTTCCTACTGAATAAAGCGCATCATTGTTTAACGACAGATAGAAGAAGTCAGTTATAACAAAAAGAGTAATTCCAATAACCAACAATAAACTGCGCTTTGAAAACTGACGGATCATTAGCAATGAAATTACAGTGGCAATAAGGAGAAGGTCTGTCAGCGGATAGACAAGTGGATAAAATATCTGCGCTAAGTTTTGGTTCATATCAGGCAAAACGCTTGGAAGTATAAATACTGCGCCAAAAGTTGTGATACCAAAACAAATAATTGTGCTATCTAGAACCTCGCTTTTTTTGTATGCGGAGTTCCCGTGAATTATTCGAACGGAACCAACAAGAATAAATGGGTAAAAAACAAGATACATCAGCTCTCCAAAAGAATTAAGAAGAGTTGAAGTCATGTTGTAGTTAGCGAAACTTGCAATTATTGAACCAAGCAACCAAGTGAGAATCCCAATACCAATGGCAATTTTAGAAACCTTAAAATCAACTTTAGGTGAGAGCGTGATTGAAATAATTGCAAAGAGGCCAACTAGGTTATAAAGGAGAATTTCCGTCCACAATGTTTGCTGTAGAAGTCTCAAGATCAAGTGAAGTACTAGTAACGCTGGTCCGAATATACGAACAATGCGCATGCCTACAGAATAAGAACATGCAATTCACATGAGAATAGGGGAAGCCTAAGTCATGCAAAGTTTTACTTGCGTTGCTTCTTTCTCAGATTCATTCCAACCTTTCGCACTAAAGAACGAGGCAATGTTGTCATCACAAATATCAAAATTTTGTACTGCCAACCCGGGATTGAGACAGCCTTACCTTTGAGTGTTTCATTCCATGATTTAGCAACAATTACATCTGGATTAAGCCACATGAAATTTGGCAGACCCTTCATAGACATACGGCCACGTTGATGAAATTGAGTTCTTGTAAATCCAGGAGCTAATGCACTCACCTTTACATTTGTTCCAGCAAGTTCGGTATGCATGGCTTCGGACAAAACTGTCAGGTAAGACTTTGCTGCACTATAGGTGCCGCCTGCTATCCATGCAGCAACAGATGTCACATTAATTACGACACCCTTGTCGCGGGCTTTCATTAAAGGTAGAGATACATGCATTAGACGCATTGGCGTGCGAATGAGCACATCAAACATTTGTTGTTCGGCATCTAACTCTGAGACAGTAAATGCCTTATTGATGCCAAATCCTGCGTTATTGATAAGTACTTCTATCTCATTGCTTGCAATGTATTTTTCAACAACTCCGCAGCCGGCATTAGTTGAAAGATCTGCCTGAATGACATGTGTTTTAATTCCGTAGATAGTTTCTAGAGATTGTGCTCGCTCATTTAATCTTGGCAGATCACGAGCAACTAAAACGATGTTGTATTTGTGCGATGCTAACAAGCGAGTGAAGCTCTCACCGATACCAACGGTTGCACCTGTTACTAGCGCCCAACTACTCATCGCATCTCCTCATTTCTAATCCTTTAAGTCATTAAGCTAAAAAATTAGTTACTTAGCCAATAAACCATATAGATCTTTTGCACTTTGGTCGTGGAATTGATGTCAGATAACGATGCCCGTTGTGTCTTCGTCTCTAACTTTCCACTCAGTCCCGTAGGAAGGAAGTAGATCCAAGAATGGCTTTGCATCAAACCATTCTGGTCCAACTACACCTTCTGGCTTCCAAATCCCTTTATGAATAAGTTCCATAGCAATTACTGGATTGATTGCAGTCTGCCAAACAACTGCTTGATCACCGTATTCAGACATTGACCATTCGTTATCTACAACGTTGTACATGTAGCAGGCATAAGGCTTACCTTCTTTATTCAGACCCTTGATCAATGCTCCTGCACAAGTTTTACCTTTCATGCGAGATCCAAGAGTGGCTGGATCTGGCAATGAAGCTGCAAGTAGATCACGAGGAGAGACATTAATACCTTGTACATCAACATTTTCTTTACTGTCTAGTCCAAGCATATGAATTGTTTTCAGAGTTGAGATAAATTCGGCGCCAAGACCATACTTGAAGTTAACTTTCTTGGCATCAACTTTTTGCGGAATCAAAACAACTTCTTCGTGTTCAACGTTTACGCATTCAACAGGACCGATTCCTTCTGGAAAATCAAAGACTTCAATCTCACTAAATGGCTCAGTTGTGTACCAGCCTCGCCCGTCTTCCCAGACCAATGGGGGATTTAGGCACTCTTCGATTGTTGTCCAGATCGAGAAAGAAGGAGCAAAGTCATAGCCTTCAACAGTCAGGTTAGAACCATCAAAGATTGTTAAAGAATCTATACGGCTAAACAAATGATCTTCTGCGTAACGAGCAAATACATCGCTCATTCCTGGTTCGATTCCCATACCGACGAGAGCATAAATCTGACGCTCTCCCCAGTTCCAATCACGGGCAAACTGCTCATCACCTAGCTTTACGCCAGTCTCTGAATTTGGATAATGCGGATGAGGTCGTGAAAGTGACATCGCCATATCGATGTAGTTGGTGTTTTCAATTTCGCACGCCAAGAAAATCGGCATTACAAATCGTGGATCAACAGCGTTGATCACAACATCTGGCTTAACTTTACGGATTAGCGAGCGAAGATCTTCAAGCTCTGCAGCATTAACTTCGGCTGCAGAAAATCGTGAATTCTTGACTCGTGCAACTGCTTCTTCCGCGCGTGACAGAGTTCGATCAGCAACAACCATCTGAGAAATAAATGATTTGCGTGATGCGATATTGACGATTGCTCTGCCAACTCCGCCCGCGCCTATAACTAGCGCCTTCATTGTTGGCCTCTCATGAGGAAATAACATCCTTTTCGTTAGAAATCCAATACTACCGTTGACCTGTATTTATTGGCAAGGTACTTGTAATTCATGCGAAGAATAGTGAACACCAACAAACTCATGACAAGATTGGCACTTGTATAAACATTTAGTCCCCGTAGCTCAGTGGATAGAGCAACCGCCTCCTAAGCGGTAGGTCGCAGGTTCAACTCCCGCCGGGGACACAAAGGAATGTAACAAATAATTTATAAAGTCATAAACTCAAGAAAACCTTAAGGTTTCAGTAAAAAGATTAAGAGAAAACTACAGTCCGTTTTCCAACTATAAAAATCTTGTCATCGGCGAAGTACTTAACTGCCTTAGACAGAACGCGACGTTCGATATCACGGCCTATCGCAATCAACTCTTCAGGAGTTGCTATGTGTGTAACGTGTGCGACATCTTGCTCAATAATTGGACCTTCATCAAGATCGTTGGTCACAAAGTGTGCTGAGGCGCCAATAATTTTTACGCCTCGATCATGTGCTTGGTGATATGGCTTGGCGCCTTTAAATCCTGGCAAGAATGAATGATGAATGTTAATGATTTTGCCAGGAAGTTTTTCACAAAACTGCTTGGACAAAATCTGCATGTATCGAGCCAGTACAACAAAGTCGATTTTTAGATCGTCGATAAGTTTTGATACTTCATTCTCTTGATCTTGCTTAGAGCCAGCATCTACAGGTAGATACTTGAACTTAATTCCGTGGGATTCAACTAAAGATTTGAGTTCTTCTCGATTTGAAACTACAAGTGGGACTTCAATTCTTAGCTCACCTAGTTCGACCAAATACAAAAGGTCTCGTAAACAGTGACTCTCTTTTGTAACCATTACAAGTACTCGAGGCTTCTGATCTGTAGGGCGAATGCGTAGATTTGGGTTGAACTTACTGAGTCCTTCCTTGAGAGCCTTTGTCGCACCATCTAAGTTTTGAGAGGTTTCAAAGCGTGTGCGCATAACAAATGAGTTAGTTGTTGGATCAGTGAACTGTTGATTCTCAATTATGTTGCCACCACATGCAAGTACAGCTGATGTCATTGCATGCACAATGCCTGGCTGATCTTCACACTGAAGGGAAGCGATTAAATCCATGCTCTAAGGGTACGCGAGGTTAGTGGTGAAGAGTAAATCGTTGCATCCACTTTGGCGCCCACCAGTTGCGTTCGCCCATTAATCTCATCAAAGCTGGCACTAGTAAGCCTCGAACGATGGTGGCATCCAAGATGATCGCAAATGCCACACCAAATCCCATAGTTTTAATCGACGTGACCCCACTAGTAATAAATGCGGCAAAGACAAAGGCCAAAATAGCTGCTGCTGCAGTGATGATGCGCCCAGAACGTTGAAGACCAAGTGCGACCGAATCAACATTTGATTTACCCGCTAAGTGTTCTTCACGGATTCGAGAAAGAAGGAATAGTTCATAGTCCATAGAAAGTCCAAAGACTACAACTGCAATTAAAATTACAATTGAAGTATCTAAAGTTCCTGTCTCTGTAAAAGAGCCCACTAACCATTGTAGATTTCCATCTACAAAGACCCATGTTAAAACACCCATGGTTGCCGCAAGTGAAAGAATATTGAGAACTACAGCTTTAATTGGCAAGATTATTGAGCCAGTAAATACAAAGATGAGAATCAAAACACTAAGTGCAATCCATCCAAATGCCCAAGGAAGAGTTTGCGAAATTGCATCTTGTGAATCCGTATAGTCAGCTGCAACGCCTCCAACCAAGGTTTGATCTACAGAAGGTAAATCTCTAATCGAATGGATCAGCTCTTGAGCCTCTGGTGTACGGGGCAGCATTGAGTGATAAGCAATTATGCGAACATCATTACCGTAAATTTCAGGTGGAACCACGGCTACAACACCAGGTTCAACTTGGAGTTTAGAAATATACGTAGCAATTTGTTCTGTCTTGGTTGACCCACCTTTAATGATGATTTCAATTGGCTCACCTGTGCGCCCGGCGAATCTTTCAGCTTGAAGCGCTGTTGCAATTGCAGCCTTATTTGTCGCTGGCAGCATGCGTGCATCGCCCTGAGAAAATTTAATGTTTGCAATAGGTGCTGTAAGTATCCCTAAGAAAATTAGTGATAGAACAACTATTGCAGTTGGTCTTTTCATAACAAAGCGTGCTGTTTGCGCCCAACGTCCATCATCTTTTGGTGTGATTGAAGATTTGCGAATGACGCCTTTATCAATTTTTTTGCCGATTACTGCCAAAATTGCAGGCAGTCCAACAATTGCACCAATAACTGCAATAGTTACGACAGAAACTCCTGCATAACCAAAGGATTTCAAAAATGGCAGAGGGAAAAACGTTAGAGATAAAAGCGTAACCAAAACTGTCAGTCCGGAATAAAACACGGTTTTACCTGCAGTTGCAACCGTTGTTATTACAGAATCTTCAATTGATTTTCCTCGTCGTAGCTCCTCGCGGAATCTATTTACCATCAGTAAGGCATAGTCAATACCAAGACCCAGACCCATACCAGTTGTTAGATTCAGGGCATAAATACTTACATCTGTAAATAACGTGAAGAGATAGAGAATAAAGAATGCTCCAAGAATTGCAGCAACACCAACAATTAATGGCATTGCTGAAGCTACTAGTGCACCAAAAACAAATGCAAGCAGAATAAAGGTAAGTGGAATCGAAATAGCTTCTGCAATTTTTAAGTCATCAGATATCTTCTTAGTAATTGCATGACTAACGACACCAACACCTCCGGCATAGAGAGTTAGGCCTTGGTATGAACCATCATAATTTTCTTGAAAAAACTTACCGAGCTTTTGGCTTTCTGGACTAAATGCATCTCCATCGCCATAAATTAAAATATATGCTGCCTTACCATCGCTAGATTTCAATGAATCTAATCCACCTGCGCTCCAATAGGAAAGCGTTCTTTCAACACCTGGCTCTTGGGCAATCTTTGCCTCAAGGGTTGCAGCTTTTTGCACAACAGCAGGATCTGTGACATCAACACTCTCTGCATCTACTACAACAACAATTGCTGGGTCCTCAATTTTTAGATCATTCTTGAGGTATTCATAAACCTTGTAAGACTCACTTGCTGGATTGGAGTAACCGCCTGAATCAAGCCTGCTAAAAACTAATGATCCAATTACTCCTGAAACGAGCACGCTGACAATAAACAATGCGACAGCAGATTTTCGGTGTCGAACAATTACACGGCCTAAACTTTCAAACACAGAGTTCTCATTTCATAGTAAGCGGGTAGACTTTTGGTTATGAGTGATCTCTTTCCGCAAGTTACTTCAGATGAAATTGATCCTGAATCTGCTGAAGAACAAGCAAAACGAGATGCTGAAATTATTTCAGATAAACCGCCACACCACCAAGATTAATCAGAGTTAGATGAAGGTGATATTGGTGACGCCTTCGGAGGGTCTGGCGAGACAGATTTTTTAGCTGAATCCGTTTTATAAAAACCAGAACCCTTAAAAACTACTCCGACTGCCGAATATATTTTTCGAATCTCGCCTTGGCATTCGGGGCACTTTGTCAGAGATTCATCTGAGAAGCTTTGAACTACTTCAAACTCATGTCCACATGAGACGCATGCATACTGATATGTAGGCACCTTGGCTCCTCCTGTCTCAGCGCCAGTCGTTCATTCACTGGCCGTTTAGTAACCGCATTTTTTGCGGGGGTATGCATTAATTGTAAAGAGATGAGACGATTGGAGCGAATTAAGGTAGCCCCAGGTGCCGTGTCCATCGAAGTTGAGAGGGAGTTGAGATGACAAAAGTTTCTGTACGCTTTTCCGCACTAGTAATGCTCCTTTCTTTTGGCTTTCTCACTTCTGGCGCACACTCTGCAGGTGCGAATTCTTTGGTTAGTACTTCACCAATTAGTGGTTCAACAGTTTCCGTCTCACCAACAAATGTCACCATTACAGGACAACTTCCGCTTTTAGCAGATGCAGTTGATGCAAATGTCATTACAGTAAAAGATCCAAATGGCGATCGGGTCGATGATGGAACAATTTCAATTTCAGATTTAAGTGCATCAGTTGGTCTCAAATCACTTGTTGTAACTGGAATGTACAAAGTGACATATTCATTACTATCTGACGGAGATGTACCTCTAGAGGGTGAATTCTCATTTAAATATTTGGCGCCAAGTAATATCGCACCAGTCGAGCCAAGTCCAGAACCTACTCAGGAACAATCACCAGCTAGTAGTAGCTGGGCGACAAATATTTTTGTAATTTTACTTCTTATTGGAGCTGTTATCGTAACTATTGCTCTATCGCTATACGCACGTAAACTTTTTAGCGAAAGATGAGTTCATTAACCCTTAGTTTCAAGTATTTACAACTTGCTGGCTCTTTTGCCGCAGTTGGCTCACTACTGACCATGGCTTTTCTTTTACTCGATGTAGAGGGAAGATTTTCGACATCGAATGAAAAATTAAGATCACTCCTCAAGATTTCTGCTCTAGTTTGGTTTATCGGTTCGATTGGAACAATAGTTCTTACTCTTGCGACAATTTTGGCAAGTTCCATACAAGATGCACTAGATCCAACAGTGCTTCGTTCATTCATTACACAAATTACTCTGGGTAGATATTTGGCAGTTCAGGCCTTAGTCGCACTGATTGTGTTCATTGCAGCCTTCAAGATCCGTTCTGTTATAACAACTTCAGTTTTGATGTTTCTTGCTTTAGGAGGAATAACAGCACCTGTTTTTCAAAGTCATGTCGCATCAAGTGGATCACACATGTTAGTCATTGGATCATTAGTCATTCATGTAATTGCACTGAGTTTGTGGGTCGGAGGAGTATTTGCAATAGCTTTTCTTTCATCTGCCGATAGAGCAATTGCTGTTCCAAGGTTTAGTCAGCTAGCGCTGTGGTCTGCGATAGCTGTTGTTTTAAGCGGAGTTGTAAACGCTTGGGCACGACTCAATTTTGTTGATTCATGGGATTCAGCCTATGCACGGGTAGTAATTGCTAAATCGATAGCAACAATCATTTTAATTTGGTTCGGTTATCTACACCGTAAGAATTTAGAAAAAAAGAGCGAAATCAACTGGTTTAGCTTTGGAAGACTTCTTGCAATTGAAACTTTAATCATGGGTGTAACTGTTGTCATGGGATCCTGGTTAAGTTCAAATGCGTCTCCTGACCGTCCTGGTGAACAAGAATTTAGTGCTGCACTTTCAATCGTTGGAATAAACACACCAAGTGAACCAACATTGTCGCGTGTGTTATTTGGATACGAACCAAACTCCTTGATTATCGGTGTATTAGTTCTACTTGTTGCACTGTATATAAAGGGTGTAGTTGTTCTCACAAAACGAGGAGACAAGTGGCCAGTAGGTAGAACAGTTGCCTTTGCACTGGGAATATCTGCAGTTGATTTTGCAACGAGTGGCGGATTAGGTCTTTATGCAAACTTTTCCTTTTCCTATCACATGATTGCGCACATGGTTATAGGGATGATTGCACCAATTGGTTTAGTTCTTGGAGCACCAATCACTTTAGCCTTACGCACATTACCTCAGGGGCGCAATCCTCAAGAGCGCGGAGTACGAGGATCGTTAATTGCAGTTTTACATTCTAAAGTTGGAATTGTTTTCACAAATCCAATAATTGCACTTATTATCTTTGATGGCTCTTTATTTGCTCTCTACTTCACAGACTTGTTTGCAATCATGATGTCTAGTCACGTCGGCCACTTGTTTATGACTCTTCATTTCCTAGTAGCTGGATATATTTTCTTTTCTGTAATCATCGGTGTAGATCCAAATCCGAGAAAGATTCCACACTTACTTCGAATCGTTGTTCTATTTGCAGCCATGAGCATTCATGCGTTTTTCTCCGTCGCCTTAATGTCTACGACAACCCTGATTGATAAGGGCTATTACGCATCGCTTCAGACACCATGGGTTGCAGATTTACTAGCAGACCAAAAACTCGGAGGATCTATTGGCTGGGCAATGGGTGAGGTACCGATACTTCTAGCGTTAATTGCAACCTTTATTCAATGGATGCGCGATGATTCCCGAGAAAGTAAGAGGCTAGATCGAAACATTGCACGTAGTGCAGCCATGGGGCAACCAGATGAGTTAGCCGACTATAATTTGTATCTGCAACAGCTAGCTCAACGCGATAAGAATGGTTCCTAATGGACAATGTATTTGATCTACCTTCCGAATATAAGGAATTGCGCACTAGCGTTCGAGCTTTGGCTGAAAAAGAAATTGCACCTCATGCACAGGCAGTTGATGAAGAGCACCGCTTTCCTGTCGAAGCAAAAAACGCATTAATCAAGAACGGTTTATTCGCTGCACATGTTCCAACAGAATACGGCGGTGACGGAGCCGATGCTCTTGCAACTGTTTTAATTATTGAGGAAGTAGCACGAGTTTGTGGATCTTCTTCTTTGATCCCTGCGGTAAATAAATTGGGATCTGTACCGTTGTTACTTGGTGGCAATGAAGACCAGAAAAAGCGATGGCTTCCACAGTTAGTAAAAGGTTCTGGATTTTCTTATTGTCTTTCTGAATCAGAAGCAGGATCAGATGCTGCTGCGCTGCGAACCAAAGTTGAACGTTCTGGTGATGGCTGGGTTTTAAACGGAAGCAAGAAGTGGATTACAAATGCTGGGGAGTCTGATTTTTATTCTGTAATTGCCCAAGGCGATCCATCACTTGGTACAAAAGGGATAACTGCTTTTATTGTAGAAAAATCAGATCCAGGTGTTTCATTTGGTGCACCTGAGAAGAAAATGGGAATGCGCGGATCTCCAACACGTGAAGTTTATTTTGACAATGTTCAATTAAGCGATGATCGACGAATCAGTGAAGTTGGAAAAGGTTTTGCCTTAGCAATGGACACTCTTGATCACACTCGAATTACAATTGCTGCACAGGCAATCGGTTTGGCACAAGGTGCATTTGATGTTGCAACTAAGTATGCCCATGAGCGCCATCAGTTTGGTAAGCCAATTTTTGATTTTCAAGCGATTCAATTTATGTTGGCTGATATGGCTATGAACATAGAATCAGCGCGCCTTTTGACATATTCAGCAGCAGTTAAAAGTGAGAATAATGAAAAGGATCTTCGTTTCTTCTCTGCAGCAAGCAAGTGTCTTGCAAGTGATGTCGCGATGAAAGTTACACAAGATGCGATTCAAGTTCTAGGTGGCTATGGATACGTTAGTGACTATCCAGTCGAGCGAATGATGCGTGATACAAAACTGACCCAGATTTATGAGGGTACTAATCAAATTCAACGAGTTGTAATGGCTCGCAATTTACCTAACTGATAGTCAATGGTTGGGCGCAGCCCAGATTAGAAAAAACTCCTGAAGTTTCTATCGTTTAAAACGAATCAGAACCGAAGGCGTTGCTGCTGCATCTAATGGAACATCATGTTGTTCATGAGGTAGCTCTTCACTAGAGAGTTCACCCGGATAAACCAAACCAACCTTCCAAGCATTTAGAGCTGGTAAAGATCGATCGTAATAACCTCCACCTTGTCCCAAGCGATAGCCAGATTGGTCCATCCGAAGCGCTGGTACAACGATGGCTGTAATTAAAGTTAATTCTGTAATTGCATCACCGGTGGGTTCAAGAATTTTCTTCTTGGCACGAAGTGAACTTTGTTCACCATTCCAACTTACCCATTCAAGAATGTCCCCATTAATTCTCGGTAAATACACTTTTTTTCCACTACGCAAAAAAGCTTGATTGATCTCTTCGGTGCTGGGCTCTGTTTCATATGAAATGTAGGAAGCAATTCCAGAGGCAGCTTGAATCTCGGGCGCCTTTAAAATCACATTAAAATTTGATGGAATGTATTTTTGCGAACGATCACGGCGAGCCCGCTCTCTAATCTGCTGTTTATCAACGCCCATTTGAATCTCCCATGAAATCCCAAAGATAAAACTTAATAGAAGTAGGGTTTGATTATGCCAGAACACACGCGGGTGGATGAGTTTCTCACTTCACTCCTATCTATTTGTAAGCCCCTCGAGGCTTTTGAGATGTCTTTGCTTGATGCCCATGGGGCCACATTGGCAGAAGATATTTATGCCGGTGATCGATTAGTTTTGCGATCAGGTGCGCGAATCAGATCCACACAGATTGGCTTAGCTGCTTCTATCGGTCGTGATCATTTACCAACAAGACCACATCCTCGTGTAGTTGTACTTTCGGCAGGACCAGATCTCGTCGAACCAGGCCAACAACTAAAAAACTCCAGTGATGAATACGAGACAAATTCATGGCTATTAACAACTGCGGTTCGTGAAGTAGGCGCAGTTGCCTATCGCGTACATTCAATTCCAGAAACTGAAGAAGAGTTGAAAAAAGTCATTGAAGATCAATTAGTACGCGCAGATTTGATAATAATTTCTGGAGAGCGACACGATGATTCATTTGATCTCATCACGCGCACTCTTTCAACCCTTGGGGCAATTACAACAGTTGATATGGCGATAGAGGCAAGCGGTCGCCACAGTTATGGCGTTATCGGTCCCGACCAAACTCCCGTTGTAACACTTCCAGGTGATCCAATTGCTGCATATATTTCATTTGAACTTTTTGTTCGACCAATGATTAGAACAATGTTGGGAGCAGCAACTATTCATCGTCCTTCAGTTAAGGCATCTTTAGAAAAGCCAATTGAATCCACAGAAGGTATGCGATCCTACATTCGTGCAATATTGGCTGAAGATGGAAAGTCAGTTACACCTTTGGAATCCCAAGATGAGCAATCAACACTTTCTGATGCGAATGCATTTATCGCCATTTCAGAGGCGGAAACATCATTTAAAACTGGTGATCGTGTGAACGTTGTAGTTCTTGAACGACGATATATCTAAGATATAGCCAGGATATATAGAGGCAATCATGAGACAAGCATGGCCAATAGAAATACACAACAGTGAAATAACTTTAAAACCTTTGCGATTTCGAGATCGGCATAAATGGAATCGTGTTAGAGCGGAAAATCGAGATTGGTTATCTCCTTGGGAGGCAACAATTCCCAGCATCAGTCAAGAAAACATTGCAGAACTTCCAACTTACCTCGGCATGGTGCGATCTCTTCAAAGTGAGGCCCGTAATGGTCGATCTTTTTCCTTTGCTATTTGGAAAGGGTCCAATTTAATTGGGCAAATCTCTTTAGGGGGTGTCATTTACGGCGCAATGCGCGGCGGGCACATTGGGTATTGGATAGATCGCAATTTTGCCAACCGTGGGTACACAACTATGGCCGTCCAAATGCTTACTGAATATGCTTTTAAAGAGTTAAAACTGCACCGTATCGAAATTAATTTGCGCCCTGAAAATGCTGCTTCTCGAAAAGTAGCTGAAAAGGCTGGATACATTCTTGAGGGGCAGAGGGCCCGGTACTTACATATCGATGGCGATTGGCGAGATCACATAGTTTTTGTAAAGGAAAATCCTGGCTTTTAGGAGTGCTTAAATCCCCGAAAAATCTGGGGGCTTCTTTAAGATTTACCATTATGGCTTCGGGTCTGATCTATCTAGCAATCATCGGGATGTGGGTTGCTTATTTTGCGCCCCGATGGATCCATGACCGTAATGAATTCTCTGGTAAATCAGTTGAACAATTCAAGTCTGCACTTCGAGTTGTAGCTGCACAGTCACCAGGTGGGGCCAACTCATCAGGTGCAATACATATTGATTTAGATAGAGAAGCAAAAGTTCGACAATTACTTTTGCGACGTAGGATCATTTTTTCAATCATTGCATTTTCAATTGTCACAACAATTGTTGGAGGCTTTATGAATACCATGCCATTCCTGTATGCACTCGTTCCACTTTCTGCAATGTTGGTTTACATAGCAAATGTGCGACGACATGTGATCGCTGACCAATTACATAAGCGTCGTGTCACACAACTGCATCGTCGAAGCGCTGGTTTTTCTGCAACTAACTTATCCGAAGTTGTCCAACCAAAAGCTAACACCGAACACTGGATTCCTTTGTCAGAGCGCGAACTCAAAGGTGTAGTAATTGTTCCGCGCGGCTCTGCAACATATCAAAATGTTTGGCAGCCAACTGAAGTTCCAGTCCCTACATATGTAAATGCACCAAAAGCAGTAAATTCAAAACGAGTTATTGATCTGACTACCCCGGGACAATGGACAGAGGAACAAGAACTCCTTGAAAGACAGGCTTTAGCTGCTGCATCTCCATCTCGTGATGAGATATTTGATCAACAGTTAGCTGAAGAAGCAGTTGAGCGGTTGAATCAATCTCGCGCCGCTAACGAATAATTAATCAGATCCAGGAATCAAACCACATACGATCTTGCCACTGGTCATACGTAATTAATTGACCTGTAAACAGAGGCAAGAAGTACAAAAAGCAAATAAAAATCAGGGTAAATCCACCAGCAATAATGCTTTGGGAAACCACAGGATTAAGTCGGCTTTCAAGTACTAATTTCGCACAGTAGACGATGGCCAAAATCAAAAATGGCTGGATGATAATTGCATAAAATGTAAACATTGTTCGATCAGGCAGTGCAAACCATGGCAAGTAGCCTGCCACTAATCCAACAAACACAATATTTGCAGCGTTATCGGTTGTTCTATTTCTCAATGATTTAATCCAACGGTAAACAACAAATAGGATCGCAATACTGCCTATCCACCATAAAAATGGAGTTCCTATTGCCAAAACTTCCCGTGAACATTCATCACTTGCGCAACCTTTTGGTGAATCGTAGAAAAAAGATGTAGGACGCAACATCAATAGCCAACCCAGTGGATCAGATTGGTAAGGGTGCTTTTCTGTCAAACCAACATGGAAACTCAGCATTTCAGCATGATAATTAATCAAAGCAATAAATGGATTACTTGAACTCTGCCGGTCCCATCCTCGATCAGAGAAAAACCAACCAAACCATGTCAATGTGTAAACAGTTAAAGGCAGTAGGCCATATTTAGCAACTACTCCAGCAATTTTGCGAGGAGTTTTGCGAATATCATCTGCAACTAAAATTCGATAAAGAGTTATGAAGACGACCACTGCAATGAAATAGACAGCGCTCCATTTACAACCGAGAGCTAATCCAAATGCAATTCCCGCCCACCAATGTCTGTTTTGGCTCCACAAATAGATACCCAAAAGAGTAAAAAAAGTTAAGAACAAATCAAGGAGGGCCGTTCGTGAATGAACTAGCAAAAGTCCATCGATAGCCATTAATCCAGCAGCAAGAGCTGTTAAAACTGGTGAATAGAAAAGAACATGGACCAAACGTGCAATCAAAAGAATTAGCAAAGTACCAATTACTGCTGTGGCAAAACGCCACCCAAATTCACTATCGCCAAAGATTGCAATACCTGCAGCGATAAGCCATTTACCTACAGGTGGATGAACAATAAACTCTGGATCAGCACCTGTTACTTCTACTCCAAAGTTGAGAAGATCTCGGGCCCCATCAACGTAGTAAAGCTCGTCAAAGATAAAACCTTTTGGTGAACCCAAGTTAAACAATCTCAGCACAAATGATGCAATTGCGATGATTACTGGGGCTATAGCGGCGGTCACCGGTCAAGGGTATGCGCCATTACTCAAAAATACTGAGAGTATTAAGCCATGACGCTCATTTTAGCTGCAACTCCATTGGGTAATCCTGGGGATGCAAGCAGCCGTCTAAAGAGTGCAATTGAGAACGCAACAATTATTGCTGCTGAAGATTCCAGACGCTTTCACCGCTTATGCCAAGATATTGAGGTCACATTCACAGGAAAAGTTTTGTCTTTCTTTGAAGGCAATGAAGAGGAAAGAACGAAAGAACTACTTACCGAACTAAAAAGTGGTGCAACAGTTTTAGTTGTTTCTGATGCAGGCATGCCGACAATTAGTGATCCAGGTTTTAGATTAATGCGAGAAGCAATTTCCCAGAACCTTGAAGTTTTAGTAATTCCTGGACCTAGCGCGGTAACGATGGCAGTAGCACTTTCGGGGTTACCTACAGATCGTTTTTCTTTTGAAGGCTTTCCACCACGAACTGCTGGAGCTAGGGCCGCTACTTTTGAAAAACTGCGATTTGAAGAAAGAACTATGGTTTTCTTTGAAGCACCCCATAGATTAAAAGAATCTCTCGTTGATGCAGTTGAAGTTTTCGGTCCAGAACGAAAAGCTGCAATTTGTCGTGAGATGACCAAGCGTTACGAAGAAACAATTCGAGGCACGCTTTCAGATTTATCGAGTTGGGCAAGTAGCAACGAGGTATTAGGCGAAATAACTTTGGTTATTGCAGGTGCAGAAGTTGATTCGGCCATTCGAACCGCAGATGAGATGGTCAGGCGAGTGAAGGAATTTGAAGCAGCTGGAATGGATCGAAAGGGCGCGATCGCAACAGTGGCCGATGAATTTGGTATATCCAAACGTCTTGTTTATGCCGCAGTCGTTGATGCGAATAAGATGAGCCAATGACCAAGTCCTTCTATCTGACGACGCCTATTTATTACGTCAATGATGCGCCCCATATTGGTCATGCATACACAACTGTTGCTGGAGATGTACTAACTCGCTGGCATCGTCAAAAGGGCGAATCTGTTTGGTTTTTAACTGGAACAGATGAGCATGGGCAAAAAGTTATGCGTACTGCAGAGGCAAACAATGTTGCCCCTCAACAGTGGGTCGACAAACTTGTAGCTGATGCATGGAAACCAAACTGGGAACATCTAAATATTGCAAATGATGACTTTATTCGCACAACTGAAAAACGACACACAGAACGTGTACAGAAATTTCTTCAATCACTCAAGGACTCTGGCCACATTTATGCAGGCAAATATGAAGGTCCTTATTGTGTTGGATGTGAAGAGTTCAAGCTGCCTGGAGATTTGATTGAAATTGATGGAGCAAAGTGCTGTCCAATCCATAGCAAGCCAATTGAATTGGTAAACGAAAACAATTGGTTTTTTAAGTTATCAGAGTTTGCTCAACCATTGCTTGAGCACTACCGCAATAATCCAGAGGCGTGCCAACCAGAAAGTGCTCGCAATGAAGTAATTTCATTTCTTGAAGGGGGAGTATCGGACCTTTCAATCTCTCGCTCAACATTTGATTGGGGAATCCCAGTTCCTTGGGATACGGATCAAGTTGTTTATGTTTGGTTTGATGCGCTACTTAACTATGCAACAGCCGTGGGACTTACCGATGAGGCAACATCTGATGGTGGCAAAAAGTTTGCACAAACTTGGCCCGCCGATGTTCATTTAGTTGGAAAAGATATCTTGAGATTTCACGCAGTAATTTGGCCAGCAATGTTGATGGCAGCTGGCCTTGATGTCCCTAAAAAAGTTTTTGCACACGGTTGGTTGCTCGTTGGTGGAGAAAAAATGAGCAAGAGCAAGCTCACAGGTATCGCTCCTAAAGACATCACCGATCACTTTGGTGTTGACGCTTTTCGCTATTACTTTTTACGAGCAATTCCATTTGGCACAGATGGGTCATTTTCTTGGGAGGACATGAGCGCTCGATATACATCAGAGCTTGCTAATGATTTTGGCAATTTAGCCTCACGAAGTGCTGCAATGATTGAAAAATACTGCGGTGGCGTCCTTCCTGCTGTTTCTAAAGATTCAGGACTAGAAGATGCACTTAAGCAAACAGTTTTAACGGCTGATGCAGCGATGTGTGCACTTGATTTCCAAGGTGGAATAGTTGCAATCATGGATTTTTGTAAAAAGGTTAATGGCTATGTCACTGAAAAAGAGCCATGGATCCTTGCAAAAGATCCAAACAATAAAGCAGTTTTGGAAGAAGTTTTGTATAACACCGCAGAATCTCTGCGTGCATTGGCTGTACTTTTAAATCCGCTCATGCCAGATACATGCGAGATTTTGTGGCAAAGTCTTGGTGCTCAGCCAACACTTGGTGATTTGGGAGCACAAACAATTTCATCTGTTGCTAAATGGGGCCAACTACCAATGGGAGCAGTAGTGACAAAGACTCCAGTTTTGTTCCCTCGACTAGAAGTTACTGCTTAATTAAAAATGGCAGATCGCCACAATCGCGACATAGATCGTCCGCGCGCTCCGCTTCCGGAGCCGTTGCCAGTTCCTACTGTGGATGCACATGCACACATGGAAATTGTTACTGATGCAGCATTTGATTCCCAGGAAGTTGCAGATGTCATCGCAGAAGCAAAATCTGTCAATGTAGATCGTATTGTTCAAGTTGGTTACTCGGCAGAACAATCTCGTTGGTGTGTAAGTGCGGCAGAAAAATGGAACACCTCTGTGTTGGCAGCGGTTGCACTGCACCCAAACGAAGCACCGGTCGTAGAAGATTTAGAATCAGACCTAAAGGTTATTGAACAACTTGCTCAACATCCTCGTGTCCGCGCAATTGGAGAGACTGGATTAGATTATTTTCGAACACCACCAGAGTTAAGGGCCCGTCAGCAAGAATCATTTAAGTGGCATATTGATTTAGCTAAGCGCACCAATAAAGCATTAGTAATA
The DNA here is from genome assembly GCA_041175545.1 of Actinomycetota bacterium. Taxonomy (GTDB): domain Bacteria; phylum Actinomycetota; class Actinomycetes; order Nanopelagicales; family Nanopelagicaceae; genus Planktophila. The sequence goes on from JBEDES010000006.1 coordinate 53,532, forward strand.
CATGATCGCGATTCACACGATGATGTTCTATCAATTTTGTCCGAAGTTGGAGCTCCAGAAAAGACCGTCTTTCATTGTTTTTCAGGCGATGTTGCCATGGCAAAAATCTGTATCGAACGTGGATACATTCTTTCCTTTGCAGGAACTCTCACATTCAAAAATGCGCCTGAATTAAGAGATGCTGTAAAGCTTGTTCCTTTAGATCAGTTATTGGTTGAAACAGATTCACCGTTTTTAGCACCGACCCCACATCGTGGCGCAGGAAATACACCCGCACAAATTGCAAACATTGTTCGAGCGATGGCAGCAGAACGTAATCAAGATCTAGCAGAATTAGCCAGTGCGTTAAGTGAGAACGCTGAACGAATTTTTGGATCGTTTACCCCATGACATTGCTAGGAGCGGCCCAGATCCGCGAACTTGCTGCCTTACTAGATTTAAAGCCATCTAAATCACTTGGACAAAACTTTGTTATCGATTCAAATGTTTGTAGCAAAATTGTCAGAACTGCTGGTGTTACACCTAATGACATTGCCTTAGAAATTGGTCCAGGACTTGGTTCCTTGACTTTGGCGATTCTTGATATTGCTAAAGAAGTAATTGCCGTAGAGATAGATTCAAGGCTTTCTCAACAACTTCCGATAACTGTTGCTCAGTACTTTGATCAACCAGAAAATCTGACGGTTATCAATCAGGACGCACTGAAAATTACCGAGCTGCCTGGGCAACCAACTGTGCTAGTTGCAAATTTGCCATACAACGTTTCAGTGCCTGTGCTCCTACACTTACTCGAAAAATTCCCAACAATTAGATCTGGTGTTGTAATGGTTCAAGCTGAGGTTGCTGATCGACTTGCAGCTAAGCCAGGTGGCAAAGAGTATGGAATTCCCAGCGTGAAAGCAGCATGGTGGGCAGATGTTAAAAATGTTGGAACAGTTTCCCGATCTATTTTTTGGCCTGCACCAAATGTTGATTCAAAATTAGTTGGCTTCACCAGACGTTCTACACCTGGCAATGAAGAGATGCGGGTGAAAGTCTTTACAATTATTGATTACGCATTTGCTCAACGTCGAAAGATGTTGAGATCGGCGCTTTCTGGGCTTTATGGATCATCATCGGTAGCAGAGCAGATTTTGATTAAGGCTGGCATCGATCCCACACTTCGCGGAGAGGCCTTGGAGATTGAAGGTTTTTGTCAGATCGCAGCCGTTGCACCTGACATTTTCTAGTCACAGTTATAGGGTCGCATCATGCCTGTCAAAAGTGTGACCGTTCGCGTTCCTGCAAAGGTCAACCTACAACTTTCAGTTGGACCCAAAGAGTCCGACGGCTATCACAACCTAGTCTCAGTTTTTCAAGCAATCTCTATCTTTGATGACATAACAATTAAATTAGGAGAACCAGGTTCTGGATTAACGATTAGCGTTTCTGGAGATCAAACACATGGTGTTCCAGCAGATGCTAATAATCTTGCGGCGAAAGTTGTAGCACTGATCTCAAAAGAGTATGACCTAAAAGTTGATGCACATATTGAAATAAAGAAATCGATTCCAGTTGCTGGCGGAATGGCAGGTGGCAGCGCAGATGCTGCCGGAACAATCATTGGCATTGATTATTTGTATTCACTGGATATGACACGGGAAGAAATGATTGAAATCGCCTCAAAAATTGGAAGCGATGTCCCATTTATGTTAAGTGGTGGTACTGCAATTGGTACTGGCCATGGTGATCAGTTAACTGCAGCTCTTTCCCGAGGTACGTATCACTGGGTGTTAGCAGTTTCGACAGTTGGTTTATCAACACCGGCAGTTTATGCAGAGTGCGATCGATTGCGCGGTGAACTTGAAATTGTTGAACCACAAACTAATGAAGTTTTAATGCAATCATTACTTGCTGCTGATGCTCCCGGTGTTGGTGCTGCATTAGTAAATGATTTACAACTTGCTGCATGTTCTCTACGGCCAGCACTTCGTTTGGTATTAGATGTTGGTCAGGAATATGGGGCGTTAGGTGCAATTGTTTCTGGATCAGGACCAACAGTTGCCTTTTTAGTGGCAGATCAAGATTCGGGGTTGGATCTTGCAGTGGCCTTAACCTCAAGCGGAGTAGTTGGAAGCGTTGTTCAGGCTTATGGGCCGGTTGCAGGGGCAAAGGTAATTTCAACAAATTAATTGCACCTGTTGGTTTGGTACAAATCCAGTTATGAGGGAGAATACGGGTTCCGCCATTGTGTAGTGGCTAGCACATGGGCCTTTGAAGCCCAGGGTCCAGGATCGATACCTGGTGGCGGAGCGATAAGCGAAGCACAGGGAAATAGCGCAAGCGATAAGCCAAGTAGAAGCAAAGCAAAAGCGAATGGCGGAGCTGTTGCCAATCCCGTCGAGATAGACTTCATACATGGCCTTAGAGACCGCGATCATTCTTGCAGCGGGTGAAGGCACGCGCATGAAGTCATCGCTTCCTAAAGTGTTACACACTGTTGCAGGACGCTCACTACTTGGACATGTAATCCACGCGGTTAATCAATTACAACCTTCTGATGTGCGAGTGGTTGTAGGGGCAGGACGCGAAGAAGTAACTGCTCACCTTTCACAAATTGCTCCAAAAGCCACAACTATTTTTCAGGAAACTCGCGGCGGAACCGGTCATGCGGCCCAGTTGGCGCTCGCAGGCAAATCAACAAAAGGAACAGTGTTAATTCTTGCCGGCGATACTCCATTATTAACTGCAGATTCACTCAAGAAATTCGTCGAAATGCACTCACAAGGAAAATTTGCAGCCTCTGTTTTAACTGCAGAGCACTCCGATCCAACAGGATATGGGCGAATAATTCGTGATGACAATGATGAACTACTAAGAATTGTTGAAGAAAAAGATGCAAGTGAGGATGAGAAGTTTGTTTTCGAGATTAACAGTGGCGTTTACGCATTTGATGGAGAAAAACTCGGATCTGCTCTAGGAAAATTGACTAGTACGAACGCCCAAGGCGAACTGTATTTAACCGATGTGATTGGAATTTTAAAGTCAGCCGGCGAATCTGTTGCCGCAGTAATGATTGATGATTTCACTGAAACCCTCGGTGTTAATGATCGAGTTCAACTTGCAGATTCAGCAGCAATCATTCGAGATCGAATTAATGAACATTGGATGCGTTCTGGTGTGACAATTATCGATCCAACAACGACATGGGTTGATTCAACAGTTGTACTTGCACAGGATGTGACTCTGCATCCAGGAACAGCACTTTTTGGAACAACCACGGTGGCATCTGGAGCAGTCATAGGACCTCGATCGACACTTACAGATTGTGAAGTAAAAGCTGGTGCAAAGGTTTTGGAATCAATTGCCGTAGAAACAGTCATTGGTGAAGGCGCCACTGTTGGTCCATTTACATATTTGCGAACTGGAACTCAACTAGGTGATTTGAGTAAAGCTGGTGCATTTGTTGAGATGAAAAAAGCTTCGCTTGGAGCAGGTTCAAAGGTGCCCCATCTGTCTTACGTTGGAGATGCAACAATTGGTGATGGCAGCAATATCGGAGCTGCAACTATTTTTGTTAATTACGACGGAGTTGAAAAGCATCACACAACTGTTGGCGACCATGTTCGTATCGGCAGTGACACAATGCTTGTCGCCCCAGTAACAATCGGGGATGGCGCTTATACAGCTGCTGGTTCTGTGATTACAGAAGATGTTCCGGCGGGCGCGATTGGAATTAGCCGACCAGAACAAGCAAATGTATTAGATTGGGTTCTGCGCAAGCGCAAGGGAAGCAAATCAGCTCAAGCCGCCGAAGCAAGTTCTGAAAAAAAGAAGAAGTAAGAAAGGGCAGATTAATGAGCGAAATCCGATTAACGTCCGAAAAGAAATTACGTCTCTTTACCGGCCGCGGATTTCCAGAGTTAGCCGATGAGGTTGCCGCCGAGCTAGGAATACCTCTTACGCCAACTTCTGCTTATGACTTTGCAAACGGCGAAATCTTTGTTCGCTTCGAAGAATCTGTTCGCGGTTGTGATGCGTTTGTAATTCAAAGTCATACAACTCCTGTAAACAAACAGATTATGGAACAGTTGATTATGGTTGATGCACTCAAGCGTGCATCTGCAAAGCGAATTACAGTCGTTGCACCTTTTTATGGTTACGCAAGACAAGACAAGAAAAGTCGAGGACGCGAACCAATCACAGCTCGCTTGATGGCTGATCTTTTTAAAACCGCTGGTGCTGATCGCTTAATGACAGTAGATCTTCACACATCACAGATTCAAGGCTTTTTTGATGGCCCAGTTGATCACCTCTTTGCACTTCCAATGCTTGCAAACTATGTGGGCAGTAAAGTAGATCGATCACGTTTAACAATTGTTTCACCAGATTCTGGTCGCGTACGAGTAGCAGAGCGTTGGTCTGATCTTCTCGGTGGATGCCCAATCGCCTTTATTCATAAGACTCGCGATCCACGGATTCCAAATGAGGCCACAGTCGGACGCGTTGTTGGTGATGTTCAGGGTCAAACATGTGTGGTTATCGATGACATGATCGATACCGCTGGAACAATTACAAAGGCAGTAGATGCGCTATTTGAAGCAGGAGCTAAAGATGTAATTGTTGCGGCAACTCATGCAGTCTTTAGTGGACCTGCAGTTGACCGCCTTAAGAACTCTCGCGCATCAGAAGTTGTTATTACAAATACTTTGCCGGTCTCAGAAGATCAAAAGTTTGATAACTTAACAGTGCTTTCAATTGCGCCACTATTAGCTCGTGCAATTCGCGAAGTCTTCGAAGATGGATCAGTAACAAGTCTTTTCGACGGTCATTCATAACATCTGATATCGGCCTGTAGGCCAAGCCTTCACCCTGGGCAACCAACCTATTTTTCGGCCGATTTAGATTGATTTGCCTAAGTAGAGGTGGCGAAGATACTGTTTGCCCTGTTCCGGCGAGGGTAGCGAATAGCTTTCCGTGATCGACGGGTAAGAGATTTTTCTCCTGCTGGAACTTTGTGTTTAAGCCGAAGTAACCGGAGTAATGAGGAGAAGTAAAAATGGCAGAAATTAAGATCACAGGCACCACACGAACCGAATTTGGTAAGGGTGCATCACGTCGCGCACGTCGCGATGGATTAGTTCCTGCAGTTATCTACGGTCACGGCGAAAAGCCACGACACATCACTCTTCCGGCGAAAGAAATGGGAGTTGCCCTAAAGCAGGCGAACGTTCTTCTTGATATTTCTATTGATGGAAAAAATGAACTAACTCTTCCAAAGGCTATTGTGCGCGATCCACTGAAGCAGATTCTTGAGCACATTGACCTAGTTCTTGTTCGTCGTGGTGAAAAAGTTGTTGTTTCTGTTCCTGTTCACTCTGTTGGTGAGCATGATCGTGATGGAATTCTTGAGCACGTCCACAACACAATCGACGTTCGAGTTGATGCATCTGCTATTCCAAACTTCCTTGAAATTGACATTAACGGACTTGCATCTGGATCTTCAAAGTATGCAGCTGATGTGAAGTTACCTGCCGGTGTTGAACTTGCATCTGATCCGAAGATGATTGTGGTTCACCTATCTGAGAAGTCAACAGCAGTCGTTGAAGAAGTAGCTGTTGCTCCTGCAGCAGATGGAGCCGCACCAGCAGCAACAGGTGAAGCAGAAAAGACTGATAAGTAACGGATCTAAGCCTTAGACTTTGTTGTTATGACGTGGTTGGTAGTTGGACTGGGAAATCCAGGAGATCAATACGCTGCCACCCGTCACAACATCGGTCAAATGGTTATTGATGAATTAGCTAAACGACATTCAATTAAGTTTTCATCTCACAAATCACGCACCGAAATCGCCGCCTATAAATTAGGAGTCGGTGTAGATTCGCATTCAATAATTCTAGGAAAATCTAAGGGTTATATGAATGAAACTGGTGGACCAGTTAAGGCTCTTGCAAATTTTTACTCTGTAGAGCCACAAAACATCATCGCCTTGCACGATGAATTAGATATCCCATTTTCTGCAATCCGCACCAAAATTGCAGGAGGCGACAATGGACATAACGGTTTAAAGTCAATGACTTCAGCATTTGGAACGGCAGAGTATTTTCGAATTCGTCTTGGAATTGGTCGTCCTTTGGGAGAGCAAGATCCAGCAGATTTTGTTCTGAAAGCTTTTTCTAAGGTTGAACAAAAAGAGCTCGCAGAGTTTATTACTCGTTCTGCAGATGCTGTTGAATCACTTATTTCTAAAGGACTTGAATTAACTCAACAAAATTTCAATAGTTAAATCAATTTATTTTCTTTGCTTTTCAGCCAGTATTACGAAGGCCAGCAGCCACACCATTAATTGTGAGCAGCAGTGCTCGGCGTAATACTGGATCAACAGCTGTATCTGTTTCGCGCACACGCTTCAAAAGATTGATCTGAAGCAGATGAATAGGGGAAAGATAAGCATCGCGTACTTGCAATGTTCTAGCCAATATTTCTTGATCCCCAAGAATTGTTTTCTCCCCGGTTAACTTTAAAATCTCCGAAACTGTTAGGTCAAATTCAGCCTTGATTTCATCTAAGAAGTGATGAAGCTCCTTTGGAACCAGGGCTTCTACATATCGTTGAGCAAGACCTAAATCTGTTTTGGCCAATGTCATTTCAACATTACTGATAAATGTTGTGAAGAAATGCCACTCTTTAAGCATCTTCTTTAACAGCTTTGAATGACCAGCCTCGCGTGCAGCCTTTAACCCTGTTCCAACACCAAACCAACCAGGAACAATCTGGCGTGACTGAGTCCAACCAAATACCCAAGGAATTGCACGTAGAGAATCTAATCCACCTGATGCATCAGGTCGGCGTGATGGCCTTGAACCCAAGAACATTTCACCTAACTGTTCTACTGGCGTTGAAGCATAGAAATATGCTGGCAAATCTGGTTGCTGGATCAGTGCTCGATACTGTTTAAAAGATTCATCACTGATCAACTGCATGCAATCTCCCCAAGCAGTTAACTCGTCTTTACTCTGGCGTGGACCTCGATTTAATACGGTTGCCTCTAATGAGGCGGCAAGAGTTAATTCGATATTTTCTCTAGCAAGAGATGCAAGTGCATATTTATCGCTGATTACTTCACCTTGTTCAGTCATCTTGATTGCACCGTCAACTGATCCCCAAGGAAGTGCGATCAATGCGTCATACGTTGGTCCACCACCACGACCAACTGAGCCTCCGCGACCATGGAACAAACACAGCCGTACCCCGTGCTTCTTTGCAACATCTCGCAATGATCTTTGTGCGCGATGAATTTCCCACTGGCTAGTTGCAATACCTGCATCTTTATTTGAATCTGAATAACCCAGCATTACCTCTTGCTTGTCACCGCGCAGCTTAACTAATTGACGGTACGTCGGATTGCTTAAGAGTTTATCGAGTATCTCACCTGAAGATCGAAGTTCGGCAACTGTTTCCAATAACGGGGCAAATCCGATGCGAACTTTCTTTTCCTTAAGCGAGATCAATCCTGCTTGTTGTGCGATAGCTATAGGCGCGATTAAATCATCAGCTCCCTTAGTCATCGAAACGATGTAAGTCTCAATAGCTTGAGATCCAAATCGATCGATTAAATCATTAATTGCAACAAAAGTATCAAATACTCGTTTGCCAGATGCATCTAATTTTGAAACATCAAAAGCGGTGTTTTCCGCAATGATTCCAGTTAGCAAGTCAAACTTCTCATCGTGTGATTTGGATAGATAGCCGTCAACGCCAACTACTTGATTCAATAGATTGTGATGGGCATCTGAGTGCTCGCGGATATCCATGGTTGCATGAGTAATTCCAAAAGCAGCCACTGTACGAATTGTTCGCTCAAGTAGGCCAGTAGCAATTAGCTCGCCGCGATGTGCCAATAATGAATCTCGCATTAAAACTAAGTCAGCGAGCAGTTCTGCGGTGTTTTCATAATCGCGGTTTGCTACGTGAGGAGCACCAACTGCATGGCGATCTCTAGTAAATGCTAGGCGGTGCACGATCGCAGTTGCTTTAAGCCGATAAGGCTCTTCCGCATTTAGTCGCAAGAATCGTGGCTCAAACTCTGGAATATGTTTGAAGTCTTTTTCAATCGAGGCTGTGAGTTCTGGAGTTGCTCCAACGATGTTTGTCGATACAGACAGCATTTGGCGAAGTTCATTCATTGCAGCAATTGTTACTCGGATTGAATGGCCTACTTGCAGAACCATCGCCTTAGTTGTGATCTCAGCGGTGATATTTGGATTACCGTCTCTATCGCCACCAATCCAGTTGCCAAAAGATAATGGACGAGCAGTTACTGGTACTTCTACACCAATTCGCTTTAATTCTTTTGCAAAGTCATTTAAAACTTCAGGGACTGTTTGTGTAAACAAATCATCAAGATAATACAGAGCATTTAATGCCTCATCCAGAGGCTCAGGTTGACCTAGTCGAAGTTCATCTGTTTGCCATAACAAATCAATGTTTTCTGCAAGTCGATCTTGTTGTGATGCATTCTCATGATCATTGAGTAAATCTGCAATTGCTCCAAGTTTTTTGAGAACTGAGCGACGTGCTGCCTCAGTAGGATGTGCCGTGAATACTGGTCTGACCGACATTTCATTAATCCATTGAGTAATTTCTTCTTTATTGAGTTGGTGACCCAGAGACTGCTGCTCCAGCGCCTCTTCAATTCGGTCAACTGCTCGAACAAGCCATGAACCACCAGTTGCACGAGAATGTGAAAGTACTCGCGCACGGTGAATTTGCTCTGCAACATTTGCTAAGTTGAAGTACGTACTAAATGCTCTAGCTAATTGCACTGACTCAGCATCAGTGATGTTAGCCAAAACTTCTTCACCGGATCCTTCACGGACAGATTTTCGAACAGCTTCAACAAGCTCAAGCAACTCTGGGCCTTCTTGGCGAACTAATGTTTGCCCCAACAGATCTGCCAACCGCCTAACATCGCCGCGCAATCCAGCATCATCAGCGGCAATTTTGCTGTGGTTCATTGCTTAATCATCTCAGGTATGTCCCAGCGATCAAAACAATTAGAATTAGCGCTGTTAGCCCCCTTTTTACTGCCAGAGACCCTGGGTAGTTAGAAGTTGGGGCCTTAAGGCATTGGAGGCAGCGCATGCGAGGAATGATTCCTTTGCTGTCCAAGCAATCCATCAGCGCACAGCGAATAGTTGGACCTTCATCTACTTTTCCTTTTTTACTGGCTGCACGTGCATCAAAACACCCATTGTTAGTTGTTACAAGTTCTAGTCGGAGTAGTGAAGATTTAGTTAATGAACTTCGAGAACTATATGACAATGTAATTGAATTTCCTGCATGGGAAACTTTGCCCCATGAACGATTGAGTCCGCGTAGTGACACAGTGGCGTTGAGAATCAAAAGCTTGTATGCGCTCAAAGAAAAGCACACACAACATCCCATTATTGTCACGCCAGTAAGAGGCGTTATTCATCGAATAATCAGCGAATTGGGCTCTACTCCGCTACTGCAGTTAAGAGTAGGCCAAGAGCAATCAATGGAAGATTTAGTTAGACATTTATCATCTCTTGCATACTCTCGTACTGACTTAGTCGAGCGTCGTGGTGAGTTTGCAGTTCGAGGTGGAATCGTGGATCTTTTCTTACCATTGAGTGATTACCCAATACGAATAGATTTTTTTGGCGATGAAATAGAAGACATTAGTTACTTTGAGGTCTCTGATCAACGAACAATAAAACCTATTGATTCTAGTATCACCATTTTTCCATGCCGAGAATTACTCCTAACAGAAGAAGTAAAGAAGCGCGCACTAGAAGCAAAAAGTAAATATGTGGGCGCAGAGAAGATGCTCGATAAAATCAGCGAAGGAATAGTCTTTGAAGGCATGGAGTCTCTGATCCCCTTGCTCATTGAAAAGACAGAGACTTTATTAGCTAGAGTTCCAAAAGGAACTCAGATTGTGTTTATAGACGAGCAGCGAATCGCATCAAGGGCAGAAGATCTACTTGCAACCAATGAAGAGTTTCTTAACGCATCCTGGTCTAATGCTGCTCTAGGAGCAGTTGCACCCATTAATCATGGATTAGAAACTTATATTTCTTGGGATGAGTTAAATCGGGAGATAGAAAACATAAGTTTGGCTAGAGCAGAATTGAGTGTTTTTGGAAGTGATTTAGTAGAGGGAACAGAATTTCTTGATTACAGCGCAATCGACCCTATGCGAGGGGACATTGAAAGAACTATTGACGCTCTGAGGCAAGCGCTAGAGAGAAATCAGATTGTTGTTTTTGCTACTCATGGACATGGAATGTTGGAACGATATGCCGGAATATTTCGTGGAGCAGATTTACCGGTCAACATCATCGGAAGCCTAGGAAGCGCACCTGCCAAAGCAACGATCAATGTAACAACATCCATCATTACTCATGGCTTTGAAAGTCAATCCGATCAGATCTTCTTTATGACTGAGAGAGATTTAACAGGCAGTAAGGGCAGTGTAAAAGACAGTGAGCGATTGCCAACAAAGAGAAAGAAAGCGATTGACCCCTTAGAGCTTAGAGCTGGTGACTTTATAGTTCATGAACAACATGGAATTGGTCGCTATGTGGAGTTAATGCAACGAACTGTTGGTGGAGTAACGCGCGAATACTTAATCATTGAATATGCATCGGCAAAACGTGGACAACCTGGAGATCGCATTTTTGTACCCACAGATACCTTGGAACAAGTTTCAAAATATGTTGGTGGAGAGGCTCCAACAATTCATCGGATTGGAAGCGGTGAATGGCAAAAAGCAAAGAGTCGTGCGCGTAAAGCAGTTCGACAAATTGCGGGGGAGTTAATCAGACTTTATGCAGCAAGAACGAGTTCACCAGGGTTCGCATTTTCACCAGATACACCATGGCAAAGAGAGTTAGAGGATTCGTTCTCTTACATTGAAACTCCAGATCAACTCTCCACTATTGATGAAGTTAAGGCTGATATGGAACGGGCCTATCCAATGGATCGCATCATCTGCGGTGATGTGGGATATGGAAAAACTGAGATCGCTATTCGTGCAGCTTTCAAGGCTGTTCAAGATGGTAAACAAGTTGCAGTACTAGTTCCAACAACTCTGCTTGTTCAGCAGCACACCAAGACATTTATAGAAAGATACTCTGGGTTTCCGATAAAGGTTGCAGGCTTATCTCGCTTTAACTCTGCTAAAGAGAGCAAAGAAATTCTTAGTGCGCTGCAAACTGGAAGTGTTGATGTAGTTATCGGTACAAATCGCATACTTTCAAGCGATGTTGTGTTTAAAGATCTAGGACTTGTAGTTGTTGATGAAGAACAACGTTTTGGAGTTGAGCAAAAAGAGTCTTTAAAGAAGCTACGAACCACAGTTGATGTTTTAGCAATGTCTGCTACCCCAATTCCGCGCACATTAGAAATGGCAGTAACAGGTATTCGCGAAATGTCTACGATTACTACTCCACCAGAGGAGCGGCATCCAATATTGACCTACGTTGGCCCTGCGGAGGACGCGCAGATTGCTGCTGCAATTCATCGTGAGCTTTTGCGAGATGGTCAGATCTTCTACTTACACAATCGAGTAGAAAGCATCGATCGAACAGCGCTGCACTTAAAAGAATTGGTACCAGAGGCGCGCATTCGTGTAGCACATGGGCAAATGTCTGAAGGTGAGTTAGAAGATGTCATTTTGGCTTTCTGGAACCGTGATTTTGATGTTTTAGTTTGCACAACGATCGTTGAAAGTGGTTTAGATATTCAAAATGCAAACACTTTGATAGTTGAACGTGCCGACCGATTCGGACTTTCTCAACTACACCAGATTCGAGGGCGTGTTGGAAGAGGCCGCGAAAGGGCGTATGCATATTTTCTTTACTCGGCCGAAGAACCTTTATCGGAGCTGGCGCACGAACGCTTGACAACAATTGCAACAAATACAGATTTAGGTGCGGGAATGCGCGTAGCTTTAAAAGACTTGGAGATTCGTGGTGCTGGAAATCTTTTAGGTGGAGAGCAATCTGGACATATTGCAGATGTTGGTTTTGATTTATACATGAGAATGGTGGGCGAGGCAGTTCAAGACTATAAGTCTGGAATCATTGAGACAGATGAGAAAGTTCTAGAGTGCAAAGTAGAGTTACCTATCAATGCTCATCTTTCAACTGAGTATGTACCCGGCGAACGTTTGCGATTGGATCTTTATCGCAGATTAGCCGATGTTAAGTCAGCAGATGATGTAGCTTCTATTGAATCTGAACTCATTGATCGTTTTGGCCCCTTGCCACTGGAAGCACAATCTTTATTGGGTGTTGCATCACTACGGGCGCAAGCAAAGGCTTTGAAATTAACGGAAGTCATTGTGCAAGGAAAATTTCTACGGTTCTCGCCCTTGGTTTTGTCAGAGTCAAAGCAGCTTCGCTTAGCTCGCATGTATCCAGGTTCCATTTACAAGGCCACCACAAATACTGCTTTAGTTGCCTTACCCAAAGCAGAAGTCTGGAACCCGTCAGCAAACGCTCCAGAAATAGTGGATACTTCTCTTCTGGCCTGGGTCGTAGAGGCCCTTAATCAATTTGGCTAAGCAAAAGAAGGCGAGATCATTGTGAAAAAAGTTCTTATTGTTGCAGTTGCTGCATTGGCAGTCGTGCTCTCAGGATGTGCGCAAGTTGGTGCAGCAGCAACAGTTGGCGCAACACGAATCTCACAGGCAACAGTTCAAGGAAGTGTTGATGCAATTCTTGCCGAACGTACTGGTACTGATACATCACAGATGCAACTTGAAACCGGTGAAGAACTTAATCAAACGCAATTACGTCGTCATTTATTTGGAGTGCTCTTTCGTGAAGTTGGTGCAGAGCTAAAAATATCTGTAACAAAAGCCGAGATTGATACACAGCGAGCAGCGATTTTGCAACAAGTTGGTGGAGCGGATCAACTACCGATTGCACTCGTAGCTGCAGGTATAGCAGCACAAGATTTAGACCTTTACATTGAGACAGGAACTTTCTCAGATAAAATCAGCTATCTCATTGCATCAAGTGGAGTACCTGAAGAGCAAGTAGGTGCCGAGGTTCAGAGACTGATAATTGCAAAAGCAAAAGAACTTGGAGTCACTGTAAATCCTAGATACGGTACTTGGGATTCAGAGATTGCTGATGTAGTTGCAAAAGATGCTGCAGGTTCTGCAGTCACGCCATCTGGAAACTAAATCACAATGCAAGGATCGGAGCTTCAACGATTAGTTGAAGTCATGGATACATTGCGCTCTCCTGGGGGATGTCCATGGGATGCCGAGCAGACTCATGAGTCATTACTTAAGTATCTTCTAGAAGAGTCCTACGAATTTATTGAAGCGGTTGAAAATGGAAATCGCATTGATATGCGAGAAGAATTAGGCGATGTCTTACTCCAAGTTTATTTCCATGCGCGAATGGCGGAAGATCACCTCACAGATCCTTTTACAATTGAAGAAGTTGCAGCAGGAATTGCTGACAAGTTAATTCGTAGACATCCCCACGTGTTTGCTGGCCTTGAAGTTAGTGGATCTGCAGAGGTTTTAGAAAATTGGGAAGAGATAAAAAAGAAAGAAAAAGGTCGAACTTCACCAGTTGATGGAGTGGCTCTTTCACAGCCAGCCTTACCCTTGCTAGAAAAACTCTTGTATCGCGCGGAAAAATTCAATGTGCTTGTGGACGTCCCTGAAGCAAATAATTTAGAGGGGCATGCCGATGAAAGCGCCGTGGGCCAAGCACTACATGCAGTTATCGCATGGGCTCACGCCAATGGAATTGATGCCGAGGCAGCCCTTCGAAAGGAAGCGCTACGAGTAAGTGATCAGATTCGCTCAAAGACTCAGAGTTAACTCACGATAGTATTGGCTCTATAGCATCAGAATGAATGTATAAACCAGTGCGATTTCAGAGTTGAGGTCGGCGAGAAAGAATAAAACTCAGAGGAGACGTACGTGGCAATTATCCAGGCATTAGGTGCTCGTGAAATTCTTGACTCCCGTGGAAACCCAACGGTTGAAGTTGAAATTGAATTAGAAGATGGAACACAGGCACGTGCAGCCGTACCAAGTGGAGCGTCAACTGGAGCGTTTGAAGCATCTGAACTTCGAGATGGTGGCAAGAGATATTTAGGTAAAGGCGTTGAAAAGGCAATTGCATTTATTAACAATGAAATTGCATCAGAGATTGTTGGCTACGATTCGCAAGATCAGCGCTTGATTGATACTGCGATGATCGAACTAGATGGAACTCCAAATAAGTCTCGTCTAGGTGCAAACGCCATTCTTGGTGCATCACTTGCAGTTGCAAAAGCATCAGCAGATTCTGCCGATCTTTCGTTGTTCCGTTATTTGGGTGGACCAAATGCACATGTGCTTCCTGTTCCTATGATGAACATTCTCAATGGTGGGGCACATGCAGATACAAATGTTGATATTCAAGAATTCATGATCGCGCCAATTGGTGCACCAACATTTCGTGAGTCACTTCGTTGGGGCGCCGAGATCTATCACGCACTAAAAGCCGTTCTAAAGAAGCGCGGCTTAGCAACGTCAGTGGGAGATGAAGGTGGTTTTGCACCAAACCTTGAAAGCAACCGCGCAGCTTTAGATTTGATTCTAGAGGCGATTGAAGCTGCAGGATTTAAACCTGGAAGCCAGATTGCATTAGCAATGGATGTTGCTGCAACAGAATTTCACGAAAAGGGTATGTACACATTTGAAGGAGCGTCAAAGAGTTCAGATGAAATGATTGCTTATTACACATCTTTAGTTGATGCCTATCCAATTGTTTCCATCGAAGACCCACTGAATGAAGAAGATTGGGCTGGCTGGACACAGATGACTAAAGTTCTGGGATCTAGAATTCAAATCGTTGGTGATGATCTATTTGTAACAAATCCGCAGCGACTATCGCGTGGAATTGAAGGAAATACTGCAAATGCTTTGCTGGTAAAGGTAAATCAAATTGGAACCCTGACAGAGACTATTGATGCTGTAGAAATGGCCCACCGCGCTAATTACCGCAGCATGATGAGTCACAGATCTGGAGAAACCGAAGACACGACAATTGCTGATTTAGCGGTTGCTCTTAATTGCGGACAGATCAAAACAGGTGCACCTGCTAGATCAGAGCGTGTAGCAAAGTACAACCAACTTCTTCGAATTGAAGAAGAGTTAGAAGATGGCGGAATATATGCAGGGCGTGATGCATTTCCACGCTTTAAAGGATAAATACTTCTGATGGCACGTCGACAATTAAGTTTTCGCCGTCGTACCAATAATCGTGCCTTGGCATTTATTGCAATTCTTTTTGTTTTAACCCTTGCTATTGCACCACCTATTAAGCATTACTTCACACAGCGCGCTCAAATTAGCGCACTGGAATCTCAACTCTCAGCAGACAATGTAGCTCTACAAAATGCTCGTGAAGAGCTTCTGCGTTGGCAAGATCCTGAATACATAAAATCTCAAGCCCGCGAACGCTTACATTTTGTTTTGCCAGGAGAGCGTCAATACATTGTTGTAGATGGCTCGACGACACGTTCAGAGGAAAATACAACTGAAATTGCTAGCGCACTTACTGATGGACAACCTTGGTATGCACGATTAATTGCGTCAATAAGTGAGACAGATAGTAAATGAGAGATGTTTCTCAAGCAGATTTAGATTGCATCGAAGTTCAGCTTGGTCGCACACCTCGTGACGTACATGCAATTGCATATCGGTGTCCTTGCGGAAAGCCTGCAGTTGTTGAGACACCGCCAAGACTTGAAGATGGAACACCTTTTCCAACTTTCTACTACGCAACATGTCCCCGCTTAACTGCTGTGATTTCAACTCTTGAAACAACTGGATTAATGGGGCAGATGAATGATCGCCTTGAAACCGATCCACAGTTATCTGGTGCATACGCTGCTGCCCATGATGATTACATTGCAGCACGTTCTGCTCTTCAAATGGATGTACCAGAGGTTGAGAATGTCTCTGCTGGTGGAATGCCCAATCGAGTCAAATGTTTGCACTCATTAGTTGCACATTCTTTGGCGGCAGGTCCAGATGTAAATCCACTAGGAGATGAAGCTTTAGAGCAACTACCGCAGTGGTGGAAGAGCAATCCATGCGGGTAGCAGCAATTGATTGCGGTACAAATTCAATCCGACTTTTAATTGCAGATGTTGAGTCAAACAAACTTCGCGAAGTTGTGCGAGACATGGAAGTAGTTCGTCTTGGGCAAGGCGTTGATAAAACAGGAGAGTTCCATCCAGATGCAATTGCCCGAACACTTGCGGCCGTTGATAAATTTGCAGCAGAAATCGCAAGGAGAGGTGTTGAAAAGATTCGTTTTTGTGCAACAAGTGCAACCAGAGATGCAACTAATCGAACATTGTTTATTGATGGAGTTCGTGAACGACTAGGAATCGATGTTGAAGTTATCACCGGAGTTGAAGAAGCCGAACTATCATTTATTGGCGCCATTCAAGAGTTAGATCCCAATTCTGGGCCTTTTCTTGTCGTAGATATAGGTGGGGGATCAACTGAATTTGTCTTCGGTAATTCAAAAGTTGAATCAGCAAAAAGTGTCAATATTGGATGTGTTCGAATGAGTGAGCGTCACTTTACAAATGATCCTCCAACCGAAAGCCAAGTTCAATTGGCTCGCTCAGATATACAAGAGGCGATTGCACAAGCAGCTAAAGTGGTTCCAATTACCAATGCGAAAACACTTGTAGCAGTTGCTGGAACAGCCACAACTGTTGCAGCTGCAGCTCTTGAGTTGGATGTTTATGATCGTTATTCAATTCATCTTTCTCGTATTTCTGCAACGCAAGTCCATAAAGTTTCCGAAATGTTTCTGGCAATGAGTAGAGACGAGCGCAGCAATCTTGGTTATATGCATCCTGGTCGAGTTGATGTGATTGCTGCAGGATCCTTAGTTCTTTCGGAGGTTATGAAAGCTACCAAGGCTTCACAATTCATCGCCTCTGAGACAGATATTTTGGATGGCATCGCGCTCTCAATTGCCATCACCAGATGAACTACGAATGATTTATGTATTTTGGAGAAGGTAATTGTGGGATTTAGATCCAAAAAATAAGTGTAGATTTACCTCCGCTTGTAACTAACTTGGTAACGCCCCGATAGCCCAATGGCAGAGGCAGAGGACTTAAAATCCTCCCAGTGTGGGTTCGACCCCCACTCGGGGCACCATCTCTCAGTACCTTTTAAGCATTTCAGCCCACATTAATTGGCCTGCAAAGTTGAGGCACCGTACGATTATGGTGCTTGAAAACCTTGGGAAATTCTCAGGGCTTGAAAGAAGGAGAAAAAGATATGCGCAGTTCAAACCCTGTTTTAGGACGGGCGTTTAATCAGCGTGGATACGCTGCATTTGATCCGAGCACAATTAACTCAGACCCAGCAGCGCTAGAGAATTTGTATAACTCACCAGCTGCATCATCACTTCGCACTGGTCGTATGACAATTGATGATGTTGTGACTCGCACAGCAATTCTGTTTGCAGTTCTTGTAACAGTTGGTGCGGGCGCATGGACACTTAACCTCGGTGGCGGAGCGTTAATGCTCGGCTTTATTGGTGGACTTGTTCTTGCGATGGTAAATGTATTTAGCAAGACAGTTAAGCCAGCACTAGTTATTGCATATGCTGCATTCCAAGGTTTGGCACTAGGAACATTGAGCAACATGTACAACACGGTTTATGACGGAATTGTAAGCCAAGCAATTTTGGTAACAATTTCAGCGTTTGCTGCAATGTTGTTTGCATACAAGAGTGGACGTATTCGTGTAACTCCTAAGTTCACTAAGGTGCTAATGACTGCGCTTTTGGGCTACTTTGTCTTGGCAATGGTTTCACTTGTTGGATCATTCTTCGGTGCAAGCCTTTATAGCATCGGTGGATTTGGTCTTATTCTTGCAGCTGGTGGAATGGTGCTTGCAGCATTCTTCTTGATTCTAGATTTTGATCAGATTCAAAACAGCATCAATGCAGGAGTTCCACAGACAGAATCATGGCGAGCAGCATTTGGACTAATGGTTACAATCGTTTGGTTGTACATGGAAGTTCTTCGCTTGCTTTCAATCTTGCGTGGCAACGACTAATTAAAGATCTTCATCGAGGGGCTTCAGGTTATTAACCTGGGGCCCTTCGGCATTTCTAGTCTCTGGAATTTGATAGGCCAAATATAAAGCAATTAAGAAAATTGCAGCCGATGCTCCAAAGGCAATTCGATATGAGTAAAGATCTGCAAGCCATCCAATTACAACAGGGCCAACAATCATTCCGGCATCACCGGCCATTTGAAAGACAGCAATTACTTTGCCACCTTTGCCCTTAATGATGTCTCCCACAATACTTGCAGGAACTGTCGCAAGAAATGCGCCACCAAAGCCAAGCACTGCCATTGATAGCAAGAAGATCCAGATATTTGTTGCAAAGGTTAAAAGTAGAACGCCAACCATTACTACGTTAGCTCCAATAATTGACGCGGCCCTTCGCCCTTTAGAATCAGAAAAGCGGCCACCCCGCAGTAGGAATATTCCTTGCAATATAGCCGAAAGCGCTAGTCCATAACCCACAACAGCGGTTGTGGAATCAAGCTCTTCCGTAACAAAGATTGGAAGTATCGATGCTCGCATACCAAAAAATACCCAAGTAGAGATGAATGCTAGAACCAACGCAATTCGATATGGCTGCATTGCAAATGCTTGTTTCAAATTTGTTGACTCTATTTCCTTTGATTTACTCAAGTGAGGCATCACAGATTCACCCTTTAAGAACGCTAGTGCAACAACACCAGAAATAAAAAGCATGATTGAGTAAACAAAAAATGGTGCACGAAGTGAAATGATGGACAACAGCCCTCCGATAGCAGGCCCAGCGATTCCACCTAATATGAAGGCACCTTGGTATACAGACTGAGCATGACCTCTGTGATTGTCATCGACTGCTCGCATGATTACTGACCCTGCTGCAACTGAAAACATTGAAGAACCTAAGCCGCCTGCTGCCCGAAAAACTAGTAGCTGGGTGTAGTTCTGTGCGATACCAGCTAGGAAAGTAAAAAATGCAACCATAAATACTCCCGTTGCAAATACACGTTTTTCGCCAAATCGATCTGTCAATGTTCCAGAGATTAAACCAGATGCAAAGCGTGTAATTGCAAAAGCAGAAACCATAAATCCAATTGCTGCATTATTTACTCCAAAAGATTTTGCAAAGACTGGAATAGCAGGCATAACAATTCCAAAACCTACGGCGACAAAAAAAGAGGCCGCAATAAGAATAGAGACTTCCCGCGGCAACCCCTTAAATGGTGATGTGATCAACCCAGTGCTTCTCCTGCGGCATCCTCTCGGGCGGCTGCATACTCTTTATTTGTGCGCAGTGGCATCTCACGAAGCATAAGTGCCAGCAAGAATCCAAGTGCAGTAACAGGGGCAGCGGCATAAAAAACAATGTGGAATGAACTAACGAACGCTTCTAGTGCTGTGGTTTTGATCTCTAGTGGCAGCGTATTAAGCACTGCTGTGTTATCGCTTATTCCCTCTAACTTACTCATATCAAAGCCATTTAGTGCGGCAGGATTTGTCGTAGAAAGTTGTGTGAAATTACTTTCTAGATAATGACTTACTCGATTAGTCAAAATACTTCCAAAAATCGCTGTACCAAAAACTGAACCTAGTGAGCGAAAGAAAGTATTTGAACTTGTGGCCACACCCATATCTTTGAAGTCAATAGAGTTTTGCAAGGCAATGACAATTGTTTGCATGGAAAGTCCAAGTCCAGCGCCCACCATCACTGCATAAATTGAAATCTGCCAAAATGGGGTGTCTATCTCAAGCCTTGTCATCAGTAGTATTCCTGCGGTCATTAGAAAAGTACCGGCAACTGGAAAACGCTTGTAGTGGCCATGTTTAGAGATCAATTTTCCGGAAATTATTGAAGTTGTAACAATGCCAAGCATTAGAGGGATTAGTTTCAATCCTGCCGTAGTTGCACTATCACCTTTAACTACCTGCAAATAAAGTGGCAACATGACGATTGCGCCAAACATTCCAGCTCCTATTACAGCGCCAAGTAATGACGTCAAAGAAAATGTGTGATTCTTAAATAGATAGAGAGGAAGAATTGGCTCTTTAGCTCGCTTTTCCCAAAATAGAAACATTACAGCTAGGATTAATCCTGCAAGTAAATATCCAACCGTTCTTGGATCTGTCCAACCATTTTGTGGACCAAAGACTGCTGTTGAAAGGAGAACGAGCGTTACAGAACTCACCATTAATAATGCACCAAGGTAGTCAATCGAATGTTCACGCTTAACTTTAGGAATGTGCAATACGGCCGAAGTTACAATTAAAGAAGCAATACCAATTGGAAGATTGATATAAAAAATCCAACGCCACCCAGTGATACCAAATAACTCAACACGGTCGGAAAAGAATCCACCAAGTAACGGGCCAGCAACTGAAGAAAGTCCCCAAACGGCGCCGAAGTAACCTTGGTAACGCCCACGTTCGCGTGGAGAAACAATGTCTCCAATAATTACAAATGTTAGAGCCATTAAACCGCCCGCACCCAAACCTTGAAGAGCACGAAATGCAATCAGCTGTTCCATGTTTTGTGATGCTCCAGCTAAGAATGACCCTACAAGAAATGTGACGATAGCGAATTGAAAAACGATTCGACGACCGTAGATATCCGAGATTTTTCCGTATAGTGGAGTTGAAGCTGTTGAGGTCAAAAGGTATGCAGTGACGACCCAGGTGTAATGATTTAATCCATTGAATTCTTCCACAATGCTCTTTAGGGCGGTTGAAACAATTGTTTGATCAAGGGCTGCAAGGAGCATCCCCGACATTAAACCGCCGAGTATCACCATAATTTCTTTGTGTGTGAAGTTTTTTGGTGTCGTGGGTAATGAATTGTTATTGCTCATTTTGGTAAGGTTACTCCGTGAAGACAGTAGAAGCCAAACACCTCGTAAAAACCTATCGAAATGGTGAAGTTAAGGCACTTAATGATCTTTCATTAGATGTTGAAGAAGGAACTGTTTTAGGAGTTTTAGGTCCAAACGGTGCTGGGAAAACCACCACTGTTCGAATTCTTGCAACACTATTAAAGCCGGATTCTGGATCGGCAACAGTTGCAGGTATTGATGTAATTAAGAACCCCGAAAAAGTTCGCGAAGTTATTGGACTATCTGGTCAATATGCAGCCGTAGATGAGACATTAACTGGCTGGGACAACTTAGTTATGTTTGGGCGTTTGTATCATTTAGGTCGCAAGAAATCTGTTGATCGCGCCAATGAATTGTTAGAGCGCTTTGATTTAACCGAAGCAGCCAAAAGACCGATCACCACATATTCAGGTGGAATGCGTCGTCGACTAGACCTGGCTGCATCTCTAATTGTTAGACCAAAAGTTTTGTTTTTAGATGAACCGACAACAGGTTTGGATCCTCGTGGTCGCCAAGACATGTGGAGCGTTATCCAAGAGCTTGTAACAGGTGGCGTAACAGTTCTTCTGACCACTCAGTATCTTGAAGAGGCAGATCAACTGGCAGATGACATTGCTGTAATTGATCGGGGAACTGTAATTGCTAGAGGATCTTCTGATGCGTTAAAGACTCAAGTGGGTGGGGAAAAGCTAGAGATCACTGTAGATAATGCCGACATCGCAAAAACTCAAGAAATTGTGACTCGGGTCAGTGGACATAGTGCATATGTAAATACAAGGACTGTTAGCGCACCTGTTGTAAATGGCTCTAAAGATTTATTGGAGGCTTTGCGCGCCCTAGATGATGCCAAAATTCATCCACTAGATATTGGCTTAAGGCGTCCATCGCTAGACGATGTGTTTTTATCATTGACTGGACACGTTGCAGAAGAAATTAGCGCAGAACCTGCCACACCAAAGAAGGGGCGAAAGAAATGAATCACGCCATCAGTGATGCTCTTATAATTACCAAGCGCCAACTTTTGCAGCTGTCACGCGTGCCTGAGGTTCTTATTTTCTCAACCATCCAACCAGTGATGTTTGTTCTTTTGTTTCGTTATGTTTTCGGTGGATCAATTGATACCGGTCAACCTGGTGGATATGTGCAGCTATTAATGCCTGGCATATTTGTTCAGACAGTGGCATTTACTCTTGTTGCTACCGCATCTGGCCTGGCAGAAGACATGAAAAAAGGGTTGATTGATCGCTTTCGATCTCTGCCAATTTCTCGAGGCGCTGTGGTAACTGGTCGAACTTTTGGAGATGCACTTCTAAATATTTTGGTGCTGGCAATTATGGCCACAACTGGTTACGTAGTTGGTTGGCGTCCAACGTCAGGAATACTTCAAATAACTCTTGCTTTCTTTTTTCTTTTTATGTTTGGTTATGCACTTTCTTGGATCGGCATTTTTGTTGGATTATCCGTTAAGGATGCTAGAACCGTACAGAATGTTGGATTTATTGTGACATTTCCACTTACTTTCCTATCTAATGCATTTGCGCCAACAACGGGAATGCCTCGAGTGCTCCAGTACTTCGCGGAATGGAATCCAGTTTCATCAATGGTTGCGGCCTGTCGTCAGCTATTTGGATTGGAAAATCAATTTGGTGCCACAGCTAATTCCTGGCCAAGTCAAAACCCATTAGCTACATCTTTAATTTATATGGCCTTATTAATGCTGATCTTTATCCCACTGAGTATTCGCAAGTATAAAAATACTTCTGCTTGATCTGTTCTTGATTTCTGCTTTATTTCTTTAATTAGATAGAGGCAGGCAAGTTAGGCATAAAATTCAGCAGCAACGATTTCAACTGAAATTTCACGACCATTTGGCGCGGTATAACTAACTTTCATTCCTATTTCAGCGCCAAGGACCGCAGCACCTAACGGTGAATTTTCACTATAGACATCTAAATCACCTGATGAAATCTCCCGAGAACCAAGTAAGAACTTCATCTCATCTCCGGCGATAATGGCAGTTACAACCATTCCTGATCCAACTTTTCCATCCGCACTCGCAGGTGGTGTTCCGATATGAGCTGTTTCTAACATTTGTTTTAACTGACGAATTCGGGCTTCCATTTTGCCCTGCTCATCGCGAGCTGCGTGATAACCACCGTTTTCCTTTAAATCACCTTCTGCGCGCGCAGCTTCAATCTTTGCAGTGATCTCTTTGCGACCCGGACCTTCGAGGAAGGTGAGTTCACTTTGCAAGCGATCAGCTGCTTCTTGAGTAAGCCATGTCTGCGTCATAAGGTCTAACGGTACTGGTTACTTACTTAGGCCGACAACTCAATACGTCTGCGTTAACAGCCTCTATGCGTGTGGAAACCATAGTTCTGAGTTCAACTTTTCCTTGCCCAGCTGGAATTTCTTCATCTAATTGACCAACAATGTTCTTGTAGTAATCCCGGGCAATTAAGGTACAAACTACTGGGCCATCAACGCCATTTCTATCAACTGAGTAGCGAATAGAAGTTTCACGATCGCTTTCAACAGTAAATGAAATCAATTGAACTCTGATTGGCGGATTTGAATGGTGAAGACCGGCCCATGTGAGCCATCCGATACCAGCAACTGCGATAAAAACTGCAAAACCAACCCAGTTACGACCCTTTTTTATGCCGTAGCGGTCATCGTAATCAAACGGGCTTTGCGATTGCATGACATGATTGTCTCATGGAAGAAGATGTATTCATGGGCTCAGCAGGTTCTCTGACAGTTGGCCTGCTGGTAATTGCCGTTGCATTCCTGTTGCGCAGTTTTTACAAGCGTTTCATGGGTGTTAATCGAAGTGATGACTCACAAGAGTAGTTTTCTCACCAAAGCTGGCCAAATAGTCGCAGTATTACTCGTTACTGCTCTTTTTGTATCTTTAGGGTTTTGGCAATTACAGCGAGCAGCAGATTTAAAAGAGTCCTTACAAGTTGCTACGGCTGTTGATACAAATGTGGTTCCACTTGAATCCATTACAAGAGCACGCCAAGCAATCCCTGCATCTGCCTTGAATAGAACCGTTTCAGTCACAGGTAAATACATTGCGAACTTCAAATCTGCAAATCAAAAAGATGGAAATGGAGTTATTCAAGATTGGGAGTCTGCGCTTTTGCAGGTCAATGAAAATTCAGCAATATTGGTTGTCCGTGGACTGTGGTCTGAAAGATTATTAAATCCAGATATTCAGCAATCTATGGATATTCAAATCGAGGGCTTATTAGTTGCCAGCCAAGATGGAGATCGAGCCAGAAACCTACCTGGTGAAATTTCGAGATTAGATAGCGCAGTTGTTACATCTTTGACTGATTTGGATTTATTTGACGGGTACGTGGTTGCAACATCTGAGGCCACAAGAGATCAATTACTCGAACGCACAAGAGTTGTCCCAGAGAAATTACAGTCTCGAATCCCTGGCTTTTATTGGCAGCACCTTTCATATGTAGTTATTTGGTGGTTAATGGCCGTCGTTGTTGTCTTTCTACCCTTTTATCGTCGTAGAGTTAGCACATGAGCGGTGCACTGAAGCGGTTTAGAGTTATGGCCATAATTGCAGGAGTAATGTCTTTGCTTTTGTGGTTTGTAGATTTACCAGTTGCCTATCTTTTCAATAATGATGATTGGAAGTCGATGGTTGCCTGGATCCCATTTGTTCACGGATGGATATACGCGGCATATGTTTTAACTGCTCTTCAATTTGCGACAAAGGCACGTTGGTCACTTAAAAAGACTGTTTGGCTAATTCTTGCCGGCACACTCCCAATTGCCTCATTTGCTGCGGAGCGCAGAGTTGTTCGTCAGTATTCGTAAGTTAATTAAATCGCTGCTTTATCCACTGTATGAACGGCGTTTAGTTCGATCTCTTGATTTCTCAAAAACTCCCCACCATGTTGGAGTTATTCTGGATGGAAACAGGAGATGGGCTAAATCAAATCCAACTGCTCACGATCCACATGGACATAAAGCAGGTGCTGGAAAAATTATTGAATTTTTGGGATGGTGTGATCAGGCTGAAGTTAAAGTTGTTACGTTGTGGTTGCTTTCAACGGATAACTTCAAACGTTCTCAAGAAGAAATTGATGATTTACTAAAAATAATTGGAGATACCGTTGATGAGTTAGCGGCAACAGGTCGCTGGAATATCAAGGCCGTGGGCGCATTGGATTTACTGCCCAAGTGGCTCGAAGAAAAACTCACCGCCTTAAAACCGGTTCGAAACGATGGCGTAGAGGTTAATGTTGCTATTAGTTATGGCGGACGACGAGAGATCGTGGATGCAGTTAAAAGCTACATGAGTCAGGAAGACAAGGCCGGACGCTCACTTGCTGATGCAGCTTCACAACTAACGACAGAGGATATTTCAAAGTTTTTGTATACAGCCGGTCAACCAGATCCCGAACTTTTGATTCGTACCTCAGGTGAACAACGCTTAGGAGGCTTCTTGCTGTGGCAAAGCGCCGCATCTGAGTACTACTTTTGCGAAGCGTATTGGCCAGATTTTCGACGGGTTGATTTTCTTCGTGCCTTGCGTTCATACTCTGTAAGGCAGCGACGTTTTGGTTCATAAATAAGTAGTTCAAATTTCACTTTTATCGCTAGCGTGTCTGCGCAAATTAATAGCCAATTAGTTCTACCTTTTCACTATTAGAACTAATCCCTCACACAATTAAATGTAGGAGTAAGCATTGGCTGCTAAGGTTCAAAAAGGGCGAAAAACCTTTGTTTTAGATACCAGCGTTTTGCTTGCAGACCCAGGGGCACTGCTCAAGTTTGCCGAACATGAAGTGATAATTCCGATCTCAGTAATCGGTGAGCTTGAGACAAAAAGAGATCATCCGGAGTTGGGCTATTTTGCACGGGCAGCCCTTAGAGCATTAGATGACTTGCGGATATCTCACGGAAGATTAGATAAACCGCTATCGATTACACCCGAGGGCGGCACTTTATCTGTCGAACTAAACCACACAGATCTTTCGACTTTGCCTCATGGCTTTTTGCGTGATGGAACCAATGACACAAGGATTCTTGCAATTGCAAAAAACCTGATGTCTGATGGCAAAGAAGTTGTACTAGTCACAAAAGATTTACCTCTTCGCGTCAAAGCTTCCTCCGTAGGTGTTGAAGCTCAGGAGTATCTCGCTGAATTGGTTTCAAACAGCGGATGGACCGGCATAGAAGAGTTGCACGTTGATTCATCGGTCATAGATGATCTCTATGCACGCGAGCTTGCAGATCATGAAGCGGCTCATCAACTTCCGGTTCACACCGGTGTTGTCTTGCATTCTCAGAAAAACAGCGCACTGGCACGTGTTACCGCTGACAAACAATTGAAGTTAGTCAGGGGAGATCGCCAAGCTTTTGGGTTACATGGTCGAAGCGCCGAACAAAGAATTGCACTCGATATCTTGCTGGATGAAACCATTGGAATTGTCTCCCTGGGTGGGAGAGCAGGAACTGGTAAGTCAGCATTGGCATTGTGTGCCGGGCTAGAGGCAGTAATGGAAAAGCGTCTTCACAAGAAGGTAGTTATATTTCGCCCGCTCTATCCAGTTGGCGGCCAAGAGTTGGGTTACCTACCAGGGTCTGAAGGCGAGAAGATGTCGCCATGGGCTCAGGCAGTCTTTGACACTTTGGGGGCCTTGGTTAGTCAGGCAGTTATCGATGAAATCATCGACCGAGGCTTAATCGAAGTTTTGCCGCTGACCCATATACGTGGCCGATCACTTCACGACTCCTTTGTGATCGTTGACGAAGCTCAATCTCTAGAGCGCGGTGTCTTGTTGACCGTCCTTTCCAGAATCGGAACAGCCTCCAGAGTGGTTTTAACCCACGACATTGCCCAAAGAGACAATCTGCGGGTCGGTCGCCATGACGGAGTTGTGGCTGTGGTCGAAACTTTGAAGGGCCATCCGCTCTTTGCCCACGTTACTTTGACCAGAAGCGAGCGCTCGCCAATTGCAGCCCTGGTCACCGAGCTATTAGAAGGTCCAGTCTCGGGCTAAACGCCCCTAATTCAATCTCACAGTCACATTTGGTGCATTTCGGACATTACCCTAACTGACCTGCGGTTTTACCAGTCCACAATAAAAAAGTTACCTGTGAATTTGCGACTTTAGCGTACTTAGATTTGCCCGAGGTGCCCTCGTGGCGCACGATAGAGCCATCCCCGTAGGTCATCAAGCCTCTTTTGAGGCTGTTTGGCCATGGGACTGAAGTAGATAAAACAGCAAGGGTGAAAGCCACAGGATTAGGGATCTAGTCCAAAGAGATGAGTCAGAAGGGAGTACCAGGGATGAGTTCGATAACAACCATTGCAGGAATGTTCACGAAAAAAGCCATGGTCGCCTGGACTCTTATTGCTGGGCTTTTACTGGCGGTGGCTTTATTGCCCAGTGCCAATGCGACGGAGAATTTGGTTGTGGGACCTGAGGCCTCCAAGTCTGTTGTTGCAATCGATCCCGGTTCAGAATCCTCCTTTCTAGGGGAGAGCTTCACAACGATCGCCGGGGCGATGTTTTCGAAGGATTTGGCCTTAGTTTCTGCGGCAAGCATTCAAGTTGAACTTGCTCGCACGCCCTATGGTGCAAAAAAAGTCGCGAAAGACATTCTGCTAAATGAATATGGATTCAAGCATGTTCAATATGCATGTTTAGAGAAGTTATGGACAGAGGAAAGTAACTGGCGCTACAAAGCACACAACAAAAGATCTGGTGCGCATGGAATTGCTCAAGCTTTACCTGCCAACAAAATGGATGTTGTTTCAACAGATTGGCGAACAAATCCAGTAACTCAGATTCGTTGGGGACTTCGTTACATCAGTATTCGCTATGAGACGCCTTGCAAGGCTTTGTCAAAGCACAAGCGAAGTAACTGGTACTAATTAAACTTCAGGTTTAGTAGTGATCTTTAACGGCACAGAAGTTTCGGCGTAAAAATCTTGCCCTTTATCGTCAACAACAATAAATGCTGGAAAATCTACGACATCAATTTTCCACACAGCTTCCATCCCTAATTCTTCAAAATCTAATACCTCAACTTTTTTGATGCAGTCTTGTGCAAGTCGGGCAGCTGGTCCACCAATAGATCCAAGATAAAAACCACCATAAGTTTTGCAAGCATTTGTAACGGCTTTAGAGCGATTACCTTTTGCAAGCATCACCATAGAGCCACCGAGTGATTGGAAATAATCCACGTATGAGTCCATACGACCTGCAGTCGTTGGACCAAATGAGCCAGATGCATAGCCTGCAGGTGTTTTTGCAGGACCGGCGTAATAAACAGCGTATTTCTTAAAGTATTCAGGCATTGGCTTTCCTGAATCGATCATCTCTTTAATCTTTGCATGCGCTAAATCTCTGGCAACAACCATAGTTCCAGTTAATGAAACTCGTGTCTTTACAGGATGCTTGGAGAGCTCAGCTCGGATTGCTTCCATTGGCTGATTTAAATCAATTGCAACGACGGCGTCATTGAGGTGGAGGTCAGTTGTCTCTGGCAAAAAGTGTGCAGGATCGCGCTCTAACTCTTCTAGGAATATTCCATCTTTGGTGATCTTGGCCTTTGCTTGACGATCAGCAGAGCATGAAACTGCGATTGCAATTGGCAAAGAGGCACCATGGCGCGGAAGACGAACAACGCGAACGTCATGGCAAAAATACTTACCACCAAACTGCGCTCCGATTCCAAGCGTTCTAGTTAGTTCTAAAACCTTGGCTTCAAGTTCTTTATCTCGAAAACCATGGCCCGTTGCAGCATCTCCAGTAGTTGGAAGTGAATCTAAGTATTTTGTACTTGCTAACTTTGCAGTTTTAACCGTGTGCTCGGCACTTGTTCCGCCGATGACTATTGCAAGGTGATACGGCGGACATGCTGCAGTACCGATTGAACGGAGTTTTTCATCAAGCCATGTCATGAAAGATTCTGGGTTTAAAACCGCTTTAGTTTCTTGATACAAGAAAGACTTATTGGCACTTCCGCC